>JBBPIC010000038.1:0-8321 GCA_038040525.1 Acidobacteriota bacterium | reverse complement strand
TTGGAGTGCGGCGCCTTGTCGCCGCTTTGGCCCTCGGCGGCCTGGCGCCGAGCTCTCCCGCCTTCATACTCAATACGCGCCATCTCAACCGAAACCCCAAGCGAAACCTCGAACGTAGTCAAGTCTCGATTGTTGACACCAACGATTCTGGCGCCACAGTCCCTCGCGCGACGCAATTCCTCGGCAGTATGAACCTCAACGAGAGCATCCATACCGAGTTCGTCCTGCGCGATGCACAGCAACTCCCGGAGCGGTTCGTCCTCCAGCAGTGCCACAATCAACAGTAAGGCATCTGCCCCGGCCTCCGCGGTTTCATACACCTGGTAACTGTCGAAAATAAAATCTTTTCTCAGGATTGGAAGACTAGTTGACGCCCGAACTGCACGTAAGTCATCGAGGGAACCCAGGAAGTAGTCCTGTTCGGTGACGATTGAAAGCGCGGCAGCGCCGCCTCGCGCATACGCCCGCGCCTGGTGGCCCGGGTCCAGGTTCTCCCTGATGACACCTTTGGATGGCGAAGCGCGTTTGATTTCGGCAATCACTTTCGTTGGTCCATCGGCTGTGAGCGCTCGTTCGAGAGCGTGAGACTGGGAGATGCCCCGCACCGCCACTGCGCGTGTGCGCAGCTCCTCCATCGGCCGTTTCGCTTTCGCGTCTTCGAGGCGCGAACGCTTCCGGTTGACAATCTCCTCAAGAAAGTTGGTTTGCGGATTCATTCGTTTGTAACTCTCACCAAGTCGTTTAGTCTTCCAATGGCCGCCCCGGTATCAATACTTGCTTCCGCCATGCGTGCCGCCTCGAGCAAGTTGGAAGCTGCACCACCGACAAAGAGCGCTGCAGCAGCATTGATGACTACTAAATCGCGGGCCTCGTCGCGCCGCGCGCCTTCCAGAATTTCTCGGATGAAGCGTGCACTTGTTTCCGCGTCACCGCGAGGCAAAGCCGTAAGCAAAGCCTGTTGAAGACCAAAATCTTCCGGTCTAATCTCAAACTCTTTAAGCGTTTCACCGTAGGCCTCGGCCACGCGGGTTGCTCCTGCGAGCGTTACTTCATCCAATCCATCGAGTCCGTGAACAACCCATGCTCTGGTCGTTCCCAGCGCGGCAAGCGCCTGGGCCATTGGTTTGACCAGGGCCTGCGCCCATACCCCAATGATCTGGAATGGCGCCGAGGCGGGATTAGTTAATGGCCCAAGCAAGTTGAAAGTTGTGGGCACGCCGATTTGACGTCTGATTGCGGCAACCCGGGCCGTCGCGCGGTGGTACAGCGGCGCGAACATGAAGCAGACGCCGATTTCGTTCAGACAACGCTCGGAGACTTCGGGTGACGCGGCAATGTTGACTCCCAGCGCCGTCAAAGCGTCGGCGCTGCCGGATCGGCTTGTGGCTGCGCGCCCACCATGCTTTGCTACGGCCAGACCTGCGCCCGCGACTACGAATGCGGCGGCGGTTGAGATGTTAAACGACTTGGCGCCGCTCGATCCGGTGCCGGCGGTGTCAATAAACTTCGTGTGAGAAGACTCGATGCGAAGCACACGAGAACGCATGACACCCGCCATCCCAGCGAGTTCCTCCGCCGTTTCACCTTTGATTGCTAATGCGACCAGTACGGCCGCAATCTGCGCGTCAGTTGCAGAGTCCTCAAGCATGCAGTTGAGGAGCTTGGCAGCCTCACGTCTTTCGAGGTTTTCGCCGCTCATCAAGCGTACAGAGAACGATCGTAGAGAATCCGCCGTCTCCAACAACACTGCTGACGCGATAGTTTTCGCTGGGTAGTCAGTCATAATTTCAGAAAGTTTGCCAACAGTTTCTTGCCGCCGTCGGTCAATATCGATTCGGGATGGAACTGTACACCCTCTACCTTCAGCGTCCGGTGCCGAATTCCCATGATGACACCGTCGGGCGTAGCTGCAGAGATTTCCAAACACTCAGGCAGCGTCTCCCGCTCGACAACCAGCGAATGGTAGCGGCCGGCCTTGAAACGATGTTCGAGACCTTCGAAGATTGTGCGCCCGTCATGACAAATCTCGGACGCCTTTCCATGAACGAGCTCGGAGGCCCGCACCACGCAACCACCAAAAGCCTGACCAATCGATTGATGACCCAAACAGACACCCAGGATGGGTACCCGGCCAGCAAAGTATCTGATCATTTCCAGCGAAGCCCCTGCGTCTTCCGGCCTTCCCGGCCCCGGCGAAATCAAGATTCGATCAGGCGTGTACTGTTCTTCCACCTCACTGACTTCTATCTGGTCGTTGCGACAAACAACAATCTCCTCGCCAAGCTCGCCCACATACTGCACGAGGTTGTAAGTAAAAGAATCGTAGTTATCGAGAATGAGAATCATTGCGTAAAACGAAGGACCGGAGACCGGAGACCGGAGACCGGAGACCGAAAACATTCCTGCCTCCTGCCTCCTGCCTCCTGCCTCCTGCCTCCCGTCTTCTGCCTCCCGTCTCCCGTCTCCCGTCTCCCGCCTTCCCTCTACTCTTGTCGTCGAAATTCTTTCTCCGCAATCTCAATGGCTCGCATCAGGCCCTTTGCCTTATTGATGGTCTCTTCATACTCGCGCTCCGGAACAGAATCGGCTACCACGCCCGCTCCCGCCTGCACCGAAGCAGACGTCCCTTCAAGAACGATGGTCCGAATCGAGATGCATGAATCGAGGTTGTCTCCATAGTCAGCGTGCAGGACCGTGCCCGCATAGATACCTCGCGGCGACGGCTCAAGTTCGCGAATGATCTCCATGGCGCGAAGTTTTGGCGCACCTGTGACCGTGCCCGCCGGGAAACAGGAGGCAAGGGCATCGAACCGATCGAGGCCTTGGCGAAGACGTGCACGCAGGCTGCTGACGAGATGGAGTACGTGCGAGTAAGATTCAACATTCATCAAGTCATCTACCTGGACCGATCCGTAATCGGCAACTCGGCCAAGATCGTTTCGACCGAGATCTACCAGCATCATATGCTCGGCTACTTCCTTCTCGTCGCCACGCATTTCAGCAGCTAACAGCCAGTCTTCAGCCTTGTTTGCCCCGCGATGTCGCGTGCCGGCAATCGGACGATAATCGAGGCGGGGCCCACGACATCGCACCAGCATCTCGGGTGATGAGCCGATAATTGTCTTGTCGCCCAGGCGAAGAAAGAACATGTATGGCGACGGATTGATAACTCGAAGCGCCTCGTAAATGGATGCCGGCGCAGCTGCGATGCGCTTGGTAAAGCGTTGCGAGAGCACTGCCTGATAACAGTCGCCGGCGGCAATGTATTCCTTGACGCGACGCACTGCATCCTGAAAACCATCCCGCGTCCAGTTCGACGAAAATGAAGCTTCGGTCTCATGAGCATCTTTCAAGTCGAGAAGATCTAAAGCAGTCGCAGTGGCATCCTTAAGCAACCCTTCGATACGAGCAGTCTCAGCAACTGCGTCGTCGTAGAGTGTTTGAAGCCGCGTACTTGAGCCCTCAGCTTCGTCGGTAAACACGACGCAGGTAATTAGGATTTGATGGTTTATCCGATCGAAGGCAAGTACAGTTCGATAAAACATCAGCAGGGCATCGTCCGTTGATGGATCTCCGGCGAACGACAAAGCCGGCTCAAACCAGTGTGCCGCCGAATAGCCCAGGTAACCCACCATGCCGCCCACGAACGGCGCCAGTCCCGGGCGGCGGGCCAGCCTGTGCGTGCGAAAGTAACTGCGCAGGAAACTTGGAACGCTGGCCTTTAAGATCTCCTGCTCCTTTCCTCTTTGCACGATTGTCAGCTCGCCTCGCCCGCGCACCACCATCTCCGGTTCCGCGCCAAGAAAAGAGTATTGTGCAAATTGCTGAGCGCCCTCGACTGATTCAAGCAGGAACGAATAAGCCGCACTGCCAGTGATGCGGGACAGCGCGCTGGTTGGAGTACGCGATTCCGCCGGCACCGTCCGGACAACGGGCACGACGTTGCCGCGTTGCGCCGCGTGCTCAAATTCAGCAAATGATGCAGGCTGAAGATCCATCAGAGTCCAATGTCCAAAGTCAGTCAGGTAGTTCGGCGGTGTCTCAAGTTGAATAGCACCGACCACCACGGCAAATCAATAGACTTGCGTATCTATAAAACAAAAAACCCGCTTCCAGTTACATGCTGGCAGCGGGTTCTCGAAATGGATTATGCGCGTTCTAATTACTCTCGCATCGTGTTCCTTTCGCGGATTACCGCCACCACCAGCAAAGTGGTGCCGCGCCAATACCAGTTGCGGTAAGAGAAATGTGCGGAAGTTTGAAGGATTCTCGTGTTCACAATAGTCACCGTGCGAGGGCTGTCCTTATATCTGAGTTGCTGCTGACATGTCAAACAGAATCCTGGCACCAGAATGCTGGCAGCAATGGCATGTTGTCACCGTCCTGCCTCGAGCACGTCAAGCGGGAGTCCATGCACCGCCGTGGATGGATTTGGCAAATCGTAGGCATTCAAGACCCTCCGCCAGACAGCCGTGAAGTGCTCGGCGTCGAAACAGTTCTGCGGATTTTCTCGAGCTCGCTTTACACGGATGTTTTTAAGCAAGAATTTAAGCAAGAAATTGCTTGAAATTTTTATGAATGGGATTATCATGCGCTTGTTCTGGTGCTCTTTAAGGTTCTCACGGCCTTTATCACTCACCATCCAATCGTAACCATGATTTTATGGCGAAGGATGCAGGCTATCCCGTTATGCAAGGAGATGCCATGTCCAAGAAAACAGCTCAACCTTTCGCTTACCCCGCGGTCCTAGTCTCACTGTTGCTGGGTGTATTAGCTGGCAGTTACGGAAGTTCTGTTAAGGCTGAATCGTGGTCGTGCCCATTTGCAGAAATTCAAGTTGGATCGGGGAGATGCACAAGCAGGGGATGCAAACTATATAAGGGAATGGACGATTCTTTTGGGGCCGTGGGTATGCGACTACGTATACTCGGGACCTAGCCCTACGCCTACTCCACCTCAATGCCCGCCAGCTGAAATGTGTCAAGAAGCGATGTTTGACTGGGAGTAAGATCGTAAAGCCGAAGGTCGAAGCTGGAGGTGTATTTGATGAAGAGACCTCTACCTGGCGTTTGTCTCTGCATTCTAATTGCAGTCTGTAGTCTCTCGCTGAAAGCGCAAGAGCCGGTTAGAACTCCAAACCCGTGGCTAGTAAAGGCGGAAGCTATTACAGACGATCTGGTCGGCGATGCGGCTAAACTCGATCGTTTTGACCGCTCTCTGCTTTTAGGTCGGCTGGGACAACTATGGTGGGATATTGATCAGGAGCGTGCTCGTGAATGGATGCAAAAGGCGATTAGCTCGGTAGAGGCCACTTCAAGCCAGGATGAAGACCAAGATCGTAGTCAACGACTTGCCACAGCTCGTGCGCTGCTCGCAATCATTTCCACGCGCGATAAACAATTAAGTCTCAAACTCACATCTCTATTCATACCAAAGTCAAGCGTTAGTACGAAAGCCGGGAAAATCGAAGATGCGAATGCCTTGATTGATGCAGCGCTAGCGGTGCTTGATTTGGATCCAAAGCGCGCAGCCGAATTAGGCTTAGCTTCACTTCGCATCAGTCCCTCCTACCGACTTGCCACTTTGCTTTGGAGAATGCGGCCGATTAATTCCCAATTGTCGGACGCTCTATTTGCCGAGGCCATATCAGCGGCGCGATCTACATACGATTTCAATTTACTCACTGCATTGGTTTCGGTTGCATTCAAGGGACCTAAGCCGTCCGACGAGCTTCGGGCAAAAGTATTAGCGGTTGTTGCTGAAGCGCTATTACGCCCAACAATCTCATCGGAGGACGAGTTCTCTTCCTGTCAGTTTTCAAGAATAGCGAGCAATCTATCTCAACATTACGATCATTTACCTCCACAGCAAATAACTCTGGTACGAATGAAAGTGAATCGCTGCCAGACTGTTTTGTGTTCCGGCGAGAAGAAAGTTGATGAAACATTCCGTGGGACACAGCCCAAGACTGTAGAAGATTTCTTGAAGGCTGCAGAGGAAACGACGCAACCTAAGAAAGATGACCTTCTAGCGAGAGCTGCTTATTTGACATTTGAGAAGAAAGATTATGATCAGGCAATCAGCATTCTGGATGCAATCAGCGATTCAGGTCGCAAAGCGATGAATGGTACTTGGGAGAGTTGGCGTGCAACTTTCGCCGGGATGGGCGCAGCCGCCCACGTCAAGCGCGGTGATCGGCAAGCAATGGAGAGAATCGTTGCTAATACCCCTTCAACTTTGCGGGCCTTCGTGCGTATTTTTGTTGTAGACGCCATGGCCACCCAGGATGACCGCGATGGCATTGTCGAATTTCTTTATCAGGCCAGAAAGGATTTAGCCAATGCTAATGAAACAGATAAGGCTGATTGGCACATAAACCTCGTGCATCGCTACGCCAAATTTGTCCCAACAGATGCTCCTCGTGTTCTAAGTGAGGCCATTGCCTCGATCAATCGGGTTCGGGAATATGAACCTAAAATCGGGGACATTAATGAAGACGCAAGACATAAAGTCCTGTCCAACGAATTGCTTTTGAAATCATATAGTCTTCCTATACAACTGCTTGAGACTGACTACCTCGGCGTCAGACAATCTATCTCATTTATTGAAGCACCCACAGTGCGTACTGCCGTAAGATTGAATTTCCTTCGGACTTCACTTGAAAAATATCGCTCAACCCGGAACGCCGGGACCTTAACTACCGAATCGGGAGGTTAACGAGATGACACCCTACATACCTCAAAAGATAAGATCTATCTTCAAGCTGCTTTTGGTATGCATCATGGTGTTTATTTCGGCCTTTGCCGTGATGTCGATTATTCGGAGTCCTGCTGCTCCGGAAGGCTTTGATTGGGAGACTTATCGATCGGAGGGTGATCCTGCGTCGGGACCTAAGCGTGGAGAACAAGTTGACCTATCAAATCTTAAAGGCAGGAATGATGAATCGCTTGCAGATTTAGTTAAAGAGTCTCCAATAATGTTAGTCGTTGTAGACCTGTGTGCCGTGCCTGTCGAGAAAGTACCGATGAGATGAATACTATTCGTGACCGGTTAGCAGGCGCGGGAATCAACTATTATTTTGTCTCTTTTACTTTCTCGAAGGACCGATCAAAATTCTTTAAATACACCGACTCACTTGGGATCAACGCGCCTGCTTTTTTAGCTCCAACAAAGAGTCAGATTGAATCGCTTTCTATGATGGTTGTTCCCTCACATATTCTCGTCGACCGTAACGGAATCATTCTTCAAAAATGGCCGGGAACTGATTCCAACAAAGAGGTAAGAGATAGGATGGCAGACCAAGTCTTGATTGACACGTTCCATACGCTGGGTCTTTGAGGCTTCCACAGGTCCTGGCATCAAATCCTGAGCTTCAAGCACAGAAGTCTTCTCCAAATTAATCTTGCCCTAATTGACCTGCTGTCGTGCCCCTGTATCTGCTCGCCGTTGCCCAACAAATAGTTACCAACTCGACAACATAACCTGAAGGGGTTTCCGCTCGGTCTTTGTGTTTTAATAGTCGCCTCTGAAATCATTAAACGGGAGGTCACGATCTTTAGAATGTCCGCGAAATATGGTTTTCTGCTCGTTGTCATTTGCTTCGCAGTCAATGTTGGTCACGCCCAAACCGCGCAGCCAACACCCGCCGCATCGCCAATACCCACGCCACAGGCGATGGCTAGCCCGTCACCTTCAACCGCGAACCCGGCAGACGTTGCTTCCATCGATTCGATCATTGCCGCAGTCTACGATGTCATCTCCGGACCGGCAGGTAAGAAGCGCGACTGGGACCGTATGCGCTAGCTGTTCGCGCCCGGCGCGCGACTTATTCCGACTGGGCGACAGGCTGGCGGGTATGGTTCTCGAGTACTGAGTGTGGACGATTACATTGAGCGCAGCAGTCCCCTCTTCGAGAAAGAGGGCTTCTATGAAAAGGAAATTTCGAAGGTTACGGAGCAGTTTGGACAAATCGCACATGTCTTCAGCACTTATGATTCCAAACATGCGACGACTGATGCGAAACCATTTGCGCGCGGAATTAATAGCATTCAATTGATGAACGATGGGAAGCGTTGGTAGGTCGTCACAATCTCTGGCAAGGAGAGGACGATAAGAATCCTCTGCCGGAGAAGTATCTGAAGTAGGACAGGCATTCCTGCCTGTCGAAGATTCCCAAGAAGCCTGTCTGAATTGCACGAGCACTTGTGCTAAAAGGGCGCTGATGCGGTTTAGAATTCAAGCTTTAGCTTGCGCACCAAAACCAAAGCCTAAAGGTTGAACTGGCCTTGCCCGAGAAGTCAAAGAAGAGTCCGGGTTCCGCG
>JBBPIC010000037.1:38723-67673 GCA_038040525.1 Acidobacteriota bacterium | reverse complement strand
AGCCCAGTTGGCGGGCGAGCATGACAATCTGCCCGCGATGGTGACCTTCATGCGCAACGAAATAGGTTAGGACGTGGCCGACGTCAAGGGGCAGGTTGCGCCAGGTATACGACGAGGAGGCTGGGATCGCGCCCCCTCGGTCACAACCCAGCGTCAGCAAACTGATAATGCCGCGGCTACTGTGGTCTAGTGCTGGAATCAGCTCCTTTGCTCCAACCTTGTGGCGATCGACGGCTCGCGGCACCTCGATGCCGTGTTCCACTCCCAGCGTCTTAATCCACATACACCGCGCATTGTGTATGTGACCGGCGATCATCCGAACGGTTCGTCGTGGAGCCCCTGGCACTTTGGCTCCCCATAGCTCGTGGGGTAGGTTCTCTACCAGGAAGACGCTGACGCGGTTGTTGGTTCTCCACGCGGCGAGCAACATATCTCGCTGGTCAACTGCAGAGTTCATCGCAACACTTCAAAGAATGATCAAGCTTACTCCAGGATGTGGGCACCGAATCTTAGGTTTGGGCATTGTACAATCAGTTGCGAGGCGCTCAATAACGACTGATCTAATTGGAGCGGTAAAGCCCCGGAGATCTTCCAAGCTCTTTGAAGAGTGCGAGCACATCTTCTGATTCCAAGTCGACAACATTACAACCGGCAACCAGCGCCTCCTTAGGCGGGCGTGGTGAGCCCTCATTGGCACTTCCCCGCCAGACAAAAATGAAGGCTGCAAGGATAACATCGTAGACCGCCGATGAAGAGACCTGGTGAAATAAATCCGCCGCATAGATTATTTTGGGGGAGTTCGGCTTTGCCTCAAATTGGAATAATGAATATGAACGGTGCTTCCATAGCCCATCAGCCCAGGATTAGTCCGGCAAGTTCCCTGCTTGCCAGGTACTGATGCAGTTTGGAGCAACGTACCTAACTAGAGAACCAAGCGCGGTAGCGCGGGATCCTTCAGGGACCTCGGTATTAACAAGCATTGCCGACCTTGCGGCGAAGTTGCCTCCGGGATCCCGCGCTACCGCGCTGGGTTCTGTAATTAGGTACATTTCTTCAAACTGCATCAGCACGCGCCTGCCAGGGTGATACCAAAAACAGTTTAATGCATGTTAGAATTCGCGCTTCGCCAATAACGACTTGATTTCCAGCATTTTCAAACTAAACGGAGTTTCATAAATGAGCCACAAACACATTCCTTTCTCTCCTAAGGTCATTGTCCTCCTTGTAGTTCTAGGCATCGCGGGCTGTTCGACCCCGGAAGGCCCAAAACCCGCTGCGACTACGTCAAATACGGCGCCTCCTGCCTCGGCGGGTCCGATTCCTTCGCCGCCACGCCTGGCAGCCGGCAAACATGCGGCGATGATTGCCTCCCCTAATCCGATTAAGGTGTGTGATGGCTCAGGTCTGGGTGTAACGCATATAGCTTACACGCTTGAGCCGCCAGTATTGTCTGCCGATGTGCGAGTTGACTCCCCTGGCGGCCCCCAACTGGCCGGTACACCTCAGAGCGGCGTTTCGACTACCGGAAAGTGGACAGCCGATGGAATGGTGTTTTACCTGCAGGACACAACAGGCGGGAAGTCGCTCACTCCGGAGAATACGTTGGCTACCGTCACAGTCAGACTGACCCAGGAGGGCTGCCCCTAAGCAGCCAAGTAAAATAGCAAGCAGAAACGGATCTTGACGCTTCTGGCTTTAATCAAGCTGAGGAGTCTTCGGTTCTCGTGTGCAACTCGTGGCTGAGGGTGCTACGCGTATCCTGCGCTTAAAAGTCCGCAAAGTACCAGGAAACACCTGGTCAGATTCCGCAAAACGCATAAACCTAATGGCCTTATCAGAGACTGGAACGGCGCTCCCCAACTCGAAAACGGCGATTCTTATTCCCTGTCATAACGAAGAACTAACCGTAGGCCAGGTAGTAACTCAATTTCGAACTGAGTTACCGAACCCAGATATTCATGTTTTTGATAACAACAGCTCCGATCGGACCGCTGAAGAGGGTCGCCGCACGGACGCCACAGTCTTCCCTGTATCACAGCAGGGAAAAGGCTATGTTGTTCGTTTCATGTTTCAGCATGTTGATGCTGACACGTGATGGTGGATGGAGAGGGAACGTATGCAGCCGCTTCTGTTCACGACCTTATCGCGCCAATCGCTCATGATGAAGCCGACGTGGTTGTGGGCTCAAGATTGCACGATCACTCTCAAAGTCAGTTTAAGTTTCTAAACCGTTTGGGTAATAGACTATTCTTGCGGGTGTTGAATTCTGGTTTCAAGGTGCATCTAACCGACATCTTATCTGGTTACCGCCCATTCAATCGAAAGGCCGTCGAGGGCCTCCCGTTATTTGGAGGAGGGGTTTGAAATCGAGACAGAGTTAACCATTAAGACGCTCGAACGAGGATATCGGATCGTCGAAATCCCCGTTGACCTTGGTGAGCGCTCCCCGGTATTTAGTCTTTTGTGCCAGCTACAGTCTTCCAGGTCACCAGGGATCATGAACGTGGCGTGATTCAGTACAAAACTGTTCAGCGAACAGTCTTGAAATGAATGATGCAAGAGCCCGAACTCGATCTTAAGCGGGGTCCCATTGATCTTAGTGCCTCTTCTGAGGGTAATGCAGCCGACTTCGAATTCCCATCTCAAAGAGACTTTTCTCACAGGCAGTTTGTGCAGCCTTTTATTACTTGTGCTTTCCTGGCCCGCTTTTAAATATTTCTTCTTTGGCGAGTCTTTCTGGCAACTACGAATCTACGAGGAGCAGGGCAGGCATTTATGGCGGGCGGCTTTTAGTTCCATAGATGGAATGTTTTTCCGTCCGGGATTCTTTCTTGCATTAATCGGCTGGGACTTCATCTTACCGCCTAACCCAACTCTGTATCACATTAGGAACTTTGTTTTCTGCGCCCTTAATGTCTTCTTGTTACACCGGGTTTTGTTGAAATTTGTGCGATCGCGGCCAGCTCGAATCATAGCTGTCGTTGTTTTTGCTGCCTCTAAGATGCACTTGACCATCATCGGCTACACCAATATCTATGAATCTTCGATACTACTGATGACGATACTGCTGACCGTTCTATTCTGGTTTCGGTATATCGAAACGCGGCGCAAGTGGGATTACGTTCTGACTCTGGTTTTCTGTACCTACAGCGTCTACTGCAAGGATAATGGGTTCATTGTAACCGGCATCCTGGCGGCGATGATTCTAGGACTGGCCATTAAGCCGATCGACGCGAAAGGCCAACTCCTGTACTGGTTCCCGCGATTTGTGCCGTTTGTGATTGTCTCTGCATCTTATCTCGTTTTGCGCTATGTCCTAACTGGACCACTCAACCCCAATAACCCCATCTACTCGCCACGACTCTCCTTTTCTGTCGCGGTTTGGCAGGCGACTGCGTTTCTTGCGACGGTGGGCAACTTCTCGGTGACTAATGCGGCGGCTATGGGAGAGCGTGGACTAAGTCTTATGCTTGCTAACTCTCGAATCTTAGAGTTTGCCTTGGTCGCTCTTCTTTGGCTCATCATTATCTACACGCTGTGGCAGGCTCGTTCTTTGTTGAGAAAGTTACTAGTGCCTCTAGTGTGGATCGGTTTGTATTTGGCCCCGATCTTTTTGATCCGTAACCAGCAGGTCTACTACTATCAGGAGCCGTTGGTAGGTTTGGTATTGCTAATTGGGATCTCTTTGGAGCGAGCAAGTCGGCCGTTGCTGTTAACTTGGTGTGTCATAGTCGCTTTGATTGCGGCAAACGGATTCGTCAGCAATAGGCGCTCGCTTTATAATTGGCAACATGCAGCAAAGTTGGCAGAAATAGTGAAGCCTTTGGTGGCGTCTCGAAAAAATAATCCGCCAAAAGCGATAATCTTCATCTCTTCGCCCGAGCAGCTCGCCAACTGGATTTTTACTATTCGTGAACCCTTAGTACCTCACTTATTAGGTTCGCCCAATACACGGGTGCAGGTGGTAGATAGGACAAGCGTTGGTTACGATAAAGTTTCTCAGACACTTGACCGGCCGGCACCGGAAGGCACCATCTTCTTCGACTTAGACAAGGGGACACTGGTCCTTCCACGTGAAACTCAGATCGCAGACGCGACTGGAGCACAAGCGTTGCCGAAGGACGGGAAAGGACCCACAATTGCAGCTGATCCAAATCCTATCCGCGTTTGTGACGGCTCAGGGCTGGGCGTGACCACGATATCCTATACCTTTAGCGAGCAAGATCTGATCGAAGTACACGTCGATTCTCCAGATGGGCCGCTCTTTGCTCGGCAAAATAGCAGCGGAACAGCAGCTACAGGAAAGTGGGTGACTGACGGGATGGTTTTCTATCTGCAGGATATCTCGGCCGGAAAGAGCCTCAAAGCAGAGAATACACTTGCAGCTGTAAAGGTTGGTCTAACAACAGCCGAATGTCCTTAGCTTGAAACCGGCGTCCAAAGACAAAAGCAAGGAAAGCCAACAGGGCAATAGCGGCATAATGGGCTACAAAGAAGCTCAGGTCATATGGTCCGACGGCAGTTGAGGTTCGGGTAGGCTCGCCCAAGGGTGTCGGCGGCATTCTCACTCATACCGGCCCCAATGGCAAAGCAAAAACCGGCAAGTGGGTAATGATGGGCTGACTTTCTATTTGCAAGACGCATCAGAGGGAAGAACACCTACGCCGGATAACACCCTCGCTACCGTCACTGTGAAGGTACCCAACGTCGGTTGCCCATAGCCGGTCGCTGCTTATTTCAGTTGGAATACCTCCGCACCAGACGGGTTGGGTGTGGGGTTCGTAACTCGTTAGCGGTTGACGAGTGCCGCAAGATCATTTAACGCGATGAAACAGATCTTAGAGTTGAGTTCCCCCAAGGTTGTGAGAATCATTATCCCAATTCTTGATGATTGGGAGTGCGCATATATTGTGTGCAGAATGCTGAATCAAACGTTTGACTCATTCCCAGAGTATTCTGTTAGCTTGATGTTCGTAGATGATGGTTCCAGAATTCGCCCAAAAGTCTCAGAATTTGAAGTGTCTTCACTAAAGGAAGTCGAGATTCTTTGTTTGTTGGGTAACGTAGGGCATCAACGGGCAATAGCATTAGGCTTATGCTACGTTCAATTCAATAGGCCTTGTGACATGGTGGTGGTAATGGATGGCGATGGAGAGGACAGGCCGGAAGATGTACCGAAATTGCTCAAGGCGCTGGAAGATGACGAGAGTAAGTTTGCAGTTTTTGCGGAGCGACAAGCACGACTCGAGTCCGCTGGTTTCAGGGCTGGGTACATGATGTACAAAGTCCTTCACAGAATTCTTACGGGGCTGCCAATTAAATTTGGGAACTTCAGTGCGTTAAGATTTTCTGTGCTCCCACGACTCACCTTGATGCCGGAATTGTGGGTACATTACGCTGCAACGGCTTTGCTTTCTCGTACTTCATTCCTTGCACTTCCTCTCAATCGAGGCAAACGGGTGCAAGGGGGTTCAAAAATGCGGCTTGAAACACTTGTCTATCATGGTCTTTCTGCGATTTCGATCTACCCAACTCTTAATGTAAGAATTCTGGTCGGAAGCTTCGCGATCTCTTTACTGTTAATTTCAGTCGGAATCGTTTCGATTGTGATCCGCTTTACAACCAATCTAGCAATCCCTGGATGGACCACAACAGTCCTGGGCTTATCTGCAACGCTACTATGTCTGGTAACTTTCACCTCATTCCTTTTCATCTTCCTGAATCTAAGAATTCGAAACTCCGCAGTCGCTATGCCATTTCAGGTCTATCAGGCTTATATCGAAAAATGCGAGTCAACCAATGTCGCTACATAGGTAATGAATTGGATCTGTTCGCGGGCGCTCGACGCTGGAAGGCTTATTGGTCCAGCAAGGTTCGCGAGTATATCACTGGAGATGTTCTGGAAGTTGGCGCTGGATTTGGAGCCAATATTCCCTATTTATTGAACTCGTCTGTACGCTCCCTGACTCTTATTGAACCTGATGGAGATCTCCACAGGCGCCTGTGCGACGAATGTAGAAAGAATCATCCTGGCTCACTACTCTCGCCAATCCATGGCACAACTGACTCTATTAAGAACTCAAAACAATTTGATTCAATTCTATATGTCGACGTACTAGAACATATTGAGTCTGACAGAGAAGAACTGGAGTTAGCCTCATCCCTTCTCAAACCCGGTGGTTATTTGGTAGTTGTAGTTCCTGCACATCAATTCTTATATAGCAATTTTGACAGCTCAATCGGTCACTATAGACGATATAGCCGCGCCTCTTTGGCACAGTTGATTCCGGGCAAGTGTAAACTTGTTGCTCTCAAGTCATTGGACAGCGCCGGATTGCTGGCTTCATTAGCGAATGTGGTCTTGCTTAAACAATCGGTTCCGTCTGAATCCCAGATTAGAGTCTGGGATAAATACTTTGTAGGTGCTTCACGTATTATTGATCCAATCCTTCGGTTTAAATTTGGCAAGTCAATTGTGGCGATTTGGCAAAAGATCAAATAACAAACATTAGTCACATGAAGAGGGCAGAAAAGGTGGCGGGTAAAAAAGCCTTGAAAGGTCAACATAACCATCGACGAATACCAATCAGTTGAGGAGCTACTCATGAAGACTATTTACAATCGAGATCTCATCGCAACCGCTAGGGTCAAAGCACCCATAGCTCACCGGTCATTCTCAACCCACGGAGCGCTTCGAATCCTTTGCCGCGCTGTGGCGCAGTCTGCCTGCCGCCTGTATTCCTTAGTTTGTGTAACGGTGACGCTCTCGTTGCTGGCCACATCGACCCCGGCGGCGCCAAAAGCGATTGTGGCGTTGACAAAAGAGTTCGGTGTGAGTTTCAGGAGTGGCAAATCCATAATCCGAAATCCACAATTGGCAATTACCTTACCTTCAGATCCTAAAGTCGAGTTGGCCGCGGATCTTAGCAGTGACACGGTAGACCTTACAGGGTCGTTGCGTCCCAAAGACGAGCGGGCCGTCGGCGATTCGGCGACTCCGATATTCGCTCACTCCTCGCGCGCTGCGAAACACAACACTGCTTTGGCGCCGCAAGGAAATGGTTATACTTACCGGCGAAACATCACTGTCAATCACACCAAGGTTCCCAATAGTGATCAAGTTAACTTTCCTGTCCTAATCAGCGGCACTTACTCTTATTTGAAGACAGTAGCCAATGGGGGCAATGTCGAAAACTCGAATGGCTATGACGTAATTTTCACCTCCAACACCAGTTGCTCCACAAAGCTCGATCATGAAGTGGAGACTTACAACCCGAGCACCGGCGCTGTTAATTACTGGGTCAGAGTTCCCACCTTGTCACACAGCAGTGACACCGTGTTCTACCTGTGCTATGGCAACTCGAGCATCTCCTCGGATCAGTCCAACAAGACGGCAGTATGGAACAGCAATTACCGAGGCGTGTGGCATTTGCCAAACGGTACGAGCTTGTCAACCACGGATTCGACTTCCAACGCAAATCACAGTTCGAGCAACTCCGCATCAGCAACTTCGGGAGAGATTGATGGCGGAGCCTCATATAATGGGTCCAGCCAATCCACAGTAATCAGCAATCCCGGGAGTTTCGACTTTGAGCATAACCAGGCTTTCAGCGTAGAGTTCTGGCTTAAGAAACCGCTGAACACGATCTCAAACAACGTTCTCATAAGCAAAAAAGAAGTTTACTGGAACGGCTCTGGCTTTAACGTGTGGACGTGGGCCGGTTCAAATACCGCGATATTTGAGATCATGGTGGGAACTACCGGGTATGCGATAGGGAGCGGTGTCAACGTACAGGATAATGCCTGGCACCAGATCGTCGGCACGTATGACGGCACCAGCAATAGAAGTGGGATGAGAATGTATGTCGATGGTGTTTTGAGGAGTACCGGATCGTCCGCTGCCATAACAAGTACGATTAGGAATACATACAACCTTACTCTGGGCACCAATTCAGGTAGTTCGGCTGACTATTTCAACGGTTCTCTGGACGAAGTCCGCGTTTCCAACTCTGCCCGCTCGGCCGATTGGATTCAGACCCAATTCAACAATCAATCCGCACCCGCAGACTTCTATACGATTTCTCCGGTTGGTGGTGAGACCGGTTCGGTGCAATCAGTGTTCGGACGCACCGGAGTGGTCCAGGCCGAAACGGGTGATTACACGTGGGCTCAGATAAACAAGGACATGTCGTCGCTGCACGATATTACGACTCGGAGCGCCGGCGATTTATCGTCAGGCACCCTTCCTGACGGACGCTTTCCTGCAGTATTACCTGGCGTTTCTGGCGCGAACCTCACGGCTCTCAACGCCTCAAATCTCACCAGCGGAACGGTTGCGCCCGCACGTCTGGGAAGTGGCGCTACCTCCAATAATTTTCTGCGAGGCGATAATACCTGGGCCGCCCCCAACGGCGAGTCGCAATGGACCACAGCGGGCTCTAACATTCACTACAACACCGGCAACGTCGGCATTGGAACGCCGAATCCCGGCCAGAAACTTTCGGTTGCGGGCACTATCGAGTCGACCACGGGAGGATTCAAGTTTCCCGATGGCACCACCCAAAGCACCGCCGCCGGTGGAGGAGGGGGCCAGGTCTTTAACGTCAAGGCTTATGGCGCTCTTGGTGACGGCACAACTGACGACCACACTGCTTTCGTAGCGGCAAACACAGCGGCTGCTGTAGGTGGGGGCACCATTTTGGTTCCAGCTAGTTCCACTGCTTACATTATTGGTAGCACTTTCACCCTGTCCGCAAACGTCAGCCTGAAGGGAGCAGGCATAGGCGTAAGCACCATCAAGCGCAAATCTACGCTCACGGCAACGAGCGTCCTGCGTACAGGCAACAACTCGGTGGTGAGCGACCTAACGTTCGACGGAGACTTCCCTGCGCGGTCAACCGGCTTTGCCTCTGAAATCGGCATCTTGGGGAACGACACGCTAATCGAGCGTATCGAGATCAAGAACGCGTGGGACATTGGAATCGACATGGCCAATGTCACCAACGCTCGAATACAGAACTCCATATTCAACGGGTCGGGCGTAACCTCAGAATCGGGCTACGCCATCTGGATGGCCGCAACAGGCATCATTCGGCCTGTTGTCACTAACAATCGCTTTACCAACTGGAGTGTTGCAGGTATATACGCAGGCGCTACCGAGGGGCTGGTCCAGGGCAACTACTTTGTTGGCAACCACGCTCAGACCACGCCGACAGGTGGAGGCCAGCTCGCCAGCGGAGCTACTGGCCGCACCACAGCGATTGGCAACTATTTCGGTGTAGGGGGAGGAAGCGTTACGACCGGAATAGAAGCAGATTCCGGTCCATGGACCATCATCGGCAATACGGTTGTCGGCCAGCAAGGCTATGGCATTATTCTCCAGAATGCTGGACCAGCAGCAAACCAGGGACACTTTCTGGCTAACAATAATGTAAGTGGGTCCGGCATTTCTGACTTTCTCTCCCAAATTGCTATTGCTGACTGGAAGGGCATCAACAACACACCTGCAGCGGCCAACAACTGGATTCAGAGCGAAGGGCTGTTATCTACCACAGCGGCAGTAAATCTCAATACAGCCACCGCCACCACGCTTTACACCTGTCCTCCTGCGGCAGGGACGACTTGTGTAATCACCAAAGTCGTCATCCGTAATGCTTCGACTTCGCTGACAACCGCCAGCATATCGTTTGGATGGAACTCGGCGGCTTTCGACAATGTGATTGCCAACGCAACTCACACGGAGCTAACGGGAAGCACGTTGTATACCGTGCTTAACGCGAAAGTGGGGGCCGCAGTAGGCGCAGCGGAAGGAGTATTTAAGGTACAGGCAAACACGCTGCAGGGAGCAACGGCAACGATAGACGTGTTTGGGTATCAGTTCTAGCCACCCATCATACAGTAGTTCAAAACAACGAAAGCTGAAGTTATGAAAAAATTTCATTCGGTCTCGGCACTATCGCAAAGTTAATTCAGCGGGCACGTTATGAGCCCGGTGCCACAAAGGGAAAGCTAGAAGCGGCTCAACCGATTTTGGGCCGACTTCTGAAGAAACAAGGACGGTCAGCGAACAAGGCGTCGTTAATTGCAACTGCCGTGCTGGCCCTGGTCGCACTAACCATCAACGCCCAAACGCCAGACCTCGTCGTGCGTCCTACTGGTGAACTGTCTAGCGGAACGCTTCCGAAGCCAATGTCTTTACTCGGTGAGGTTGTATTGATCGGTGGGCACTCGACCTGTGTGGGGGACTTGAGCTGCCCGAGTGGTTTACGCGTTCCTAAGGTGCTCAAATATTGAAGGAAGGTATCCAGCTGTCACCTGCAAGGCGTCTGCGTTTGTTTTACCGGACTAAGCGCAGCTGGTAAATCAACCACTGCTGAGATCCTGACCGAGTTGTTGCTGGAGCAAGGCCGCTAGGTAAACCACATGAAATCACACTAACCTTTCTTCGTGTAATTTCGTGTTTTTTCGTGGATCGTTCTATGCAGCTTCGCAGATATCGTTCAGGACTGGGCGATCAGCTTTCCACAACAGCACCAAGAGCGCACAAAAAAACGTAAACACCATTATCCGCTCGACATGCAGCCCCAGGAACCCGAGGGCATTTGTAGTCAATTGCGAGTGGTCCAAATGAAGTCTCTCAGTCAGAAAGCCCGGAATACTCAAAACCAGCAGGCCCAGGGCGCCGAGGCCTATCCAGCTAAACTTCCTTAACTTTCCCCTCACCACGAAATCGATTAGTAGCGCCGCCGGCAGAATACAGATGACTGAATCGTAGGTGCGATGGTAGCTGGACCAGAGCGCAAAAAGACTCAGGATGGCGAAGTGAATATTTTCGCATCGCACCGTTCGCTTAAACACGACGGCCATGGCAACTAAAGCGACGACACACAAAACTATCGTCGAAACAAACGTAACTGATTCATTGCCGGTCAAGCCGAAGAGCAGCACCTTGATCTCGGTGGTACCGGTGAACCCGGAACCTCCTGCCATCTGGGATCCCACCGCATGAAAATACTCTTTGAGCATCGTAAGCGCCGGCATCTGCAGCCACCACAAGAAGATCTGTGTCAACAACGCCAGCGTCAAAGCGGCGGTGCCGAGGATCTTCCATTCTCTTTTCCAGATCAGGTAAAGCAGGAAGGGATAAGTCAGAGAGTATTTGGACAGCGACAACGCCAGCAGGATGCCCGATAAAATTTGCCGCTTACTTTGCCTGGCCAGGAGAGAACCCAGAAGCAGCGCCGTAATCATCAAACTCATCTGTCCTGCGCGTAGGGTTACGCGGAACGGCGCCCAAGTGAGCAGGAACGCTGCCAGGTAAAACCGCGGTGTTGCGCCCCAGCCTGAGCCGTATAACTTAATGACTGCGTAAATTGTGACGATCGTGGCCGCGATATTGAGCAAGAGCCAGATGAGCACGAGTTTATCGAAACTTACCAGGGCGAGCGGCGCCAGAAGAGGAACTGCGAACGGCGGGTGAAGGAAGATTGGACCCGCGCCCATCTTATAAGTGCCATCCAACCATTCACGAGCGCCCAGTTGAAAGACGCGAAGGTCCTGGGCGTGTCGAGACGCGGTGGCAACGGCGTATGCCATTGACGTCATGGCCGCCATGAAGAAGGTGCCGGACAGGAGTGACAGTTTTGGAAACCGGGCCGGGTTTTGCGGGACGTCCATTCAGTTCGTCTTGTGAGCGACTCAACCCTCTTCACCAGGGATCGCGATATGACAGCAAGCCAGGTGCGACGCCTATCACGTCATGACCACTGAGAAAGTTCTAAGATCAGCATTTGTCGCCTTGCTTCGAGGTTTTGGTGCAAAGCTCGCATTACCAACTGATATTCAATGAAAGCAGTTGCGATACAGGCTAATCCGCATGAGCAACTTATTCGATAATCAGCTTCAGTTGCTTTGAAAATATTTCAGGGGAGAAGTCCTCGCGGGCCCGCTCAATCATAGTATCTCTCAAGCGATGCCAGAGCGCGCTGTCCTCATAAAGTCTAATACAGGCCTCGGCGAAGTCCTGCGGATTGTCAGCCAGCAAGAGTTCCCGCTCATGGTCCCATCCAAGCTGAAGTCCGGTCAGCGATGTCGCGACGGTTGGGAGTCCATGGGCCGCTGCTTCACAGACCTTGAGCGGAATACCCGCAGAGAAACGTGTCGGCGCAACAAAAAGACGTGCCCGGTTATACAGTGGCACTAGATCATCTACTTTGCCTACCAGTTGAATGGAGCCATTGTTAAAGCGTGCTTGAAACTCCGGACAAGTCAAACCAGCAATTACGAGCTTGACGTCTTTCCCCAGACTCTCCTGAATCAGCGGGAGAATATCCTCGCTAAACCAAATCATCGAATCGGCATTCGGCGAGTTAAGCGAAGGAATCGCGCCCACGAACAAAATATCCTGGCGCTCTTCGAAATCGTTTGGGGTCGGCGCGATCTCGACGGAATGGCCCAATGTATGAACCTGCTTGGGACCGTGCCTGGAGAATTCTCGACTCTCCCTGTCTGAAACAGAGACGACGCAATCGCAGTTGTCTGTGAGGCTCATCTCATCGCTGATTAACTGTGCCTGTTCAACTTTAGACAGCTCCTGGCCTCCTAAGCGGCGCTGCTCGATCTCACGATAAGAAGAGAGTGCCTCGGCATCATAGATAATCCTGGCTCGCCCGCACAGGTTGGGATTTTCTGCCAGCACGGACTTAAATGGGGCCATGTTATGCGGCCGGCTAATCAAAATCAGATCATAATAATGGCTTCTCTCGTACAGGAAGTCTCTTAATTTCTGCAAACCACATTCCAGCATCACCTCCACTTCGGACGGAATATCCTGATACACATCGGACCATTCTTCCAGTGGCTTTAGGGTCGGGTAGAAAGTCACAGCGTGTCCCAGATTCACCAGTTCGGTAAGGATGCGATTACTTCGGGGGAATCCTCTGCCAAGTGTAAGGTGAGGTACGCAGTCGTCCAAAAACAGGATTTGTCTTTGCCCTTCTTTCACATGGGCGCGTGCGGCTAGAATATTAACTGGGGCGGCAGCTTGCTGAGGTTGCAGCCAATCCCGATGTTTATTTGCGAAGATCTTTCGGTGCTCGATTTGCAGATCAATCGCGCTGCGCTGAGAGCTTGCACTCGCAAACTCATAGTGGAAGATGATTACGTTCGGATCGTAAACTACACGCATTCCCCTCTTCCAGAGCCTCACGCAATAATCCGTCTCTTCATAGTAAGCTGGTGAATAGTCCTCATCGAAGCCGCCGTCCTCCAGAAATAGTTCGCGGTAGGTTAAGAGGAATGCTCCTGAGCAGTAATCCACGTCGCGCTTGTGCATATAGGCGGGTGCGAAGGGAGAGTCACCACGACCATATCCGAGACAGGAACCATCCTGCCAGATAATGCTGCCTGCTTCTTGTAAGGTCCCGTCGGGCAGAATGATCTTCCCGCCCACGGCTCCGATGTCACTCGATGAGTTAAGCGTGCGCAACGCCGTGGAGATGCTTCCGGCAACTAATTGCGCATCATTATTAAGTAATAAGATGTATTTGCCCCTGGCTTTTTTAGCGGCCTGATTGCACGCTCGAAGAAAATGAAGATTCGTTCCGTTCCGGACAATCTCGGCGCCCTTTATCTTTGCTAAGAGGCTGGGGGTTTCATCCGTCGAGGCGTTATCAACAATGACGACTTCATATGAATCAACGTCGCTTCTTAAGATGGAGTAAAGACACGGGAGAGTCAGCTCCGCACGGTTGTAAAGCACGAGGATAATGCTGACCTTTGGCGTGGCATGTGACGGAAACTCAATGATTGAATTTGAGGCCAAAAAGCTGTCCAAAGAAATCCGGGCCAGACCGTCCAGAACATCCTTCGACGCTGACAAAACATCGAGAAGCGCGGCATCTGGCGAGCTCGCGGCACGAAGGTCTTTCATATTCCCCCGGGCATCTGCCACACGAACCAGCAGAGTTGTGGGTCGAGCTAAAAACTCATTCAGCGAAAACCTTCCTGAAAAACCGCAATCAATTGAAGCCAAAGAAGGGGGATCTGTGGGGACATCTGACCGCGGTTCTCCATACTTCATCAGGCCGAGCGGAACATTGTCCAGGAAGGCCTCGACCCAGAGAATTGGGGCTTCTTTTGAATAAGCCCAGCCGCTTACCTCAAGGTAAGGTGTCTCATTCAAATCCTGGACCGGCGGGTCAAGAAAGCCGCGCATCACGTCGCGACTATCCCGGTCCGGCATTCTCACTCCAATGACTCTGACCTCATCGAGAAGGCGAGTGTGCCCTGTTCCGGCATAGAGACGGAAGTCATAAGTTTGGTCGGGAAGGATCCAGGGAGCCTCTTTTGAACCTGCCGGGCCCGCTACAAAAAGCGTTTCTGGCTCCCCGTTTATAGAGACATATACTTCTCCCTCAGAGTCATCCCCTGTGGTCCAGTTAATTTCTGTCGCTCCCATGATCCTGCCAACTGGAACCTGGCGCGGGAATGCTGTGAGACTAGCCTTGCTGTTTAGTTCAACAGAGGCTCCATCGGTGGAGGCTTGCTCATTAGCGAGTGTTTCTTTGGCGGGGTCATTACTTACGATCGAGCGAAAGATGTCTTTGAGATGTTCCCATAAGCTTCGTCGCAGTTTCTTTATTTCCTCTGCCTGCCAACTCAATTGTGCTTCGAGTTCCAGGTTTTGAGCGCGCGCTTCTGACAGTTTCGCAATCTGTTGGTTTAATCTAAGCGCGTAGAGGCCCGACTGCTCTTGTGCGTCCGCGAGCAGATCCTGCGTCGCTTTCAAACGCTCCGCTCCCTTTGATAGTTCCTTATTCATCTTTTATTACTCAGTCGTTCGCTGGCCCCCCACCGGGCTCTGTAACGACGAAAACCGCCTGCTGATTTGCAGGAGCTCCTTGTCTTTCGGTACTGATGCAGTGTGAAGTCGGTAGTTCAGAGTTCAGCCTTTAGGCTGCGGTTTCGCCACGCAAACTAAAGGTCGAACTAACTTTGCCCGAAAACTCGATCAACCGAGGGACTTTTCGTACAAACTCACTTTCTGCCCGAAAAGTCATTCTACTCAACTAAATCAATATGCGCTCCGAACGGTGGTCTGAATGCCTTTTGATTTCAAGTTCCACCTAAGCGTATCCTCTAGGCCAAAATCTCACAAAGGAGAATCAATCATGGTTGAATGGGCCGATCACGCATTGAAAAATTTTCAAGACACTTCCAGTAAGAAAAGGCTGGAAGAAGAATTAGAGTTAGTACGTCATTATAAGACAGTAGCCGCCGCTGAAAAGCAGTGGGAGAGACTAATCGATTTCATAAAAATCGAAACCGGCGACTTCAATCGAAAAAAGGAACGAGAATTCTTTGCAATCTCTGGCTTTGGCAATGAAATAGAAGTCGCTGCACCTGAGCTTCGCCTCAAGCTTGAATTAGACCTCAGAACACCTTCCATCGATTTCACCTATCTAGAGCCATATCCGAACGGTGAATAAAAAGACACTGGCGAGTACCGGTTTCGGCTCAAAGACAACAAGGTATTCCTAGTTGGTCAATACGACAACGAAACACCATTGTCCATAGAGACCGTTGGCGGTGAACTACTCGATCCTATGGTGAAGTAAATAAATAAGTAGATAGATTCACTCCGGCGATAGTGTCAGGATTGTTGTGAGTTGATGTGTGCATTAGACACACCTTCCCCCTGCTGCCGCAAGGCAGTTCCCGCACTCAAGTTGAATCGAAGCCTTAGAGGATCGCGCTAATAACGCTCAGCACGATTGCCACTGCCGGGCTTGGTGGCTCCGGCGCTGCATCGGTAGAGTGGATTATCCCCGCAAGGGCTGGGCTTGAAACCACACACGCAAGAGCAACTGCCATCAGAAAGCGTCTCATTTTCTGTTTCTCCTTTGAAGTTGAGGATGCAAGATTTCTGGTAGTGGAAATAGAATAGTGTATTTCCAAGACTTCTTGCAGTGTGCTGCGACTTGCGACTAACATCCCACCCGTTCTCGCAACGTTTCTTACTTCACACTACAAAGGTTTATCTCGCGTGAAGATAGCCTCACCAAAACTCCAAACTTCGCACTTACCGGCGAACGAAGCCGCTCTGGTTAGGTGTGAAAATGCTTTAGAACGAAAAGACAGTGGCAACTACGAAGGCGCACAAGAGGCGATGTGCCCATTGTGGAAGGGAGTCGGAGAGAGGCCGGACACTACAGGGCTTCATGTTTCGACCATTGCCGAAGTGTTGTTTTGTGTGGGTATCTTAACGGGATGGATCGGAAGCAAGAACCAGATCGAGGGAGCGCAGGAAACCGCGAAGGATCTACTCACCGAAAGTATTACTTGTTTCGAGTCACTAGGTGACGTACAGAGGATCGCATCTGCGGGCGGAAATAGCTTCTTGCTACTGGCGGGATGGAGAGCTGAATGAAGCGCGCACAATACTACATGAGGCTCTGGGAAAACTGACTACGGAAGGAAATACCAGGGCGCGCACATTACTGAAACTGACAACTGTTGAGCACACAGCCACGCGATACCATGAAGCGTTGAGAATCCTAAACGACAACGCAGCTCTATTTCAGAAACTCCGCCACCACACGACTAGAGGCAGTTACCACAGCGAGCTTGCAATTATCCTTTGGAGTCTCGCTACGTCCGAGAAAAATAAAGACTACCTACGGCAAGCCGTCAAAGAGTACGAACAGGCAGATCGTCAATTCAAGTTAGCTCGAAATGTCGTTTACCGCGCCGACGTAAAAAACAACGTCGGATTCCTTCTACTCTAACTTTCTCGATATAAAGAAGCTCACAAATTTCTGAACGAAGCCCGCCGCCTAACAGTCAGTTTCAAAGACAAAGCGCGAACTGCCCAGATTGACGAAACACTCGCGCAAGTGCTCATTGCGGAAGGTAAACCAAAAGAAGCCGAAGCAGTGGCGCGCCGGGCGGTATGGTCCCTAGAAAAAAGTGGGCATCGCTGTATGGTAGCTGAGGCACTGATTACTCAAGGGATCGCTCTGGCGCGGTGGGGCAAGAATCAACGAGCGCATTTCATTTTTCAGAGGGCAATCGAAGTTGCGCTCCGAGTGGATGCGCTCAATATAGCGGGACTCGCTGCGCTCACTCTAATCGAAGAAGTAGACCAACTCTCACCTGCGACGTTACAAGCCGCCTACCAGCAAGCGCGTGAATGGCTCAAGGGTTCGCAGAATCAGGAAGTACTGTTGAGATTGAATGATGCCGCTGGAAAACTCGCTACAAGTTTGCGTGGAGAACTAAGCGACGAAGAAGCCACCGAGATTTTATTAAGCAAGGGTTTCGACTTTCACGGGAAGGTTTTGGAATACGAACGGTCAATGATCAAACAGGCTTTGGCCCAAGCGAATGGTCGCATCACACACGCCGCCTCACTGCTCCGGCTGTCCTATCAAGGGCTCGCTTACATCATCGAATCCAGGCACTCCGATCTCCTCAAGCAACGCTCTCCGGTTCGCCGCCGCCAACGCAAGGAACAGAAATAAGAAGGGTGCCACTCTTCTTCATCGCCGTTGAGTTTTGTCTCACTGACTCACTTGTAGAACGCCACCAATAAAGATCCAAGCTACGCTTAAAACACCTAGCACTATCATGAGAAAACGCGCTATCCATTTATAAAGATCAATAATTTGGTATGGTAGGTCTTTTTCGTCTTGCACGTCGCATTTTCTAAGAAGCTCCCTCTCGTACTGATGGGCTAGCGTCGACTGCGATGCTGCTGTCTTATGAACCATCCCTATCCCCACTATCCCTAGAGCATTCTGAATCATAAAAGCAATGGCGATTGTCCAAATTATGACCGGTGGGTTAGGTTTAAGCCACGTCATAGCCAAGTAATTCGTCGTCACCAAGAATGCGAACCAACTCATTCCTAATTGCGTAATGTGCCGCACATTGGTATGCAGTTCTTTGGTTTTTTCTTCCAACGGTTTTTGGTGTTCATTCTCGTAAGGTACTGGCCTAACGTGAGCTAACAAGAGGTGTTTGCGCATTGGACTGTCTCCCGTGGTTGAGGTTGAGACTGATGAGACGTGCGGCTTTATATCACATTGTTTTGAAACTTCGGAATTGAAAAATGAGAAATAGGGCGTCACTGTCCTCACCCCAGCAACGCCCGACTCATATCTTGGAGGATATGAGGCCGCATTCGGGCAAGCAAGTTTCTTGTTTGTTTTAGCCCGATGCGTTGGCGGATACATTCAGCACCCGCCCGATGGTTGCGGTTATAATTCGATGCCAGTGATCAAGCAAGGTTCTGACGGTGGGAGACGGAATCCAAAAGATGCAAGAGTTTTTGTATCGAGTATAATGCGCTCACAATTTCGGCTCGCCTAACTCACGTCTAGCTAACGAGAGGAAATGGCGCGACATCCTGACGCGACGGGCGAGCCGAATACTCATTCAGGAGACCACGGCTAGCAGGAAAGCCGGATGAAGAAAACCACCTTAGAGCAAGTCAGTAAGCTTGCTTCACAACTCTCGCCGGAGGAACGCCAAGAGCTAATCCACTTTCTAGCGGAACTTCATGACAGCGATATTCAAACTAGCGTAAAGCTGTCGTTACCTCTCGCGCCCAAAGAAAAGAAAAAGTTTGACGAAGCGGCAAAAACAGATCGGATGTATGTGCTCTCTTATGGTCAGTTCGCGGCTGTTTTCAAAGAGGGCGTTTGATTTTTCAGGTGCTCTTTTACCCGAAAAACTTTCTCATCAGCAGAATGGAAATCCGCTCATGGAAAGATTCGCAAGACACGGAACCTGTCCATTCTGAAGTGCAACGGGCACTTGATCTCATGGGCAGAACAGATGTAACGAAAGCTGAGCTAGAAGACAGGACTAGAAAGACCATGCGCGAAGTATTTGAAAAGCAGGCAGTCGAGCTTTGCGGGTGACATTTCGAGAATGCTTCCGACGTTCGCACAAATACTCGGTGAGGCCGGAATCATCATCGCAGACTTGGGCAATCGCAATCGTCTGGCGGCACTACGTGGTCACACCACGATTGACCACGGAGCCGACGCCCTACATACCTTTCAAGTCGAACGTGAACATTAAGAGGGGCGACGATCTCTGGAAGAAACTTTTCCACTTCTACAACTTCAAGCGCGCAGAATTCCTGATGCACTATCACAAGCGGTCAAACGTGGAAACTACAAGCAGCATGATCAAAGCGAAGTTTGGTGAACGGCTACGATGTAAAACAGAAACCGCGCAGATCAACGAAGCACTCTGCAAGGTGCTGTGTCATAATCTATGCGTGGTCATTCAGTCAATGTACGAGTTGGGCGTTGAGCCGACTTTTGGAGTTGAGGTAGCTTGATCAAAAAAGTAGGAGCGCGAGCTTTACGGATTGGTAATTCCACTCATTACTAATGTAAGGAGAGAAACATGGCCGGTGAAATTAGCATCAAAGGGACAAAGGCACCGAAGGGCGAGAAGATGACCAAGGGAACAGGTTGGCGGCTTGCAGCCACTACGGGCCGAAAACGTGTCTTTGTTGCCACGTTGCTTCACACGATCAATATGGGAAACAAGCGCATCGCCATCTTCAGCGTTCCTAAGTGACGCTCTTCTGGTTTGAGTCCCGAAAGGTAGCCCTAACCGCGCGCCTTGCAGCGACGCCCGAAAGCGGACGCGGCTGAACGCGGCCGCCTGCCGACTTGAAGCCAAGATACTTTCCGTACAGCCGAATGGCTTTCTGTACAGAGGGACACATTTCGGGCAAAGCTGGTCGAACTCTAAACTGCACCAGCACCTGTCTTTCGGATTCCGATGCCGAAAGCCTGGCCGCAGTGCTGGAAATACGGTCTGTAGAAAACCTACCTTTCCCAAACTTGTTAATGAGATCCGCATCAGTGATACTTCATAGCTGGATACTCATATTACTAAGAGCGGTGTTTGTTTCCATAATTCCGAATACAATTTGAAGTATCTCACAGTATGAAAGGAGACGCTTTTCAAGACAATGACGTCCGGATTTATCCCGGGCAAGTCCCGACTTCCCGTCGGCAGGAGTGCCTCGACGCTATCACTCAATGCAGCGTGGATCTTCTCAGCAAGCAGGCACTGGCATCACATGGGTGTAGCGGTTGATTGATTTGAATTCCTCGTCGCTCATACCACCTTACTTAGCCAATCAAAATAGAGCTAACCGATGAGTCGCAACTAGTTGACTTGGGCCAAACATTATCGATGCTACATAATCAACCATTCGGGCCGAGTAGTTCGTCGGCGTGCTAACGAGAAACCTTTGCGCTGGGACCAGTAAACCGCGTATCCAATAGTCTCCGTGACCGTCTGCTTCTGCACCCTCGCCATTCATGCCCCCTATCGTCGGCGGGCGCGACTCCTCTGCGCCGATGCGACGACGGTACCCTGGATTGTGTTGACCGACGAACCGGCCGACTTTGCGGATCTGCCCGTTCGCGCCATCCGGCACGTTCCGACCGGTCCGATGGCCGTGGACTACCTGGCACGTCTGCCGCCGACCGGAGAAGGGCGCGGTGCCGCGGCTTATCACGACAAGCGGTTCGCGCTACTCACCGCACTCCAGAACTTCGACACAGCTATCTACGTGGATGCAGACTCTCGCATCGCCGACCTTCCTCTGCTCGGTGCTTTCCCATCCGGTATCGCCGTGCTTCCGGTCGTGCAAAAGAGCATCGCAGAGCATCTGGACACGTGCGGATCGTGGAGAATTCCGGTCTTCGAGGAGCTGGCTCGACATCTCACCGGCGATGCGGACATCCTGCAGGCCGCGCGATGGTGTCACGAGACAGTCGTCGCGGCCACCAGGGATGGAGGCGAATCACGCTTCTTCGCGGCCTGGTCACTTGCCGCGGACTTCCTACAGGCTCGCGGCGTTTACTCGGGCGAAGGAGGCGTGATCGGTCTGGCGGCCGCATACGCCGGATGGAGTGTTGACTACGAGTCACTAGCGGGCATCGCCGTTTCGATTCAGCACGAGGGTGGGGGACCGAAGTCAGCGTGAATGGGTTTCCGGCTCACGCAACGATCCAGCGCCATTGCTGAGTCGACCACGCCTTAGCTCCGGGCAGCAGATCGCCGACGGCCTTTACGACCTCAGGCCATTTGATTTCATCGTAGTCGTCGCCGGACAACCAGCCGCCGACCTTAACTTTCGGCAGCCACGCCTGAATGTCGGCCTTCACGCTGGCGCAGTCGTGGCGCGCATCCAGGTGAACCCAATCTATCGACGCGTCACAGAACAACCGGGAGGCGGCCACGGAATCGGCGATAATCAGCGAGATCGCGTCGCCGTATCCGCAATCCAGGACATTCTTGTGTAGGGCGCCGGCAAAGGTACCACCACCTTGCACTACCGCCGCACCGTGATAGTCCTTCTGCCTTCGACCCTCGGGTCCGCTACCACGGCAAGTGTCGACGCCGATCACGCTGAACGTCTTGCCGCTCCGCTCGACGACTTCACCTAAAGAGCACAGGCTTCGACCGAGGTAGGTTCCGACTTCGACGAAACAACTGCCTTCCGAAAACCAATCGGCGGCCTCTTCCTGTGCGGATCGCCACTGAAACCAACCGTCTATCTCATGCCAGTGCACTCGAACCTCCAGGAACATCCGCAGATTCCGCAGATTACACCGATTAACAACGAATGCGGAAGATCGACGCACCAGTTGCGTTCCGTTCCTGCCCACTGTCGCTGTCTCCTCATCTTTTTGGCTGCGTAATCTGCGTAATCTGCGGATATGATATCAAATGACTTCGACAACAGTTCACTCATGGTGTCAGCCGAATCAAACCAGCCGAACATCGGATTTGTTGCCTGTATCGAGGGCGGCGTGCTGGAGGCGCAGGCCCTCCTTCTCTTTGAAAGCATTCGGCAATACACCGGACGCTTTCGCGACTGCCCTATTTATGCGCTCTCACCGCGCACAGGACATGCTATCTCCGAAAGCGCCCGAAGGCGGCTCGATAAGTTGAGAGTCACCTACATTGATGCAATTCTGAACACCGAATGTCGAGAGTATGGTTCTGCGAATCGAGTGGCGGCAGCGGCATACATAGAAGAGGCGTACCCACATGGGATCCTGGTAATCCTTGATAGTGATACGCTCTTTCTGCGTGAACCGGATCACGTTCTTCTGCCTGCGGATGTTGATGTAGCGGTACGGCCGGTGGATGCAAAGGGAATGTGTACCGATGGGCCAGCCGACCCCTTCGATATTTATTGGCGCGATCTTTGTCGTTGTTGTGGCGTGGACTACGAAGTAATTCCCTGGACCGAGTCCTTCATGGATCACCACCGAATTAAGGCAAGCTACAATGGCGGTCTCGTCGTTGTGCGCGGCAACCTCGGAATATTAGGGCAATGGGCAGATTTTTTCTTTGCTTCCGTCCGACGGCGACTGACTCCCCACTCTGCGGATCGCCGCTTTCGCAGCGGAGTCGGCTGGATCGACTCCACTGCCAGCAGGTTGTGGGGATCGAATCAGGCTGCGCTGTCGCTGGCAATCTGGAATAACACTCGACGAGTTCAAGAGCTTCCGCCAACCTACAACTATCCGCTGCATCTGCATAACCAGATCGATGTGGCAACAGCTCGTGCAGTGTTTCCACATCTCGTGCACGTCCACTATCACTGGCTACTCGCGGAAGAACCAGGACAGAATCCGCTCTTCGATTCAGGTGGACCACTTGGGTCGGCCCAGCGCGAGTGGTTACGCTCGGCTATAGCCGGCGGTCACTTCGCTTCATAAGGCCCATCTGTTTAGAATAAACGTTCGAAATTGTTTGCCAGCATTGACGATCCTTCCAATCCCGGGCGTTACTTTTGATGCAGTATGCTTGATCGAGTACAATCCTATTCGTCGCAAGTAAATCCCTATTTAGGATCTTATCGCCCGTAAGTATTTTCTGACGTGAACTCACCGCCCCGAGGGGTCAGCTTAACCAATGCCGCCACCGTGCCGCCCCAAACGCTGGAACTGAATTCAAGTCTTCTTCAACGCCCATGTGTTGTGAAATGTGAACCGTGATACTTCTGTGCTTAAAAAAGATATGACTGGAAACCTGGATAATTCTGACGCGGAACCGAGTTCGGTTTCGCCTATCTGTATTGCGGGCATGCATCGTTCGGGCACCTCGATGGTGTCGAGACTTCTTAACTTGTGTGGTCTCTATCTTGGGCCAGATAGTGAACTTGTGCTGCCCGCCTCGGATAATCCGGAAGGTTTTTGGGAGAACGTTCATTTTGTTGAATTGAACGAAAGAATCCTGGCGCAGTTTGATGCGGGGTGGGATTTGCCGCCCACCTTTTCTAAGGACTGGGAGTCGCGGCCGGAGATCATCCCATTGCTGACCGAAGCTGCGGATCTGATCCATAGGTTCAGTGCTCACGAACCCTGGTGCTGGAAAGATCCTCGCAATTCGTTAACGCTCCCTTTCTGGACGCGTCTCATCCCCGACTTGAAAGTGGTCATCTGTTTGCGGAATCCTCTTGAAGTTGCTCAATCTTTGCACTTGCGCAATTTTTCTTCGATTGCCTTCGGACTAAGGCTGTGGCTGGAGTACTATCAGCTCATACTCTCGACCGTGAAGCCTGAGAATCGCGTGGTTACACACTATGATGCTTATTTCTACGCGCCCAAAGCAGAGCTGCGACGAGTCGTGGACTTATTGAATATTCCTGCTTCACAAAAATATGTTGATGGGGCTCGCCTGATCGCATCTGCCAATCTGCGACACCAAATTGTCCCGATAGAGGTTCTCTCCTCAAAGCTTGCACCCGATATCTTGAAGTGCTATTTGGACCTTTGCGAGCAGGCAGGGCCGGTTTACCAGGCATCTCTTGGAAAGAACGGCCATGATAGCGTGCTTTGGCAATTAGACGAGCAGGACAGGATCACTCATGCGCAAGATGATGAATCGTTTGGTTCCGGCCAAATTCTCCGCGTCGCGCGACGAACCCAGCGAGTTGCAGATTTGAAGGAATCACTGAAGGCGCAGGCCGACGAGAGTAATAGATCTTTCGCGAGCGTGAACATACCGCAGGCGCGTGAAGAGAAGATCAATCAGCTGCAGGATGCATTGTCTGAATCGCAGGAGGACCACGCAAGGCTTCTCCCGTCAGCCTCTTAACTATGAAGAATCCTAATCCCGCCGACGAAAAAGAATACCAGTTTGAATTTGAAGGAGTGCTGACCACAGCTGACTTCTACGGCTCAGATTTTCTGCCCGAACTTCGCCGCGTCGTCGAAAGCATCACATCATGGCGGACAAATAATTTGGGCCTCCGCTTCAGTGTTAATAGTCTTTGCAACTATCCCAACCAGAGTCTATTCAGGCTCGGTTAAAAAGCAATGCCCTGTGGTACCGCCCGCAACCTGTACAGTGATAGCCGTCCGCCAACGCCAGCTGCGGACCTGAGCACTCTGAACAGTAGCCAACACATCCAATATTTTCCCCCCGCTCTTTCCCCGAGAGCGCCCACTGCCAGTGGCCCTGCCAAACTTTAGCTAACACATCCCAACTCGCTAACGCACCGATAGCGTTTCGGCGTACGTACTCCGCCAAGGGTGGGTTGCGCTTTAGGCTGAGAATCAAGCTTGCGGCGCGTTCAAGTGTATCGCTCGCAAGATGGTCGCCCGGCACAATGAACCCGTCATAACCGTGATTCACCATTTCCTCGTAAGGACCCACCGGACTGGCTAAAACGATATTTCCGCAAGCCATAGCTTCATTCGCTGCGATCGGAAAACCTTCAGGCATGGATTGGAGGTTGACGGCAAAGCTGCTCTTGAGTAACTCGCCAAATAACTTGTGCTGTCCGGTGAGGCCGTGATCGAAGACTCCCGACTCCGGCGCCATGGCCTGTTGTTCGGCACCCCACAAAGCATTTCCCCCGTAAACGTGTAGTTCGAATCGGGGCTCCTCTGACCGCAACAAGCGCAGTACGCCAATCGCAGCGTCCAAGCCCTTCGAAGGAAAGCTTGAATAGACCAGGCGAAAGGGATCTCGAATGAATGTTCCCCGCCATCGCCGGCGGCGGGTGATTCTTTGATGACCGTTTGAGATAACAAACAGCCGATCCGGGGACACATGCCATTCCTGCTCAGCGACCTCCCGCACAAAATTGCTCGGGGCGATGAGATAATCGAAATCCACCTGGTCCAGTGACTTTAAAGCGCTGGTCCCCATAACCCAAAGCACTTTGAGATTCGCGCGAACTTCCATTTCCGAGACACCACTTAAGTCGAGTGCCCCTCCTGAAGTGTTGAGGATCAAAATGTCACTATCAATGCTCCTGACCTCAGACAAGCGCCGGTAGTGGACACCGCGATAGGTTTGGGTTCGAGGTACGTTGGCAACCAATGTCACCTTATTTCCGATGTCAGCGAGCGCCTGGGCCAAACGAAGGCGTGCGGTGACCCCTCCACCAACGCCCACGCGGTCCGGTGTTTTGGCATCGTAAACGAAATGCGTGTCTGGACAGTAGATAGTGACCGAGTAGCTCAAAGTGCCGAAACCTCCGACGAGTCGCAGTTTTGTATTTCATTGATCACTGAGATTGGCATTGCCAAAAGTCGTTTCTCCGACCCAAATCCAAGTGAGCCCGCGGTAGGGGGCGACAGCGCGAAACTCGATAAACACTGTCGCCCCGCTCCGCGGGCTGGCATTAACTTCAGACTCTTACTCTGGGTTCCGCCACGCTCCACCCGGGGGCGGGGTCCCAAGCCGCGCAGCTCGGGTGGAGTGCGAGACTAGTCGCCCGCTATCGCGGGCTGGCAAATGCGTTCATCGTTCACAGTAGAACAGCCGTTGCTGGCAGAGTAAGTTGACGGTATCACCTCTAAGATCATCGTCAATATCGTCCAAAACGCCATCGGGTCGAATCACTCGCACCAGGAAGCCGGCCCCTTGCAACAGTGCGATCATCTCTTTTGGCTCCCCGTCGCCGCAAGCCAGGGCTCTCGGGTTGTATTCAACGAGCACGTTCATATGCGGGGACCGCGAAATTGTCTCTCGCATTCCAGCAAGGACCAGGGGTTCGGCGCCTTCCACATCGATTTTGACAAAGTCGATTCGAGCAATTCCTATATCGCGCAAGAAGGTATCCAGCGCCGTGCTCGTCACTTCGATAACTTCTTCGACCTGCGTGAAGCCCTCCAGTAAACTGTGGTTGCTTGAGCCGGGAGAAATATAGAGCGGTATCCTTCCTACCCGATCGGCTAGCGCCACCTCAAAGAGTCTTACGTTGCGATGTTTCCGGCCACTCACTTTTTTTCCAGGACCGCAAAGTTTTCCGGGTGGCTTTCAAACGCCAGAACAGTTCCTGACAGGCCTACAAGTCTCGAGAACAAGCGGGTGTAGTATGCTACGTGCGCGCCAATATCAACGACTGTCATCCCAGGCCTAATCAGCTTGCGGCACCATTCGACAGATTCGTACTCGTACCATCCCATCAGGACCCCAAGGCGCCACCTCCAGGTCCACCACCATCCCCCGATCCCGCTGGCCACTGTGGAAAGCGAGGCTTTCGACGCTGAACGCCATTGTGGGTTACAAGGATTCGATCAGGTTTCACTCCCCATTCGGCTAGAACCACTTGTCGAAGGAAGTTACTCGGCATTACCAGATAATCATAAGGGATTTCCGCCAGGCCCTTTATTGGGGTAAATCCTCCGATGCAGACTCCGATTAGCCGCACTGCCATTTCAGATCTAATACGCGTCTGCGATCTAACGTTCCGCCTGTACTATTCAAGATCAGCACATCGGCTTCTATGTGCTTTACCTCGAGCAACGGCTGAAAGGTTACTCCTTGGTAAGTGTGGAGACGGGGAACATTGCCCGCGACTGTTACCCGATGACCTCGCCGAGCCAGAGCTTGGGCCAAACGGAGACGAGCAGTTGTCCCCCCTCCCACGCCGGTCTGGTCTGGCGTAGAGCCTTCGTAAAGTATGTGCTGATCAGGGGAATAAATAGTTATGCGATAGGCCATGATTATTTCGACTTCATCTTACCTGCTTTAGCTTGCTTTCGGCTGTTGTTCAGCCCGCGGTAGCGGCGACAGCTCGGAATCACTGTCGTCCGCTCCGAGGGCTGGCATATCTTCTGACTCTTAACCTGGGGTTCCGCTATGCTCCACCCCTGCCTCTACGCTGTCGTCCGCTACTGCGGGCTTGGATTCCGTCGAAGAACGACTTTTTGTGCAATGGCCACAGCTCGTGTTGAATTAGCACACAATGCCTTTTACACTGATGCCAATCCTAAATCGAGTCCATTCATTTTTCTGAATAAGGAAACCCGGGGGCTCGCTGACGAGTTCTATTACAGATCCGGCGATTATTCGAGGGTAAAAGGTGCAGCGAAGTGAGCGAAATAGGTATGTCCAAATCTGATGGTCCAGGGGCGAAAAAAATCCTACTTGCCGGCTACTTCGGCTTCGACAACACGGGAGATGAGGCAATACTCGGCGTCTTGCTGGAGGATCTAAGAAGCAAACTTGGCGATTTCGAGATAGTCGTGGCATCCGGCAAACCCGAAGAAACCTCGGCTACCCACGGCGTCAAATCTGTTTCCTACACAAATATCAGCGGCCTGATAAGCGAAGTGGAGTCAAGCAGTGCGGTGATGTTTGGCGGCGGCGGTATCTTCCATGATTACTGGGGATGCGATCCGGATCTCTCGCTCACTAACCAGCATACGGGAATTGCCTACTACCACAGCCTCGTGTTGCTTGCTGCTTTGCTGGAGAAACCGCTGGTCATTAGCGCTGTCGGGGTTGGTCCGCTGCTATCAGAGGCAGGTCGTAAATATACTCGCATGGCATTTGAGCAGGCCTCCCAGGCAAGCGTGCGCGATCAAGAGTCAAAAGAGCTGCTGGTTTCTGCGGGGGTTGACCCCGACCATGTGAAGGTGAGCGCGGATCACGCATTTCGAGTATTGCCGATACCGTCTGATCAGGCGGAAGTCATCCTTCAGGCGAACGGGCTGGCCCCTTCGAGCCAGCTTCTCATCGGAGTAACACCGAGAGAATGGCATATCGGGGCTTCCGTGGAGCAGTGGGGAGGTGAGGTTGCTGCTGCGCTTGATGATCTCATTGAGCGGCAAGAGGCAACAGTCATGTTTCTTCCATTTCAGTGCCTGGAATCAGATCTCACCAATGACTATTTCGTCTCACTCATGATTCGGAGCTATATGCGACACCAGGAGCGGGCGATCGTTTTGACCGGAAACTACACAGTCCAGGAAAAGGCGGGATTGCTGGCGCAATGCGACGTCGTTTTAGGAATGCGTTTACATTCGATCATATTCGCAGCCAATGCTGGCGTGCCCACGGTGGCGCTGGCATACGATCCTAAGATTGAAAGCGTTATGAAGCAGTTGAAATGCGAGGAGTTTGCTGTTGCGATTGACGCCCTGGAGGCAAGCAAACTGGTTGAGAGAATAATACAAGCTCGCAGGGATAGCGCTGATCTACGAGAGCGACTGCTTTTGGCAACCAGGGAGTTAGCAGTTTCGGCGAGGGAGAATAACCTCTGCATGCTCGACTGGTTACAAGGCGAAACTGAATCTCGATTTACGCTGGGACCCGAACAGGTGCGTCTCGCCGCCAGGAATGCGATCAGCCTGGTAAATGATCGGGGAAAAATGATCAACTCGGTCTCCGCCGAACTAGCGGAGAAAGAAAGTGTCATTGTCGAACGAGACAAATCGATCAAATGGCTCCAGGACGAATTGGCGAAGAAAGAAAGCATCATCGTCGAACGTGACAAATCGATCAAATGGCTTCAGGACGAATTGGTGACGAAAGAGAGTATCATCGTCGAACGTGACAAATCGATCAAATGGCTCCAGGACGAATTGGTGTCGAAAGAAAGTATCATCGTCGAACGTGACAAATCGATCAAATGGCTCCAGGACGAATTGGTGT
>JBBPIC010000037.1:0-38623 GCA_038040525.1 Acidobacteriota bacterium | reverse complement strand
CGAAAGAAAGTATCATCGTCGAACGTGACAAAGCGATCAAATGGCTCCAGGACGAATTGAATCTCTTGCTGGTTCAATGACGACCGGATCATCTCGCGCAACTCCCGACTGACCGATGGTCCCTGATTAATTCGATGATTAGCGGCAGGAGGTTTCTCTCTGCCCGGCAAGCCAGCAGTTTTCATGAAAGCGTGGGTGTATCCGGTTGATCAATTTGAATTCCACTTTGCTTATACCAGCTTACGGCGGTCATCTGGTCGACCTCATGGTCGCAGCCCAGGATTTAGAGGCCCTGAAAGCCTATGCTAGTCGGCTCGCTTCGGTTCAGATCTCTGAGCGATCTGTCTGCGATCTGCAGTTGCTCGCCACTGGCGCATTCTCTCCCCTCGACCGTTTCGTCTGCGAGTTAGACCATCAGCGAATACTTGATGAGATGCGGTTGACTAGCGGGCATCTCTTTCCGATTCCAGTCACTCTGCCGGTGAGTCCATCCCCGGATCTTCGACTTGATCGTGACATTGCGCTTCGTAGTTCAAAGAATGAGCTGTTGGCGATTTTGACCGTCGAAGAGATTTATGAGTGGGACGCGGCTGAGTCAGCCCGCAAGGTTTTCGGTACGGAAGACCCGAAGCACCCTCTGGTGTCGGAAATGCATCGCTGGGGGCAACTCAATATTTCTGGACGTCTACAGGTTCTGCAACTTCCGCGATATTACGATTTTGAAGATTTGCGTCTTACCCCGGCTGAAGTAAGGACGAGGCTGGAACGCATGGAGCGTGAAAACGTCGTTGCATTCCAAACGCGCAACCCTCTCCATCGAGCCCATGAGGAGTTGACGAAGCGAGCGATGGCCCAGGTGGATGGCGTATTACTGCTCCACCCGGTGGTTGGGTTGACGAAGCCGGGCGACGTAGATCATTTCACGCGTGTGCGTACTTATAAGGTCCTCGCCGAACGTTACTACGATCCAGAACGAATCTTACTCGCGCTTTTGCCGCTGGCCATGCGTCTGGCGGGCCCAAGAGAAGCACTATGGCATGCACTGATACGACGCAACTACGGTGCGAACCATCTCATCGTGGGCCGCGACCACGCCAGCCCGGGCACTGATTCGACCGACCGTCCTTTTTATGGACCCTACGATGCACAGCATTTGGTTGAGCAATTCAGCGAAGAATTAGGCGTAAAGGTCCAACCATTTCAGGAACTGGTCTATCTCCCGGAAAGTGATCGTTATGAAGAGGCGTCCAGGGCTGCCAATGGAATCACTCTTTCCGGCGCGCAGGTTCGGGAAGAATATTTAAACCAGGGACGAGAACTGCCCGAATGGTTTACTCGTTCCGAAGTAGCTCAAATTCTGAAAGAGGCTTATCCACCGCGTCACCGGCAAGGCGTCTGCGTTTGGTTTACCGGATTAAGCGGGGCTGGTAAATCAACGACCGCTGAAATATTGACCGAGTTGTTGCTGGAACATGGTCGCCAGGTAACATTGCTTGATGGAGACGTAGTGCGCACCAACCTTTCTAAAGGACTCGGATTCAGCAAGGAAGATCGCGATACAAACATCAGGCGCATCGGGTTTGTCGCTTCTGAACTGGTGCGGCATGGAGGCGTTGCCATCTGTGCCGCAGTAAGCCCGTATCGCGCCACCCGAAATGATGTGCTGAATATGATTGGAGCAGACCGCTTCATTGAAGTATTTGTCGACACGCCGTTGGAAACATGTGAAGGGCGAGATACCAAAGGCATTTACGCCCAGGCGCGGCGCGGAAAGATCGAGCACTTCACCGGCATTGATGATCCTTACCAGGCACCCGTCAGTCCGGACATTACTCTTGACACGGTATCGCACAGCGCTGAAGCTAACGCCAGGGTGATACTAGGTCACCTGGCCGTGCGCGGTTTTGTGAACGCTGACATCGGGCGTTTCCCCTAAGTGTACGGGCGCACAGACAGCCAAAATAGATCTAACCTTTGAATCGTCAACTAATTGATTTGGGCCAAACATTATCGGTGCTACCAGTAATCAACCATTCGAGCCGAGTAGTTCGTCAACTTGCGCAGAACGCGATCTGCTCTTTCATAAAACCCACGAATCCCGGAAAGCCGCCCGACAATGATCAAGGCGGTTAAACGCCCGGTGAAGTGAAGAGAATTCTTGAATGAAACGTTTGGTGCCGACCGACATAGTCATTGGGTGATGAAAATTTGTACAGGCATATTCATGGAGTCAGATCCCTGAATTCTATGACATTACCACTTAGGGTCTTCCAACCCTCATTCTGTAGTTGACAGCAATTGCGAACGACGGTAAAGTCCGCGCATCGCTACCGGGGTAACCAGAAATTGACCTCAGCCCTAAAACCTACTCCCTTTGACCCTGAAGTAGGCTGATTGTCACCTGAATCTTGAGATATTACTCCTCGTTCGATGCCTTAATTTTGCTGTTTTGTGTCCTGCGTAAGCCGCATGCAGGATCCCACTATTACCCCTCGGCCCACGTCCGAGTAAATATCGAATAGAAACAGAAGGAGTAATCCATGTTCCCCCGTGGAAAATTAGCAGTGGTCTTAGGCCTATTGCTGCTGATTCTTGTTAGCTTCATCCATTCACAATCTTCCAAAGCTAACTCCGTTCCCGACAACGCGGCACTAATCGCTGAGGGGCGAAATCTTTTTTTTGAAGAGACGTTCGACGGAAACGGAAGAACCTGTGGCACATGCCACGCGCAAAACGACAGCTTTGGTCTGTCTCCGACAATCATCGCCTCGGTCCCATCCACTGACCTCTTGTTTGTCGCAGAGTTCAACTCAAGTCTTGCAGCTTTGGAGCATCCTCCTCTTATGAGGGGACCTCGCGGATTGATACTGGAAAACATCGATGGATTCAGCAATCCAAATGTCTTCCGGGGCTCGCCGCACCTTCTTAACATAGCTTTAACAGCACCCTATGGCTTAAGCGGAGAAATCCCGAACTTGCGGGAATTCTCAGTAGGAGCGGTCAAACAGCATTTTCCAAAGACCATGAATCGTGTCGAAGGTGTGGACTTCAGGCTACCAACCACAGCCGAGCAGGAAGCACTGGAAGCATTCATGCTCTCCATCTTCTTTCCTGCAGATCAGAACTTCGCCCTGGAGCGATTCGTGACTACGAATCAGCAGCGACGGGGAGGCGACCTGTTTTTTGGAACTGCCAAGTGTTCCCAGTGTCACAACGGTCCGGTCCTCTCGACAGCGATCGCGGCGCTGGGAGGCGGAAATCAAGGGTTCGCTACCGGCGTGGTGAACCTTGCCATAAACATTGCAAACGACCCCAACAATCCTGGAGGCGGACCGCTTGCCCAAGAGGCGGGGGGGCTGCGAGAGTTCAGCACGCCTCCGCTGTTTGGCATTGGTCAAACAGCGCCCTTCTTTCACGATAATTCAGTAGCAACGCTTAGAGACGCCGTCGCCTTTTACGATACTTCTCAGTTCGGTCAGTCGCCGAGCGCCCTTTTGGTAGGCGGGCTGAGTCTAACCCAGACTAATATTGACGACGTAACATCTTTCCTGAACTCGTTGAAAGAGTTCTCCTTCAGCGTCTCGCCTCGGTTCATAGCGTTTGGCCCGACAGCGGTATCGGCGGGATCAACGATATCTATGAACGTCACAATAACCAACAATGGTGCTGTGCCTTTGAATTTTACCGGCATTGGTATGGCCGGCGGTCCGAGTGATTCCCAGTTCGTGCTCGTCGGCAGTCCCTTGACGTCGCCGTTGGCTGCTGGTGATAGCCGCCAGATTGCGATCGCCTTTGATCCGTCAACGGTTGGTTTAAAAGTCGCAAACCTGGAATTCAAGACCGACGCCGGCGACGCAGGCGCAGCGCTGTTTGGGGTGGGAACCTCAGGAATGCCCACATTCGCCGATGTGCCCGCCGATCATTTTGCCTTTCGGTTCATAGAAGGGATTTTCAACGCCGGCGTTACTTCGGGGTGTTCTACAAACCCCGTTAATTTCTGCCCTGATGGGGTTGTAACCAGAGCTCAGGCGGCAATCTTGTTGGTTAGGGCACTCGGTCTGCTCGACGTGCCGCCGAGAGGGGTATTTGGAGACGTTAGTTCGACATCTTTTGGGGCGGGATTTATCGAAAGGTTGGCCGAACGCGGGATCACGTCGGGATGCGGCAGCGGCAACTTTTGTCCGAATAATCCGGTTACTCGCGAGCATATGGCGGTGTTTATAATAAAAGCTATGGGCGAGACGCCGGTGGCCTCGCCGAGCGGGCTCTTTAGCGATGTGCCTCCCGGACATCCGTTGGCTGGATTCATCGAAAGGATGGCTCAACTCGGAATTACTTCGGGTTGCGGTGGAGGCCAGTTTTGCCCCAATGCGCCGGTTACCCGGGCACAGTCGGCTATATTTATTGCCAGAGCGTTTAACTTGCCGTTGCCTTGAGAATAGGGACCCAAACCGTCTCAGAACGAAGTGCGCGGATGCGCGGCTGCCCGTAAGAGGATTGACCATGAAGATAAAATTACGAATCGGGTTAATGGTGCTTGGGAGCTTTCTCCTCACCGCGCTTTTTCTCGCGTCCGCAGCTAACGCGACAAATCACAATACTCAGATAAGGCAGGTGATGGCCGGTCTCAATGGCGACTCAACAATTCAGTTTGTTGAGATCAGGATGAGCGATTCCTCTCAGAACGATTGGGGCAACCACACAATGCTGGTGTTTTTTAACGCATCCGGCGTTGAGACTGGCCGGTTCCTTATCACGAGTAATCCACCTGGCGGTACTAATTTTTCGGTTCTTTTCGCGACCCAGGCATTTGCGAATCTCCCTGGCGCCCCGGTCCCTAACTTCATCATCCCCGCCGGCCTGCTCCAACCAGACAATGGGAAGGTGTGCTTCAAAAGCCCCAGCCCGGAGGGCGACCCTGGAGACTTCTTCCCTATAAACCTTTGTCTGTCTTATGGCAGTTTCACGGGCGATACTGAAGGTGGGGGCAGCCCGGCGCCGGCCTTGCCAATAACGGGCGGCCAGAGCCTGATGCGACTTAATGCCTTTGCGGGTGTCTTTGGCTCAAATACCAACTCGCACTTCGCTCTTGTTGACGCAGCGCCACAAAACACCTCCGGTGTCTCCAAAGGTTTCTCGCCTGATCTTTCCATCATCAAGACGCACTCGGGAAATTTCACTCCTGGAGTAAACGGCGTCTACACGATTACCGTGCAAAACGTCGGCATCGGATCGACTGCAACTTCCGGAACAATAACGGTGGCCGATACATTGCCCACCGGCTTGAGTTTTGTTTCTGGTACAGGCACAGGATGGTCCTGCTCGGCCATCGGCCAGGCCGTCACATGCACGAACCCGGATCCCCTGGCCGTCGGAGCCAGCAGCATCATCACCCTAACTGTGGGTGTCACCACTGCCGGCGGCACCAATGTAACCAACACAGCTACTGTGTCTAACCCCGGTGAGCATAACCCGTCCAATAACAGCTCAAGCAATCCTACAACGATAGCGGTGGCTGATCTGTCTATAAGCAAGACTCACAGCGGAAATTTTTTCCGTGGAACCAACGGCAACTACAACATCTTCGTACAGAATATCGGCACCCTTGCGAGTTCCGGCACGACTACAGTGACTGATACGCTTCCTGCGGGCCTGGGCTTCGTGTCAGGCACAGGCACTGGTTGGTCTTGTTCGGCGGTTGGCCCGGATGTGACGTGCACTAACGCCAATTCTATTGCCGTCTTCGGAAGCACCAGCTTTACTCTGACAGTAGCTGTCGATAATGCAGCGCCCTCCAATGTGACCAATACTGCGACTCTGTCGAACTCTAGCGACGGTAACGCAGCAAACAATAGTTCAAGCAATCCGACAACAATAGTGACCCCAGTCGTCGATCTATCTATCAACAAAACTCACAGCGGAAATTTTCTCCGCGGGAATAACGGGAACTACAATATCGCAGTACAGAACATCGGCAACTTTGCGAGTTCCGGCACGACTACAGTGACTGATACCCTTCCGGCGGGGCTGGGCTTCGTATCAGGCATCGGCAGCGGCTGGTCCTGTTCAGCGGTTAGTCAGGATGTGACGTGCACGAACCCCAATGCTATTGGTTCATTTGTCACCAGAAGTTTTACTCTGACGGTAGCTGTTGATAACGCCGCGCCATCGGACGTGACCAACACCGCTACTGTATCCAACTCTGGTGATTCCAATTCGGCCAATAACAGCTCGAGCAATCCTACAACGATAGTGAATCCGGCGCCTGATCTTTCTATTAACAAGTCGCACACCGGAAACTTTGTTCGTGGAAGCAACAGGACCTATACCATCTCGGTACAGAATGTTGGGACTGCGGCCACTTCCAGCACAACTACTGTGACCGATCCGCTTCCTGTGGGCCTGGGCTTCGTATCGGGCACGGGCACTGGTTGGTCTTGTTCGGCGGTTGGCCAGGATGTGACGTGCACTAACGCCAATTCTATTGCCGTATTCGGAAGCACCAGCATTACCCTAACAGTAGCTGTTGATAACGCAGCGCCGTCCAGTGTTACTAACACGGCAACTGTGTCGACCTCCGGCGATGCTAACTCAGCAAATAACAGCTCAAGCAATCCTACTAATATCACGCCAGTTTGTTCAGTCACGCCTATCACATTTGGCCAGACTATAGTGGGCGCGTTGAGCAACACGGACTGTGAGGCCCCTCATCGCGTTGGGAGGCTTGCCGATCTGTTCAGCTTTTCCGGCACTGCCGGCCAGCAGGTCGCAATTAGGATGAACGGGCCAACTGCTGACCCCTTACTCATTCTGGTCAATCCGAACGGCACAACTGCCGCTTCGAACGACGACTGTGATGGACTCAACTCCTGCATTCCGTTCAATGCCGCCTCTGGAGGCTTCTTCACACTACCCTCAACCGGGACCTTCACCATAGAAGCAACTTCATGCTGTGGGTCGACCACGTTTAACTACACCCTAACGCTCTCGATTAATGGGCCCGATCTCGCGATCACCAAGAGTCACGTGGGGAACTTTGTGGTGGGCACAAATGGGCTGTACACCATAAACGTGCTGAACAACGGGTCAGTGGCCACGACAGGGACCACCACGGTGACTGACACTTTGCCCACCGGGCTCGGTTTTGTGTCGGGCACGGGCACTGGATGGACCTGCTCGGCAGTGGGCCAAATCGTCACCTGTACTCATGCCGGTTCGATACCTGTCGGGACCAACGAGCCCATAGACATTGTTGTAAGCGTGGCCGCCGACGCAGCGCCGAGTGTAATTAACACGGCGAGTGGGTCAACCGCCGGGGATATGAACGCGGGCAACAATACGTCGAACGATCCTACGTTCGTCGCGGGCGACAATCACCTGGTCCAGATTCGGCAGATTATGACCGGGGCTAATAACAACGCCGCCGCTCAGTTTGTCGAAACCAGAATGAGTGATGCCACGCAAAGTCTTTGGAGCAATCGCGTCAAGCTCGTCTTCTTCGACGCCGCTGATAATCAGACCGGTGAGTTCATCGTACCGGGTAATCCGCCTGGGGGCACAAACAGGTCGGTCCTGTTTGCCACTCAAGCATTTGCAAATCTCCCAGGCGCCCCAGTACCTGATTTCATAATCCCAAGTGGTCTGTTACAACCGGGCAGTGGGAAGGTCTGTTTCAAGAATACTGACGACCTTAGCGCAGTGGCGGTGAGCTTGTGTCTTTCCTACGGTAGCTTCACCGGTGACACAGAAGGCGGCGGGTTGCCCACACCAGCTTTGTCCACCGCGGGCGCTCGCTCTCTTAAGAGACTTGACGCTAGCACTAATGACTTCGGCGGCCCGCCAACGGACAACCCGGGCTCTAACCAAAATTCGCACTTTGCGATCGCCGACGCCATTCCAGAAAATTCCGGTGGTCCGTCCGCACCAATGTCGTTCTTCCTTGATGTTGCCGGCGACAATTTCGCGAGACGCCATATTCAGGCGCTGTCAAACGCCGGGATCACTGCCGGATGTGGCGGCGGCAATTACTGCCCTAACAACAACGTCACTCGGGCGCAGATGTCAATCTTCCTGATCAGAGGAATGGGTCAGACGCCTGTCACTCCGGCGACCGGCGTGTTTTTCGATGTTCCAGTTGGCTCGTTTGCAGATGGTTTCATCGAGCGCATGGCCGAACTCGGAATCACGGCCGGTTGCGGAGGCGGGAACTACTGTCCAAACAACAATGTCACTCGCGCCCAGATGTCGATTTTCATCATCAGGGCGATGGGTGAGACACCGGTTAATCCAACGACCGGCGTGTTTTTCGATGTTCCAGTTGGCTCGTTTGCAGATGGTTTCATCGAGCGCATGGCCGAACTCGCAATCACGGCCGGTTGCGGAGGCGGGAACTACTGTCCAAACAACAATGTGACTCGCGCCCAGATGGGTATATTCCTGCAGAGGGCGTTCAGTCTGCCGATTCCGCCGTAGTAGCCGTCTCGAGTCGAAAAAGACAATGCGAACCACGCTGTGTTAGATTAGCCTTTCCCAGCTGATGCAGAACGTGGACCCAAGAGCATCTACAACTGAGGACCGGTACGCTTCGGATCGGAGGGAGTTTTTTCGACGGGCTTTCCTCGCGCTGGGTTTTAACGGAATAACCGGCGACTACGCAGAGTTCGGTTGCCACACCGGAACAACATTCAAACTTGCATACGAGGAATCGACGAAGGCTGCAAAGCATTTAACAGAGAACGCAAACGTATCGGTTTCAAAGCGGCGTCTGTGGGCTTTCGACTCCTTTCAGGGCCTTCCTGGATCGATGCTCCCCGAAGATGAACATCCTGCATGGCGTGAGGGTACGCTTTGCACGACGTTGGAACAGTTTCACACGATATGCGCGAATAATAAGATTCCCCGAAACGAATACGAGACTGTGGAAGGGTTTTATGAGGTCAGTCTCGCAGGTGATTCTTTGTCTTGGGCGCCTGCCGATATCGCGTTAGCGTTCGTCGATTGTGACCTATACAGTTCCATTTCGACGGTGTTCCGCTTCCTGAAGCCACGATTGAAGCACGGGATGATCCTGGCTCTCGATGACTATTACTGTTATTCGAGCACTCAGGTCTCGGGTGCGCGGCGCGCGAGCGTAGAAGTGTTTGCGGCTAGTCAGGACTGGAGACTCGTGCCGTACGTTCAGTTTGGTTGGGCCGGAATGTCTTATATCGTCGAGAGTAAGAAACTACTCGAAGACCCCGTTGCCCTTCTAATGCAAGACAGTTCAAAGGATCGTTAATCGTGGACTACTGTTTCCGGCAGAGTAAGTTTACGTAATCACTTTGAATTCCATCGGCAATATTGTTCAAAACGCCATCAGGCCGAATGACCCCCACCTGGAAGCCGGCCTTCTGCAGCACTTCGACCATCTCTTTTGGTTCCACGCCGCCGCAAGCTAATGCCTTTGGATTATATTCAATGAGCAGATTCATATCTGAGGACCGCGAAATAGTCTGTTGCATTCCGGCCAGGACTAAAGGCTCGGCGCCTTCAACGTCGATTTTCACAAAGTCGATCCGATCGATTCCTACCTCTGATAATACGGTGTCGAGCGTCGTGCCCTTCACTTCAATCACCTCTTGGGCCTGGGTGAAGCCTTCCAGCAAACTATGATTGGTTGAACCGGGAGAAACGTAGAGCGGTACGCTTCCTACCTGATCGGCTAGCGCCACGTCAAAGAGCTTTACGTTGCGATGCTTCCGGCCACTTACATTCTTTCTCAGGACTGCAAAGTTTTCCGGGTGGCTTTCAAACGCAAGGACAGTGCCTGATGGGCCTACGAGTCTCGAGAACAAGCGGGTGTAGTACCCTACGTGCGCGCCAATATCAACGACCGTCATCCCAGGCCTAATCAACTTACGAGACCATTCAACAGATTCGTACTCATACCATCCCATCAGGATTTCAAGCCGCCACCTCCAGGTCCACCACCATCCCCCGATTCCTCGTTCAGGAAATGTCATACGCTGCCAGCGCATAAGCAGCAATACTGCCTTTTTGATGGACCACTCCAGCACCCGAGTGGACGACGAACGTCTCGCAATAGTGCCGTCGGCACTATAACGTCGCAACGCAAGTTCATAGAGCCTTAGCATGGGATGAAAATTCAACTTGTATGTTCTTTATGAAGAACTGGGAAGGGCCCTGTTGTACCGCCCACAGTCTGTGCAGTGATAGCCGTCCGCCAACGCCAGCTGCGGACCTGAGCACTCTGAACACGAACCAAGGAATGCGTTATCTTCTACCCGCTCCCTCCCCGAGAGCGCCCACTCCCACTGGCCCTGCCAAGCTTGAGCTAACACATCCCAGCTCAATGGCGCACAGATAGCGTTTCGGCGTATGTACTCGGCAAATGAGTCGTTGCGCGCCAGCTGGAGAATCAAGCTTGCAGCGCGTTCAAGTGTATCGCCCGCAAGATGGTCGCCCGGCACAAGGAAACCGTCATAACCGTGGTGCACTATCTCCTCGTATGCACCGACCGGGCTGGCTACAACGATATTTCCGTACGCCATCGCTTCCACCACTACGATCCCAAAAGGCTCAGGCCGTGTTTGCAGGTTGATGGCAAAGCTACTCTTTAGCGACTCACGAGCCAGGCTTTGCTGTCCGGTGAGCCCGTGATCGAACACTCCCGATTCCGGCGCCATGGCCTGCTGTTCGCCTCCCCACAAACCGTTTCCTCCGTAAACGTGTAGCTCGAATCGGGAATCTTCTGACCGCAACAGGCGCAGCACACCAACCGCAGCCTCCAGCCCCTTTGAAGGGTGGCTGGAGTAAACCATGCGGAAGGGATCTCGTCTAGACATCGCTCGCAAAGCAATGCGCCGGTTGATGGTTTGATAACCGTTGTAGATAACACAAAGGCGATCCGGATGCACCCGCCATTCCTGCTGAACCACCTCCCGCACAAAATTGCTCGGGGCGACAAGGTAATCGAAATCCACCTGGTCCAATGCCTTTACAGGGATGGTCCCCTGCACCCAAACCTGCGTCAAACGCGCGCGGATTTCCAGTTCCGACACAGGACTCAAGTCGAGGGCCCCTCCTGAAGTGTTGAGGATCAGAATGTCACTATCAATTCTCCTGACTTCAGACAACGGCTTGTGCAGCACACCACGATACATGTGAGTCCGAGGTACGTTGGCAACGACTGTCATCTTGTTTCCAATTGCAGCGAGCGCCTGGGCCAAACGAATCCGAGCGGTCAGGCCTCCCCCAACGCCCACGCGATCGGGTGTTTTCGCCTCGTAAACGAGGTGCGTATCTGGAGAGTAGATAGTGACCGAGTAGCTCAAGTGGCCGAACCTCCGACGAGTCGCAGTTTTGCCGCCCTAGTTTGCCCGAGAACACTCGGATCTTAAAAGCAGTTGAAGTGAGACGGACAACCGTAGTTGATTAGTCGCTACGATGAATTAAGGTGGCCGGTACGCTCACCAGTGAGGTCATTCTAGCTTGGAAAAGAGAAAGCCATGATTTTCAAAGTCGCTAAGCCCGAAAGCCTGGTCGCAATCCTTGAAATGCTGCAGCGGCAGAAGCATCTTCACTGACATTCTTGACAAAATAATTTGTATTGAGGAGCGGAGTGTGGAGTACGGCACGTTTGCGGCGCAAGACCTAGCGCAAGAGATCAGCGAGTTTCTTGCGCGGCAGTGAGCGGCGGGTAGAGTCGCTTCCGTCACAACCGGGACGCGCTAAGTGCTGTGAAGGCAGCATCCCTACGGAGAAACGCTCCCCTTAGCGGAAGAGGCAGGCAGGGATGCCTGCGCTCCCAGGACGGAGAGGCATATTACTTGACCGTCTTTGTGCTCCTCCACTACTTCCACAGCGGAGCGGAAGTAGTGGAGTTTAATTTCCCAGATTCAGAACCGCGCGAGTTTACCTGTGCCGTTTAACGTGATCCAGAAGTTGAGGCCGTCGCTGCAGGCTCCAAGTGGACCGGTACCCCCGCCGGTGCTAACCGAGCCGAGCGGAGTCAGGTCGGCCGCCTTCCACAGCGAGACGCTGTTCCCGTTAATGTTCGTGACCAGTATGCGCTCTCCGTCGAACGCGGCCGTCCAGGGATTAAACAACCCGTTGCCGGTCAGCGTAGCGAGGACTGCCCCAGTCGATGCGCGAACCACCGTTACTGTGCTCGAGGAATTATTGGGGACCCAGATGTTCGTGCCGTCGAAAACCGGAACAAACGGGCCGGTACCCACAGTTACGGTTTGGATGATGGCGCCGTTTGAGTCCAGCTTGAATAGGTTGCCAGCACCAAAATCTGTGACCCACATGTTGGCGCCGTCATACAGAATCCCTCTGGGGGAACTGAATCCCGCCGTGACGGTAGTTACGCTTAACGGGTTGAGCGTCACAATGGAAACAGACCCTTCAATGTTTGGCGTCCAGATTCGCGCTCCGTCGAAAGAGATGCCCTGGGGAGATCCTTCGAGAGAGCTGGTCAGTGTCGTGACTGCACCCACCGGTTGAGTTGGGTCGATTTGGTAGAGATTGCCGGGGGTTGTGTTCCCAGTGACAAATATCAGTCCCTTTGCCGCCACCACGCCAACCGCACCAGTCGCCCCGGTCCAGGTCTCCAGCAGTTTCCCGTCACTCGCTCGCACGCGGGAAACTGTGCCGCTACCCTCATTCGCCACCCAGAGATCTGCCCCGTCTGATTCGACTAATCGTGGAAAGTTTCCAACCGTGGTCAACCCGAGGCCGTCGGCAGATGTCGGAGTCCAAAATTGCTTGAGCGCCGCCCGCCTGCTGCCCCGCTTCAGCGACTGATCCATCGTGCGGGTGATGAACGCCGCAATCTGCTCTCGCGTCACGTTGGCTGCAGGGCTGTAGGTGGTCGCGGATGTGCCGCTTGTAAGCCCTGAAAAGAACGCTTCGGCTATCTGGCAGAAGAAAAGATTGCCCATCACATCAGTGAACGGCAGAGTGGTCGTTGCTCCTCCGCAGCTTCCGGTGTCTGCCCGAACGCGTGTTGATGCGACGGTGATGACTAAACCGAGCGCTATCACCGCGTTGCGCGAACTGTCGAACGACTATTTAGCTTCATGGTTTTCCCCTCCCAAGTGATGGTTGATGAAAATGTTGACTGATGATGAGTTTCATCACCGATCAGGATGGCGCCCGGAGCACAATTGAGCATCCTGCTCCTCATTCCTATGCACGCATTGTCTGTTTACCGTTTAAAGACCGATCTGGGAGGAAGCGGTCAGGAGTATCTCCCCGCACAGATAGGCCGACGGCCGCATCATTTCACGATGCTTATTTCTGGGTCAACCACGGTGGAGAACGGGCACTGATGCAGTTTGAGGCCAGTAGTTCAGAGTTCAAGCTTTAGCTTGCGTTTTTCTTTACCAACCACGCAGCCTAAAGGCTGAACTCTGAACTACCGGCCTCAAACTGCATCAGTACTGGAGAACGGACCGCTGAGTACAGAATCGTATATTCTGCGGCCCCATATTAGTAGGCTGGGTTTGTGCTGTCACAACCGGGACGCGCTAAGTGCTGTGAAGGCAGCATCCCTACGGAGAAACGCTCCCCTTAGCGGAAGAGGCAGGCAGGGATGCCTGCGCTCCCAGGACGGAGAGGCATATTACTTGACCGTCTTTGTGCTCCTCCACTACTTCCACAGCGGAGCGGAAGTAGTGGAGTTTTTCCCGGATTCAGAACCGCGCGAGTTTATTCGAGCCGCTTAACGCGATCCAGAAGTTGAGGCCGTCGCTGCAAGCTCCAAGTGGATTGGTGGATGCACCGGTGCTAACCGAGCCGAGCGGAGTCAGGTCGGCCGCCTTCCACAACGAGACGCTGTTCCCGCCATTGTTCGTGACCAGTATGCGCTCTCCGTCGAACGCGGCCGTAAAGGGATTATTCAACCCGTTGCCTGTCAGCGTAGCGAGGACTGCCCCCGTCGATGCTCGAACCACCGTTACTGTGCTCGAGGAAAAGTTGGGGACCCAGATGTTCGTGCCGTCGAAAACCAAAAACCTCGGGCTGGTACCCACAGTTACGGTTTGGATGATGTCGCCGTTTGAGTCCAGCTTGAATAGGTTGCCCGAATCTGTGACCCACATGTTGGCGCCGTCATACAGAATCCCTCTGGGGGAACTGAATCCCGCCGTGACGGTAGTTACGCTCAACGGGTTGAGCGTCACGATGGAAACAGACCCTCCAACGTTTGCCGTCCAGATTCGCGCTGAGCGAGTTGGAAGCAGGGCGCTAGAACGGGGCAAAATCGCCTCTTACGAGAATCAAGCTGTCGAAGCCCTGAGAGCTTTCGGATATACAACAGAGGGCCTGCTATGATGGCTCTCCAGTCATGCTATCCACAACATAAATTTTGTCCCGCTCTGATCGCGTCTTTAGCGACGACGGCGGCAACGGAAGTTTGATCAACTATCCCCGTTAGGCTTTCGCCACCAAATACCCGTCCAATCGATTTCATGAACTGGCGCCTCTATGCCGTTATTGGTGCGAAAGTCCTTCACGGCCGCCTGACAAGCTGGCATCCCTCCATAATCATCGACGATTACGAATCCTCCTGGAGAGAGTTTTGAGTAAAGGTTTTCCAGGACAACGATAGTAGATTCGTAGAGATCTCCGTCGATTCTGAGCAAGGAGAATGGGCCCGCCTCTAGAGACGGGAGTTGGTCCTGGAACAAACCCTTGACAAAAATGACCTGATCATCAAGCAACCCGTAACGGGCAAAGTTTGCTTTGACCTGCTCGAGAGAGACCGCGAGTTCTGTAATGCGATCTAAGTTTAACCCTTCATCATGAGGAAATAGGTGCGGCCTCGGCGGCGGCAAACCCTCGAACGAATCGACTACATAAACCTTGCGATCATCTATCGCGTTAGCTGCCAACATACCGCGCATCAGGATACAGCAGCCGCCACGCCAAACGCCGGCCTCAAGAAAATCGCCTGGAATTCCATCGTCTATGATCCGTTGTGCGAGGTCCCGGACGCTTTCGAGCCGCCGAACACCAATCATCGAGTGAGCGGTCGCTGGCCAATCACGGCCTTCAGTGCGCAGATCGAGTTGAAAGGGGCCTGCATTTGACGCGTGAATCGAAGGGTCTTCATAAATCGTGTTGGCCAATATCCTGATGAGTAGATCAAGGTACAGGCCCCGCGTTAATGCATCGACACTTCCACTACTGTTTGCGGTGGTCCTCAGAGAAGAACTGTTTGAAAGTGGCATACTTTAATTTGTAAGAAAACCACTCGGTTCAACCTCACCTACGTGCGGCAAATCGTTTACTTTTCGATTCCTAGCTCGCTGATACCAGAACTAACACGGACAGTCCCAGACCCATCACATGCTTCCAGGAATCGCAAAATGTCCGGTTGGATGAGCTGCGGAATATGGTTGCGGATGCGATCAATTTCCCAATCCCACCAACGCACCTTTAGCAATTGTTGCAATATGTCACTTGAAAAGCGCATCCGTATGACTCGGGCCGAATTCCCGGCCACAATCAGGTAGGGTGGTACGTCGCGACTCACGACCGCCCCGCCCCCAAACCACAGCCCCGTCTCCGAGCGTTACTCCGGAAAGAATCATTGCTTTGCAACCAACCCAAACGTCATTACCTATGATGACGTCTCCTTTGGTGGCGCGATGTCACGCAGGTCAGTGACTTATGCTCAAGAAGAGATAGGTTGTTGTCCAGTCCACACGATGGTTACCGCCGAGAAAGATTTCTACGCCAGTAGAAAACGAACAGAACTTGCCAATGACCAAAGTAGCCGGCTCCCGCCACCAGAAAACAGTCGGAACGCCATACGAAAACTCTCCAATCTTAAAAAACTGACCTAGACCATCATGAGTTGAAGTTGGTGTCGCTGTCCTTCGGCTGAAACGATCAAATTACTCATGAACGTCCCTTCTCTCTCGCTGAAAGAGCCGTTGATACTCAACATTTAGCCCGTTCGGGCGACGAATTTTATCACAACCGTGTCCTTTTTTTAGGCTACCACGAATGGTCTCTTTCAATAACCCAGCCGAATCAAGTCGTCACCGATAAAGAATTTGCAGATGCTGCGGTGCAGTTGGTTAAAGTAGTTTTCGTAATCTCCGACGATTCCCTTTCTAAAGTGATTCGTCTTATCCTCTAAATTAATTGATCTGCCTCCGCTGGCACTAAGAAAGTTCTTTTTTTTAGATATGGTCTCGATATTTTCTCTGGCAACCTTAACGCCAACCGATTTGAGCGCCTGCCTGAGAGCTTCTTCCGGACATCGGTGAATTCTTCATAACGAACCTTTGCCACTTTGGGATGCTGAAGCCAAGTATCTTCCTAATGTTACGACTGTTACTCATTCATAAGATATCCCTCCCTTTTAACGAGGTTAGCAACTCGCTCAACTTACATCACCGCCGTTCAACCCCAACGAGTATGAAAAATTGCAGACGTGACGGTCCTGTTTGTTCGAAACGAGAAGCCGATACTTTTCCGGCAATTGCCTGACATGTTAGACTGCGAACGTCCGTGCTCAACCCATTAGATCACCCCCTATGTTTGAAAGCGCCGTTGCGGCTTGCTCCTACCGCGTGGGCGGAACACGTGCCGTTCGCGATGTTTCTAGTTGACGTCTTGAGGCCAGCGACAATTGTCGAGCTGGGAACGTTTTCCGGAGTCTCTTACTGCGCATTTTGCCAAGCCGTCGCGCAACTTGGGTTGGATTGTCGATGCTGTGCGGTAGACAGCTGGAAGGGCGATGAGCAGTCCGGTTTTTTTGGGCCTGAAATTCTTAATGATCTCAGGCAACACCACGATCCGTTATACGGCGGCTTCTCCAAATTGGTCCAGAGTACGTTTGACCAGGCCTTGAGTCATTTCGCTGACGCCACAATCGATCTCCTACACATAGACGGCTATCACACTTATGACTCGGTCAAGCACGACTTTGACGGGTGGCTGCGAAAGATGAGCAACCGTGGTGTGATACTCTTCCACGACACGAACGAACGACATGACGACTTTGGCGTGTGGAAACTTTGGGATCAGCTAAAGCTGCGGTACCCACACTTTGAGTTTACTCACGGGCATGGCTTGGGCGTACTGGCGGTTGGCGATTCTTATCCAAAGAAGCTAAGCGAACTTTTCGAGGCTGGGCCCGACGAACGGGCTCTTGTCAGAGAGTTATTTCACCGGCTTGGCGAGCGCCTGAGCATTCAGCTCAATGGAGACCACGCTCTGAAGACTCTCTCCTGGCAAGTCACTGACAAGGAACACATCATTGACTCTCTCTCCGAGCAGCTCACTGACAAGGAACAAATCAATGACCCTCTCTCCGCGCAGCTTTCGGAGCAAGAGAGTGTCATAGTCGAACGAGACAAAGCGGTCAAATGGGTCCAGAACGAATTGCGGGTCAATGCTAAGCAGCTTTCAAAGAAAGAGAGTGTCATAGTCGAACGAGACAAAGCGGTCAAATGGCTCCAGGACGAATTGCGGGTTAATGATCAAAAGCATCAACTAGCCCTGGCCGGACTGACGAAACAGTCTGAGCAACTCGTAAGCAGCATCCAGTCAATTTCCCATCTGCTCGCTAACGAGCGTGACAGAATCGCCATTCTGGAGGAGCAGCTCGCCGAGAAAAGTGACCAATTGCTTGCTGCCGAGCGTGACATAGTTGAAAAAGAGGAGGAACTAGGATCGCTGAGGGCAATAGCATCGGATCAATGGGAATCAATAAGGAGCTTGTCCGGACGGGTGGTGGAGCAAAGTCGGCTGTTGCAAGAATTCACCGTCGAGGATGAAGACAGCCGAAAGATTATCGGCCGACTAGGGGGGCAGGTGGCCGATAAGGAACGGGAGTTGGGCGGAAAGGAAAGGCAGCTAATCGAGAAGGAATGGCAGTTGACCGGGAACGAAGGGCAGTTGGCCGGGAAGGAACAGGAGCTGGTCTCATTGTCGAACGAAAGAGAGCAGATACTAGCAACGCTTTCAGCCCAACTGGTTGAGAAAGAGCAAGCCCTTGAGAGAACGAAAGGCCTGCTGGCTGCGGCGGAGGCCAGGCTGGATGACATCACCACGTCGCGCGCCTGGCGACTGGTGTCCCGCTACCGGTCGCTAAAATCTGGACGGCCCTCAGGACCTAGTCAGGCAGTGTCGACTGAGTCGGAACAGCTCTCAGAAACTAGTCAGGAGGTGTCAACTCACTTTGCCGAGGATCGCTCGGAAGAACTCCGTGACTCGCTACTCGCAACTCCCAACCCGACTTTGGGAGGCGCCGAGAGCGGATTGGGCGCCGTGACCCTCACATGGAATGCGGCTAAGGCCACTGACATTGAGATACGAATTGACGCTCCGGATGGCAGCTTGCTGGCGCATGGTGGGCCCAACGGCAGCGTGACGACGCCCGAGGGGGTGTCTGACGGAACTGTCTTTTATTTACAGGACGTCACGGGCGGCTTGCCACTGACAACCGAAAACACGTTGGACAGCGTGACGGTTCGGGTTAAGCTCGTGCCGCAGGGTTCGTTGCAGGCAAATCCCAATCCGGTTCCGGTCTATGACGGCAGCGGGTTAGCTTCCACTACTCTCACCTGGAATGCTACAAGGTTTACAGACATCGAGATTCGGGTCAACGCGCCTGATGGCGAGCTGATGGTCCACGGCGTCGCCAGCGGCAGCATCACCACTCCCCGATGGGTCACAGACGGCACCATCTTCTATCTGCAGAATGTCACCGGAGATTTACCTCTAACAGCGAAAAACACGCTCGCCACATTGATGGTAAGCGTGATGCATAAGCAAAAGAAATTTTCAGCCGGTTCGCTGGTGGCCATCCCCAATCCGATTCGCCTTTACGAAGGCAGCCGCTTGGGAGCCACAACCGTCGTCTGGGACACTATCCACGCGACCGAGGTAGAGCTTCGTTTGGGCTCCTGCGATGGCCAATTGCTCGCGCGCGGCCCCGCTTGCGGCACCACCACCACTCCTGAGTGTTTCGCTGATAGGACTATCTTGTACTTGCAGAATGTATCCGACGGGCAGTCGCTGACGCCGCGCGACACCCTCGCTACACTGACGATTGAGGTAACAAAAGTTGCTGTTGGTTCGCTGCTGGCAACTCCCAATCCGGTTGACGTTAAAGACGACAGCCATTTAGGCGGCACAACCCTTCGGTGGAACGCTACCTATTTCACCGAGGTGGAGATTCGAGCGGGTGCACCTGATGGCGATTTGCTCGTCCGCGGCGGCGCCAGCGGCAGTTTTACCACCCTCGAACCGGTCGCTGATGGAACTGTTTTTTACTTGCAGAACGTATCGGGCGGGCGTCCCCTGACGAGCGTGAACACGCTCGACACCGTGAAGATCCTGGTCGGAGCAGGAAAACAGCAAACGCTTCCCGCCCAAAAACCAAGCGCCATTGACGTTATTTGTTTTTCAATCGTTGATTGGGATTTCCGGTATCAGCGCCCCCAGCAGATCATGGCGCAGTTCGCAGCTCACGGTCACCGCGTGTTTTACCTTAGCACGACCCAAAGTCTGACTGACCACTCCTCGCCTCGAGTACAAACGAGGATGATCAAGGAGAACGTATGGGAAGTGAAGCTAGCCTCCCAGCGGTTGCCTAGCGTCTATGGCGAGGTGATAGACGGCGATAACAAATCAACATTGATGGATTCTCTCGAAGAGTTGCGCCGCACTTTCAAGATTAATGAAGCGCTCGGCTACGTCATGGTGAGTTCCTGGACGGATGTGGCGCTGGAAGTACGAGAGCGCTTCGGATGGCGAGTGATTTACGATTGCATGGACGAATGGGAGAACTTCCCTGGCATCCAACGGCCCCTGCTTGACGGCGAACTAAAGCTAGTGAAGGAATGTGACCTGCTCGTCGTAACTGCTCAGACCCTGTACGAGAAATGGCAAGGACACAATCGCAGAATGTTACTTGCGCGCAACGCGGTCGATTATGAGTTTTATGTCGCAAACTACGCGCCCAACTCGTTGTTGACTGACCTCAAGTACCCGGTCATTGGCTACTACGGAGCCATCGCCGAGTGGTTTGACATGGAGCTCATGATTGACGTTGCCCGCCAGCGCCCTGACTACACTTTTGTGCTCCTGGGAGGGCTTAAGGATGTTGACGTCTCCGCGTTAAAAGCGCTCCCAAATGTGCGTCTCCTTGGACTGCAGCCTTACGAAACAATGCCTCAGTACCTTTACCATTTCGACGTTTGCATGATTCCATTTAAGATCAATCCGATTACCGAGGCTACCGATCCCGTCAAGGTGTACGAGTATTTGAGCGCGGGGAAACCCGTCGTATCCGTTGCCCTGCCCGAGCTGAGTCCCTGCAGCGAGTTTTTGTACATAGCCAGGGACAGAGATGATTTCGTTGCGCAACTGGACCGCGCAGTGATGGAAGTAGATCCAGACATCGTTGCCCGTCGAATCAGTTTCGCCAGCCGGCAAACCTGGTCTGAGCGTTACCGATGTATTGTCGAGGAGCTCTCGTCAGCCACGGCGCGCGCGAGTATTGTCATTGTTACCTATAACAACCTTGAGCTTAACAAGCTTTGCCTCGAAAGTGTTCTTGGCAACACGCATTATCTCAACTACGAAGTTATCGTGGTAGACAATGCCTCTACTGACGGAACACGCGCGTACCTGCGCTATATGGCCGCGCAGCATCCACAAATCCAGGTGATCCTAAACCAAAACAACGAGGGCTTTGCCCGAGCTAACAATCAGGGCATTGGGCGGAGCACAGGCGATTACCTGGTGCTACTCAACAACGACACGATTGTACCCTCCGGCTGGTTGAGTCGCTTGCTGCGCCACCTGGAGAATCCCTCAATTGGCATGGTTGGACCGGTGACAAACTTCGTCGGGAACGAAGCCAAAATAGCTGTACCTTACCAGGATTGGACCGACATGGAACGGTTTGCCCAGGAGCACATGTGGGCCAATGATGGCAAAGTAGCGGAAATCTATATGCTTGCGATGTTCTGCGTAGCTTTCCGGCGAGAGACTTATGAGCTTATTGGACCGCTGGATGAACAGTTTGGCATTGGAATGTTTGAGGACGACGACTATTCACTGCGGATGAAAAAGGCCAACCTCCGGCTAATTTGCGCGGCTGATGTATTCGTACATCACTTTGGGCAGGCGGCCTTCAAGAAATTGATTGAACGTGGTGAATACGACGATCTCTTTAATCAGAATCGCCGACGGTATGAAACAAAGTGGAAGACTCAATGGATACCTCACGAAAATGCACCCTTACGGTTTGAGCAGCTGGTAGACTCCGAGTTTGAAACTGCGAGATAAGCTATTCGGACGTTGGCTGGTTGGACATTGCCGTCTACGCTCAACGGTCCTGAGACCCGTCGACCTCGGGCTCTTGCGTGGATTTTTTGGCACACACACACCGCTCAAATCGATTGCCGCTCGCAACGCTTATCGATCGAAAATTCAAGCGTGCAATTGGCCGGCGATCGCCGTACCACGACGCCGGATCTCTTATCGCTTGGCTTACATGCGAGCGTTTTGTCCTGCTCACAGCAGCAGTGGTTATTACCTTATAAGTAAGAAAGCAGACGGCGATGCCTTTATCGAATGAAGATTTGCGAGAGCGACTGGCAAAGCAGAAGTGGACATCGCATAACGTTCGACTTAGCGACGAAGTCACTACCATGCCGGGAGAGCCGGATTTCGTACAGACGGACATGCGGCTTCATGCGATTCAACGGGTGCTGAGACTGCTTTATCGTGACCGGCTTTCTACGCTGCGCATCGCAGACCTGGGATGCCTGGAAGGTGGGTTTGCGATGGCATTCAGCCGAGAAGGCGCAACTGTCCTGGGAATAGAGGCACGCGCCGCAGACCTGGAGAAAGCGGCACTGCTAAAAGAACACTTCGGGCTGTCAGGGATGGAATTGCTTTGCGCTGATGTCAAAGACTTGACCGTTGAACGGTTCGGAACTTTCGACGTGGTGCTTGCGCTGGGTATTCTCTACCATATCGATGAGCCGGTTCAATGGCTGCGCCAGTTGGCTGGCGCCACCAGAGGCGTATTAATCATCGACTCACATTTCGCTCCTGCCGATGAAGCGAGCTTCAAGCAAATTGACCATCGATTTGCCACGATGCTGGGCGGGCTCGAGAAAACGGAAGTGGGCGGTTGGAACTATGAAGGACGCTGGTACACTGAGTACGACGACAACGCGGATCGTGAAAAACAGCTCTGGGCTTCATATTCAAATCCTAAGTCGTTTTGGTTGACGAAAGAGTCGCTGTTGCTTGCTTTGATGCGGTCTGGTTTTGATCTGGTCTTTGAGCAGCACGACTACTCGGCGCACTTCTATAACTACTTCACTACTACTTATCCGCGCGTGATGTTCGTTGCTATCAAGAGCGCCGGGCTGCTTTAACACCAGATGCTCTGGTCCTAAGTACAGCTCCGTGTGGAACCAACGGGAGCAAATGAAAACCGACGACAGTTATCGCGATAAAATTGCGGCTGAAAGCAAGAAGTGGGGAGACCACCTGACGGTGGAAGCGTCGGGGCAGTGGAACGCCTGGCTCGATCATCCCCTAATTGGGGAACACTATCGAAAGCGTGCACTGGTTGAGGGCCTTCCCTGGGAGCGCTGGGTGAGCAAAGCGCTTGGAGGTCCTGCTGAAAAGAGTCTCGATCTGGGTTGTGGGAGTGGCGGTAGAAGCCTCTCCGCTTTTAAACAGGGTGCGTCAAGATACGTCGAAGGACTGGACGTCAGCGAAGATCGCGTTGCGAAAGGTGAGAGGCGCCGTCGGGAGAGTGGAATTCCCGGAGAGTTTAGAGTAGCAGACAGCAACACCGCGACGCTCACGGCCGAAAACTACGACCTGATCTTCTCATCTCATAGCTTCCATCACTTCCTCGAGCTCGAGCACATAATGCAGCAGGTCCATCAGGCTCTGACCCCGCGCGGTCTGTTTATTCTCGAAGAATTTGTTGGGCCCACACAGTTTCAGTGGACCGACCAGCAGATTGATTTGGTAAGGTCCCTGATGTCGCTGATACCTGAAAGGCTGCGGCGGTTGCGTTGGGACGCTGTCAAGTTTATGGAAGGAAGGCCAACCGTAGAAGATGTCGTCGCGGCTTCGCCCTTCGAATCCATCCGCTCGTCGGAAATATTTCCTCTGTTCCAGCAACACTTTGAAGTGGTAGAACTGCGCCGGTTGGGTGGAACCATCCAGCACCTGCTCTACAACGGCATTGTCCACAACTTTCTCCCGGATGATGATGAGGCTGTTCGTTATCTGCGTGCCATTTTGGAAGTTGAAGATGCGTTGGTAGATTCCGGGATGCTTTCCAGCGACTTCATGGTGTTGATTGGACGACGAAAAGACTCGACGTTCGGAACGCAGGACGGAAATTCCTGAGCAGGTCAAGGAAGCGGTCGACGAGTATTAAGGTTACCTCCTGCTGGCTCACATCGATAAGCGAGAGAAGCGCTGAACGCTGAAGGCACTATGAAAATCACTGAGTATGTGCTGTGGGCAATCATTCATCTCGGAGCCTGGCTCTTAATGCTTTTGGCGTCTTTCGGGGCCGGTAATTTGTTCCTTCGGAAGTTGAAGTTTCAGAGCTTAATAGAGAGATTAGTATTCACCGTCACTTTGGGATTGGGTCTCTGTTCCCTTGCGCTTTTCGTAATGGGTCTTATCGGCATCCTCTACCCAACAGTAATACTCGTTTTGACCCTGTTAGGCGCCTTGGCAACAGTTCTTCACCTCCTCTATTCACAGAAGCGGTATCTCCGAGGCGCGCCGGCGCAGTTGAGAGAAAATTGCGGCAGCGGGCGTTGGAAACGGTACTGCAGCGTACTTAATGGTGTCTGGCTTTCTTTGATAGTCATAGCGCTTTGTTATTGGGCCCTTTTGCTTCTATCGACTCAGTATCCTCCTGTCCAGTGGGATGCGATCTCGAATCACCTGGTTTTAGCGCGCGAGTATTTGACACAACATCGATTGGTTGTTGTGCCAGGAATTCCCCAGCCAGTGCTGCCCATTTTGGGCCATATGCTCTTTGTTTGGGCGCTGGCCCTCAAGGATGACATTCTCGCCCAGATGATCCAGCACACCTTCCTGATGCTTACCGCTTTAGGGCTGTACTCATGGGGCGCCAGACAAAATCAGCGGGCTCTCGGTTTTGCGGCGGCGGCTTTCTGGCTTACTCATCCCACGGTGTTGTGGCTCAGCTCGTCTGCCTACATAGACATCGGCCTCACGTGCTTTGTCTTCTTGGGAATCTACTCCTTGCGCATATTTTGGGATTGCAGAGATTCCTATTGGTGGTATCTGAGCCTGGCACTTCTTAGCATGGCCGCGGGCACAAAGCTGACTGGTCTATTCTTTCTGGGTATCACCTGCTGGGTTGGTTTCTTAATAGTAGTCACCTCGTTTATCAGGTCGCGATTCCTCTCGCGTAAGACCGGTACTGGTACCGAATTTAAAGATGCCGGGCGGGTGCAATCCAATTTTAATCTGAGATCGCTTGTCTTGGGAGCGGGAATTGTTGTTTTGATTGCTATGCCCTGGAACGCGTTCATTGGTTATCAAACGGGCAATCCAGTTTGGCCCATGTTTCCGGAGTACAGTCAAGGCCGTTGGGCCGCTCCCTGGATAGTTAGTAGTGTAGATGGATTTATGCAACACGGCGCCCAAGCCAGGTCTGTAAGGACTTTTGTAATGTTGCCGGTTGACTGGGTCTATCATCCAGAGCGCTTTTTCCCAGATCTGAATCTGGCTCTGTCACCGTTGATTATCGTCTGGCCGCTAGCTTGGATAGTCTCTATATTTAATCGCTCAGTTCGCTGGTGGACTTTATGGGCTTTGGCTTTTACGGTCTTCTGGTTCTTTTATGCTCAAGCCTTTCGATACTGGTTGCCCGCACTTCCTCTTGTGGCACTAGCTTTGTCTGAGAGCATTCAATGGATATTAGGAAAAATCTGGAAGCTACCTGCTTTTCACCGGGCAGCCTGGATGGCCGGGGGCGTTCTAATCGTGATATGGGGTGGTCTCGGATTCTACCCGGGGTTGAGCGCCAGAGGATTGCCGCCAGTAACCCCAGATGATCGAGAGGCATATCTATCAATACTGGGCGCCTACGGTGGGGTTCGGTACGTAAACAAACATGCAGCTAAAGACGATAAGGTTTGCGTTTTTCATGCGTCCTGGATGAACTACTACTTTCAGCCGGAGGTAATAGACCTAAGGGGAGCGCTATACCAAAATAGAGTGCCAACGTTCAGATGGCCGAATGATGAGATGTGGGTGAAATGGCTGGACTTTCAAAACGTGAAGTGGATATTCATCTATTACCCCGATTTAAGCATTGCCAAAGAAAATCCCGTAATGAAGCCCTTTTGGCCCGACTTTCAACTCGTATACGCAGACGGGCTCGTTTGGGTCTTTCGGCGGAAGCCGGTGCCCCCTGAGATCAGTCTCAAACCGGAATCCATGCAAATCAACGGGTGGGATACTGACAGGCGTCAAGTATCAGCATATGTTTCAAATCCAGGAACTCGGCCAGTTAATACTTCTGTCGTACGAGGAGAACGCCCACGTCAAAGATTGTTCTCATACCAATCCAGCGTTTTATTGATTCCCTCTTTCAAACCAAATCTCGGATCGTAACCACGGCGAACACTCTTCTGGATACCGAAGCAGGAGTTGGTACTGATGCAGTTTGATTATTTGGGCTGAAACGCAACCAGATACAGAACTGGAGCGCGGTAGCGCGGGATGCTTCAGGGACCAGTTGCCTCCGGGATCCCGCGCTACCGCGCTGAGTTCTGTAATTAGGTGCTTTGCTCCAACTGCATCAGTACACAGGCGTTCATTCTTATATTTCGTAATCTAAAATAAACGGATAGAGCGGAACCGCAACGCCGAACAATTTCAACAGACCTGGAAGATTAGCGACGTCAGCGGGATTGACATTTCATTCATTGCACAAACATTTATGCGCATCATTGACTATATTTTGTGGGCAATCACTCACCTTGGCACATGGGGCCTGATGCTTTTGGTATCCTGGGGGGTCGGTGATCTGTTTCTTCGGAAGCTCAAGTTTCAGGGCTTGACAGAAAGATTAGTGTTCACCGTCGGTCTGGGATTGGGTCTCTGTTCTCTCGCGCTTTTCATAATGGGTCTTATCGGCATCCTTTACCCTACAGTGTTACTGGTTTTGACCGTGTCAGGCGCTTTGGCAACAGTTCTTCACCTCTTCTATTCACACAAGCGGTATCTCCGAGGCGCCCCGGCGCAGTTGGGAGAACACTGGAGCAGCGGGCGTTGGAAACACTACTTCAGCGCACTTAACGTTGTTTGGTTTTCTTTGATAGTCATAGCGCTTTGTTATTGGGCTCTTTTGCTTGTCTCGACTCAGTATCCTCCTTACCAATGGGATGCTACCTCGAATCATCTGGTTTTAGCGCGCGAATACTTGACGGAACATCGTCTTGTGGTTGTGCCCGGGATTCCACAGCCGGTGCTTCCCATTTTGGGTCACATGCTCTTTGCTTGGGCTCTGGCCCTCAAGGATGACATCCTCGCCCAGATGGTGCAGCACACCTTCCTGATGCTTACCGCTTTAGGGCTGTACTCATGGGGCGCGAGACAAAATCGGCGGGAACTAGGTTTTGCGGCGGCGGCCTTCTGGCTTAATAATCCACTGGTGCTTTGGCTCAGCTCGTCCGCTTTCATAGACGTCGGCCTTACGTGCTTCGTCTTTCTGGGAATCTACGCCTTGCGCATATTTTGGGATAGTAGAGGTTCCTATTGGTGGTATCTAAGCCTGGCACTTCTTAGCATGGCCGCAGGCACAAAGTTGACTGGTCTATTCTTTCTGGGTGTCGCCTGCTGGCTTGGGCCGCTAATCCTGGCAAGCTCGTTTATCAGCTCACGATTCATTTCGCGTAAAGCCAGGACCGACTTGAAAGGCGCCGCGCGGATGCAATCAGATTTTAATCTGAGATCGCTTGTCGTGGGAGCGGGCGTTGTTGTTTTGATTGCTATGCCCTGGAACGCGTTCATTGCCTATCAAACGGGCAATCCGGTTTGGCCCATGTTTGCGGAGTACAGTCAAGGCCGGTGGGCCGCTCCCTGGATAGTTAGTAGTGTAGATGGATTTATGCAACACGCTGCCGCACCCAGGACTGTAAGGAATTTTGTTATGTTGCCGATGGACTGGGTGTTTCATCCAGAGCGCTTTTTGCCGATCCTTAATCTGGCTCTGTCCCCGCTCATTATCATCTGGCCGCTCGCCTGGATAGTTTCTATCTTTAATCGCTCAGTTCGCTGGTGGACTTTATGGGCTTTGGCTTTTACGGTCTTCTGGTTCTTTCATGCCCAAGCCTTTCGATACTGGTTGCCCGCACTTCCTCTTGTGGCCCTGGCTTTGTCTGAAAGCATTCAATGGATATTAGAAAGAATCTGGAAGCTACCTGCTTTTCACCGGACATCCTGGATGGTTGCGTCCGTTCTAATCGTAATATGGAGTGGTGTCGCATTCTACCCGGGGTTGAGCGCCAGAGGATTGCCGCCAGTAACTCCAAACGATTTAGAGGTATATCGGTCATATTACGGTGGCTACAATGCTGTTCGGTACGTAAACAAACATGCAGCTAAAGACGATAAGGTTTGCGTCTTTCATGCGTCCTGGATGAACTACTACTTTCAGCCGGAGGTAATAGACCTGAGGGGGGCCCTATACCAAAATAGAGTGCCAACGTTCAGATGGCCAGATGATGAGACGTGGGTGAAATGGCTGGACTCTCAGAAAGTGCAGTGGATCTTCATCTATTACCCCGATCTAAGTGTGGCCAGGGAAAATCCCGTCGTGAAGCCCTTTTGGCCCGACTTTCAACTCGTATACGCAGACAGGCTCGTTTGGGTCTTTCGACGAAAGCCGGTGCCCCCCGACATCCCTTTTAAGCGGGAACCGATGTAGATCACTGGGTGGGATACGGACAAAGGTCAAGTGTCAGCATATTTTTCTGATCCAAAAACTTGCCGGCCAGTAAGTACTTCTGTCGTACCCGAGGCGGCGCTCGAGTTTGTCAGGATGTTTTAAGCAGGCAATAGATATTCGAATCCCAGCGAACGGAAAAAGGTGATGCTTTAACGCTGCGGATAAGATTTCAAAGCTTTGATGGGAAGTACATGACGCTTGAAGTATACTAGAAGCAACAAAGAGAAGCTTGGTCCTCTTTTTAGTCCGTCAACCTCAGGGTAATCCTGGTTTAGGACACTTCGTCAAGCCTGCAATTTATCACCTTATTAGTGAATTGCAATTCAACCTCGGTTCCCGCGAACTTCATCTTAATCATATGTGGCTTCTCGTCTTTCAGTTGAGGTGGAGTAGGATACGAAAAGCCGTGTTTGCCGTTACCTTTCTTAGCATCGAGAAGGTCTTGCCGGAATGCGTCGGCCGTCACTGTGGCCATTTTACGATCGCCATCGTATAGATCGATTTTGACCGGGTCGTTTGGGCGATTCATATCCCAGGCCCAACCCGTGATGGCGTTACAATTCGTGATATCGTGATAGCCTTCATACGCTGGCGGCTCCGATGGCCCCGCACTTCCTGTGTTAGTGTTTGCCACCTGCGGATTATTAGTACAAGCCGACACAAACAGGCTCATGAGAAGAAGAAGAAGAAGAAGCACAGCCTGGGAAGCTTTTTTACACTCTGTCATCGTAATTGCACTCCTGCGCGTTTAGTATAAGAACTGTTCCGCGATGTCCTGCCTTAATAGGCCCATGTAAGTCCGCGTATTCTATTCAAGGAGGGCTTGGTTGTCTAGCGGCTCCAATCTACATGGGATTGATCCCACTTAAAAGAGTTCTCTTTCCTTTTTCCACGCCTGTTCCGCCAACTTCAAGTACATGATTTTGTGTCTGTCTTTAGGAAAGCGTGATGGCTTTGCACAAAAAAGGCCGTTTACGCCGGTATCGCGGCTAGGTTATTTCCTTTTTGTGCAAAGCCGTTCTCGATAATCCTATCCGTCAGCCTTCATGATCCTGGGGAGCGTTACTGCTTCCCTTCTCGAAGCTACCTTCAACATGTTTCCTTGCCTGTTGAATAGCCAACCCCTGAACCAAAACTGTAAGTCGGTTAGACAGCATTGTCAGCTGCGTTAGGATGTAAATGAGCATGAAGACAATGAAGCCGAGCGCCAGTAAAGTCAGAGCGGAAGCAGGAAGGACGGCCCCGACCAGGCCGACCACGAGCGACAAGAGTTTCGGGACAGACAGGGTTATCATCATGAACACGGTGAGGCTTATGAAAATCACACCGTACCCTGCATAGAGATCGCCACGACGCACAAGATTCGCGACCCATAGGAGGAACGCAAGTGCGATGAGATTGAGAATCACAATTCCTTGAACTGTCATTTTCTATTTCCTCTGCGAGTTAGGCTGGCCTGTACGATCCCTAAAAGGGCCATCAGGAGAGTCTTCAACGGATATTTGAAGTGACTCAACGCATTATACATCGATGTACCCTTCATACGTTTAGCAACCGTGATTGGATATTCACCGACCTGGTATCCAAGTCGCAAAAGGTAGACGATCGCTTCCGCATGAAAGTCAACGAAATACCAGTAGCTTAAAGGTTCGAACACATTTCGCCCGATTACTTTCAAGCCTGAAGTAGTGTCATAGACTCGCTTTCCTGTAGTTGACTTCGTCACAATTGAAAAAAGCTTCATGCCTATTCGTCGACCCATCGGCACTCCGGAGTAACTACGTTTACTTATATATCGAGAACCTATCAACATGTCCCAACGGCCGTCGACGAATTCTTCAAATAGGCCCCGGATTTCTTCAGGGTAATGTTGCCCGTCTGCGTCGATTGTAATCAGGGCGTCATAATCGTGACGGATGGCATATTTCACAGCCGTTTGAATGGCACGACCATATCCCAAATTACAGATATGGGTCGCGGTAAGCACATTGAGTTGCGTAAGGATCTGGCTTGTGTTGTCTTTTGAACCGTCGTTGACGACCAGCAAGTCGAATTCAGGAACACTTGCTCGTACCCTGCTAATAACCTCACCTACATTATGCTCCTCATTATAAGCAGGGACCGCAATCAGAACTCGACGGGTTGATGCTGGTGTGGTTTGAGGCCGAATTGTCATATCGCGGAGACGTAGATCTCATTGAGAGGCACACCAAATTCCGCGGTGACACTGTGTTTGTTGTAACCCACAGTTGATAGCAAGCTTTGAATCGATTCTGCATCTTCACCGCCAACCTGATAAGGTTGCTCTAAAGATACCTCGACGCATATTACTCGTGGTCGGAACCTGCTCCAATCGTTGCCCTTCAAGATTGCTAAATCCATTCCTTCAGCATCTATCGTACAGAAATCAACAGTTGCTTGATTCAGATACTCTACAAAGAGGTCCTTCATAGTGATAACGGATATCTCGATCTCAGCGTTAATCCTGGCGCTTTGCGCTTTCAATTGTTTTACTCGTTCTTTTGAAAAAGTTGAAAAAACATTGGGCACGACGTCGTAGTAAGTGAGCGTTCCCGCAGAATCCGATAGACCCACATTTAAGTTTATGTCCTCTGGTCGCTCCTGGGGGAACCTTTCGAACCGCGCGGGGCTCGGCTCGACATTGCCTCTCCAGCCAAGATCGTAAAACCTCTTGCTGTTGCTCAAGCGGCGCGGGTCATAAGCTCCGATATCCAGATAAGTCCCTGCCTTCTTATTGCCAAGAATGTCATCGACTATCACGTCTTCAAACCGCTGAGAATAAGATCTCAGAAAGGGCTCTCCCTAAAGTTTTCTCAGTAGGAAGCGTAGTATGAACTCTGTTGAATAGCCCAAATCTTCGGCAGCCCGTGCCTCCTAATCTTATTCTTGAATTGGCCCATTCTAAGCATCTTGTAACTTGAAATGCCTGCCGAGAACACCACGACGCCAATCACTTTACAGATACAGCCTACTCATCTTTCCGCGGTGCTATTAACTTATATGCAGAGACGATCTTGTAATAGTTTATCCTGTGTAAGAAGAGCGCAAACGGATATCCTGCTCCGTATTGTCTGGCGAGCCGTAGCTTATCCTGGAACATTTTTTTGACAGTGCTACCGCTTTTGCTGTTTGCATAGTAGCGAAAGTTGGCGAGGTACTCGTTAATGACTCCGGCCGGATGAGTCTGGCCGATACGCAACCAGTATTCATAGTCCATGCACAAATGTTCATTTTCGTTGAAGTAACCGAATTCAGATAGCAGCTCTCTCTTCCAAAATGTCGCCGGCTGAGAGATAAAATTCTCTGTCAATAGTTTCCTGTAATTATAATTCTTTGACAGAAGATTTTTGTATAGTGTTATTGGCTTCCGGATTTCCTGGTCAGGCTCGTTAATGATCCGGCATTTTCCGTAGACCCATTTTTTTTCCGGGTGTTTTTGGAAAAATTCGACTACGCGGCTGATGGCGTTAGGTTCATAAGTGTCATCAGAATTGAGATATGCCAGAATGTCTCCGGTCGCCATTTTGAGTCCCTGGTTTATGGCGTCGGATTGACCGCGGTCTCTCTCAGATTTCCAAATGATTCTGTCTGAGTATTTTCTCAAGATCTCCACTGTCCCATCGGTGGACCCGCCATCCATTACAATGTACTCAATGTCCTCATAGCCTTGATTGAGAACACTCAATATTGTGCGCTCAATAAACTGAGATTGATTGTAGGATGGAGTGACTACCGATACGCGCATCTTGCCCTATTTCGGAAACCAAGCGGGCCCCGAGGGGTAACTCGCGCCCGGAAACTGGTGAAATGTCAATTCGGCTTGCAAACTCTAATGTATCAAATCACTGTCGGCAAGTTGACGTAGTGAGACTTAGAATGACATCGACTTGAGCAAATTGTGCGCGCCTTGTTAAGATGCGCCTTCAGTTAGACCAACGTTTCACTCACAATACCTCCGGCGCGAGGGAATATTCATGGGAACACTTTAAATGCCAAAGCGTGCCTTGATTACAGGAATCACTGGACAAGATGGTTCCTTCTTAACCGAGTTACTTCTCGAGAGGGGTTATGATGTTTATGGCATCATTCGCCGCTCGTCGTCTTTCAACACCGACCGAATCGACCACCTTTACCAAGATCCTCACGAACCTGATCCTCGATTGCATCTCGTTTACGGGGACCTCAACGACTCAAGCTCGCTAAACACGATTCTGCGCCAGATTCAACCTGCTGAGATCTACAATCTGGGCGCTCAGTCACACGTTCGCGTAAGTTTCGACGTGCCCGAATACACTGCTGAAGTCACCGGCCTGGGTACAGTCCGTCTGTTAGAGGCGATACGAGACGTGGGTATACGACCTAAGTTTTATCAGGCCTCATCATCAGAGCTGTTTGGCAATGTGGTAGAAGTTCCGCAGAATGAGGACACGCGCTTTCATCCGCGCTCGCCCTATGGATGTGCGAAAGCGTACGCTTATTACATCACCGTAAACTACCGCGAGGCTTACGATTTATTCGCCTGCAACGGGATCCTTTTCAACCACGAAAGCGAGCGGCGCGGAGAAACGTTCGTGTCGCGCAAAATCACGCGCGCCGCGACCAGGATTAAGCTCGGTCTACAAAACAAGTTGTATTTAGGTAACCTCGACGCGAAGCGCGACTGGGGATACGCTCGCGACTACGTCGAAGCGATGTACTTGATGATGCAAGCGGAGACGCCGGATGACTATGTTATTGCCACCGGTGAGACTCATTCAATCCGAGACTTCCTGGACGAAGCTTTCGGATATCTCGATTTGGACTGGGAAGCGCACGTCGAAATAGATCCCCGTTACTTCCGCCCGGCCGAAGTCGATTTGCTTTTAGGCGATGCAAGCAAAGCCAGGAGGGTCCTGGGGTGGGAGCCGAAAGTCAACTTCAAAGAACTGGTCCGCATAATGGTTGATAATGATCTCAAAATTGCCCGGAAGGAACGAATGATCGAAGAAGCAGACGGGGAATCAGCCGCGATGAAACGAACCGGATCGGGAAAATAGGATCGCATCGGGAATCATATGAAAAGTTTCCTTTCAACAAACTGATCTGTGTCACAGGCGGGGGAGGCTTTTTAGGTCAGCGCGTAATCGACGCTCTTCGCACCCGTGGCCATCAAGATATTTTTGTTGTCAGAAAGCGCGACTACGACCTCACGCAGCCGGCGGAGGTTGAACGGCTTTATCAAAACGCCCAAACCCCAGGTCCTCATTCATCTAGCTGGCAGCCCGGCGGCATTGGGGCAAATCGCGAAAACCCAGGCCGTTTCTTCTATGACAATATAATGATGGGAGTTCAGCTTATCGAAGGAGCCCGGATTCACGGTGTTGAAAAGTTTGTCAAGATTAGAACAGTTTGTTCCTACCCGAAGTTCACGCCGGTGCCATTTAAAGAGGACTATCTGTGGAACGGCTATCCGGAAGAGACCAACGCGCCTTATGGAATTGCGAAGAAAGCGCTCCTTGTGCAGCTGCAAGCTTGATTGCAAGAGAAACTGGCTTTTTCGGAGATAGCTTGGAATACATCACAGCCTGATGGACAGCCCCGTCGCGCCCTCGATGTCACCAGAGCCGCGGAGTTACTTGGCTTCAATGCGCAAATCGACTTTATTGACGGCTTGCGTCGAACAGTTGAATGGTACAAGAGCAACCGGGAGCCTTAGATCAGATCAGATCGTTAGTAGGTCGCTTCCCGCTCACCTATTTTAGGTACGAGGCCGCGAACTCACTTTCAATTTTTCTTCCGCGCCAGAACTTCAATTACACGATAGCGTGGAATCGGCAGAGCGATCTTCTCTATCCAGCTCAGCAGGCCTTTGCGCAGGAATATCTTATTAATGCCTCGCAATCCAACAATACTGTTCACGATTCGTAGTATTGGATGGATTACGGAAAAAGACAGTGGAGAGACATCAACCTCTACGATTCCCAACCCGGCCTCCCGGATGAGTTGTTCAAAAGCCTCGCGCGACGCGTACTCTCTCATATGGGTTGGATCCAGCGCCCGTCGCCCATCCGGGGTTCGTCGGAAATACCAGGCTCCCTGTAGCTTTAAGACCGTTGTCACGTAAACCAACCCCCCCGCCTTCAGCATGCGTTTGACCTCCAGCAACAACCCAGCATCGTCTGGAACGTGCTCGATAACCATGGTGTTGAGTAGCAAGTCTACTTTGCCATCGCCAATCTGCTCGACCCTTTCGGCGCCGCTGATGATCCCGTCATAGCCGGCGTTAGCTGTGAAGCGTTCGATGCGTTGGGGCGACAGATCCACGCCAATGACCTTTCCGGCTCGATCCAACAGGCCACTGTGCTTGAGTGCATAAATGATGTTGCCGTCGCCACAGCCCAAATCCAATATTGTGAAACCGTCCGCTTGAGCTTTCACAGCCGATGCTAACAGCGGTGGAACGTGCAGGCTAAAAAAGTGGACAGCTTTTCTGGAGTAGCTTTCGAAATCAACTAAGGCATCAATGTCAGGTCGGTCCACTTCTATTTCCCCGCCTTCTCACTCAATCCCACCCTATGCACACGATGAACTACCGCTAATCCAACAACACTCAGAGATTGCTTCCGTCTTCCTAATTAATCACTGACACAATCTCCTCTTCCTCCACAGCGTGCTCGATCGCTTTCGGCGAAGTCAATGACCGCAGCCGCGTCAGGTTAATATCGCCACGGACCAAATATAAAACGCCAAAAAACAGAGCGGGGCCGAAACCAATCAAATGCACCACGATTGAAATTGCGGCGGAGGTCTCGCGTTCCACCCCAAGGAGGATCAGTCCCGCAGCCGTTGCCGCGTGAAAGGCGCCCGCGGCTCCGCCCGGTGTTGGAACCAGCGATCCTACTATTGACCAGCCGAGCACAAATATTGTTTCAGTGATTCCAAACGGTACTCCGAAAGCGCGAATCACAAGTAGATTTGCCGCCGCGATCGCGGCCCAAACCGCGATCGTCCAACCTATCGTCACCGCGAGGCTTCGCGCATCCACCAATATTCTTAAGGCTTTCGCAAGGTGCTCAAGGGTACGAATAATAATCGCGGTCAAGCGTACAGGAATGAAGGACCACCTATCCAGGCGCCTATTCAGCCAGGCGACCGTCCTAGCTGATTCTCTTCTGAACCAGTTTAGGGCCACGATTCCGGCCACGGCTCCAATCAGTAGTGTTATTCCTGCAATTCGTACTCTGGACCATTCGCCTGACATGTGAGCCGGTGGTTTTAACCACAAAAGATTTGCTGAGAACAGGATCAGAATGGCCAGCAGATCGAAGATTCGTTCAACAATCATTGTGACAACCGAAGCACTCGGGCGCACTTTCGGATCACGCAACGGCAGGACCACCGGACGAACCAGCTCGCCTAAACGGCCGAAAACAAAGATGGCAGTGAATCCCACTGTCAGGGCAGCAAAAACATGCTTCAAGCTGGTTGGGCTGATAGGCGTCAGAAGAGCACGCCAGCGGTAAGCCTGGAACAGGTATATCAGGCAAACCGCGAGAACAGCGAGGCCTAGCAAGTAGACGTTGGAATGGCTGACAGCCTGTCCTACCTCGACCCAATCAAGCTTTCTGCCAAACCACCAAAGAATAGCGGCAGAAAGGGCACAAAGTGCCCCAAACTCGACGAGCTTACGGAACGATGATGGTGTCATAAGGAGAGAACGAGCCCCGGCAAATTCGGTCCAAAGACTGGACTGATGGAATGCAAGATAGAAGATATATGGGCCTTGCGCGAGAGGCTACCGCACATTGGCATTGAGGGCAAGAAGGGAGACGCTGGCCAAAATGTTACGGCCTGCGTGACTTGCCCCGTGGTGGAGCAACCCGCGCAGGCCGTTCAGGGTTCACCTGTTAACTGTCGACTGTTACTGCTTATTAGTCGTGTTAACAAAGGCGCCAGGGGTTGTGTTGGCGATAAGCGAGTTGCCCTGGAATGAGTTGACCACGCCCGTCACGCCGTTAGTGTTCTGGGCGATGACGCTGTCGGAGACGTTGATTGACGAGCCGGCACCGGCCCCCGAGACGCCCGTCCCGCAGCCCGTCACGTAGATGGAGTCAGCGTTGATGACCGAGTTTGCGCCCGTGGTGGAGAGGCCGGTAGTGCCGTGGGCGATGACCGAGTCGCGCAGGCTCATCCTGACGTTGGCGGTAGCGGTGACGCCGTTGGTCGTGAACTTATGGACCTTGAGGTTGTTAGCCATCACGACGCAATCACCTATGGTAGTGGTGGCCGTAACGCCGTTGGCGGTGTTGTCGATCCGCACGTTATCAATGGCCGTCTTCGACGTCTGCGCCTGCGAGATGAAAATACCGGAGCCAGTGAAGTTGAAAATGTCAACATTCTCGACGACCAGCTCGGCCCCGTCGAGGAAGCGGATGCCGTGAAAACCGCCGACGGAGTTATTACCATTAATGCTCAGGTTGCGCAGGATGACCTTGTCGCTCGTGAGATTAGTGGTGATGTTGATGGTGAAGCCGCTGAGCCCGGAGGAAAGCACAGAGCCCCAGCCTGCGCCGGTGCCGCCGTCAACCGTAATGGCTTTAGTAACAGTCAGCGTGCCGTAGCCGCCGGGGTCGAGCACTGAAATCTCGCCGCCCGTGGCGGTCTTCGAGATCGCTCCGGCAAACGTCTTACAAGGCGCAGTGCGGCTGCACGGGTTGACGTCGTCGCCGACGCCGGATACCCAGGTTCGTGTCGCTTGTGCATTCGCCACTGCGGCGAAAGCCAAAACGAATGTTGTTAACGTGAAAACTTTGAGGGCGAAACGGATCTTGTGCATATTATCTCCTTCTAAAAGTGTTGATAGGGTGGGTGACGCAACTTTTTGTTGTTACACATCTGTTGACAATAACCATGAAAGGTTCACCCAGAAATTTAAGACTCAAGATGTTCTTCATCGCTGCTTGCTTGTTAGCTTGGCTGAACGTTACCGCCTAAGAGGGCGCGGCGTCCTTAGAGAACTCTGAAATCTCTCTGAGTTTCTTTTCAGAAAGTCCTGAAAGCGATGACTAAAGCTCTTTTGCCTGGGAGCAGGCAGCGCACAGAAGCGACGGGTATCGTTCAAATGCGCAACATGTCGAAAAGAGTTTCTCTCGGTTCAGCTAGTCTACCAATCTCGGGATTAAACGCACTCCAATCCACTCGCGATCAAACTTCGAAAGCACAGCGTGTTTCGAATATCCAGATTTCAGTGGAATCAATAGGAAAACCGTAGATCTTTGAGAAACAACATTCGGGTGGCAAAACAGAGGACGCTTTAATACTTCATTTCTTGCATCTCGTCAACAAAAAACTCCTCCAAACCGAAGATGTCGAGCACCGTCAACAGTGACTTAAAAAAGGACATGTGCGGCTTGGCCTCGGTTTCAAGGCCTCGAAGATCAACCTTACCAACCAAATACACGCCTAAAACCACCAACTTCCCTGTTTCCCCCTGGTTCACAAACGTTTATGTACTTCCCGACGAGTTGTTTTTAGACAGAAAACTATTATATAAACAGCACTCACGGATCTTCTCCTTAATGACGATCTTCACGTGGAGTTCATATGAAAGCAGTTTTATTTTGCCTCCTTATCGTGCTCGGATTATCGAGTTTTACATTGCCCACGGGAATTAGTGCCCAGGGCGACGGGCCCTCTGTCAGCGGCAGTTACCAGGTTTCTATGGAAAACGGACAGTCCCGGGATATCGAGTTCCACGCGAGATCAGCCAGGGATGGCAACACCACCGGTGAGATCACACTCCGCGATACCGGAGACGCGACCGTCTCTAAATCATCTGCCCCGAGCACCGACGAAGAGTCGACCCCGACCGAAGCACTGCCGCCTTTCTATGCGAAGGCTATATGCGACTGTTTGGTAGTTAAAGGAATCGAGGCAGCACTAAGCGGGACCATTACTGAAGCCAGTCAGAAAAGCTACATTGGCAGGCGCGTGGTGCTCGTAGTCCAGGATGGCGACAGTATCACTCCACCTTTGAAGGACAAACTGACGTATGGAGTTTACAAAATAACGAAGAAGGACTGGTCGGCGACTGACTCCGAGCGGGACGACGACGGACCAGCCCCGAACTGGGTCGCGACAGATGCGGAACGCTCAGACGACACGGGCGTGCTATCTGTGAAGAGCGATGAAATAAACTGTCAGAGTTTCCCGATCTCAGCACATTCCTTTCTCGGTTCAAAGGTAGGCAAGGGCAAGATCCAGGTCCAACGTTAAAGCCGCGCGTCGCTACGCATTAGTATCTTCCTGCAATCCGATACAGAGTGGTTTGCAATACGGCTCTACACTCCACTTCCGGTAATGCCTGTGTCGTGATTTGACACATCAAACCAACATTCGGCCCATCTTTCAACGAGCGAACGAAAGGCGACCCATCACAGCCGTAAGCGACATGCCCATCGAGCGCCGATCCAGAAAGCATTAGAACCCAAGTGCCGGGTGCACTAAGCGAAAAGGCGCGACAGTTTTTGGACTGTCGCGCCTAATCTTATGTGGTCACTGTCCTCACCCCAGCAACCACGTGGATGGAAGGATTCACCAACCATCTAGTTG
>JBBPIC010000036.1:0-68601 GCA_038040525.1 Acidobacteriota bacterium | reverse complement strand
CGAGGACTTCAAGATCTCCTCAAACTAACTTTTCGGGCAAAGCAGCTTGAACTCTGAACTACAGGCCTGTAGTTCAGAGTTCAACCTTCAGGTTGCGTCTTCGCGACCATGCAGCTAAAGCTGCAGCGGGCTTGTTTCTAAGCGCCGCAAAGCTAAGCGGACTCTATGCGCCTGCTTGAATTGTCGGTTTCGGTTGAGACTAAATGGAACGAGTCAGGCCGTGCGGTCGTATTTGCTTAGTGTTAAGATACCGGAGACTTGGAATTAACCGCGGTTTTTGCAGTTTGGAGGCAATTGATTATGCAGGAAGAAGCCACAGGGTCGGGAAATACGTCGGGATCGAGCGACAGGGCCACAGAGGCTTGCGCCTCGGTTTTAAACGAGCTATGCGATGCTCTGCGTTATTTGGGAGATGCGTCGTACGCAATTCTCCCGAAGGACACAGCTCATAATCTGGGTGATCTGAAAAAATCGTTCTTGAGTACGATTCGTTCGCTGATTGATAAAGACATCGAGTGGGTTGAAGCGCGTGTTTCTGGCGGTGACCGTCTGCGCGAAGAATGGCAGCAGAAATGTAATCGAGACAAAGCGGGCGAAGGCGCGCCAGAGCCAATCAGCTAAACTCCTCGGTTGGCGTTGGCAGCACTAAGAACACAAGGAACATTGCGAGAGCGATCTGACAGATTGCTTTACCAAAAAGATGGAAGTCCTATTAGCCGACGAATACGGGTTTTGTTTTGGCGTAGAGCGCGCAGTGGAGATGGTGGAAGACGCGCTTGATGAAGGCGTGCGTCCGATTCGCTCGCTTGGGCCATTGATCCATAACGCTCAGGAAATGGAGCGACTGGGTGACCTGGGGGTTTCGACTATCGATGAGCCGGCGGAGGCTGACAGTGACACCATCGCGGTGATTCGGGCGCACGGCGTCACACCGCAGGTCCAGCGCGATCTGGAAGGACGAGCCGCTAAAGTCATCGATGCTACCTGTCCATTCGTCACGCGGGTGCAACACCTCGCGGAGCGAGCGGCGAAAGATGGCAGAGACGTTGTGGTTGCCGGGAACCCAGACCACCCGGAGATGATTGGCGTCGTCGGTTACGCTCCTGACAATACGTATGTGGTGCGCGATGCCAGCGAAGTAAGTTCATTGCCGACCCTACGGTCTCCGCTCGTCGTTTCTCAAACCACTATCAAGCTGAAGACGTTTTTGGAAGTTGCGGAAGCTGTGCGAGCGAAGGCCGACGCGGAGCCGCAAGTGGTAAATACGATTTGTTCAGCGACGCGCGACCGGCAGGATGCCGCCCGGGCCCTGGCTGGACAAGTTGACGTCTTCTACGTGATTGGCGGGCGGCATTCCTCAAACAGCGTCAAGCTCCTGGCTGTTTGCCAGGAACAGTGCGAACAGAGTTTCTTGATTGAGACACCTGCAGAAATCAACCCCGCGGACCTCAAGGCTGCCAAGCGTGTCGGCGTTACCGCAGGGGCCTCAACTCCCAACTGGCTCATCGATCAAGTGGTCGCTCGGCTCCACGAGATTGGAACTGTAAAAGCTTAACCGCCAAGGCGCCAAGAACGCCAAGGGACTTCGAAGTAAGAACATCGATCCGCTTTTTCACCCTGCTAGAACAACTCCGCTAAGTTGATAAGCATCTGGGGCGTCGAGTAAACGTCAACGCGCCGAATTCGCTCGGAGGTTCGTATGGATCCGCCGGAGACCTCATAGCTAATCTTCTGAAGCCCGGGCCTAAGGAGCCGGATAGCGAACTTGATCGACTGGCTCATCAGGTCATAGGGGCTGCGATCGAAGTTCACCGCCAATTGGGCCCCGGGCTTCTGGAAGGGGTCTACGAGAAAGCACTATGTATCGAGTTTGAACTAAGAGGGATAACATTCCAAACTCAGTCTGGTGTGGGAATTACTTACAAGGGGCGACCTGTCGGGCGAGGCAAGATGGACCTCTTGGTGGGTGACCGTCTCATAGTAGAGCTAAAAGCTGTCGAGAAACTGGCTCCTATTCATTTAGCGCAAATGATCTCTTACCTAAGAATGACCAAACGCGCGCTTGGTTTACTAATCAATTTCAATGTTCCAGTTCTGAAGGAAGGTATAAGGCGGGTAGTCTTGTCGTAGCGCTTTGCGTTCTTGGCGTCTTGGCGGCCAGCTTTGTTTTTACAAATCGTCCTGATTCATGTTCATTTGGTCCAGGGCGTTGACAATCTGGCGGGCCTCTTCTGAGCCATAGTCCACTACCTGCCGGCGAAGAGCATCGCGGGCAATCTCGGAATCTACCGGATCACTCAACAACCCAATCAGCATAGAGGTGGGAAACTGGGCCAGCGTCTCATTTGCCAGCGCCCGGACCACCACGTCCTGCGAGCGTGCCAGTTCGCAAATTTCGCTGGGAGCAAAACGAACTAAAGCATCCGCCAGGGCGTCAATCCGCGCATAGTCACGCTGGTTGTCGGCCCGTCGCACGAGCTGCGCAAACACTTCTGCTGAGCGAGTCTTTTCCTGTAACACCGCGGCGCAGGTGTCGGCGATGTGCCGAAGTTGGATACCCTTCTCTGTCGCGATCGATTTAATCGTTTCAGTTGCACGCTCGTCTAAAGCAGACAGGAGCAGGCTCAATTCGTGATCGGCCCTGGCATCGTAAGGCGCAGTGGAAGGGTTCGCGTTGTTGCGAGGGGGGGCCGGTGCATTGTTAGCCGCCTGCAGAGCTCGCTCCACAATGCCGCGGGTGGTCGGGCGAAGTTCAGACCAGACACTTGCGAGCCGGCCGCCGAAGTCTTCAATGGTTAATGACAATTCCTCAACTTCTCCTAAAGCAATTTCGGTTTCCCGAAAACGGCGTACTATACGCGATGTGGCCGGGAAAGAATAGTAGGTAGCAAAATGCCGCTTGGAATCTGGTCGGAACCTTTCACTCCTGTTTTACTGGCCGTTGTAATCCTTGATTTCGGCTATGTTGGGGAAGGGTATCTTGACGAGTTCGCCATTAGCACACTCGATCTTGACGCTGGGTGTGGTAAGTGCCTGGGTAGTTTTCATGCTACGCACGACACCGCGAACGCGATGACCGTCGACCGTAATAATCTCAATATTGTCTTTGCCGTAGAGCGGTTGCAGTGCCGCTAGCGCTTTTGTGACTTCCACGTTTGTCGTTTTCCTCCAGATTCGCGAGGGAACTCTTAAGACTTGTCACTCTGAATTGGGCGAAGGGGCAGATGTTCCCGCGTCAGACCGACCAGAGCATAACCTGTGCCACGCGCAAAAGGCATTGACAGTCACTTTCAAACCTGGCTGATGCAGGCTAAACGCTACAAGCCCACGCTGACTGCAGCGTTTCCGGCGCTAAACTCTGAACTTCCGGCCTCAAACTGACATCAGTACTGGCCGGCGAGGTTTACTGGCGACAGCGGCGAACTTACTATAGGCATAAACGCAGAACAATGGAAAGCAATGCAACTGGAAAGCTCTATTTGGCGTATAGACGCTTGGTCGTAGTTTTCGTTGCAAGTGTTGCCGAATGAAGATCCGCAAATGACAATGAACCCTGAAATGGACCCGGCGGTTACGAAGTGTGGAAACTGCCACTCCCCGATGCCCAGGGAGTTGCGATTCTGCCGCAACTGCGGTTTTCGACTCGGTGAGGGTCCTGCTGAATATACTGAGACAGTTCGTTTTCCGAACGCCCCCGCCGGGGCCACACCCGGTAACAGTGCATTCGCGGGTTATTCCTACGGCGCCGCTGGATCAATGGCGGCTTCCTCCGCTGGTCCTATGAAGAAACGTCGCCGCCGCATGAGCGGTATGACCTGGATGTTTATTGGATTGCTGATTTTCTTTGTGGCTGCGGCCGGATTTACAGCCATCATCAGGCCTATCCGCCAAAATATCAGGCAAGGCATCACGCAGGCGGTTCCGGCGCGTTCCTATGCCGGGGTTAATTCCTTCGACACTACCGACGAGGGTGTCACCTTTGACAACGTTGAGCCTCCGGGATCACCGGCCGACAAAGCCGGGCTCGTAGGCGGCGACATCATCACCACTGTTGATGGGGAGCCTGTTAGGACCGATGACGAGATGATGGATCTGCTGGGCCGAACTCCAATCGGGAAAACACTCGAGATTGTGTACCTGCGCGATGGAGAGCAAAAGACGACCAAGCTGACGACTGTGTCGAGAGAAGAATTTGAGCGTTTGCAGAGAGAGTTTCGCAACCGCCCAGAAGGAACAGGCCGGTTTGGATATGAAGAAGGTGATTCAGAGCGCGTTGCTATTCCTAACACTAAGATGTTTGGGGTGCGCCTTAACAATGTCTCGTCGAGCATGCCCGCCGACATGGCCGGCGTTAAAGAGGGCGACATCGTAATCAGTTTTGGGGACGTGCCAATTCGTACTACAGAAGAGATGCTTTCCCGTGTTAGACGTGCACTACCCTACAGCACCGTCACGCTGGTTGTGTTGCGCGGAGAAGAACGCCTGGAGATTCCCGTTAAGATGGGGAAAATCCGATAAGGGATGACGGACGACGGATGACCGCCGACCGCCGAAAGAACACTTTTGCAACCAAAATCCTCGGTCGGCGGTCAGCGCTCGGCGTATTCGCGCATTCTAGCCTCCATCTCGCCCCGCAATTCTTCCCTTTGCTCCTCCGTTTCATCCGTCTCAAACGTTTCAAACAGTGCGTAAGGTTGCTCGGCCAGCAGTCGTAATTCCCAGGCTTCGCGTCCACCATGTGAGGCTCGCGAAACCCACATGGCATCGACAGAAGCTTCGTCCAGCCGCAGGCCATCCGGAAAGTTGGTCAAGTCCAACTGCGCCCGGGTCTCCGGCTTCAGAAGCAGACGGCGCACTTGCCAGCCATGCTTCTGATAAACCGCAAGAATTTCAACCATGAGATCGTGTGGATTCACTTCTGTCTCCCCATACAGTCCGCTTTACGCGAGAGTATACCGAAATTGCGAATTGCCGCTTTCCTCGAGTATGTAGCTTAGAGTTCAAGCTTTAGCTTGCGTGGGCGAAGCGGCAGCCTAAAGGCTGAACTCTGAACTTCCGGCTTGTACCTGCATCAGCACTCGAAACCATGCTTGTTTGACCCGTGCCAGCGCGCGACACTATCATCGCGCAGTCACCCAGTTGCCAGCATGTAACCCTGAAAGTTGTGGTGAAGGTTTGGTTAGAAAAGCGCCCCGTCGTAAGTTTCTAATAGTTGTATCGATCTGTACCTGGCTTTTCATGGGCCAACAAAACGCATTGGGCGAAATCATAGGAAAGAATCCCGAGCCGATGACCAATCGAACCACAGACAACGATGCCAAACCGCCTGCTTCGTTTTACGAGGTCTTGCGGAAGGCCCTGAAGAAACGTAAGACAGTCGTAGAAAGGATCTGTCCCCCCTCCGATGTAGTAGCCCGACGCGTCCTCGAAGACTATGGCGCGATGTTCCTCGCCGACAAGAAAGTGAAAACACCTCCAACCTGCATCTTCATCAGTGAAAGCCAGGTGGAGCAGTTTCAGGACGATGCCGATTACATCACTGAAACCATGGCGGGGGCTGACATTGAGTTGCAACCTGAAGCAATGAAAGCCCTGTTAAAGGCCCGTGACGAAGCCCGCGAAGAAGGACTCGATATCACACCGCGCGACGGCGCTGAGGCGGCTCGCCGCAGTTATCAGGACAGCTTGGAATTGTGGAACACTCGGTTCCTGCCGGCCCTTGATTACTGGCTGGCACAGGGAAGGCTAAGTGAAGAGCAAGTTGAGCGGTTGAAAAATTTACCACTCCACACACAGATTGCCCACGTACTCGAGCTTGAAAAAAAAGGCATCTACTTTAGCAAGGATCTTACAAAGTCGATTCTATATTCAATCGCCGCGCCTGGAACGTCTCAGCACATCGCGATGCTGGCTTTCGATGTGAACGAGTTTGCAGATCCGCGTGTGCGGGAGATACTTGGGAAGCATGGTTGGTTTCAGACCGTGTTGAGCGACTTGCCGCATTTCACTTTTCTTGGGCTCAAAGAAAAAGACCTACCGAAAAACGGTTTAAGAAACGTCGAAGCCGACGGCCAGATATTCTGGATTCCTAACGTCGTAGACCAAATTCAATAATATGGGCCACCCTCGATTCGGCGACTCGGCGCGCGAAACACTCACCGCCTGCGTACTGGACATTGAAAAGGCTACCGACGCCGAGCTGGTCCTGGTTGTACGCGCTCGCTCCGGTTCCTACCGTCACGCCGATTACTTGTTCGCTGCGCTCCTGGCTCTTACCGGCCTGATTTTCCTTCTCTTCTCGCCCGTCAGTTTTCATCCGAACTGGGTGCTGATCGACGTCGTGCTCTTATTTCTTCTCGGGACCTTGCTCTCTTCTCGCAGCAACGGGATCCGGCGTCTGCTAACGCGCGACAACTTTCGTAAAGAGGTGGTGCGAACTCACGCGGCGGCGATGTTCTACGAGGCGGGAATTGCCAACACTGATTCTGAGACGGGCGTTCTGGTCTATCTCTCACTCCTCGAGCGACGGCTGGAGCTGATCGCGGACCGCGGCGTGCTCAAAGCAGTTCCCTCACTCGAGTGGAACCAGGAACTTTTCGAATTGCACGAGGCGGGAAAGAAAACTGATCCTGAGGCTCTGCACAAGGCATTAATCAAACTCGGATCGTTACTCGGGACTCATCTTCCTGCAACCGGCAAGAATCCAAATGAACTACCAGACCAGCCACGTTTTGAATTGAAATGAAAAGACGATCCACGAAAGGTCACGAAATTACACGAAATAAGATCTCTTTTCGTGCAGCTTCGTGTGATTTCGTGGATCGTTCATTTGCCTTGGGGTTTCTGACCGTGGCGTGGGTGTTGTGTTGTTCAATGGTTGTATTCGCTCGTGTCGGCGGAGGTCAGGGTTATGGCGGAGGTGGCGGCGGCAGCGACGATGATGGTGGGTTTATCGCCTGGATAATCTTCGAGCTGATTCGCTTTCTCGTCTATCTAACGATCGAATATCCGCTGGTGGGAATTCCGCTCGACATAATCGTCCTCTGCTTTGTGATCTATTACTTTTTTCTCAGAAAGAAAAAGAGACCAACGAGTTTCACATCCGCCTCTACACCTACGACGCTGGGACTCACAAATGCAACGAACCAAAGAAGTGTTGCCGGATCGTTTGAACAACTTCGCAGGTTCGATCCAAACTTCTCCGAAATTGTCTTTACAGACTTCGCTTATACCCTTTACGCGAGGGCCCATCACGCACGAGGCGAAGGGGCTAACGGGCCCAAAGCGCTGGATCAACTATCTCCCTATCTAAGCGACGCAGCACGCAAGGCATTAATTCAAATGAATCCTCCCGGTCTTCAGGAAGTGAAGGGGATCATAATCGGCGCCATGACGGTGTCCAGCGTCCGCGGACTGGAAACACCGCTGGTCAACGTTAGCCTTGAGTTTGAAGCAAACTACACCGAAGTGGTCAAGGTAAATGACAAGCTCAAGGAGATGACTTACTACGTCCGCGAGCGCTGGGACCTGGACCGCAAACGCGACTTGTTGTCGCCGCCACCGGCCGAGGCGACTGCGCTCCACTGTCCGCGCTGCGGCGCAGCACTTCAGAAAGACACAACCGGCGCTTGCGCTTTTTGCGGAGCTCGGATCAATAGCGGCGAGTTTCAATGGTACGTGCGTCGGGTCACCCTGGTTCATCGTGAAGCCAAGGGGCCTTTGCTCACGTCTGACGTTCCCGAAGTCGGCACTGATTTCCCCAGCGTAGTCCAGCCGGGGTTTGAAAACATCCGTGTCGCTTTCGAGAAGAATAACCCCAGTTTCTCGTGGGGCCCTTTTCAGGCACGAGCACGAATGATATTCGATGAGTTGCAGGGCGCCTGGTCCACCTTGAATTGGGAACGTGCCCGGCCACACGAGACCGACAATCTCTTCCAAATGCACCAATACTGGGTCGACGCCTACAAGCGCCAGCAACTGCACAACGTTCTTGACCAGTGCACGATCACGGCGATGCAACCTGTGAAGATCAAGGACGACGCCTTTTACAATTCGATTACTTTGCGCATCGGCGCCCAGGGGTACGACTACACAGTTGATCCGAGCGGTCGCATCGTGAGTGGCTCCAGAAACAATCTTCGCAGCTGGAGCGAATACTGGACGTTTATTCGCAACCGTCAGGCTAAGCCCCTGGCGGCCAGAGCGGAATTGAATTGTCCCAACTGCGGGGCACCCCTCAAGGTCAATACGGCGGGCGTTTGTCAATTCTGCGGCGGAAAGATAACCTCGGGAGAGTTTGATTGGGTGCTGTCAAAAATTGAGCAGGATGAATCCTATGCAGGCTGACATCCAAATGCGGCCGCAGTTCATCGAATGTGCTCGCATGAAAATCGACTCGTCTCAGAAAAACGCCGAAATTGCTGAACCGGCTTATACATAACCGTTGATGGAGCTTTTTGTGAAACGTACTTTGGTCCTGATTCTTCTGGTTTGGTCGTTGGTTGTGAACCCGGCAGAGTTTGCCGGACAGCGACGCGGCCCGCAACAATCTCGCGGTTCCGCACCGCAACAAACCGCCGCCGCACCAGCTCGGTTGCCCCAGGCGCAGCTTGCCAATCGGATTTTGCCCAATGGCCTCGAGGTAATCGTTCTGGAAGACCACTCAATTCCGCTGATTACCATCGAGTTGGCGGTCAGGAATGGTTCCTACACTGAACCTCCGGAGCTGAATGGGCTGTCACATCTTTACGAGCATATGTTTTTCAAGACTAATCGAGCTGTTGCGAACCAGGAAGATTACGTTCGCACGATTGGTCAGCTGGGAATCGCCTACAACGCCTCGACGCGCGAAGAGGTAGTCAACTATTTCTTCACGACGACCAGCCCCAACCTGCGAACGTCATTGCAGTTCATGCGCGACTCGATCCGTTACCCGCTGTTTGACGAGCGTGAGTTTGAACGCGAGCGTCAGGTGGTCATTGGTGAAATGGATCGCCAGGAGTCGAATCCATTCTTCTACCTGAATCGGGAGATGACCAGCAGGATGTTCAACAAATACACCAGCCGGAAGAATCCGCTGGGCAATCGCGAAACCGTATCGGCCGCCACCACGGCAATGATGCGGACCATTCAGCAGCGTTATTACGTGCCAAATAATTCGGCCCTGGTAGTGACTGGCGACGTTACTCCCGAAGAAGTTTTCAAGGCGGCCCAGGAGCTTTACGCCGATTGGCCGCGTCGCGAGAAAGAACCTTTTGTTGAGTTTCCCCTCGTCGAGCACCCGCCCCTGGCGAAGAGTGAAGGCGGAATAATTACGCAGCCGGTGCAGAACGTGATCGTCACTATCGGATGGCATGGTCCTTCGATTGGTAAAGACGACGCTTCGACTTACGCCGCTGACGTATTTTCTTTTATCCTGACTCAGCCCAACTCGCGTTTTCAGCGGGCCCTGGTTGATACCGGATTAACCACGGGTGCGACCATCGGCTACTACACGCAACGCAATGTTGGCCCGATTCAAATTCTATTTCAGACCACTCCCGACAAAGCGCGGGCGGCCATCAAAGCTGTCTACAACGAGGTGTCGCACTTCAACGACAAGGACTATTTCACAGACGAGCAACTCGAGAGTGCCAAAGCCCTGCTTGAAGCCGACGACCTTTATTCGCGTGAGAAGTTGAGCGAGTATGCGCACACCCTCAGCTTCTGGTGGTCATCTACGGGGCTTGATTACTTTCGCGGTTACCTGGGACGGCTGCGGGCCACTTCGCGTGACGATATCAGCCGTTACGTAACTACTTATATCCAAAACAAACCACACATCGGCCTGGCGCTGCTGTCACAGGAAGCGCAAGAGAAGGCGAAGATTTCACCGGAAGAACTAATAGGTCAATGAAGAACACAGCAGGTATAAATCGAGGCGCGTTGAATCGAGCGCGCTGGTTCGCGGGCACCTTGTTATTGGCCATTTCAATGGTGGCCGCGGTCAACCCTTTACAGGCGGTCCAGCAGGGCAAGCCGCGGGAGACAGCTTCCACTCTCCAAAATGTGCAGAGCCTGGTAGCCAGACAGGCTGCACTCGTTAGCGAATTTGAAGTTAACGGTCTCAAGGTTTTGGTCAAACGGCGAGAAGGCAGCCTGACCGTGGCCGCGGGACTCTTCATCAAAGGTGGTTCGCGGAACATAACGGCTGAGAATGCCGGTATTGAGGCCCTAATGCTCGACGCGGCGACCGAAGCCAGCCAGTCGTTTCCCCGCGCGCGCATGCGAGATGAACAATCGCGGATGGGCACAGTGATTAGCTCGAGTGCAAACTACGACTACTCCGTTATGGCCCTTCGTTGCACTCGCCCAAACTTCGACCGCTCCTGGCAGATGTTTACCGACGTTATCCTGCGTCCGACATTCGTAAAAGATGATGTGGCTTTAGTACAGGAGCGGATGGTGGTCTCGCTTCGCGACGACACCGATGATCCGGACACTTACCTGCAGCGTCTTCAAGAGCGCGTGGCCTACGTCAGTCATCCTTATTTGAATCGAGTGGAAGGAACGGCTGAATCAGTAAGCCGGCTGAGGGCGGAGGACCTGCGTAGTTACCATCGCAAGACGCTGGAAACTTCCAAACTGCTTTTGGTTATCGTCGGCGATCTTGACGTGGCCAAAGTGCGAACGCTGGTAGCCGAAAGTCTCGGTAAACTGCCACGCGGCAGTTACAAGTCAGACCCGGTGCCCCAGCTTGCCTTTGAGAAATCGTCCGTAGAAATTACACCGCGTAATTTACCGACAAACTACGTGCAGGGACTATTCACGGCTCCCGCTCCAAATTCGCCGGATATTTATCCGATGCGAATTACCAGCTCGCTCTTGCGTGATCGGGTTTTTCAGGAGGTGCGCGCGAAACGAAATCTTTCGTATGCGCCTGATGCATTCCTGCGAAACCAGGGAGCGAACATTGGCGGGATTTATGTTACGGCTGTGGATGCCAATCAATCTGTACAACTCATGCTGGATGAGATTGCTCGACTACAAAAAGAACCGGTGGGCCAGGATGATATTCAGTCAGTGGTGGCCCAGTATCTAACGTCGTATTACATTGGACAGGAAACCAATGCGGCGCAGGCAGGCGAGTTGGCCCAATATGAATTGATCGGGGGCGGCTGGCGCAACTCGGTTGATTTCATTGAAAAGTTAAGCGCAGTTACGCCGGCGGACATTCAGCGGGTGTCGCAGAAATATATGCGCAACATTCGCTTCGTGGTCCTGGGAAACCCGAAGAGCATCGACACGAAGGTGTTTACCGGACAGGCGGGCGGCTGACGATAGGAGGCAGGAGGCAGGAGGCAGGAGGCAGGAGGCAGGAAGCAGGAGGCAGGAAGCAGGAGGCAGGAGGCAGGAAGCAGGAGGCAGGAAGCAGGAGGCAATAACTCTATACGGTGAATCGTTCCGGATGCGCAATCATAGCTCCCAGCATTCTTCCAACCTCTTCATAGCCTCTGCGTAATTCTAGTTGACGCATTTCATCGAAATAACCACACTCCTGAGCGAAGTCCAGCCAAACTTGTGTCTCTGTTGCTTCTCCGTCGGCATCGGCCATCTTGCTTACGAACATTCTTTGATAGCGCTTCTTACGATATCCCTCGGCAATATTGCTCGGGACACTTCTGGACGAGCGACGTACCTGATCAGTGAGTGAATATTTCTCTTCCGCGGGAAACTTCTTTGACTCATGGAAGATTTCCATGGCCAAGTTGAAAGCCAATTGATAAACCTTCAAATCTCTGAACCCGGGTAAGACAGGACATACTTTAAACCCCTGAACGATCAATTGGGGGTATGGTTGAACGCTCCGCGGATTATTCTGTTCCGCGTTTAGCAATAAACAATCTCATTCGAGATGGAATGGAAGTAAAACCGTCGCTCAGGAGCCGTGAGGTTAATGCAAGAGATTTTGCGTGGCGGAGTCGGTGGTTTCGATGCAAAGGACTTGCGTCAGCGGGACGGATTCTGTTTACTTCTCCTGCCTGCCTCCTGCCTCCTGCCTCCTGCCTCCTGCCTCCTGCCTCCTGCCTCCTGGCCCCAGCCGCTTATCGCTCCGGCCTTGTTTCACTCACAAACTTCTCATAAAGCTTAGCGTCGAGTTGGCGAAGAACTCTCGCGGCGTTTAATGACTGCCGTTCGTTTCCACTCTCAAAATACGCCACAGCGAGATTGTAGTGGGCGTCGGCGTTAGAGGGACCGAGGCTGGCGGCTCGATTATATGCGGCGATTGCTTCAACCATTCTTCCGGCGTAGTAGTAGGCATCGCCCAACTTGTTGTGTATCTCGTCCGAATCAGGCTTTAGTTCGAGCGCTTGCTGATAAGCGCGAATAGCTTCGTCCGTCTTGCCCTGCTTAACCTTGCAATAACCGACCTGTACCCACGCGTCAGCGCGCCGGGGATTTCTGTTTGCCGCCGTTTCAAAATATCCGAGCGCGTTGTCGTAGTTACCTAACCACATCGATTCAAGCCCCGTGCGATACGACGACTCCCCCACGTCTGTGCTCTTGTCTTTCGAAGGCAAAGCGGAGAGCGGACGCAATTGGCCCGGGCGCAGTTTTTCAACTCTGGCCGCGGCGATCGCGAGGTTTATGTTCTGTCCATTCGTCACCTTCACGGTGACAACGCCGAGCACCTGGCCCTTGAGGTTAAAGACCGGGCTACCGCTGTTGCCGTGGGAAGTGGGCGCGGTGATCTGAATAATCCGTCCGACGTTGGGAACTTCGCGAACGGCGGAAACAATTCCATCGCTGACTGAGCCTTCGAGTTTCAGTGGATTGCCAATTACGAAAATCGTCTCACCCTCATCCGGAAGAACGCGCGCCAGTTCGCTCGCGCGGGCGCGAGCCGTAGGCATTGCCACGTTAAGAAGACAAAGGTCACCTTCCTCATCGACACTCAGCGTTCCGGTGATGGGGAACACTCGGCCTTTACCGTCAAGCGTTTTGATCTCGGCCCGTTTCGCGCCGCGCATCACATGCAGGTTTGTCACGACCTGCCCCGGACGCACAAAGAACCCGCTGCCGGTCATCAAGGCTTCGCCATCCTCGTCGTAGGTCGCAATGGCAACGACCAGCGGCTTAACACGCCTGACAAGTTCGGGAAGGGTCTCCTGTGCAGATGCCTGGTTGAAAGAGAAGAGGCCGATAGCGATCAGCAGCAACTGGGGGAAGATGCGTTTGAACATGACTTTCAGTTGTAACTAGCAAACGGGCTTGTTGATTCGGTGCCGAGCAACAGGCTACGGCAGATTGCCTGCGGGAAGACTCGAGGTCGGGCTCGACCAGGACTTGAGCTGACAGCCCTCGTCCGTGCCGCGCATCTTAACTCAAGATGAGGCGGGGTGGTAGCTTTTTACCGTCGGGAACGAAAAGGCCGCCATTGAGGCGGCCCAGTAGGACAGGCATTCCTGCCTGTCCAATACTGGTTTTCGAGAACGAAAGGTCAAGGGCTTGTGCCTTTCGTTCCTGTATTCAACGTGAGACAGACAGGAATGTCTGTCCTACTTCGGACATTCCTGCCTGTCAATCCGCGTGTTACCTAACTATCTCAACTATCCCAATGGCCGGTCCGAGCGGGCTCGCACCCGCACCGTTGGCATCCTCCATGGTTACCAGCAAACCGAAATCCGGAAGGGCTACATCCGACTCAATCTGCGCTTCGTTGTTCTTACCCGTGCTCACAACCTGGCCGAGCTTCACAAATTGATTGTCTGGCGAGATTGCCCAAACGTGGAACACCTTTCCGGCAGGAGCATCTTTCAGTTCGTGAAAACGCACCTCAAATGGTCAATTAGCCCAGACGAACCAAGCAGCTTGGGCGAATCAAGGCTCGTGAGGAGTCAGCGGCAAGATTCTCAGCTTCGCCCGCGCTTCATCAACAACAATCAATGCTCCGGTTTCGAGTGTTGACTCGTTTTGGTCGACGATCTCAATAATGATCTGGAGTAGATGAGCCGGAGTCACATCGTGGGTTCGGACTTGAATCACGCTGGGACCACTGACTTGAGTTAATGCTAGTGCAGTACCAAAGTCTAGGTCGTGGGTAAACACAACATGATTGTTTGTTCGTGCCCAATCCATCAAGACTGCGTCCGCTGCACGCGGGTCGCCGACCTCCGACCAATGAACCGCTTCAATTCCAACCTTAGCAAAGGCAGAAACCCAAATAGGCGAGAGGTTCATGTCGACAAGGATTTTCATCCTGGTACTAACGGTAGTTCAACTTCTTCGGCGCGCCATGCGGCGTAGGCGAGAGCTTCTCTTATGTCTTGTTCTTCCAGGTAAGGATAGAGTTTGACGATTTCTTCTGAAGACTGGCCTGAAGCGAATAAGCCCACAATCGTGCCAACCGTGACACGAAGCCCACGTATACATGGTTTTCCGCCCATGACGTTCGGATCGAAAGTGATGCGGGTGAGCTGTTTCATGGGATAATTATACGGTAACTAACTAAGACTTGAACAACTCAGGGACGGGGCCGCAGTCTGTATATATCGATAACGATGAAGCCAGCAGGAATCGGCCCTTGGGAGAACTAAAGGTTCGCTCGAACTGGTGTGGATCCATGTACTCTCGTTTTGCTTGCTAAGCCGTACCGACTTGACCGCTCTTCAGCTGGCGTCAGGGCAAGTCGTCAATCAACCCGATCTATCCGGGAGTTTGATTCGCCGAGTTGGTCAACTTCTTTTCCTTTTCTTCACGTAACAGTTCGTACAATTCGGCGCACCTTGGCCGGAGAGAATGCAGATAGTTAGTCCCACTTCGGCATTCCGGACTTAAGCCCCGTGATTTGGTCAAACGCGAGCCCTCCGACAATTGCTTCTAGTGGCCGTGAAACTAAGAATGGTCTTAGCAACATCAGGGGCGCGAGCATTACGCCTTTAGTCGCGGAGTATAGGTGAAGAACGTCTTGCGCTTGATATGGCCTCAGTTGTCACTTCCAAATGCGAAAAAGGCCAGAATGATACCTCCCAAAATCAAGAGTCCCCGGGTCTTCTCTTGTCTGATTCGTCCAGCGATAGCGCTCACTTGGTTTTGTAACTCGATCATCGTTGAACCGCGCAGATCAACCGCCTGGATTTCTCTGGCCCAACCTGGGAGTTCAGTTGGACTCATGTCCCACACGATGGGTACCAGCTTCTTCGATGCGAGCAAAGCGCCACCAATTTCTTGATTAACAAAAACGGATGAGCAAGCCGCACGACTGGCAAGTAGAATTACCCATTCGCTGCTACGTAAGTTATTCAGAACTTCAGGTGACCAGTGCTGGCCTGGGACTAATGAAGCAGAGGCCATAAAGGCAGTAATTCCATGGCGAGACAACTCCGAATGCACCAAGCCTGCTAGACTTTCATCTTGGTTCGAATAACTGATGAAACACTCTGGCATGTTCGATCCTACCACCCTAGATTCTCTTACCAGAGATCGATAACAAGATCTCAGGCGGCAAATTACGTGGATTGATAATGGAACCGAGTTTCTCCTTGAGCATAGCGACCAAAAGCCAGACCTTGAGTCGCATGTCCGTCATAAGGGAAAAGAATTCCCTCTGGTCGGGCCAAGACCGGAGTTCGTCAGGGTTAAGTTTTTCTGCCCGAGTGCAAAAGTCGCTGAGTGCAGCCGCGATCTCTTGAACCAAAACCTCACACGAAGGATTAGCCCATACTCCCTTGGAAGTTTCTCTAATTGAGCGCCGTGCTTCGTAAAGGCTCTGCATTTGCGTACCGCGGAACTTCATCTTCTCCGCAAGCCCAAGACAAACGTCGCGAGTCAATCTCAGTAACAATCGCATGAACTCGGTTCAGGTCAGCGTCCTGGAGTTTGATCGGTCCGAACGTGAAGTTCCCGTTTGCTGCCAATTGCCGAAATGAAGCGACAAGGTTCTTGCGAAAACCATCAGAGAGCTTAAGTAACTGCGCGTCGGTAACGTTTGCGTCAACGTGCAAATTTTGAAGGCTCATGGGGATTCCATGGAGTGTGATTGATATTAATAACGGTGTAACTCGGCAATCGCCGCCGCAACGTCAGACGCTTGCGGAAGAATTGCGTCTTCGAGTTGCGGTGCATACCCGACGAAGGTGTCCAACGCCGCAACGCGACGAACCGGCGCGTCGAGGTATTCGAAGAGTTCATCTGAAATGCGCGCCGCGATCTCTGCTCCGTATCCCCATGAAAGCGAGTCTTCGTGAGCAACGATTACTCTGTTCGTTTTCTTTACTGTCGCCACGATGGCATTCCAGTCGTATGGCTGCAGACAGCGCAGGTCCACTATCTCCACGCTGATGCCCTGTTGCTCGGCCTGCTTCGCCGCCACGATTGAGCGCTGCACGAGTGCGCCGTAAGTAATGATCGAAAGATCCTTTCCTTCCCGCACGGTTTTGGCTTTGCCAAATGGAACCATGAAACCATCCGGCGGATACTGCGACTTGTTGTAGGCCTGACGGTAGAGATGTTTGTGCTCCAGGAACAACACAGGATCATCGCAACGTATCGCGGTGCGCAGCAGACCATTCGCATCGAGGGCATTTGATGGATAGACAACTCGCAGTCCGGGAATTTGCGTGAAGATCGAGACGCCTGATTGAGAGTGATAAACGGCGCCCCCTTTCAAATAACCGCCGACAGGTACGCGCAGGACCGCAGGGCATTTCCAATCGCCCCCCGAGCGCCAGCGCATCACCGCCAATTCATTTCGAATTTGGTGCATCGCGGGCCAGATGTAGTCGAAGAATTGAATCTCGACTACGGGCTTCAGTCCGCGAGTGGACATGCCGATCGCACGACCGACAATGTTGGCTTCCGCGAGCGGAGAATTGAAAACTCGCGCGCTGCCAAACTTCCTTTGCAGGTTGGCAGTGACCTTAAAGACTCCGCCCTTGCCTTTTACCTGCTCGAGGTATTCCTCGCGCGAACAATCCGCTACGTCTTCGCCAAAAACTACGATTCTGGGATCGCGAGCCATCTCCGTGTGCAGGCAACGATTGATCAAGTCGACCATCGTACCTGCGTTGCCGGAAAGCTCCGCGTTCTCCTCAGTGTCAAATTCCTTTGAGGTTGGATCGACATCCGGTGAATAGATATTCAACGTCGCCGTTTCTGGAGCGGGCTGAGGACTTGCGAGCGCCTCGTCGGCAGCTTCAATCACCAGAGCATCAACCTCGTCCTTGATTCGCTGCAGTTCCTCCTGGTCGACAATTTTCTCTTCAATAAGTAGAGAACCAAATCGCTTGACTGGATCGCGCTCCGAGTCGGCAACCCGTTCTTCATCGGGGCGATACAGCCGCTCATCATCGGAGAGTGAGTGAGAGTAAGGACGGATCACCTTCGCGTGCACGAGAGCCGGACCTCTGTGTTCGCGGCAATGCTGCACCGCGCGCTGGAGCACACCGAGCGAATCAATCGGATCGGTGCCGTCGCACCTTTGCAGGTAAAGATTCGGGAAATTCTTGACCAGCCTCGAGATGTCTCCGCCGGCGGTTTGCACTTCTACGGGCACGCTGATCGCATAACCGTTGTCCTCGACCAGAAAGAGGACGGGTAGCTTGAGATTGCAGGCCGTGTTCAGTGCTTCCCAAAACTCGCCTTCGCTCGTGGTGCCATCGCCAAGGGAAACGTAGGCCACTTCATCACGCTGGAACTTCAGACCCAGCTTCTTGAGTTCCTTGATCAACTTGAACCGATAGCCGGCCTCTGCACAACCGACTGCCTGCAGCAACTGAGTACCGGTGGGCGACGACTGCGAGACGATGTTGAGTTTCGTGTGACCCCAGTGCGATGGCATCTGGCGACCGTGTGAGTTCGGATCCTTTGCAGCACCGACAGCCGATAACAACTGTTCCAACGGCGTCATGCCCAGCTGCAGGCAAAGCGCACGATCACGATAATACGGATAAAACCAGTCGTAGCCGGGCTTCAGGACCATGCCGGCGGCAACGAGTACGGCTTCGTGTCCGGCGCCGCTGATTTGAAAAAAGATTTTGTTCTGGTTTTTGAGTTGGATCTCCTTATCGTCCAGCCGCCGCGACAAGTACATTGTGCGGTAGATCTTGATCATCTCCTCGCGAGAGAGCTTTCGCCGCTCGCGTCTCTCACGTTGACGCTGTTCCGGCGCACGAGTCGGCTGCGGCGCGGACTGGATAGTGGGTTTTGGTGCAGCCGGCCTTGGAACAGATTGGGGAACATGTGGGGGAACAGCCTGAGGGCCAGATTTAGGCGCAGACTGGGCAGTCGTTTGCGAAGAGGGTGTAGCTTGGGAAGACGGCGCTGTTGGCGCCTTTTCCGCAGACGGCTTTTTTTCGACAACCTCTGACGCGGTCTTCCTTACGAGTTTCAAAACTTTTGTGTCGGTCATGGTGGTTACCCGTCCCCGCACTGTGGCGAGATTTGTAAAGCTGCCGCGGATAAACGCGGATTCACGCGGTTAGGAACTTAGGGACTGAAATGAGTGCAGATGACGCGATTGCTTTTCTCATCGCCGCGTCAGTCCGCGTTCATCCGCGGCTAATTGTCTCAAAACTCGCCTTCTACTATAGAGCGATACTCTTCCGCCATCGAGGGATGCCCATGAGAAACCGCTGCCTCGATTCCACGTTGATAAGTTTCTTTAGCCTTATCGCGCTGGCCCGATTTCTCGTACGCCCGCGCCAACATGCCGAAGGCATTACCTTCATCGTCTGAGACTGCCAGATACCTCTCCAGCGTTTCGATCATCTCTGCCGTCTGGGCAGTCTTCTCATACTCTTTTGCCAGGCCGAACAGAATACTGCTGTTGATCGGATCATTCACCAGCATTTGTTTGAAAATATCGATACGCGATGCGGTCATATGTCAGTCATAATAATCAGCAATCAGCAAACAGCAAACAGCAAAGGGCAAAGGGTAAAGGGCAAACAGCAAAGGGCAAAGGGTAAAGGGTAAAGGGTAAAGGGTAAAGGGCAAAACCGGCGAATATCATTGACTGACTGCTGACTGCTGACTGCTGACTGCTGATTGCTGTTTGCTTCCTTCGCTATTTCCCAATCAGCAGCTTGGCAATCGTCTGCAATTGCATGTTTGACGTTCCTTCATAGATGGCACCGATCTTAGAGTCGCGCCAGAATTTTTCCACCGGATAGTCTTTGACGTAACCGTAGCCGCCATACAACTCGATCGCCAACGAGCTGATTCTCTCGGCCGCGCGCGAAGAATAAAGTTTGGCCATGGCTGCTTCCTTTACGAAATTCATTCCCGCATCTTTCATTCGCGCCGCGTTGTAGACCATCAAACGTGCTGCTTCGAGCTGTGTGGCCATCTCAGCGAGTTGAAACTGCACGCCCTGAAACTGATTGATTGGTTTCCCAAATTGTTGGCGCTCACCTGTATAAGCGATGGCCGCATCCAGCGCCCCGCGCGCAATGCCGACCATCTGAGCTCCAATACCGATCCGGCCTTCATTTAAAGTCTCAATTGAAATCTTATAGCCCTTGCCTGCTTCGCCCAGAACATTCTCTTTGGGCACCTGACAATCTGTCAGAATCAGCTCCGTGGTCGATGAAGCGCGAATGCCGAGTTTGTCCTCTTTCTTGCCGACCGCGAAACCGTCGAAACCCTTCTCAACGATGAATGCTGTTACGCCTCGATAGCCTGCCTCCGGATTTGCGTTTGCAAACAGCACGAAAACATCGGCTTCGTTTCCGTTCGTGATCCACAACTTCTGTCCGTTGATTAGGTAGTGGTCGCCTTTGTCTACCGCCCGGGTTTGCATGGCAAAGGCATCGGATCCTGAACCTGCTTCGCTGAGGGCGTAGGCGCCAACGCTTTTCGCCGCTAGTCGCGGCAGGTATTTCTCTTTTTGTTCCGCCGTTCCCCAGCGTATAAAGGCGTTGTTGACCAGCGTGTTTTGTACGTCAACAAGTACGCCCACTGAGGCATCAATACGCGAAAGCTCCTCGACGGCCAGGATGGCAGTGAAAAAGGACGACCCGGCGCCGCCAAACTCTTCAGGCGTCTCAATCCCCATGAGACCGAGTTCGAAACATTGTTTGATAAGCGCAGGATCGAGTTTGGCGTGCTCCTCCATTTCGCCTACGCGAGGGCGCACTTCTCCTTCAGCAAACTCGCGCACGCTGGTGCGAAACATTTGCTCTTCCTCTGAAAGCGTGGTCAAGGGACGACCAGCAAGCTCTTCAATAGCTGTTTGCGATTGGCTCATGTTTACCTGACTCTTCGCGGGATATGTAAGATTAACCTGAGCATCATAATCAAGAGAAGGAAAAACGCAAAAGCTTGGCGGGTGGAATGCGCGATTACAGAAACGGCCGCGAACCGGGCAGCCCCGATTGGGGGTGTGGTCCTTGTTTGGCGTTCAGTGCTTTCGGCCGGATAAAGCGATCCACGAAGTTACACCAAACTTCACGAAGGAAGGTTAGTGTGGCTTCGTGTGATTTCGTGGATCGTTTGTTTACCCTCTAAATTAAGAACTCTACCCTCTAACCCGCAGGATTCTGTAACCTGCTTCTCGCTGTGATACCGTATCCGTCTTCTTCTACAGCACTAGTTCTGCGAAACTTCAACTGAGACTGTGACATTGAAAACCGAGCCGATGCCAAAACGCCTCTCGTCGCGAAAATTCGCGCCATTCGGAATTCTCTTCGCGCTGCTCGGCTTGCTGCTCTTCGCATATTTTGTAAGGAAAGCCGGCGTCGACCAGATAGCGGCGGGCATCAGGCGACTCGGCGCCGGTTTTTTGCTTATCGTCGCTATTTCGTCCATTCGTCACATTGTTCGAGCTCTGGCGTGGACCAAATGTTTCGAGGCCCCTTACAAACTTCGTTTTCGCGACGCCTTCGCCGCCAGACTGATGGGTGACGCATTGGGAAACATCATCCCCTTTGTCAGCATGGCTGTTTCCGAGCCGTCGAAGGCGGTTTTTGCCCGACATAAAGTGCCGCTAATGGCCGGATTATCGGCCATCGCCCTGGAAAACATTTTCTACAGCCTGTCAGTGGTGTTGTTTATCTTCTCAGGCACGGTCGCGTTACTGCTTAGTTTTCCTTTGCCGGCGCCCTTGCGTTACGCCAGCATCGGCGCTCTCGTGGTTACAGCGTCGATTGCGCCGCTCGGTTATCTGGTCATTTACAAGCAATGGAAATTTGTGAGCGGCTTGCTGCGGCTCCTGAAGAGGCGCGGAATTGCGGCTGCCTGGGCCGAAAAAACCATCCCGCGAGCCCAAACACTCGAAGAGCGCATTTACGGTTTCTACGTTAGAAACGGCCGGCTGTTCCTGCCGATCTTTGGGCTGGAACTTTGTTTTCACCTGGCAGGCGTCGCTGAAATCTACACCACCCTTTCCTTCATTAGCGTGGTTGCGCCCACGCTACTGGCGGCGTTCATTCTCGAGTCAGTAAACCGGGTCATAAACGTGGTGTTCAAGTTTGTGCCGTTTCGCCTGGGTGTGGATGAGGGTGGCAGTGGAATGGTGACAGCGATACTGGGCCTTACGAAAGCCGTCGGTGTAACTCTGGCTATTGTTCGTAAGTCGCGTGACATTTTTTGGACCGCAGTCGGCGTAGCGCTGATGGTCCGTAGAGGGTTGTCACCGATGAACGTAGGCAAGGTTATGGATGAAGCCTAATCCGCAGATTACGCAGCTCTAAGCCTCAACCAAGCGAAGACAAAATACGATCCACGAAATCACACCAAAAGGCACTAACCGTCTTTTCGTGCTGTTTCGTGTGATTTCGTGGATCGTATCTTATTCGATCAAAATCTTGCTCGAAAAACAACAAGTTGAACGTTTGTTTCGCAGATTATTTTTGAGAGTGGGAGGGACGGACAAGTTTACTGAGTACTGGTGTTGATTAAGTCGTTTAAATGTGAAAAAAAATCTGCGAAATCCGCGAATTTTGCCGATAGTCAGTCATAAGCCAACGCGCTGACCGCATCGAGGTTGGAGGCGCGAAGCGCAGGATACAGTGAACCCAGAGCCCCGCCGAGAATTCCGATCATTGCGGACGTTAGGGCCCAGCCCCAACTAAACTCAAATGGAAGCCCGTAAAATCGGTAGATCAGGTAGCCGGCAGCGAAGGAAAACGCGAAGCCGGCGATCAACCCCACCACACTAATCAACAGCGCTTCGGATTCAATTATGTAAACGATATAACGTCGCGACGCTCCGAGGGCTTTCAGGATTCCAATTTCGCGTGTCCGCTCGGTGATCGTCGTATACATCGCCAACATCACCACCAGCGAGCTCACTACCGCCGCCAAACCGACCAGCACGCGCAAAAATATGCCCAGGTAGGGAATGGTTTTTTCCAGACTCATGAAGAGGTCGCGGGTGAACTGGAGCTTATTGCCAGGGAGCGCAGCATCGATTCGTTTTGCAACCTCAACCTGCTCCTCCGGATTCCGAACCTTGACCAGGATATAAGTGGCCCGTCCGGGAGATTCAAGTGCCTCCTGCAAAGCGGCCAGGGTCATCTTTACACGGGCGCCTGACTCAGGTCTGTAAATGCCGGTGATGCGATAAGGCTTGGAGCTAAAGAGTTCGATCGAGTCACCCACGCCAAGTTTATTATTCCTTGCCTTTGTTGTATCGATCACTATTTCATCGTTTGCCTGCGGTGGCCTGCCCTCCACCATTTGAAGTTGGTTAACCCGCGCAAACGTATCCCACTCCACCCCTTCGATCTGTTCGAACCCAAACCCGCGACTGCCCTGAAAGATGTATCTAATTACCGGCATGGCTTCTTCCACGCCTTCGATTTGTTTCAGGTTTTCGACATACTTGGTGCTAAGGTTGGCTGTAGACGCTGTAAGTTGCATTGACCCTGGTCTCGTAAAAATGATTTCGGCGCGCAGGTTGGAGGCGCGACGCTGTAAATCGTTGGACATACCGCGTGCAAGTCCCGTAAAAAGCATCACCAGACAAACTCCCAGCGCGACGCCGACAACACTGACTAACGTCCGGATGGGCCGCTGCCGAATGTTAGAGACAACCAGATTATCCATTGGTCTGACAACGATAAGGCATTTTGGGCAAGGGAGCCAACGCGCTGCTGCGGGTTGAACCAGGTGTGGACACCGAAAACAATGGCTCTGGCGCGGCTCTGCCGCAGCACACTGCGGAAAGGCTGTGCCTTTCCGAGGCAGGTTATTAATCTCCCTTTTCCTGAGGCTGAGCCTCAGGAAAACTCAGGGGAGGCGGCCGCCGGTAAGGCAGAGCCTTACCGCAGTGTGCGGCGGCGAAGCCGCATTGCTGATTATCTCGCGAGCCGCCTGGACCAGTAACTTATGCGCAGAAATCTGTAACAGTTTCGGGCTAACATACGCTCTACATTTTGAAAGGCCGTTCATCTTGGCGGAAAAGATCATCGCAGACTACTCCGAAGGCGCGGATGTGAGGTTCGACAGAACTGTCATCGTCACGCTCACCCTGCTCCTCGTCATAGGTCTGTGTTTCCGCGTTTCCAACCTTGACGCCGTAGGCTTTGCTGAAGACGAAGTGAACAAAGTTGACGCCATACGCGCGTATGAGAAGGGCGACATCACGGCAAACGGCGAGCATCCAATGCTGATGAAAGCCCTCATGTTCGCCTCTGTCAAAGTGGGGCGCCCATGGCACATCAGTGATGAGAGTTTATTTCGTCTGCCTAACGCAATCTTCGGTGCCCTGACACTCCTGCCAATATTCCTGCTGGCCGCGGCGTTCTTTGATCGTGGGATCGGTTTAATGACGGCAGCGTTCTGGACTGTGGGCGTGAATGCGATCACCATCAATCGCGTTGGTAAAGAAGATACCCTGCTCGTCTTCTTTATGCTTTTTGCTTTCTACTTTTATTTGCGAGCAAAACAAACTGACACGCGCAACGTCGAAGTCAGGAGTCGATACTATCTTCTGAGCGGCATTTCATTCGGCCTTATGATCGCGTCGAAATACTTCCCGCATTATCTTGGTCTTAATTCGCTTTATCATCACTATGTTCGCGTGCGAAAACGGGTGCCCGGCGAGCCGGCCGGCAAGACGTCACTCATTTTCTACGTTGCCCTTGTCGCCGCTTTCCTGATAGCCAACCCGTCGATTCTGCTGCCCCCGGTCTGGGAGTATTTGAATGTCTACATGGGCGAAAAACTTCTGGTCCATTCCGGGTATCTTTTTGCGGACCAACTTTATAAGAACACGACGTCGAGCACGCCTTTCTGGGGCACGCCAATCTACTTTTATCTTCTCTTCATGGCCATCAAGATTCCGCTCCCGGTGTTGTTTGCGTTTGTCACAGGATTCGTCTTGTCGGTTAAGAAGCGGCGGCACCCCGGGCATGCATTCGTGCTGTTCATGTTTCTGTTTTGGATCGTTCCCTATTCATTGATTGGCGCGAAGTGGTTGCGCTACACGCTTTCGCTGATGCCTTTTGTCTACATGTTTGCTGCGATCGGCGTGATTTGGCTCTTGAGATTCGTCACATCGAAATTGAATAGATCCGCGCTCGATCTGCCGGCCGGCGGGGAGAGCCCAGCAACACGGTCCGCACGAGCCGGCGCGATCGTGGCCGCCGTGGCAGTAATTTTGTTCATTGTAGTGCCTGCCTGGTCGGCTTATTCTGCTGCGCCACACTATGCGCTTTATACCAATGCCCTGGGCGCAAAGCATGTCGGGCACTTTTTTCCACACGACGAGTTTTATGACGACGGTCTGCGCGAAGCAATCAAGTTTGTATGCGACACGGCTCCGCCGGGCGCCATCATCGCGCATGAAACGCCGGCCACCACACGTTATTATCTCGAGAGGTTTTCACGTACTGACTTGAAATCTACAACGATATCGTCGCCCGACTTCGATCCGGCAAATATCTTCGGTCCGGCTTACATCGTCGTTCAGCGCGGTCGAACCTATTTCGAGAATCGCGACAAGCTGTTGCTGATCCGGACGAAGTACAAGAAGGTTTACGAGGTGACCATCCACGGGGTACCCGCCGCTGAAGTGTTTGTGAATCAAACTGCTGGTTATGATGTAGCGGATTAGAAACTGAGGCCATGAGAAGGCACGATCCACGAAAACACACCAAACGACACTAACGATATTTTCGTGTTGGTTCGTGTGATTTCGTGGATCGTATTTGCATCGATGGAGAGAGCGACAAATGAAGCAGAATAGAATTCGTTTAATACAAGCCGTTTTGAGCCTTCTAGCTCTAATACTGACGAGCTTTCCGCTTGCAGCTCAAACTCAATCGTCGGCCCGTTCGCGCCGCGTGCAGATTGTGGTTCTCGGCACTACTGATTTGCACGGCAACATTTATCCAGTCGATTACTACACCAACAAGCCTGACAACCGTGGCCTGGCTAAAGTTGCCACCCTAATCAAGCGCGTGCGCAAGGAAAGCCCCAACGTTGTGCTCGTCGATTCGGGCGATACCATTCAGGGAACGCCGCTCCAGTACTATCACAACAAGAAAAACAACAAGCCGCCTGACCCAATGATGCTGTCGATGAGTGCCTTGAATTACGACGCGATGGCCGTCGGTAATCATGAATATAATTTTGGATTGAAGGTGCTGGAGAAAGCTCGCAGTGAAGCGAAGTTTCCCTGGCTGTCAGCCAACACCTACAACAAAGGGACCGGCAAGACCCACTACAAACCTTATATCGTAAAAGAGATTGGCGGGGTTCGCGTTGGCATCCTGGGCTTAACAACGCCGGGTGTCCCGACCTGGGAAAACTTGCCAAACTACGAGGGCCTCGAGTTTCACGAGCCGCTTGTCGAGGCGAAGAAGTGGGTGCCGATCCTGAGGCAAAAAGAGCGCGCTGACGTGGTTGTGATCGCCATGCATATGGGCGTCGAGGAAGATGTGCGCACTGGCGAAATCAACCCCGGCCAGGTCCAAAACGAAAACCAGGCCGTGACGATTGCGAAGCAGGTGCCTGGAGTTGATTTGATCTTCATGGGCCACACACATCGCGACGTGCCGTCGCTGATAGTCAACGGCGTGGTCCTCACTCAGGCAAACCACTGGGGCCGGCATCTGGCACGAGCGGATCTGTACCTGCAGAACGTCGCCGGCAAATGGCGTGTCTACGCGCGCTCGGCCCGCACGATACCAGTGGACGACAGAGTTGAAGCCGATGCAGAGATTCTAAAACTCGCGGAGCCCTATGATCGTGAGACGCAGGCGTGGTTGTCGCGGCCCATCGGCGAATCGTCAGCGGAATTGTCTGCCGCAGAGGCGCGCTTCAAAGACACCGCGATCATGGATTTGATTCAGCGAGTACAACTCGAGGTAGGCAAAGCTGACGTGTCGATGGCGGCCAGTTTTAATCCACAGGCGCGGATCGCAAAGGGCCAGGTGACCGTTCGCGATATTGCAGGCCTTTACGTCTACGAGAACACGCTGGTGGTTTTGGAAGTTACGGGCCAACAGTTGAAGGATGCGCTGGAGCATTCAGCCAGGTACTTCAAGCCGTACGAGCCGGGAAAGACTTTGGAACAGTTGGTTGACGAAAAAATTCCGGCCTACAACTTTGATATTGCGGAAGGCGTTACTTACGAAATCCACATCCGAAAGCCAATCGGTCAGCGTATCGAGAGTCTCCGGTTTCAGGGCCAACCGGTAACGCCGAGCCAAAAGTTCCGGCTAGCTACCAACAACTATCGGGTCAACGGTGGTGGCGGATATACGATGTATAAGAACGCGCCTGCGGTCTATCGCTCGAGTGAAGAGATTCGAGAGCTAATCATCGACTGGGTCGAGCGGCATAAAACCATCCCGACCGAGCCGACGAACAACTGGAAGATCGTGTTTTAACCCGTAAGAACTATCCGCAGATTACGCAGATTACGCGGATTTTTTAAGAGATGGAGGAGGAATGACGAGTTCGGAGTTCAGTTCTGAGTGACGAGTTCTGAGTGAGGAGTAACCTTCACACTGCTAATAAAAATCTGTGTAATCTGCGGATAGTTCTTTAGACAAACCAAAACGGCAACCCGGGGGCGTTGGGTTGCCGTTTCGGTTTCTACAATCAGCCGCGAGCGGGCGCTCGCCAGCCGTTGCGCGGGGAGTCTTAGGTGGGTTAGCGAAGCACCGCGACTTCAACAATCTCGTAGGAGGTTTCTGACGACCCGCTCGTCGACGCTATGCTTGACAGCTCGCGTTCGATTGCGCGTTCCTGACGAGATTTCAAAAGATGCCGGCCTATGCTGCCTGCGCCAGTCCAAACTTCGGCGAGGAAATAGTTCTGACCGTAGCGGTGAAACACCAACCGCGCAGCTCGCCGGTTCCTTCTCGGCTCAATTGGGAACGTCAGGCGCATGGCAGACGACTTGCCGGCGGCGTTCTGAATCAACAACCCGCTTTCGGGAGCGGTGGTCGACTTAAGAGTGTATTCACCAGAACTCAAAGTCTGATCGCCAACAACAAAATCAAAGGGGATTTCCGCGACCACTTTTTTCGCCGACTGGGCGTTTGCTGACGCGACTGCGGTTCCCAAAGCTATCGCTACGACGAGCATCACCATCGTCGATCCTTTAACAAGTTCCTTTTTCATAGTTTCTCCTTTTGCCTCTTGGGCGGGGTCGAAGCGGCTCGACCTCTTAAACTCTGTAGTAAGCCAGTAACCCTTTCGGGATCGCCTCTTACCCGTGGCAGCTCAACCTTTGTCAAAATGTCTATTCCTGGGAGCTGACATGGTCCATGGCCATTCTCGTGCCGAAGCCTTTTGCTTCGGTAGCCTGGGGCTGATATTAAGAGGGCGAGGCCGGTAATCGTTGTGGAATTATTTATCTCTGCACTGCAAGAATTATGGCAAGGAGTGAGAAGCAGGACGCCGGTTACTATCCTTTGAGATAGACGCAGTTATCTGTTCAGATAGGCTGTCCACAAATCTATCCGCAGATTACGCAGATTATTTTTAAGAACTGGAGGGTTTTGTCCTTGTCCTGAGTGCTGAGTACGGAGAACGCGTTTCAGCGTTAGTAAATAATCTGCGTAATCTGCGGATAGACCTGTGGAAAATTTATTGCCCCTAAATCAGAGGACGCGTACACTTGGGCGCGCCAATTCTCCAGCTCACGACGATTCCCAATGAATCCGCGACTCACAGCCATTGCCGGAAGACTGAAGGGCAGCGTCTTTACAATTGAAGATCTACCCGTCGTTATCGGCCGCGAAACTGCAGCTACCCTCTGTATCGCCGATGCTTCCGTGTCCCGTCGTCATTCCCAGATTGAGAAAGAAAACGAACATTTTGTAATCCTCGATCTCGAGAGTCTTAACGGTACCTTCATCAACGACGTGCCGGTGAAACGGCGCACACTTCAGCATGGCGACCGGGTGCGAATCGGCGACTCGCAGTTTCTCTTCCTGATGCACGAGGGAGATGTGGAGGCGCGGTCGAGTGAGGTTCATTTTGACGATGGCCAGATTGTCAGCGGTTCCACTTTACAGGTCCGCTTCAACGATGCGCTTTATCTGATGGCCCGCGACCTGAGCGCGTTGATGAAAGTCAGCACCACAATCAACGCCATACGTGGTGAGGAGCAATTGCAGGAGACTTTGCTCGAACTTCTTTTCGAGGTCGTGCCGGCGGAAAGAGGAGCGATTCTACTTACGGACGTGGGCGCCGTCGGACCCGAGACGCAGTTTTCTTCAGTGTTTGGTTTGGATCGGAAACGCGGACCGGATCAGAAAATTAAGATAAGCCGCACACTCACCCGGTCGGTTTTGCAAAGCGGTGAAGCACTTCTTATCAACAACACCGACTATAAAGAACTGGAAAGCACCGACAGTCTCTTCGGCGATCCTCCCACTTCCGTTTTATGCGTTCCCATCATCATGCTCGACCGGACGTTGGGGGTGCTTTATCTCGACACGAAAGAGCCGGACGCTGTTTTTGATAAAGACCACTTGCAGCTGGTGTCGGCAATCTCAGCAATCACCGCGGTGGCCATCGAAAACGCGCGCCACATCGAATGGCTCGTCAGTGAAAACAAAAGACTCATTGCTGACTTTGGCATCGAACACAACCTGGTAGGAGAAAGTGTGCCCATACGCGAGGTGTTGCAATTCATTTCCAAGGTGGCGCCGACCGATTCGACAGTCTTACTTTCGGGCGAGAGCGGAACGGGAAAGGAATTGGCGGCCAGGGCCATTCATCAAAACAGCCGGCGCGCTGATAAGTCCTTTTTGGCGGTCAACTGCGCTGCCCTCGCGGAATCTCTTCTCGAAAGCGAGCTTTTCGGTCACGAGAAAGGGTCCTTTACCGGAGCGCTCCTGCAAAAGAAGGGCAGGCTCGAGATTGCCGAGGGCGGCACGCTGTTCCTTGATGAAATCGGAGAACTCTCGCCGGCGCTTCAGGTGAAACTACTTCGCGTGTTGCAGGAGCGTGAGTTTGAACGAGTGGGCGGAACGCGAACGATCAAGGTGGACATACGGCTGATCACTGCGACTAACAGGAATCTGGAGGAAGCTGTCAGCCAGGGCACCTTCAGACAGGACCTTTATTACCGGCTCAACGTGGTGAGTTTGGAGATGCCGCCGCTCAGAGAACGCCCGGAAGACATCCCGCTGCTGGCAAGTTATTTCGCCGGGAAGTATGGCGAGAAGTGTAATCGCCGCGTCAGCGGAATTTCCGCGGAAGCGCAGGCGCGGCTGACAGCTTACGATTGGCCCGGGAATGTGCGTGAGCTGGAGAACGCAATCGAGCGGGCGGTAGTGTTAGGCTCAACCGACCGAATTCTTCTAGATGACCTACCGGAATCCGTTCTGGAATCCGAACCAACTTCAACTTTGCCGGCGACCAAGTACCACGAAGCGGTAGCGCAAACCAAACGCCAGATCATTCTCAACGCGATGCAGCAATCGAAAGGCAGTTATACGGAGGCCGCGAAACTCCTGGAGGTCCATCCAAATTATCTGCACCGTTTGATTCGTAATTTGAATCTAAAACCCGAGCTTAAGAAGTAAGCGAACTATAAGAGTGATGAGTGATGAGTGATCAACAATGAAGGCTGAATGATTGCATGATGACTAATGAAGGCGAAAAGCCGGGCTCCGAAGGAGCTTAATGTTAATAGATCGAGCCGCTTCGAACGGTTCTCCTCGCTCCGTTAGGAGCGAAACGGTGTTCGCGCCTGACGGCGCGAAAAGATTCTTATTTAAACCAGGGCTATAAACATTGCGCTCCTACAGAGCCGCCGCTAAAGATTCTTTTTCCTGAGGCTCAGCCTCAGGAAAAAAGGTGGGGGACGATCCCGTACGGTAAGGCAGAGCCTACCGCAGTGTGCGGCGGCAGAGCCGCATCATCATTTGTCGCTACGAAGGACTTTTGTAGGTGGACTTCTGACTTTTCATCAGTGTCTCCAGTCACAGTGCTTATCACCTATAGATGGGAATACGAGATAACTCTTGACTTAAATCGCCTATTACGGCATTAATGTGGCGCTCAAAACGCTTGTCCTCGCAAGTACGTAAACAACGTGGCTCCTAATTTTTCGCGAAGTGCGTCAACCGCTATTCGCCGGAGGATCTCGCATGAACATGCCTAACATGTTGGCCTTCACTATTCGAGGTGGTGGCCAGGGTTCGAATATTACGCCTCAAGTCCTCGTCGGAAGCACTTCCAATACGGTTCAGTTCACTCCTCAAAACCCTAGCGACGACACCTACTGGATCGCGATTCTCGATGCGAACAAACCAACTACGCTCGTCAAGGACTTTCTTATTCCCGGATCCAGCAACTCAACCGTGCCTGCGGGGCTGGATGCGTATATGTCCAATCCCAATTACATTTACGCGGTGACCACCCAGTTTCTCAGCACAATACATGTGCCCCAGGGCGACTGGTACGATTATCTGGTTAAGTATGGAGCCAGCCGCGAACTGCAGAGCCTCGAACAAGTGAATTCGTCGATAGGCTGCGGCTCGTTGGGCCAGGTTGGTTACGTGCTGATTGGCCAGGGCGGACCACGCGGAGGTTCAAATATTCCTCCGCCAACCTACGAAACCAGCACCATATTCGAGTATGCGACCATCTTGATGATGTCCTTGATGCCGATGCCGAATGGCAGCCCGCCGTACTCCCTGTGTGACAGCTACACATTTGTGACTCGGTAACAAATTGATGGCTCCCGGCTCTGCTACTCAACCGGACACGGTGTATCCCGAGCGATATTCTGTGTTTCTTACGATCGAGATCTCTTGAAGACATTCGGTTTGAATGACCCTTGCCGTTAGTCGCCTCAAAATCATCGCCATCGGGTACTACACTTATCCAACTGGCCTGACGCGCGTGATGCAGAGCATCATGACGCGTCTGGCCGACAGGCACGAGATCCACTATCTGGGAATAGGTTATGGCGGGGAGCCAATTAGCGATCGGGGACTTACGATCTATCCGACGAATCCTCTCGGGGGCGACGTTTTCGCCGCCTTTCAGGCGAAGAAGCTGATCGAGGAGGTTGACCCGAATCTCGTCTTCATTCTTCATGACATTTGGATGTTCGATTACTACCTCCGAATTCTCGGTCCCTATCGCGACCCCCTTCGGATCATTGCTTACATCCCTCTTGATGGAAACATCGCGAATGAGGAAGAAGCAGCGTCACTGGCGGGCGCAGACTGCGTGGCAGTTTACACAGATTGGGCGAAACGGGAATTTGAAAATGCTTTCGAGCGCCTACGCAACAAGCGCGGTGACGAATTCCCTCCCGTAGAAGTGATACCGCACGGCGTCGAGCGCAACCGGTTTTTCCCTTTCCCAGAGTTGGTTGCCGCTTCATTCAGTAATGCGGGCCGCGCGAAATCTAAAAGAGAAGTCTTCGGCGATTTTCCCGGGCTGGAACACTCCTTTATCGTGCTTAACGCCTGCCGACCCGATAAACGTAAGCGCGTAGATCTCACGATTGAAGGCTTTGCTAAGTTCGCTAGTGATAAGCCGGCCAATGTGCGTTTGTGCCTGCACCACGCAATTATGGGGGAGACGGAAAGAGAACAAACTTCGGCGCTGATTAGTGCTCTCAAAATCGAGAATCGTGTTTTCTTTAATCCGTTCGGAGATCGAGCAGTCAATGATGATGCTTTGAATCTGCTCTACAACGCCTGTGACGTTGGTATCAATACATCGATGGGTGAGGGTTGGGGGCTTGTAAGTTTCGAGCATGGTGCAACTGGCGCTGCTCAGATCGTCCCCGATCACAGCGCCTGTCGCGAACTTTGGGGTGAGTCGGGCGAATTAATTCCGATTGAAAGAAGCTTCAAGCCCGAGTTTTCAGTTCTGGAACTCGGTGAAGTGTCGACCGCCAGTGTAGCCGAAGCGATTGATAGGCTCTATCACAACCAGAGACGATGTCAGACGCTTGGTCAAACGGCTTTTGCGGCGTCTCAAAACCCTGAATATTCCTGGGATCGGATCGCGCAACAATTTGAGTCGTTGTTTCTTGAAAAAGTGATGAGTATGAGTGATCTCGACTGATCCGCAATTTGAATCTGAAGGATCGACTGAAACCTTAATTTAGTCTGAACTGCCCGCTACGTTTCCGCAGTTAACGGAAAATCTTCATGAGCTAGCAAGATCTCAAGCAATAAAAGATTGACTTCAAATTCAAGGCAGCGTAGATTGGCGCCCGCCAGCAAATTTAGATCCCGGCTGACCCTGAAGTTTACGGGTTGACCTTAGGAAGCTGAGGCCCGTTCCTAGCCTTCGCAATTTCCTCGTACTCCTGGAAGAGTTCTCTCAATTTTCAACAATTTTGGAGGCCCTCATGTCTTATCCCCCGCGTCGTAGTGACCTTGTCTCTATCTTCAGGACTGTTTCTAATCACCGATTGCTGCTCATTACGGTCGTAGTGACGCTGGCTTTAACAGGATTAGTGGTCTCCAGATCTGCCGCTTTTAGGGCGAGTTTTGCCGGGTCAGCCACGCCCAGCGCAATCGTCAGGCACGAGTCGTCTTCGCCCGTTTCTGCCAAAAAATCTAACGACTTGTTGGAGTTCGCGGGGCTGCGTCATACGGCAAAAGCTGTGGGGATGACAGCCCTGCTGGCGCCGACCGTTACGGCCAGCAAGACGGATTCATTGTTTACCGACGTAGATGGCGATCTACAGGCTGATCCGGGTGATACCCTCCAATATACCGTCAAGATCGATGCGGCCGGCGAAGATGCCACCGGGGTTTCCTTTAGCGACACGGTGGATCCGAATACAGCGTTCGTGCCGGGAAGTTTGACGGCCACGCCGGTAGCGGTTGACGACAGTTATGCGGCCACAGGGAATGTCCGAATTTCGGTGCCGGCACCCGGCGTGCTCGGCAACGATTTTGTCGGTGTGCCTGCCGCGACGATTACCGCGCCTTCAACCAGCACCAATGGCGGCGACGTGACCGTGAACGCCAACGGAAGTTTCACATACAACCCGCCTGCCGGTTTTGAAGGAACAGATACGTTCATCTACACACTGACGAACGGCACAGGCAGCAATCCAGCTACCGTAACCATCGCGGTGAGCGGAATGATCTGGTTCATAAACAACAATCCAGGGGCTTGTGTATCCGGTTGCGATGGCCGCTTAACGAATCCGTTCACTTCGCTGGGGGCTTTCGCCGCCGTCAACAACGGTGCCGGTAACAATCCGGCTGCGAATGACAATATCTTTCTGTATGAAAGCGCGATCGACTACGTTGGACCTGTGACGCTGCTTAGCGGGCAGCGATTCCTCGGCCAGGATGCCACGGCAAGTCTTTCAGCCATGACGGGGATTACACCACCGACATACAGCGATCCCTTCCCTGCGACCAACAGTGGAAACGGGGTGATCGTTAACATCACCAGCGCCGGCAACTCAATAAACGTTGCCTCGGGTAACACGCTTCGTGGTTTTACTGGCGGGAATTCGGCGAGCGACATCAATGGCACCGGCTTCGGCACGCTCACCATCTCCGACGTTACACTTAATGGCACAGGCCAGGCCCTCGACCTTACTACCGGCACACTCGCCGCGACCTTCGGCAGCATTTCCTCAGCCAACAGCAGCACCACCGGCATCAGTCTAACCAGCGTCGCAGGCAGTCTGACGTCGCCCACCACCACAATCACCAATCCGACGGGTATTGGCATCAGTGTTGGCACATCAAGCGCCACGCTCAATTTTGGCAGCACGACTTCGTCGGGTTCCGGCGCCACCGGAGTTAGCCTGACCACCAACACCGGCACACTCAACTTCGGCTCTCTGGATATCTCACCCGACGCAAATCAGCGTGGCTTGCTGGCAACGGAAAACAGCAACACCATAACCACGACCGGCGGCGCGATCAGTGCTAGCGGAAACGTTGCAGTCGAGATCACGCGCTCAGTCGGCACCACTCCTCTCGCAGTATCGCAGACCAGCGTTTCAGCCAATGGCGGAACCAACGGCATCGTTCTGACCAACACGAGCGGCAGTTTCACGGTTGTTGGGGATGGCACGAACACCAACAATAGTTCGGGCGGCACTATTCAAAACACCACGGCGGCCGGCATCTCGCTCACCAACTCTCAGAACCTTTCATTCACTGCCATGAACATCCAAAACATCCTGCGCAGTGGGATTGATGGGCAGGGAGTGATCAACTTTGTTCTGGCATTCAGTACGATCAATAACGTCGGCACGGCGGCCGCCGGTCAATACGAGGAGAGCAATATTGCGTTCAACGATAATGGCGCCTTCACGAACGCGAATCTCACCGGTTTGGTGTCAATTACCAACAACACGCTGACGAACGCCCGGCGCCACGGAATCCAGATTGAGAACGGCTCGGGTACGATCAGCAATCTAACTATTTCCGGTAACACCCTCACCAGTTCAACTGTTGCGGCCACCTCTCTTGGTACCGCCATCCTGGTATTGCAGCAAGGCTCAGCCGCGACCACGTCCCACCTGACTACCGGCACCATCAGCAACAACACAGTCAACAACTTCCCGAGCGGAGAGGGCATTGCGATATTAGGTGGCTCGGGTAATGCTGGAAACCTTACCCCTGCGACTCTCGGAGCGAGCGGTACGCCCATCGCCATTACCAGCAACACCGTCAACGGCGGTGCGACGCGGATGGGCTCAAATGCTATCCGGGTGGCTTTCAACGGCCAGTTTGGCTCCAGCAACTTCAACATTTCCTGCAATGGAAGCACCAACGCCGGCGCGGGGTGCAGCGCGACTGGGCCGCTGACCAATTATCAGGGGCTTGGCATCAGCGCGTTCTTCGGCGGAACTGTCACTGGCACAACCACGATAAACAACAACATACTGGTCTCCAACCAAACTATTGGCGCGGGCTCTGCCGGCATAGGCGTACAGGCCGATGACGGTCCTGCTGCAACGGGCACCGCGGATCCAGACGTAAACGTCACCATCAACAACAACAGCGTCAGCGCCAACGAAGGAAACGGCATCCGAGCCATCGCCCGAGCCACCAACAGGGCCACGATGGATCTGACGATTCAGAACAACACGGTAGCAGCGCCAACTTTGACAAACCGCAATGGCATCCGCGTCGACTCCGGTAGCGCCGCCGGCGACACCAACATCTGCCTCTCGATCACGGGCAATACCAGCGCCGGCAGCGGCATAAGTCAGGGCATCGGTATCCGCAAGCAGGGTACGAATGCACTGGTCAACGTCTATGGCATCGTCGGTCTCAGCCCGTCGCCAACGACGGGACTTAACGCGGCCGCGAAAGTCGCCGCCGACAATCCAGCGGGCGGCGGCGCCGAGTCTCTGTCCGGCAACAATTATGTGAATTGTGCTCAATCCCTGCTAATGGCCTCAACCGGGGAAGAGTCGATGAGAATGGAGAACCCGAAACCCTACGATGTTAAGAGCGCGGACACGCTTAGAGCGCATCAGGGCGAGGCAGTTGCAGGAGACGACGTTCAAAAGATTTCCCAACGGGAGTTGACATGGATGGCAGGGCAGGCGATTCAAAGATGGAAAGAAGCAGGCATATCTGCGGAAGATTTCATGCGTCTGCAAAGCATGACGTTCGAGGTCGCAGACTTGCCGGACGGTCAGCTTGCCAGGGCAACTTCAACACACTTCTGGATTGACGAGACGGCTGCCGGATACGGCTGGTATCTCGACTTGTCGGCAGCAGACGACACGGAGTTTGACGTTCCAGTTTCAGGTCGTGAGCTTCAGACCACAGAGAACAGTCCCGCCTTCGGGCGCATGGATCTGCTGACCGTCGTCATGCGCGAACTTGGTGTGTCATACCGGGAAGGGAAGAAGAGTCTACCAAAGCAAATGCTGCGGCTGATGGATAGCACGCTATCGCCGGCTGTCAGACGTTTGCCTGATTCTCGGAACATACAACTACGACGCCCCGAAATTTCGCGCGCGAACCAACCAGGTAGCGAAAAGATCGCTGGCTCTTCGGCTAAGAAAGCTTCCGCGTTGCGTTCGAAGACTGGTGTGTCAACATCGCCACTCGCTGGAACTACTGCTCGTCAAAACGGCAGACTGATGAACCATGCGGTAAGGAACCGGACGACGCCTGCCACTCTCAGCAGTATGCTTGCGGACGTCATGCTCAGTATCGGCACACTGCCGGCGGGGGAAAGCGTAACCATCACCTTCAACGTCACCGTCGACGATCCGTTTACCGGAGCGATGGCCCAGGTTTCTAACCAGGGCACCGTGTCCGGAAGTAATTTCGCGGACGTACTCACAGACGATCCGACCGTCGGCGGCACGGCTGACCCGACTGTGACCCCAATCGACTTGCCGGATGTTTCGGTGGCGGTGTCACCAACTTCGGTCCTGGAAGATGGGGCAACCAATCTGGTCTACACCTTCACGCGTAATGGATCCACAGCTGCCGCCATGACGGTGAACTTCAGCGTAGGCGGCACGGCCTCCTTCACTGAACCTGATTACACGCAAACAGGCGCCGCAACCTTTACCGCTACCAGCGGAACAGTGGTGTTTGCCGCCGGCAGTTCAACGGCAACGGTTACAGTGGATCCCTCGTTCGATCTCACCGTCGAGCCAGACGAGACCGTCGTTCTAACGGTGACTTCGGGCATCGGCTACAGTGTTGGGACGCCCAGCGCTGCAACTGGCACCATCACCAACGACGACACCAGCGTGAGCGTCGCAGTGTCGCCGGGATCAGTTGCTGAAGATGGAGCCACAAACCTCGTCTACACCTTCACGCGTAACGGCGTCATCAGCGCACCGTTGGCCGTGAACTTCACGGTGGGTGGAACGGCGACCTTTGGCGCATCACCTAACGATTACACCCAGACAGGCGCTACCGCCTTTGCTCCGGGTGCAGGCATAGTGACCTTCACTGCCGGCAGTGCGACGGCGACGGTCACAGTCGATCCGGAAGCTGACACCACGGTCGAACCCGACGAGACAGTTGATCTGACTGTAACCGTGGGCGTCGGATATAGCGTAGGCGCACCTGCCTCTGCTTCAGGCACGATCACAAACGACGACACTGATGTCAGCGTTGCCGTCTCACCGGGCTCGGTTGCGGAAGATGGAGCAACCAACCTCGTCTATACATTCACCCGCAGCGGCGTGACCACTGGTGCGTTGACTGTGAACTTCTCGGTGGGTGGCAGTGCCAGCTTCCCCGGCGACTACTCGCAGAGTGGAGCAACCACCTACACTTCGTCGTCGGGCACGGTGACCTTTGCTGCCGGCAGCCCGACCGCGATAGTAACCATCGATCCGACAGCTGACATAACGGTCGAAACCGACGAAACGGTTGACCTGACAGTGACTGCGGGAGCCGGCTATAACGTCGGTACTCCTGCCTCAGTATCGGGCACGATCACCAATGACGACACAACCGTGAGCGTTGCGGTATCTCCAGGCGCAGTTGCTGAAGACGGCGCAACCGACCTCGTCTATACCTTCACGCGCACTGGCGTTACCAGCGGTGCATTGACGGTGAACTTCGCGGTTGGCGGGACTGCCAGCTTCCCAGGCGACTACTTGCAGAGTGGAGCAACCACCTTCACTCCGCCGACGGGCACTGTGACCTTCGGTGCCGGGAACTCGACAGCGACGCTAACCATCGATCCGACAGCTGACAGCACCGTCGAACTCAACGAGACGGTAGATATAGCTGTGACTGCCGGCGCAGGCTACATCGTTGGCTCACCCAGTGCTGCCAGCGGCACGATTATTAACGACGATACAGACGTCACCTTAGCTGTATCGCCAGGCGCAGTTGCTGAAGATGGAGCAACCAACCTTGTCTACACCTTCTCGCGCACTGGCGTTACCAGCAGTGCATTGACGGTGAACTTCACGGTAGGTGGAACTGCCAGCTTCCCAGGCGACTACTCGCAAAGCGGCGCGACCACCTTCACTCCGCCAACGGGCACTGTGACCTTCGGTGCCGGGAACTCGACAGCGACGGTAACCATCGATCCAGTAGCCGACAGCACCGTCGAACTCGACGAGACGGTCGATTTAACTTTGGCTCCTGGCGCGGGCTACAACGTTGGGTCACCCAGCGCTGCCAGCGGCACGATCACCAACGATGATACGGACGTCACTTTAGCTGTATCTCCAGGCGCAGTTGCTGAAGATGGCGCAACCAACCTTGTCTACACCTTCTCGCGCAATGGTGTCACCACCAGCGCGTTGACGGTGAACTTCACGGTGGGTGGAACTGCCAGCTTCCCAGGCGACTACTCGCAAAGCGGCGCGACCAGCTTCACTCCGCCAACAGGCACGGTGACCTTCGCTCCGGGCAGCCCGACGGCGACGGTAACCATTGATCCGGTCGCGGACAGCACCGTGGAATTGGACGAGACGGTCGATTTAACTTTGGCTCCTGGCGCGGGCTACAACGTTGGGTCACCCAGCGCTGCCAGCGGCACGATCACCAACGATGATACAGACGTCACCTTAGCTGTATCTCCAGGGTCAGTTGCTGAAGATGGCGCAACCAACCTCGTCTACACCTTCTCCCGCAGTGGCGTTACCAGCAATGCGTTGACGGTGAACTTCTCGGTGGGTGGTACAGCCAGCTTCCCAGGCGACTACTCGCAGAGTGGAGCAACTACCTACAGTTCGTCGGCAGGCACGGTGACCTTCGCTCCGGGCAGTTCGACAGCGACGGTAACCATTGATCCGACGACGGACAGCACCGTCGAACTTGACGAGACTGTAGATATAACTTTGACTGCCGGCGCAGGCTACAACGTTGGGTCACCCAGCGCTGCCAGCGGCACGATCACAAACGACGATACCGACGTCAGCATCGCAGTTGCTCCAGCGTCAGTCGCTGAAGATGGCGCAACTAACTTGGTCTACACCTTTACCCGCAACGGCGTCACCAGTGGCCCGTTGACGGTGAACTTCTCGGTGGGTGGAACGGCCACCTTTGGCGCCTCACCCAACGACTACACGCAGACTGGAGCGACCAGCTTCACTCCGCCAACAGGCACGGTGACCTTTACTGCCGGCAGCTCGACGGCCACGGTGACCGTGAATCCGGAAACTGATACCACTATCGAAGCCGACGAGACGGTTATCCTGACCTTAACTTCTGGGACCGGGTATAACGTCAGCTCGCCTTCCTCGGCAATGGGCACGATCACCAATGACGATGCTGATGTAAGTGTTGCCGTGGCTCCCGCGTCAGTCGCGGAAGACGGTGCGACCAACCTCGTCTACACCTTCAGCCGCACCGGGTTTACCAGCGGCGCGCTAACGGTGAACTTCTCGGTTGGCGGAACGGCCGTTTTTGGTCCTTCGCCAGACGACTACACCCAGACGGGTGCAACTACCTACACTACAACCTCGGGGAGTGTAACCTTCGCGCCCGGCAGTCCGACGGCGACGGTTACGGTCGATCCGGAAACAGACCTAACAGTAGAGGCTGATGAGACAGTTGTAATCACGTTGACGGCCGGGGCGAGCTATAACGCCGTAAGTCCAAACTCAGCTACCGGGACCATTCTCAACGATGACACGCTCGTCTCAGTTGTAGTGGCGCCATCGTCTACAGCGGAGGGTGGAGCAAACCTCGTCTACTCTTTCACTCGCACAGGCCCGACCGCCAGTGCGCTTACCGTTAACTTCTCGGTGGGTGGCAGTGCCAGCTTCCCAGCCGACTACACGCAGAGTGGTTCGACCACGTTCACGCCGCCGACTGCCACGGTGACCTTCGGAGTTGGTAGCTCCACGGCCACGGTGACAGTGACGCCGCTTACTGACTGCGTGGTGGAAGGCAACGAGACGGTTGAATTCACCGTTCAGCCCGGAGCGGGTTACGGGGTGGGCTCGCCGAATATGGCGACCGGGACGATCACAAATACGCCGGATTCCAGCTCGCCAACGATAACTCTCATTCCCAACGTGAACATGACGTTGTGGCCGCCGAATCACCAGTATGAATCCATAGCGGTTACTGACTTCGTCGCCAGCGCTAGTGATAACTGCGATCCCACTGTGAACGTCAACAGTGTCTATATCGTCCAGATCACCAGCGACGAGGCGGAAGACGGAAACGGCGATGGAAACACCCTCAACGACATCGTCATTGGGGCCGATTGCAAAACGGCTCAGCTAAGATCGGAGCGCTCCACCACAGGAAACGGTCGTGTATACAGCCTCACGTTCAAGGTGAAAGATTCAGAGGGTAACTTTGCAACGGCGACAACCACGGTAACTGTCCGCAAATCGCCGAACCAACCCGCAGTCGATAGCGGAACGCAATATGTGGTCAACAGCATTTGCCCATGACGCCACAGTTCAGTAGCGACTGCAATTCGATGGACGCGACTTCCGCGGCGGCGGGATCGCAAACCGGAAGTTCGCGTTCATCGGAACTCATAACCGCCAGATTATTCATCTGACTTGTTTTGCTAAAGAGGACTCTACGATGAAAACTCTAACTACAATTCTCAACCCACGAAATAGTTTCCGCCTGGCTCTGCTGGCCGTTGTACTCTGCAGCATGGGCACAGTGCTCTTGCTTCACGCTGCACCGGCTCAAAGCGTGACCCTCACAGTCGTCAATAACTCGACCAGGGAAATTCGCTATCTGTACCTGTCGCCGGCCGACAATGATAACTGGGGTGCCGATCAACTTGACGACTCAGCTATCAGCCCGGGAGCTACTCGAACTCTCAGTATCAGCTGGGACCAGTCGACGATTAAGCTCGTCGGCGAGGATCAGGATGGTTGCTTTTTAAGTGCGACACTGAATGTGGCGAGCAATATCCAATGGACGATTAACAGTGACGCGCCACTTAACTGTGGAAACTAGTCCACCTAACTCTCTGTATAACAAACGTAGAAGTTCTTGTTTTTTGAGCAAGAAAGTACGATCCACGAAACGACACGAACTGATGCGAAAAGACGTTAGCGTTCCTTTCGTGTGTGTGTTCGTGGATCGTCTCTAATCGTCGTTATTTGCGACGTTATCCGCGCTGTGCAATCTCTGTGAACTCGACTGCGGCCCACTCTTCGGTAGCCCTCCGGATTGCAAATCAAATTCTTCTCGATCAAGATCCGGAGATGGCCGATTCATCTCCAGCAAACTTTCACCTACGTCTTCGAGGCGCTTCAACGTAACTGTGTTTCGTATGACGCCACTTGAGAATTGAATCGAGGCGCAGTAGGCTCAGGATGTTTTCGGTGGAGGGTAAGGATGAACTGGTCAACGCCAGACGACTACACAGATGTCTTTGAACATCTCCAACGTGCCGAGGTGCAATATGTCGTAGTCAGCGGCGTCGCGGTTGTCCTGCACGGCCACCTTCGTTCCATTGCAGATCTGGACATTGTCATTTCGTCCCAACCTGAGGAAGCAGATCGCGCGATGCATGCGTTATTGTTAGCAGGCTTTGCGCCGAGCATTCCACTGCCGTTGAGCCTTGTTAGTGTAATGCGCATGTTTGATTCGGAGGAGCGGGAGGTTGACGTTTTCGTCAGGTATTACGTCCCCTTTAATGAATTATGGGAAGCTTCGGAACAGGTGCGAGTGGGTGAGCAACTGGCGCGCGTCATCTCACTGTCGCACTTGATTCGTGTAAAGCAGACCCTGGCGCGCCCCCACGACCTCGAGGATGTCGAACATTTATTAGCGTTGGCGTCTTAGAGTGGCGCACTTCGCTACGTTTTGGCGACGAGACGCCCGCCGGGAGTCGTGAATGTGTTCTAGACCTATTACCTGTGCCACAACCAGATTGGTCGCAAGGAGAATGGAATGAGTGCGATTTTGACCGAACAGGAGTTTTCGCGACACCTTAATACGACCTTCCACACTTTACTGGATGATGGTCCGGCAGTGGCTCTTCAACTAGTTCTTGTGAAGCCCTTTAAACACAATGCGCCGGAAGAGACCGGCATGGAGCAATTCTCTGCTTTCTTTATTGGTGGCCTGGGCGCTCCTCTCCCGCAACGAACTTACCGCCTCCAACATGAAGAGATGGGGGAGTTTGATATCTTCCTCGTTCCCATCTCTCAAAAGGAAGAGGGCTATCGTTACGAAGCTGTATTCAATTATTTCATTAACCCGCAAAATGATTGACGCACGTGGTCACCATTGGGGTGGTTGGAAGAAAAGTAGAGGGAAGGCAAAGCAACAAGGTCGGAGAAGGAGCTAGCCTCAAGCATCAGGCCGCCACTCCATGTGCTTGTAAGCGCCGAGATCATCAATCACCGCGAAACCGAGCCGTTCATAAAACCGGTGAGCGTTGTTATTGAGGACAAACACCATATGCCGAAGGGCCCTATTGGTTCCACGCGCCTCTTCCATCAGCTGCTTAAGCAGGAGGGTACCAACGCCGCGTTGCTGAAACTGTGGTAGCAGCGCAATATCCAGCAGTCGAATTTGTTTCTCATCCCTTCCCGTCCAAAACCTACCGGCCCGCTGGCCATCGACCAGAATCACCTCATACGTCGCATCCGGAAACCGGTGTTCATATTCACGACGTTGCATGTCGAGCTGCCAGCGCAGGAAGGCTTCCTTCTGTCCCTCTTCCCACTCAGCTTGGGCCAACTCTTCCTCGCGCGTACTCGCATAGATCTCGAACAGGAATGGCTCATCATCTTCCCCCACAGGGCGTAAGCTACACTTACCGCCATGAGGAAGGTCAAATTGCATTTGGCGGTTCGGAGCGCTACTCATGCGGATGAAAACGCCGAGAACCCCGTACCAGGCGCACTTGAGGGTGCGCCTGGTCCTTTTGAGTTCTGGCGGAATTTTACCGGTTACTAATTCAGATTTGGCTGAAGACGGCCTCGTAGGTGAAGGTGCCGTTCTCTAACTCATGCGGCGTCAGGAAAAGATCAAACTCACCAAGCGCCGGATGGCTCACTCTATGAATTGAAGTAAACTGTGGCAGCCTTTCCTGAGCAGTGAACGACAGCGAGAAGGACCGCAGCTCTTGAGAAAACCTGGTAGAAATCCGCGTGTTGCGTTTGGCTTTGTAGCCACGCACCTCGACCAGCGTCAGACTCACCATTTCCCCACGGGCATTCGGCGCCTGGAAGATGCTGTTGAGGTAAGATTCAAAGGTCTCCTGCGTGAACGAAAACAGCGGGCTCTCCTCCGCCTGACGGGGAATCGCGAAACCTCGTGGCCTACCTGGTCCCTGCGCGAAGGTAAACTGAGCACCGCTGATTGCAAGGCCGGCTGTGACGGCTGTCAGCGCGCCGGACTTAAGAAAACCGCGACGGGGTAGTTGCATTTTGTTCTCCTTGAAAGAGCCTGAGTTAAGGAAAGGCAGCGTCGTTAATTTTGCGGGCGATAGTGTATTTTAGTTTGCCGCGACTGCCAAGATAAATTGTGCAGCAAATGAAAACTTAATGAGGTTAGGGCTGGGCGGCCGGCGCAGGGGATCGCATTCTGACCGATGCCAGAATCTTTGCTTGTATTTCTGACGCGATGCGATTAGAATCCCCCGCTCCAGTTTCAAGTAGGCGCTTTTCGCGTTTCTCTACGAGCAGGGAATTCAGAATTCAAAAGTTCACCGCCAACCCTTGTCCACATTTGCTCACCGACCAGGGCAGCGGTCCGAATCTTACTCCAGGAGTAAATTATGGCAGAACCATTCCTTTCTGAAATCAGAATCATGAGCTTCGGCTTCGCGCCCAAAGGGTGGGCCTTGGCCAACGGGCAACTCCTTCCCATCAATCAGAACCAGGCACTCTTCAGTTTGCTCGGGACAACTTTCGGTGGTGACGGTAGGGTTAATTTCGCGTTGCCCGACATAAGAGGGCGAACGCCGATTCACGTTGGCAGCGGCCATACACTGGGAGAGAGGGGTGGCGAGCAGGCGCACACGCTTTCGATCGCTGAGCTGCCGGAGCACACACATGTTCTCAACGGAACCTCGAACGTGTCGGTCAACACTCCATCGAATACCTCCTTGCTTGGTAAATCAGCCCCTCAGTCAGCTTATGGAGGTGCTGCCAGTCTTGTCGCGATGGAAGCACAAGCTATTGCCAACGTTGGAGGCTCGCAGGCGCACTTGAATATGCAGCCGTTCCTGACGCTGAATTTCTGCATTGCTCTGCAGGGAATCTTCCCCTCGCCCAATTAAGGAGGCAACATGGCACAACCGTACGTTGGAGAAATCAGAATGTTTGCTGGTAACTTTGCTCCTTCCGGCTGGATGTTTTGCGAAGGGCAGTTGCTGCCAATATCTGAGAATGAGACACTGTTTAATCTAATCGGCACGACCTACGGTGGAGACGGGCAGTCAACCTTCGCGCTCCCCGACCTGCGGGGCCGGCTTCCCATACATCAGGGCAACGGTTTTATCCTCGCTGAAACTGGCGGCGCCGAAGAAATAACGCTTACAGTCCCTCAGATACCGGCGCATTCACATCCTCTTGTCGCCTCGACCGCGAACGCGTCGTCAACTGATAGTGCCGGCAACGTCGGAGCGCGCGTTACCGTGGCTGGGGTCTTCCCATACGGTACTGACAACCCTTTACAGCCTATTGCGCCTCAAGCGGTATCGCCGGTGGGAGGAAGCCAACCGCATACGAATTTTCAACCGTATCTCTGCATCAACTTTATCATCTCGCTGTTCGGGATATTCCCGTCGGCGACATGATTCTTCGCGGACTGGACGGAGAGCAAAAACATTCGAGTTTTTTAGCAGACTAAGGAGATTTGTCATGGCCGATCCATTTGTTGCTGAAATCAGAATTTTTCCCTTCAACTTCGCGCCAAAAGGTTGGGCCTGGTGCGATGGTCAGTTAATGCCGCTCTCGCAGAATACCGCCCTATTCTCCTTGCTCGGTACCGTTTATGGAGGGGATGGGAAGAGCACTTTTGCATTGCCGGATCTGGAGGGTCGAGCGCCAATGCACCCCGGGCAAGGCCCTGGACTCTCGCTGCATGATCTCGGTGAGACAGGCGGCTCCGAAACAGTAACCTTGTTGGAATCGGAGATACCGGCCCATGCACACCAGATGTCCGTATCATCTCAACTCGGTTTGGAAAACATCCCAACAGACCAGTTGTTTGCTATGGGTGAGGGAATCAATCTCTACGGAGCCAATAACAATCTGACGTCGATGGCGCCCGAAGCTCTAGCGCCCGCCGGCGGTGATCAACCGCACAACAATTTGATGCCGTATCTGACGTTCTATTTCGCCATCGCGTTGCAAGGCGTCTTCCCGCCGCGGGGCTAGAAGGTAGAAGGCAGAAGGCACTAAGCAGAAGGCAGAAAGCAAGCAGAAAGCAGACAAGTAGTTCACCCTATAGACGGGGCGAGTCCGATATTGGACTCGCCCTTTTTCGTATTCGGGGAAGGCAGGAGACCTAATGCGTTTCATGACTCGATCACCGCTTGCGGCTTAGATTGAATGCCTCAGTGAATCAAACTTCCAGTCGATCCTGGGCCAAGGCAGCATAAGATGCCCTACCACAGGTTTGTCAGTTTTCGCTTACTTGTGTTAATTGTCTTTTCTCCCCGGCAGTATCAATTCCATTGCTAACCTGGCAGTCGGCATGCCGAAAAGAGATTCCTTGTTGAGACAAACTATGAAACCATTTTTTGCCATCTTACTTTTGCTGATTGGAGTGTGTGTGGCGTGCGCGTCCAAATCGACCAGTTCGAAAACGCCACAGAACAATTCTTCTGTTCCAGTGCCATCTCCAAATCAGACCCCCAACGCTTCGGTTACTGACAGGATGCCTTGTAGCCTCGTCAGGGACCATGTCCCAGTCGTAAATGGTCTCAAGCTGGGTATGACACCAGCGCAAGTGCTGGCGCTGTTTCCTGGCAGCAATGACGACGGGGAAGTCCGGTCTAGTCTGGCCCTACCGCCAAGTCGCTTCGGAACTTCCAGCTTCCTCATCACGCCTGATAAATACAAAGTGGAGGGAAAGTCCGCCGGAATCAGTCAAATTACGTTGAGTCTCCTTGACGGACAGGTTTCCGGGTTCAACGTCGGCTACAAAGGCGCCGAATGGCCAGACGTTGATAAATTCATAGCGAAGTTTACCGAAGGAACCGTTCTTCCCCCGGCAGATGCCTGGGAAGCGCGCGTTGGGTTAGACACACAAATGAAGACTCTCACATGCAACGACTTTGCGATCAAAATCTTTGCCGGCGGCCGGGGTGGTCTCAATTATGTGGAGATTCGTGACCTGGAGGCCGACAAAAAGCTGAAGGAGCGTAAAGATAAAGCCAGGCAGAAAGCCAAACCATAAGTAGGAGTGCCGGAGGCAGAAGGCAGGAATCATAATCACTCTTAGAAGGGCGAGTCCTTATTTGGATTCGCCCTTTTCGTTTCCTTGCGGCTCCGCCGCAGCACACTGCGGTAAGGCTCTGCCTTACCGTAGACGATCCCTAAATCCCCCTTTTCCTGAGGCTGAGCCTCAGGAAGAGTTAGGGAAGGACGGTGTCCGGTAAGGCAGAGCCAGGCAGAGCCTTACCGCAGTGTGCGGCGGCAAAGCCGCATTGCTGATTATCTTGCATTTCTCGGATTCGCACCGAAGCAGCTCAAGCATGGCTATTCGATCCTGGCTTGAATAACCTCACCCGCGTGCACATCATCTCCAGAGACTCACCCTGCTATTACTTAACCTCTGTCCCCAGGAATAGGCTTCAGGTTTTCCGAACTGACGCGGTCAAAATAATCACCTGCAATGCGCTTGATGAAGCCCGCAACTCAGGCAAGTTTGCTCTTTATGCCTATGTAATCATGCCGGATCACCTCCACGTTGTCTCCGATTCGGCATGTGCTTCGCGCGACACCTTACGCTTTATCAATGGAATCATCGGCCGTCGTGTAATCGATTATTTGAAGGAGAAGGGCTACGAGCGTTCCTTAACGAAGTTGAGGCAGGAAACAAAGAAGCAGAATTACCGCTACTCTCTTTGGGACCATCATCCAGACGCTCGTCTGTTGCTCACGGAAAAGATGCTTATGGAGCGGGTTCACTACACCCATCAGAACCCAGTTCGCGCTGGATTGGTCAAACGTGCGGAAGACTACCGTTGGTCCAGTATTCGCATCTGGAATCGGAATCCGCTTGAGGATGAGCCGCTGCTGATGAATCTGGATCGAATCAAGTGGCGAAGTAGTTGAGTGGTCCTACGCGGCTCTGCCTATTGAATTCTTATCCAAGGGGTTTAACCAAACCTGACCAGGAAACGCGGCTCCGCCGCAGCACACTGCGGAAAGGCTGTGCCTTTCCGAGCCAGGTTTATTAACCTCACTTTTCCTGAGGCTGAGCCTCAGGAAAAGGGGGGAGGGCGGGCCGCCGGTAAGGCAGAGCCTTACCGCAGTGTGCTGCGGCAGAGCCGCAAGGGTGCATTGAGTCGGGAATTTAATCCCCCACAGAATTAATACAGGCTTGTTATTTTTCGGTTATTTATGTTAGTTTTTCCACTCCTAAACGGGAGAGAGTTAGCCGCCCCTCGGCTCACTGCCATTCCTCGTTCAATAGGGCCCGATTCGCGAAGCATGTTTCGCCTTGAAGGCCGTAAGTTGGCAACAGCCTGATCTCGCATAATAGCCTTAGAAATTTGTTCGCATTCCTAATCAAGGTGTGGTCTTCCCCGACTTTGTTTTCGCGTGTCCTGGTGCAATTTCCCGAGAGCATAATTAACTATTCATTCTCACATCCCGCGCGCATGTTCCGGCGTTGACTTCGCTATCTGTAAGGAGAGCCCATGTATCGATCAATCCCCCAAACCCCCAGCAACAGGAGAGTGTTCGGTGCCTGCTTGCTCTCCCTGATGACACTCATCGCTCCTATCGCTTCAGTAGGAGCCGCGACCAGACGCGCGATAGTTCCCCTTGCTGTGAAGAACAACAAGGATCCGGAAAGCGCTCAACCCTCTTTGGTTGAACCAGCAGCCGCAATGCCTGCGCCTGCCCCAGTTCCCGCGCCCGTTCCCATGCTGGCAGTCGGTCCCATCACCGCCACGAAGACCGACTCCTTCCCCGACCCGGACGGCGATGGCAAAGCCGAACTTGGCGAAGTCATTTCCTACACTGTCGGCATTTCGAATACCGGCACGGACGCAGCGACCGGCGTTAACTTCGACGATATCTTTGATCCGAACACGACACTGGTGCCCGGCTCATTGAACGTTTCGCCGCTGGCTGTCAACGAGAGCTACACCGCAGTCGGCAATACGCTGCTTGAAGTTGGCAACGCCACCGCCCAGACCGGGCCGCAGAAGAGCGTTGCCGGCGGCGTGCTCAGCAATGGTGATACTGATTACCTGGGCGATACTTTCACGATCTCCGCCTTCGATGCTTCTAGCGCCTTCAGTGGTACCGTGACCATGGTCACAACGGGTCCGGATGCCGGCGCGTTCACATACATTTCGGCCGCAAACTTTGTCGGTACAGACACTTTTACGTACACACTGCGAGATGACGGCACGGATGGCATTGCCGGAAATGCGGACGATCTTACTGGAGTTGGCACTGTTACCATCACGGTGGCAAACCAGGTTTGGTACGTTGACAACGGCGCCGCGGCGGGCGGCGACGGCAGGTCAACCACTCCGTTCGACGCTCTCTCCGACGTGAGCGGCGCGAGCGGCCCGGATACGGCGGGCGACATCATCTACATCAACACCGGCATCGCCGCTTACGGCGGCGGCATCGCGCTGCTGGCCACTCAGACACTGCACGGAGAAGGCACGGCGCTCATTGTCGGCCCCGACACACTGGCAGCCGCAGGCACCGATCCTACGATTACCAATGCGGGCGGTGATGGCGTTACTCTCGGAAACGGCAACACGCTGACCGGCTTCACAGTCGGAAACACGACCACCTACGACATCGCCAACACCCCCACCGCGACGGTCGGCACGCTCAACATTTCCAACGTGGTGCTTAACGGCTCGGGGAATTTGTTTCGCGCCGATTCTGGTGGTGCGCTCACCGTGACGTTTGAAAGCGCGACTGCAACCAGCGGCGTCACCTCCGGCATCCTGATCGCCGGCAGCGCCACCGGCAACTTCAACGTGACAGGGGCGACCACGATCGACGACGCCACGCTCGACGGCATCTCAATCTCGAACTCCGCGGCCAGCGCCACCTTCACCGGCGCGGTCACGATCCTCAACGACGGCGTCGGAGCCAATGGTGACGGCGTCGACCTCTCTACAAATACTGGCACCTACAGTTTTAACGGCGGGCTCAGCATCACCGTCAACGGCGCAGGCGCCTTCGGCTTCCGCGCGCAGAGTTCCGGCACTGTCAACATCCTCGATCCGGGCGGCACCAACCAGATCACCTCGAACAACGGCACTGCGCTGCTGATCAATCCGACCACGCTCAACGCAACCTTGTTGTCACTCACCTCGGGCGGCGGCACCGAAGGCATCAGCCTGACCAGCATGTCGGGATCGCTCACCATCGGAACCGTGAGCATCAACGGCCAGACCGTAGACGGCATCGACATCACAACCTCGACCGGCACTGTCACCATCAATGGCGGCACGATCGGAAACACAAACGATCCGGCGGGCATCGGCGTTGACATCAACGGCGGGACAGGGAACGTGACCATCAGCGCAACCGTCAACAAAACGACGGCCGGCGACCTGGTCGAAGTAACAGGCCGCAGCACCAATACGGTTGATTTCAACGGCAACCTGACGTCGACCGGCGCCGCCGGCATCGATCTCAACACCAACACGGGAGGCACCGTCCGGTTCGATGGCGGCATGACGCTCTCGACGGGCGCGGCGATCGCACTTAACTCGACTGCCAACACGGGCATGACCTTGGTAGTCACCGATCCTGGCGGCCTCGGCGTAGGAAATGACAACACGCTGACAACGAGTACGGGTATCGCGCTTAACGTCGCCAACACGACGATCGGCGCCGAAGACCTGAACTTCCGCAGCATCTCGTCAAATGGCGCCGCGAACGGCATCGTGCTAAACACAACCGGCGCAACCGGTAATTTGATCGTGTCGGGTAATGGCGGCTCTTGTACGTCCACCGCGACCTGCACGGGAGGAGCGATCCAGAACTCGACAAACCACGCGATATCACTGACCAGCACCAACAGTCCGTCCTTCACTCGAATTGCGATCCAGAATGCCGCTCGCAGCGGAATCGATGGCCAGTCGGTGACCAACTTCACGCTGGCGAACAGTTTCATCGACAACGTTGGGACAGGAGCTGTCGGCCAGCACGACGAGAGCAATATTTCATTTAACGACAACGGTTTTTTTACGGCGAATCCTGCTCCTTTGACCGGAACAGTATCGATTACAAACAATATCCTTAACAATGCCCGCCGTCACGGCATTCAGATTGAGAACGGCACCGGCACGATCAGCAACCTGACGATCACAAACAACAGCCTCACCAGTTCCTCGAATTCGACAGTTTCGTTAGGCAACGCTATTGCGGTCTTGCAGCAGGGTTCCGCCTCGACCGTCTCGCACCTGACGACCGGGACCATCAGCAACAACACGGTCAACAACTTCCCGAGCGGCGAGGGCATCTTCATAGGCGGCGGCGCCGGCAACTCGACGAACAACACCTCGTCAACGCTCGGCGCCAACGGGACGCCGATCAACATCACCAGCAACACCGTTAACGGCGGAAGTTCGAGGCTGGGAAACAACGCAATCCGGGTGTCCTTCAACGGCCAGTTCGGCGTCAGTAACTTCAACGTCTCCTGCAACGGAAGCACCAACGCGGGCGCAGGTTGCAGCGCCACCGGCCCGCTGACCAACTACGAGGGCCTGGGCATCACTATCTTCATGGGCGGCACAGTCACCGGCACTACTACGGTTAACAACAACGTACTTGTGTCGAACCAGACCATCCTCGCGGGCTCGTCCGGCATCGGCGTCCAGGCGGACGACGGCCCCGCTGGGTTGGCGACCTCGCAGCCTAATGTCAACTTCACCGTCAACAACAACAACGTCAGCAACAACGAGGGCAGCGGCATATTAGTCTTCGCCCGCGCCTCGCTCGCGATCGTGGACGCAACGGTCCAGAACAACACTGTTACCGCGCCGACGATGACGAACCGCAGTGGCATCCGCGTGTTTTCCGGCAGCTCGGCCGGCGACACGACGCTCTGTGCGGTGATCACCAACAACGTCAGCGACGGCAGCGGCGTGAACGCGGGCATCGGCATCCGCAAGGAGGGCATCGTCGCCGGCACTAACGAATACGGCATCGTCGGCCTGGCGCCGTCCCCGGCCTCAGCCGCACAGGCGGAGGCGAAGGTTGAGGCCGACAACCCGTTAGGCGGCGGCGTAGACATCAACTCCGGCAACAACTTCGTGAACTGCGCGCAGACCGCCATGTATCGACAGGATAAGCCAACCCCGACTTACGCTCTGGCGCCTGAGCCGGTGCAAAGCGACCGCGCCAACGCTTCAGTTTCTTTGTCGGATACCAGAATAAGCTTTGCTTCAATCGCGTCCACCCTCAAGAGCTTGAATGTCGTGGAGTCATCTGCGCCGGCTCTGTCGCCCGCCAACGCCGCCCAACCTTCATGGCCGACTGCGGAAGCTGCAGTAGCAGGCAAGAGCAATGGCTCTACCAGCGCTCGCTTGCTAACCACGTGGCTCGGCACGTTGGTGAGTTCGGCAGCTTATTTTGCAAACAGCGTTGATTCGCTGTTAGTTCCTACGGCCCATGCTGAGACGGAAAAAACAGAAGTCAGAGGTCAGCGGTCCGACGTTCGATTGAACCACGCTAAGAGTCCACGATCCATAACAACTAGTGCGGCGCCCGCGGCCCCTGCTGTTGCCCCAATGCCGCCGCTGACGACGGTCAACATCGGCACGCTTCCTGGCCTCAAGGGTGTGACCGTAGTGTTCCAGGTCACAGTCAACACAACTGGACTGGGTACAGCCACAAGTGTGACCAATCAGGGGACAGTTTCGGGCACTAACTTCGCAAACGTCTTAACCGACGATCCCTCTACGGGCGCTCCTAACGACCCGACGGTTACGCCGATTTCGCGTCTCGACGTCCAGGTGACGAAGACCGACGGTGTGACCTCGACCACTCCGGGTAGCGACCTGACGTATACGCTTACCTTCACCAACAATGATCACGCTGCCAACGGGGTGACGCTCACGGAAACTGTACCGGTTGGCACAGTCTTCAAGGCCGCTGGAAGCTCGGTATGGACGGGATGCGCCGACGGCGCGGCTGCGGGAACAGTGTGCACAATCAATCTTGGCAACTTGCCAAGGTTCAACCTGGCCGGCCACACGGGAACAAGGACGTTCGTAGTGACCGTGCTCAATCCGGCGCCTGCTGGGGTGAACGATATTGTCAACACCGCCAGCATTGCACACGATGGCACGTATGAACCGGACTACATTCCGGCTAACAATACGACCACCGACACTGACACGCTCAACGCCGCGCCTGACTTGAATATCTCGAAGACTGACGGCGTCATCGCTGCCACGCCAGGCTCGACGTTGACCTACACAATCAACTACTCGAATGTCGGCACCCAGAACGCTGCTGGCGTTGTGCTGACCGAGACAGTTCCAGTCGGTACGACGTTTACCACTACCGGCAGTTCGGCCTGGACGGGTTGCTCCAACGGCTCACCGGCGGGAACTGTCTGCACAATCAGCGTAGGCAATCTCACTGCGGGAGCTCCTGCAGCCTCGGCAACGTTTGCAGTCGTCGTGACTAATCCGGCAGCCGCCGGCCTGACCTCGATTGTCAACACCGCCAGCATCGCGGACGACGGAGCCAACGGCACCGATCCAACTCTGCCTAACACGACAACCGACACTGACACGCTTGACGCAGCGCCTGATCTAACAATCAGCAAGGTTGCTGATGTCACCGACGTCGCGCCGGGTGACACGATCGTCTACACGATTACTTACGCCAATGCAGGTAATCAGAATGCGACCGGGGTAGTGATCACGGAAACAGTCCCCGTCCATACAACCTTCAGCACGGCAGATAGCGCGCCAACAGTCTGGAGTTGTCCGGATAATTCACCGGCAGCCACTGTCTGCACCACCACCATCGGCGCTTTGGCCGGAGGTGGGTCTGGTGGAACCGTGAAGTTTGCGGTGAAGGTGGTAGATCCGACACCGCCGTTAGCCACGCAGGTCAGCAATACCGCAACCATCGCCGACGATGGCGGCAACGGCGTGGATCCAACCCCGGGCAACAACACGACGGGCGCGGTGATTACGCCAATCATCGTGTGCACCCCGCCACCGGCGAACATGACCAACTGGTGGACCGGCGATGACACGGCCAGAGACATTGCCGGTGGTAAGGACGGCACGCTCAATGGCGACGATGGCCCAGCCGATCTGGAATACTCGGCAGGCAAGGTGCTGAATGGATTCGATTTTGACGGCATAAACGATCTGGTCAATGTCGGCGACGTCGATCTGCTGTCGACCTTCACGATCGACGCGTGGGTTAACCCGACGAACCTGTCAATCGAGCGGGCGATTGTCAGTAAGGATGATGGGGCAGCGCAGCGCAGCTACTTCTTCCACATCACCAGCGCTGGAGCGTTGCGAGCTTCGGTCAATAGCGCCGGCGGATTCACGGTCTATCAAACTGCGGACGGTGTGATAACTGCCGGCAGCTTGCAGCATGTGGCCGTGACTTATGACGGCGGGGCGGCGGCTGGCCTGAAGATGCTGTTCTACAAGAATGGGGCATTGGTGGCGGCGACCGTGCAGAGTGGACAGGACGCCGGCGGCATACCGGAAAACAACAGCCTGGCAGCCTTGATCGGAAGATCTGCGACCACGAACAATACCTTCCTGGGAGTGATTGATGAAGTCGAGTTCTTCAGTCGCGTGCTGTCGGCTACGGAGCTGAACGCGATCTTCACCGCCGATTCCGGCGGTAAGTGCAAGCCTTCGGATCTAAAGATCACGAAGACGCACACCGATCCGTTCGTGCAAGGCAGCACGGGCAACACCTACACCATCACCGTCCACAACGACGGTCCGGGAATAACCACCGGGACAACGACTGTGACCGACACGTTGCCTCCTGGTTTGACGGCAACGGCTATGAGCGGATCGGGTTGGACCTGTCCTGGTCCATTCCCGGCCCCGCCGGCCTCGACAACGTTCACCTGCACCAGCATCGCAAATATTGCTTCGGGCGCCGACTTCCCGGCCATCACACTCACGGTAACGGCGGGCGTCAATATGGCCAGCGTTACCAACAACGTGAGTGTGTCCGGTGGTGGTGAGATGGACACCTCGGACAATACTGACAGCAGATTAACCAATCTGACGCCGTCGGCTGATCTGGCTGTGACGAAACTGGAGACAGCCGACCCGGTTAATGCGGGTGCGAACATCACCTACAACATCACATTTACCAACAATGGGCCATCCGACGCGTTGGGTGTTTCATTGACAGATACGGTGCCGACGAATACGACCTTCGTCTCGTTCGCACAACTCACCGGGCCAACCTTCACCTGCACTGATCCGGGACTGGGCGGAACCGGCGACGTCAGTTGCACGATAGCGACAATGGCAAGCGGAGCCACAGCGACCTTCGACATGGTCGTGAAAGTTAACCCCGGCACAGCTTCAGGCACCAGCATCACGAACAGCGCTGTGTCTGCAGCAAGCGGATCAACGGATACCGTCAGCGCTAATAACGCCGGAAACACGTCGACGCTGGTCAGCACTTTGACTGACGTCGCGCTGACCTCAAAAACGGACACGCCCGATCCGGTCGTGGTAGGCAGCAACATTACCTACACGATCAACTTCATGAACAATGGGCCGAGTAATGCCGCAACAGCTAAGGTCACCGATGCTATACCGGCAAACACCACCCTTGTGTCTGCTTCAACTGTATCGCCAGGTTGGACGCGCACTGACGGGCTCGGCGCCGGAGCCAGCTCCGGTACCATCGAGTTTTCCAACTCGAGCGCGGCCCCAGGTGCGGCAACCTTCACGGTTGTTCTTAACGTCAATCCCGGCACGCCGGATGGGACGACAATCACGAACATTGCAAACACGACAACTACGACGACGGAGTCGACCACTCTAAACAACAGCGCGTCAACCACGACCTTGGCCGTTACTACGCTCGCCCTGATAGTCAACACGACGGGCGATGAGTCAGACGCAACTCCGCTTGGCGATCGCGACTGCGACGTTGATTTGAGTACTTCAGGTGACCAGTGCACTCTGCGCGCGGCAATTGAGGAAACCAACGCAACGGTAACCGACGACTCGATTAACTTCGATGCGTCGCTCAGCGGCAGTACCATCTCACTCGCTTCGGCGCTGCCGGCCATCAATGGAAATCTGAACATCATCGGGCTGGGCGCTGACTTGCTGACAGTTGAGCGAAACAACGCTGCCGCGACCAACTTCCGCATTTTCCTGATCAACTCCGGCATGGGAGTGGCCATCTCCGGCCTCACGATCTCAGCAGGAAACCTGACTGCCGTTAATGAAAATGGTGGCGGCATCCTGAACAATGGCTTGCTGACCCTGTCCAACAGCACGGTTAGTGGAAACAATGTCATGGCGGGATCAGGCGGAGGTATTTATAGCCTGGGCGACTTGACCATCAATAGCAGTGCGATTGTTGGCAATGATGCTGCTGGTGAAGGGGGCGGTGTCAACAGCGAGGCCGGCACCCTGATCATCCGTAACAGCACTATCAGCGGCAACTCTGCCGGGTTTGATGGCGGCGGTGTCCTTAACTGCGACACTTCTACCGCATTTCTGACCAACGTCACCATCACCAACAACCGCGCCGATGCGGACGGAGATGCGAGCGGTAATGGCGGCGGTATTGGGCAGATAAGTAGCAACCCCTTCACCTTAAGCAACACGATCGTTGCGGGTAACTTTGTGGGGGACAGCTCTATCCCGAGCACGACTCCGGACGACATCTTCGTGTTTGGCGCCCCCGGTATCGACACGGCAAACAGCTTCAACAACTTAATCGGCGACGCCGGCACTGCCGGCGGTTTCATCGATAACACCAACGGCAATCGGGTTGGCAACGCGGGCGTCGGCACCATCGACATCACGACGGTGCTTGCGCCACTCGCCAACAACGGCGGTGCAACCCAAACACACGCCCTCGTGCCCAACAGCCCGGCTATTGACAGGGGAAGCAACGCTGAGGCGACCGCGGCCGGGTTGACAATGTTTGACCAACGCGAAACGGTGCCCTTCTTCCGCACTCAGGATGGCAATGGTGACACGGTAGCCACGGTTGACATCGGCGCATTTGAGGCAGGACCGGATGCGACGGCGCCTACCGTTGTTTCAATTGACGACGGCGACGCAGATAACGGGGTCCCCGTTAATACGACTCTCACTTACACGATTACGTTCAACGAAGACATCAACGGGGCGACGGTGACGGCGGCTGACTTCAGCAATGCTGCCGGCGCCAGTCCAGCGGCGATAACTATAGGTACCATCACTAAAACTTCCGCGCCCGGCTCGCCCGGTGTATTTACCGTGCAGGTAACTCCAACCACGGGCGGCAACATTGTTCTTAGCGTTGGTCCGGCGATTACGGATCTGCAAGGCAACGCAATGGCGGCCGCACAACTCGACGACAATACTGTGGTTTCCGACGGGCCGCCGACATTGGGCAACTACCCGGCAACAAGTGTGGTGTTTGGCCAGAGTACGACGGTAACTCCGGATGCTGCACCGGCTGACAATGCGCCGGGATTGATAGTCAGTGTCGCGATTTCTGCCGGGTTCACAGGCACGTCCAGTGTTAATTCCACCACGGGCGTAGTGACAATCAACAACTCGGGCCCAGCCTCGGTCAGCGCCTACACGGTGACTGTTACTGCGAATGACGGCATCAATCCGCCGGTCCAGAAACAGTTTCAGTTGACAGTAAATAAGGCGAACACAACGACTGTGCTGCAGTCGTCAGCCAACCCGTCCAGCGTCAACCAGCAGGTGACGTTCACGGCGACGGTTTCGCCGGTCGCGCCCGGAGCAGGTACGCCCACCGGATTGGTAGACTTCCTCGACGGCGTAACGGTCATTTGCAACGACGTACCGCTGAGCGCAGGTGTGGCCACCTGCTTGCACACCTTTGTGGCCCCTCCAGGCCCACACACTCTTGTGGCCAACTACCTGGGCAGTACGAACTTCAATATCAGTTCAGGTGGACCACTGACACAGACGGTCAATGAAGTGACCATCAGCGGCCTGAAGTTTACTGACATGAACGGCAATGGCATCTTCGAGGCCGGTGAGCCGGGACTCCCAGGCGTTGCCATCACGCTTTACAACGACGTCAACAGCAACGGGCTGTTTGACGCGGGCACCGACACGGTGCAAGGCACTCAATTTACCGGTGCGGCTGGAGACTACTCATTCAGCGGTATCCTAATGGGCCGGTACGTGGTGGTTGAAGGAGTTCCGGCGGGTTGGGTGCAGACGCTTCCGGCGCCACCGGGGACTTATGCCGTGGATGCCTCGAGTGGTGGTATTTTTGCCAACCGGAACTTCGGCAACTTCCAGCTAATCACGATCAGTGGACGCAAGTTCAACGATCTTAACGGCAACGGCAATGACAACGGCGGTACCGATCCGGGTCTGAACGGGTTCACCATCCAACTCTTCAACGATGTCAACGGCAATGGGACATTCGAAGCGGGCACAGACACGTTGAATACTCAGACGGTGACTGCAAATGTAGCTGGGCAGGACGGCAGGTATTCGTTCACCAATGTTGGCCCAGGCAAGTACTTAGTGCGCGAAGTGATACCGCCCGAGTACATCCAAACGTCACCGGTGTCGCCGGGCTTCTATGCCATCACGGCGACCAGCGGCCTCAACGTAACGGGTCGCGACTTCGGCAACTTCCGGTTGACGACTACGACTACGGTCACGTCTAACTTGAATCCATCATTCTTCACCGACCCGGTAACTTTCACCGCCACAGTGGCTGCCAACCCGCCAGGGTCGGGCACGCCGACGGGTACCGTGACCTTCCTCGACGGAGCGACGGCGATTTGCACCAACGTACCGCTGGCTGGAGGGCAGGCAACCTGTGCGACCTCTTCGCTGACGGCGGGCACTCACACGATCACGGCCCAATACAGCGGCAATGTGAACTTCGCTGCGAGTTCGGGAGTACTGCCAGGCGGACAAGTGGTCAATCCCAAAGCTGACCTGTCAGTGAGCAAGGTAGATACACCTGACCCGGTGGTGGTTGGGAATAACCTGACTTACACGATCACTGTCACCAACCATGGACCGTCTACCGCGAGCAATGTGGTGATGACGGACACGCTTCCGTCGGGACCCAGCTTTGTCTCGGCAACTCCCACTCAGGGAACTTGCAGTGGTACGGCACCGGTCATCTGCAATCTGGGGAGCATGGTGAGCGGCGCGAATGTCACCGTGACCATCGTGGTGCAGCCGCCACTCAATACACCGCACAACACAGTGCTGAGTAACACGGCGACGGTAAGTAACACTCCGGAAGCTGATCTCAATGGAGCCAACAATAGCGACACGGAGCAGACGACCGTCGTTTCGCAGCCTGACCTAACGATTACGAAGACGCACGCTGGAGATTTCTTCCAGGGACAGGTGGGAGCCAGCTATACCATCCACGTGAGCAACATCGAAGTCGGCCCAACCAATGGGCTGGTGACGGTAACGGACGTGGTGCCGGCAGGCTTGACGCCGACCGGCCCGGTAGGAGTAGTCAATGGTTGGAACTGTGCCATCAACGGACAGACGTTGACCTGCACCCGCAGTGATTTGTTAGCCGGTGGCCTGAGCTATCCGGACATCGTCCTGACGGTGAACGTCGCGGCGCTGGCGCCGGCGAGTGTCACCAACACGGCCACGGTTTCGGGCGGCAATGAGGTCATTACCAGTAACAACACGGCCACAGACCCGACGACCATCACCTGTGTTCCGAATAACGCGTTGAATAACACTGGACCGCTGATGATCAGCCGCTTCAGGGAGAATGGACCCGCTGGGCCACAGGATGAGTTCGTGGAGATACATAACCCCAGCACCAGTCCCCACACGGTAGCATCAGGCAACTGTGGCGGCGGTGGCTACGGGGTCTATGCCTCGATGGGCAATGGGACCCCATCCAACGACGCGAACCTGGTTTGCTCGATACCCAACGGCACGGTTATTCCTGCGGGTGGCTACTATCTGTGCACGGGTGCGACCTACAGCTTAGGGAACCTGGGAATGAATGGCGGCCCAGGCGGAGCTACTTCGGCAGGAGACGCAACGCTCATTGCCGACATTCCAAATGATGCCGGACTGGCGTTGATGAACGTGACCCATGCCATCAGTCTGTCGCTTACGGACTTCAATGGCGGAGTTCCGGATGCCGGCTTTATCGTCTACGACAGAGTGGGCTTTGCGCCGTATGGGCCAGGAGCACCGGCTCCGACGTATCCCTCGCTGGCAGGCAACTTCTGCGATGGGCGAGCCTGTCTGCAGCCCGTGGGCGATGCCAGCACCGGTGGAGTGTGCGCCAATCCCAGCGGACTATTCCCGGTGATAGCGGCGCCGCCGGCCTGCTACGGACAGGCAGGACAGTACCTGCTCATGCGGCGGCAGATAGCCTTTGACCCGACGCTGGGTACGGTTTATCAGGATAACAACCACGGGGCGACGGATTTCATATTCGTCTCGCCCAACCCGGGTACGAACATGGGTCAGAGCATCACGGGCATTGCAGGAGTGACGGCACTGCTGGGAGCAGCAGCGCCCCACAACACGAATGCGCCGGCGGATGCGCCACCTAACGGCCCGGTGATGCAGTTGCCGCGGACGCCGTTTGACGTGGGGCCGCAGTTGGGACCACGCAACGCGGAGCGGATCTTCAGTCCTGACCCGACGGTGGCAGACCTGGCCAATAACCCGATGGGGACCTTCTCGCTGCGGTACAAGTACACGAATAACTCCGGAGTACCGCTGAGCGGGCTGAGGTTTGGAGTGGATAATCTGGCCACGCTTTGCGGAGCGCAGACGGCGACGCCAGCGGTAGGGACAGGTGAGGCACAGAACCTGACTCTGTCGACGCTGGACTGCGGTGCAGGCAGCGGGCCGGGCAGCTTCACAGCCATACTGAAGGTGCTGAATTCGTCAACGGAAGTTCTGGTTGACAGTACCGGCACGGCGCAGGTGGTTCACGGGACGGTGATGGAAGACCTGAGTGTCGGTGGAGCGCCGGGAAGTGGACCACTGTCGCCGCTGGGTGGTGGTCTTGACAGCTCGCTGGTGGTCAATCCATCAGGGCCGGGTGTATCGGTTGGAGATGGAGTCACGGGAGGTACCGGAAACTTTGGTACCACCATGGGCACCAGCGGCCCGACGCAGGAGCTCAGAATCAGAATCAAGTTTGGCGTGGTCAGGAGCGGACGTTTCATCCTGCTCCTCAGTCCGATGGCCAAACCGTCACCCTGATAACAGGCGTCCACGCCGCTGCGGCTCTGCCGCCGCACACTGCGGTAAGGCTCCGCCTTACCGAAGGGAGTCCCACCCACCCTGCTTTTCCTGAGGCTGTGCCTCAGGTAAGAAGTTGAAAGGGCCTCCTCCGGTAAGGCAGAGCCTTACCACAGTGTGGGCGGCAGAGCCGCACGGGTAGCTTTGAGTCAGATTAGTTTAAGTTGCGGTGTTTAGAGTTCAACCTCGCGATCCTTAACCCCCCGCAAGCTAAAAGCTTGTACTCTATGCGCCTGTACTCTCGTCGCCTGTATTTTATGAGCGTGTTGCGGCTAAGGTTGGCGTACCGCCAGGGGTGATTCTGGTTCCGGGTGCGCACTGCGCGCCTGGTCGTAGATGATTGGTGGCGGCGGGTTGGCCACCAACACTTCCAACGCCGCGTCGATGACTTCACTAATTCGGGACACGAATACGATAGTCAGTTCCTGCCGAACATCCTCAGGAATGTCTTCGATATCGGCTTCGTTGCGCGACGGCATGATGATGCGGCGAATTCCCGCGCGATGCGCAGCCAGCACTTTCTCCTTGATGCCGCCCACCGGAAACACCAAACCAGAAAGAGTAATTTCGCCGGTCATGGCTGTATCCGGTCTTACTCGACGCCCCGTGTAGAGTGAGGCCAGGGCTGCAGTAATACTGACGCCGGCGCTTGGTCCATCCTTGGGAATTGCTCCCGCCGGCACATGAAGATGGGCCCCGTAGTCCTTGAACATCTCCGGCCTAATCCCGAAATCTGTAGCATGAGACCAGAGAAACGATTGCGCAGCACGCGCTGATTCCTGCATCACTTCGCCCAATTGCCCGGTGATTGTCAAACCTCTGCCCCCGGGCAGAAGTGTCGCTTCAATGAAGAGCACTTCGCCGCCCATCTCCGTCCAGGCCATGCCGGTAGCGACTCCGGCAGGAAGCTCCTTGCGGGCCTGCTCCGGATAAAATCTGGGCGGGCCCAGGTACTCCGGTATATCAGCAGCATCGACACTGACACTTTCTGTTTCGCCCTGGGCAATTCTCAAAGCAACTTTGCGCGCTACTCGTCCAATTGTTCTTTCCAACTGCCGGACACCGGCTTCACGCGTGTAACGTGTAGCTATCAATTCCACTGCCGCGTCGGTGATTGTCAGTTGTTCCGGTTTCAGACCGTTCTCTTCTATTTGACGCGGGATCAGATAACGCTTAGCAATCTCCAGCTTTTCTCTGTCGCTGTATCCGGCAATCGAAATGACTTCCATTCGATCGCGCAACGGCGGCGGGATTGGACCAAGCTGGTTGGCCGTGGCGATGAAGAACACCTTCGAAAGATCAAACGGCAGATCAAGATAGTGATCGCGGAAAGAATTATTCTGTTGTGGGTCAAGAATTTCCAACAACGCCGACGCCGGATCACCCCGGTAGTCGTTGCCGAGTTTGTCAATTTCGTCGAGCATTAAAACGGGATTGTTGACACCCGCCCTGCGGAGTGACTGAATTATTCGTCCCGGCATCGAACCTATGTAGGTCCTTCGATGCCCGCGCAGCTCAGCTTCGTCGCGCATTCCACCCAGCGACATACGTTCAAACTGCCGTCCCAGGGCCCGCGCGATTGAACGCCCCAGCGAAGTTTTGCCAACGCCCGGAGGTCCGACAAAACACAGGATTGGACTCTTGGTATCCGGCCGCAGCTTGATCACCGCCAGAAACTCGAGGATGCGCTCCTTGACGTCTTCCAGGCCGTAGTGGTCCTCATCAAGAATCCGGCGCGCTTCTTTTAGATCCAGTTTGTCCTCAGACGATTTGAGCCAGGGAAGCTCCAGGACGTAATCGAGATAAGTGCGGATCACATGATAGTCAGGCGCGGCCGCTGGAAGTTTCTCCAAACGCTTGAGTTCGCGCTCCGCTTCAGCCCTCACCTCGTCCGGCAGGTCCGCTTGCGCGATTCGTTCTCGCAGCATCTCAGCTTCGGCACGTTCGCCACCCTCGTCTTCGCCCAGTTCCTTCTGGATCGCCTTCATTTGCTGTCGCAAAATGTAGTCGCGTTGCGACTTGTCCATCTCCGACTGCGCCTCGGTGGCAATCTTCGAACGCAACTGAATGATTTCCAGCTCGCGGGCCAGGTATGTGTGGGCCAGACGAAGCAACTCGTCCGCCGTGTTGGCTTCGAGCATTTTCTGTTCCTGCTCGACGCCGAGATTCAGAATTGAACCCAGGAAATACGCGAGTCGCACGGGCTCCACCGCGCCCATCATGGCGACACGCACTTCGGGGGGAATGCCGGGCAGCAAAGCGAGGGCCTGTTGGACCATGGCCTGGACATTACGCTTGGTCGCTTCGACTTCTTCGGCGTCTGCAACTTTTACTTCAGGCAAAATCTGGACGACTGCACGCAGGTAAGTTGTTTCCTGCTTCCATTCAACTACCTTAATCCTCTCCTGACCCTGCGCGATGATGTGCATCGTATCTTCGATGCGCTCCATGCGCTTGATCATGGCAAGGGTGCCAACTTCATAAAGGTCCGCCGGACCGGCATCCTGCGTGTTGGTATTGGCATCTGCTCGCACGGTGATGCACGCCAGCAGTTTTTCTTCGGTGGCCAGGGCCGCTTCGACGGCGGCCACGGAACGAGGCCGCCCCACCGCGAGCGGGACCACTGTGTCAGGAAACAGAGTCGTATTCTGTAAAGCCAAAACCGGAATCTCGAATGATTTAGCCGGCTGCTCAGTTGTGGCCGTGCTATCGGCTTCCTGCTTCGGACCTGCGGGTTCAGTCGTGGAAGTTTTGTCGGAAGTCTCTGCCATAGCTGTGTCTCACGTACAGCGCAAGTTAATAATTAGAAATCCGTCGTGATAGTTGTGTGTTAGCGACCCTGCTTCGATCGAGGATGGGAACTGAATCGTCTTTTCAAATCTGCTGTAAGTAATCTCCATTTGCTGATAACTGAAGCCTTCCCTGTACAACGTATCGCGCCGGCAACCTCGAATCTGCAAGATGGAATCCTCAAGTTCAAGCTCCAGCTCATCCGCGCAGATGCCCGCCAAATCTACTTTCACCATCCACCCGTCTTCACTCCGATAGACATCGGCAGCGGGGTTCCATAAACGCCCGGAAGGCCTAACCCGATGAGCTACGGTCCGCAAAGCGACCTGACGATTTCGATTTGACATAGTCGGATGCTACAGCATAAGTGAAATCTCAGTCGCTTCAAAGGCGGTAGGGGTGGTCATACTTTCTGACTACAAATTTTGCCGCGGATGAACGCTGATCAGGAATTTACATAATGTCTACCGCGTCTCAATATGTGCCCTTAATCGAGGGAGCGGGTTTGCTTAGCCCGTACATACGCGTTCATCCGCGGGGCAGTGCACCGAGAGGTCTTCACGCCGGTATCAGAACCGGAAGCGGTAGCGACGGGGTAAAAACTCCCGGGTCTCAGCGCCAAAGGCGCGAAATGTAACAGCCTGGGGCAGCGCCCCAGGTAGAGGTTCCCGAATTCCGAAGCGCTGAAGGCGCGAAATACGTACGTGTCGTTCGAAATAGTTGTGATTAGGAAGGGGCAACCGTATTTCGCGCCTTCAGCGCTAATAAGACTTCAACTGGTCTCACCTGGGCCGATGGCCCAGGCTTTCACATTTCGCGCCTTTGGCGCTGAGAGCTGGCGTTTTCACACAGCTCGGTAGTGACCGGGTCGGCGTTGGTAAGAAAAACTCGGGATTGCAACATCAACCAGGGCTCTTAACGCAGAGCCGACCCGGTCGCATCCACCACCGGTCCACTTCCGGTTTCTGACACCGCTGCTGACTGCCGGGCCGTCACACTCCAAAGTAGTTAGCGCGCGTCGATTTCTGCAATCAACTGCACCCGCGACGTTATATCCAGCGTGCCCACCTCAATCGGGGTGGGCGCCGCCACTCCCACTCTCATAGATTGGACCTGGTCCATCTCATAGACCGGCCGAGGCCTGTTGGTCCCCTCCTCCTGCACCTCGACGATTCGAACCACCCGTCCACCAAGGGCCTGAGCAATCACCCGCGCTTTACTGACAGCTTCACGAGTGGCTTCTGACAGCGCCTGATCGCGAGCTGGCTGATCCTTCCGCAAAGTAAATGCGAGACCGCTGACATCGTTCGCGCCCGCCTGTGACGACGCGTCAATAACGTTTCCAACTTTAGTTAGATCTGACATAGTGACAGTCACGCTATTGCGAGCTTCATAACCGGTAATCGCCGGAGGTTGTCCCTCTCGATACACCCTCATTGGTTGCAGGCTGTAACCGCTGGTCTTTACTTCCGCGCCTGGGCCAGCAGCGCTTTTTAGCGCCCGCACAACCGCATCGCTTTTGGTAGCGTTATCCTGTTGCGCATCCAGCGCGCGTTTTGCCTGACTCACAACCGCTATTGTCAAAATGGCCGTGTCTGGTTGCGCCTGAATGATCGAGTCTCCGCTGACAATTACTCTGGTCAGACCTGCAGACTCGCTCGGGCGTCCACCTTGCGCGCCCGCGGCGCCTTGTGCTAAAGGGCGCATCGTTCTGACTTCAAGCGGAGTGCCCTCCATGTGTGTGGTCATTGCGTCAGTCTTCGTTTCGCCCTGGGCCTCCACTTCGTTGGCTTCAGAAAACCACGGCTCATTTTGGAAACGCGGCGAGTTGAGAATCAAATACTTTTGATTTCCGGAAACAATCACCCAGCCCCCTGCCTCGACCGTGCGCTGCAATCGCCCTCGGACAGTAATCTCTTTGGCAAAAGATTGGGTCGCCAGGAAAGCCACCATGGCAACCGCACCAAGAATTGTTATTGATCTTCGTTTCATTATTAGAACTCCCTTTCTACTCTTCGTCCGCTGAAGTTCATCGAACCTCGCCGGGTGTGTAAAGAACGCAACAAGATGCTGCAGCTTGCGACCCCGCCCGCACCTGACGCGTAGTTCAGAGTTCAAGCTTTAGCTTGCGTGCCCCCAAACGCAGCCTAAAGGCTGAACTCTGAACTACCCGCGCTTAGCCGCAGCAGGTTCAACATCTGGTTTGCTGTTTAATACTGTTTTGTTACGATTCATGCAATGCAATCATTCGATACTGAAACTGGCGATTTCGCGCTTGGTGGGCGAAATGACCAAACGATAATCATCGGCCGCGTGGAAGACTTCCCTTTAGGGCGCTGCAAAACCATTGAACTTCCAGAAGGACACGAGCTTGCCGTCTACAATGTTGATGGCGAATTCTATGCCACCAATAATTTCTGCCCGCACAAAGGCGCGCCGTTGGCCGAAGGTAGGTTGTGCGGCAGCGTGATTGAATGTGACTGGCACGGCTGGCAGTTCGATGTGCGTACCGGAGAATGCCTGACGGTGACAGAGAAGATTGAGACTTACGAGGTGTTTGTTGAAGCAGATTTGATCAAGGTCATTTTATGAACCGATTTTCCATATATCATTTTCCATTTCTCATTTTTCATTGTCGGCAAGGGCGTGAAGCTCAGAGTTCAAGCTTTAGCTTGCGTTGCGAAGCCACAGTCTGAAGGCTGAACTCTAAACTTCCGGCAATATGCCATGATTGCCGACAATCGCGAATGACAAATGAGAAATGGAAAATGATATATGGAAAATGTTCTGAAGGGGATGGACGCTCTCTTATCTCAACCTTGTTCTAGCCAACCACAGACAGACAGGAATGTCTGTCCTACTCCCCATCGTTTCCGATAGCTTCAACCGGGCAGCAGAGGAGCGCTTCTTCGCAGGCTGCTTTCTCTTCTTCCGTTGAGGGCTGCTTATAGACGAATGAATAACTGTTAACATCCGAGCGCATGAAATTCTCCGATGCGGTGTCGCGACAGACGTCACAGTCGATGCAGGTGGAATCTACGTAGTAGGTCCCAGGCAGGTTTTCTTTTACACGGTCATTACGGTCTGGCAAGCTTAAAACCTCTCAAAGCACTATCCGCAGATTACGCAGATTTCAGAAAGAGCTTGAATTGAATACTGCGGTACAGAGTTCCTCTTTTTGTCTTCGGTGAAAGTCGTTTCGTTTGAATCTGCGTAATCTGCGTAATCTGCGGATAGTCTTACGGATGTGTCATCTCTTCCGGCTTCACGAACCTATCAAAATCCTCACCACTCAGGAAACCAAGCTCCACCGCCGAGTCGCGAAGGCTGATGCCTCTCTTATGCGCATTCTTCGCCACCTGCGCCGCCTTGTCGTAGCCGATGTGCGGGTTCAAAGCCGTCACCAGCATTAGTGAGTCTTTCAAATGCTCGTCAATCTGTTCCCGGTTCAACTCAATGCCTTTGACGCAATACTCGACAAAGCCATGCGACGCGTCGCGAAGCAAACGCATCGAATGGAGCAGGTTGTGAATCATCACCGGCTTGTAAACGTTGAGCTCGAAATTGCCTTGCGAACCGGCAATGGTGATTGCCACATCGTTTCCGAATACCTGAACTGCGACCATCGTCATCGCTTCGCTCTGCGTGGGATTCACTTTACCTGGCATGATCGACGACCCGGGCTCATTCTCCGGCAGTATCAGTTCTCCCAATCCACAGCGCGGACCTGAGGCCAGCCAGCGAATGTCGTTGGCAATCTTCATGAGCGAAGCAGCCAGTGTCTTCAGCGCCCCGCTCGCGAAAACAATCTCATCATGGGCCGACAGCGCGGCAAACTTATTCGGGTGGGATTTGAAAGGCAAGCCCGTCAGCTCTGAAATTTTCTTCGCGGCGCGTTCGCCAAACTCCGGGTGAGAATTTAGACCAGTCCCGACAGCCGTGCCGCCGATCGCCAGCTCCAGTAAACCCGGCAACACCATCTGCAAGCGTTCGATATCGCGCGCCAATAGGTTGGCCCAGCCGGACATTTCCTGGCCCACTGTCAAGGGCGTGGCATCCTGGAGATGCGTACGGCCAATCTTGACCACATCCTTAAACTCCCTGGCTTTCTGATCGATCGCGTCATGAAGTTCCTGAATCGCCGGAACCAGCTTGTTCATTTCCTCGGCGGCGGCGATGTACATCGCGGTAGGAAAAGTATCGTTTGACGACTGCGACATATTCACGTCGTCGTTGGGATGGACGGGCTTCTTGCTGCCCATGACTCCGCCGGCAATTTCGATCGCACGATTCGAGATCACCTCGTTGGCATTCATGTTGGTCTGGGTCCCGCTACCCGTTTGCCAGACGCGCAAAGGAAAGTGTTCATCCAGCTTTCCTTCAATGACTTCGTCAGCCGCTTGTTCGATCAACGTTCTCTTGTCTGATGGCAGCTTGCCCAACTCGTTATTCACCTGGGCAGAGGCCTTCTTAAGAATTCCGAGTGCGCGAATCATCTCGCGCGGCATCTTGTCGTCGCCGATGTTGAAATGAAGCAGGCTGCGCTCAGTCTGCGCGCCCCAATACTTGTCGGCGGCAACGTTAATCTCTCCCATCGAGTCGCTTTCAGCACGCATGCCGGTTTCTTTTTTTTCGCTGGCCTCAGATGACATTGTTGGTTTCCTGGCTGGGAAATTGGTGTGTGAGCGTTCGCACTGACTTAAAAGGTGGTATTTGCATGGGCCTCAACCGCTGCAATTCTACATCACGTAACCGCCTGACTAAACCGCGCACGGCCTCCAGGTGAATTAAATTCGCGCTCGGCTACAGGCGTATAGAGTACAACCTGCTTTGCCCGAAAAGTTAGTTTGAGGAGATCTTGAAGTCCTCGGCATGCGGCTC
>JBBPIC010000035.1:0-69645 GCA_038040525.1 Acidobacteriota bacterium | reverse complement strand
AACTCGAAACTTATCACCAAGGGGCACCCCTTTCATATTGCGTTTATAGCACCGATATACCGTCAGGTTCGCGCTCCAGCGGAGCGCAATGTTTCCAGCGATGAATGGGCGAGTCGAGCACGTGTCGCTCCTCTGGAGCGCGGAGGAATCTTTGGGTGCATTCTATAAACATTTCGTCCCTACGGGACGAGGAAGTGTCTTGATTCTTGCCAAAAAAACAAGAAGTTGTCGGTTTGCTTCGCAGATTAAACAATCCCGTTTAGAACGCTGACTTGTCCGCTTGGTCCGGCGTCATTGAACGTACGGGGCGCACAAGTGCTCCATCTAAACTGCCCACGTTTTAAAGCTTCAACCGGCTTCGGAAATCTGCGTAATCTGCGGATGGTCCTCTGACTCTTCTGATTCCTGTGCCTTTTGCGCCCTCACCAGATGGTCGCGCATGGCGTCTCGCGCAGCTGCCGGATCTCGGTCTCGAATGGCACGATAAACATGCCTGTGCATCTCCGCCGACTCTTTAAGATCCTTCGCACGGTTCACCGTCTTCCGGCGAACGTCGAAAAGAATTGTCGCGACCATGTTCATCAGCGACGTAAGGATCCGATTTCCTGAGGCGGCTGCAACCATCTGATGGAAACGCATGTCGTGCATCAGAAACTGTTCGGGTTCGTCGAGCGACGCGTACATCTCGGTAATCTCTTCGGCCATCGCAGCCATTTGTTCTCCGGTTGCACGTTCGGCTGCCAAACCTGCAATTGCCATTTCCAGCGACTTCCGCGCTTCAAACATTTCCGCGGAGGTGAACCCATGCAGTGAGGCCATCATCCGCAACGGTCCACTATCGAGCGAAGGCGAACCCTCAGCCTCGACCACAAAAGTTCCCGCGCCTGGTCTTGATCGGAGTACCCCGACCGCCGCCAGCGAACTAATTCCTGCGCGTAAAGTTGGCCTGCTGACCCCCAGCATTTTCGCAAGGTCGCGCTCCGGTGGCAGCCGATCGCCGGGCCGTAGTTCGCCACGGTGAATCATGCCGCGAAGTTGAACGGCGATCTCTTCTGCCGTTGTCCCATGCCTCTCGGGATCGACAACCGTGAATCTAGTTTTGCTTCGATCGGTCATACCGTATTGAGTGCCAGAGAATCCGACTTTACCAGGTTGGTCTGAAGCTACACAGCTCAGGCCGCCAAATGGCTTTGTTCTGAGGGTTTGATTCTATTAGGGTTCAGTTCGCCTTGTCCAATAACGCAATCGCGAAATAAATCCACCTCAAAGGTTTGACCAGTTGGCTTGGGGAGGTATTATTACACATGTCGCCAGGTTGGTATCAAAGAATCGGAGGAGACTACGTGAGAGTCTGTCTTAGGCCTTTGGCCTTCATTTTGTTGATTGTCGCGCCCGTGCCGGCCGCCTCGCAGACCCAACAGGTGTCGGAAAAAATGGCCTCAACCGTGTTGACGATCTGGAAGGACTCGCTGGCCACCGACGGAAAAGCCGACAAATGGACCTACGAGCAAGGTGTGCTTCTGAAGGGGATCGAAGCCGTTTGGCTTCGCACCGGCGAAGGCAAATACTTCAGATACATTCAACAGCTAACCGATCGATTCATAAACGACGACGGAACGATTCGCACTTACAAAAGAGACGACTACAACATCGATAACGTTCTGTCGGGACGAAACCTGCTCTTACTCTACAGAGTTACCGGCCAGGATAAATACCGAAAAGCTGCGGCGCTGCTGCGCGAACAATTGCGCACGCATCCACGCACTTCTGAAGGCGGCTTCTGGCACAAAAAAATCTATCCGTCTCAGATGTGGCTGGACGGTCTTTACATGGGTGAACCGTTCTACGCCGAGTATGCCGTCACCTTTTATGAAGACGGCGCCTTCGACGACATCGCTAAGCAGTTTGTGTTAATGGAGACTCACTCCAGAGACTCCAAAACCGGACTTCTCTATCACGGCTGGGATGAATCGAAACAACAGCGCTGGGCCAATCAGGCTACGGGCCAGTCGCCTAATTTCTGGGGACGTGCGATGGGTTGGTATGCGATGGCTTTAGTTGACACATTGGATTACTTCCCGGAAAACCACCCACGCAGGTCCGACTTGATCAGCATTCTGCAGAGGCTTGCAGTCGCTGTTGAGAAATATCAGGAACCAAAATCGGGACTCTGGTATCAAGTGCTCGATAAGGGAAGAGAGAAAGGAAACTACCTGGAAGCGTCGGCGTCGAGCATGTTTGTTTACGCCTTAGCAAAAGGCGTTCGCAAGAATTATCTGCCCGCGCGATATCTGCGTGTAGCGCGAAAAGGCTATCAAGGCATCGAGAAAAACTTCGTCGAGACCTTGCCGGCTGGACAGGTAAACCTTAAGGGCACCGTTAGCGTTTCCGGTTTAGGCGGGAATCCTTACCGCGACGGAAGTTACGAATATTATTTAAGCGAAAAAGTAGTAACCAACGATCTAAAGGGCGTGGGAGCTTTTCTCTTAGCAAGTGCCGAGATGGAGATTGCTCCGAACCTTTCGATTGGCAAAGGTAAGACGGTGCTGCTTGATTCCTACTTCAATAGCGAAACCAGGAAAGACGCCGCCGGGCGACTGGTGTCCTGGCACTACAAATGGGAAGAGCTGCCCAATAGCGGGTTCTCTCTTTGGGGAAACATCTTCAGAAACTTTGGTGTTGAAACCAAAACGCTGCACGAGGCCCCGACGCTCGCGAATCTAAAGCAGGCACACATCTACATCATCGTCGATCCTGATGATCAGAAGGAGAATGAGCGCCCGAACTTTATTCAGGCGCCACACATCAAAGCGATCAGCGATTGGGTTAGGTCGGGTGGCGTGCTTGTGCTTATGGGTAACGACCTTGGTAATGCCGAATTCGAACAATTCAACGAATTAGCCAAAGAGTTTGGCATCCGATTCAAACCGGAGAGCCGCAACCGCGTTCAGGGCAACAATTTCGCAACCGGGAAAATCATGGTCCCAATTGGTCATAGTGTGTTTCCAACTGCCCGGCAACTCTTCCTCAAAGAGATTAGTACTCTTTCGATAAGTCCGCCGGCCAGAGCTGTGCTTTCGAACGACGACGGGGTGGTCTTCGCAGCGACGAGGCTGGGTCGCGGTACAGTCTTCGCAGTCGGCGATCCCTGGCTTTACAACGAATACGTTGATGGAAGAAAGCTGCCACCGGAATTTGATAACTACAAGGCTGCGCATGATTTGACACGCTGGCTTATCAAACAGAGTCCGACAAGTCGCGCGCGAAAGTAGAGTCCAAGTTGTGGGGTGAGTGCGACTCCTTGGAGTGCGCCGCCTTGTCGGCGCTTTGGCCCGCGGCGACTTGTCGCAGCTTCGGTTAGGTTGAGTCGCTGTGAAATCCGAAGGTGAATCTTTCGTAAGAAAGCGGCGCCGGGCCGCCGCGGGCCAAAGCGCCGACAAGGCGGCGCACTCCAAGGATGGACCAGCAAATGCGACTCGTCTTGTGCTTGTGCGCTCAACTCATCTTCGGCCTCCAAACCGCTTCCGCGAAACAGATCGAACTCGTAGTCGCTGCTGACGGAAGCGCAAAGTACAAAAGCGTGCAGGAAGCTGTGATGGCCGTTCCGTCCGGCACGCGCGAGAGTCCCGTGGTTATTCGCATCAAGCCGGGCGTCTATAAAGAACTTATCTACGTGCAGCGGGAGAAGCGCTTCTTCAGGTTCATAGGTGAAGACGCGTCGAAAACGATTCTCACTTACGACTTGAACGCAAATCTGATGGGCAAAGACGGCAAGCCGATCGGCACATTTCGCACGCCCTCGACGGTCATCGATGGCGACGATTTCACTGCGGAGAACATCACCTTTGAAAACTCTGCTGGTCCTGTGGGCCAGGCACTGGCAATTCGAGTCGACGGCGACCGCGTGGTGTTTCGCAACTGCCGGTTTCTTGGTTGGCAAGACACCATCCTCTTAAATCGCGGCCGTCAATACTTTGAAAATTGCTACATCGCCGGTCACGTGGACTTTATCTTCGGGGCCGCCACTGCCTTTTTTGAGAAGTGCCACATCCACGCGCTCAGAGACGGCTACATCACTGCTGCATCGACACCCGACAACCAACCCTACGGATTCGTGTTCTCAAATTGCAAAGTTACAGGCGAGACTCCCCAAGTAAGAACCTATCTCGGGCGCCCGTGGCGGGCCCATGCGAGCGTGATCTTTGTGAACACAGAGATGTCGGAGGTAGTCCGTCCTGAAGGTTGGCATAACTGGAACTTTCCCGATCTGGAAAAGACGGCGCGCTATGCGGAGTTTGGCAGCAGGGGGCTTGGCGCAAAGGCGGAAGCTCGGGTTCGCTGGGCCAAGCATTTGACCAACTCGGAATCTAAAATAATTACTCTGCGCAAGGTCCTTGGCGGGCCAGAAGGATGGAATCCTGGAGGTTGAGAGTGAAGCCTAACTCCGTAGTGTGCTGAATCCGAAGAGAGGGCACAGTGACATGAAGTCAGTACCACCTCGCGGTAGCGGGTGGGTCCCCTCGCTTCGTACTTGTCTCTAGCTCATGAACTACCCACCCGCTACCGCGAGGTGGTACTGACTTCATGTCGCCGAGCGCGCTCTCCTCAAACTCAGAACGCTCCCGCCTACTCAATCCTGAACCAGTCGAAGTCGACGTATCCAGTCTCGCGTGTCTTGCCTGACCTCGTCGCGAAGATACCGAGCTTGGCTCCGATCCATTTGCCCTTTCGCGCGTTGAACGACTCACCAACACTCGAGAAACTTTTTCCATCGACGCTGTAACTGAAATTGCTGACTGCGTTTTTCGCCACTCTCACGCGCAAATAAAACGTATTGCTCGTCAAAGAAATCCCCACGCTCTCCTTACCGCGCTCGCCGGCATCTGCATTCTTAACGATGGTTTGCGAAATAAACAAACCTCCAGGTTTCTTTTTCACCGACAAGTAGGCGTAATCCAACCCCATGACTATTAAGCCTGTCTCTTCATCGTCAGTGCGCGCGGTGAAAGTAACTTTGGTGGTGGCGGTAAACTCCGGGGCGGGAAATTTCTGCAGGAGCAGGTTGGGTACGTCCCAATAATTCTTATGACCTTCCGGAAGCGGCACATTAAACAAGCGGAGGAATCCCAAGCCACCGGCGGGGAAAAACCAATTAGGCCCGGGGTTGGCATGCCACTGCCACTGCAGGCCCAGTGAATTACCGTTGAACTCATCCGAGTCAGTCGGTGTCAATACCGAGTGCATCATTCCCACGTTAGGTTTCTTGAAAACCAAAACCGGTTCCCCACTGCCGTCCCCATCTGGATCCTGTCCCATCACCGGCCAGTCGTTGGTCCACTTCATTGGCTGCAGATGCACCACGCGACCAAACGCGCCCTTGTCCTGAAAGTGTATGAACCAGGATTCGCCGTGTTGCGTCTCGACCCATGCGCCTTGATGCGGTCCGTTAATCTCAGTCTTACCCTGTGCGAGAACGATCCTTTCCTCGTATGGACCATAAATACTTTTTGAACGCAGCACTAATTGCCAGCCTGTTTCCACTCCACCCGCGGGAGCAAAGATATAGTAGTAGCCGCTCCGCTTGTATAACTTCGGTCCTTCGACCGTGGGATGCTTGTCATGACCGTCAAAAACCATCACTCCATCGCCGAGCATCTTCGTTCCATCGGCACTCAAGCGGCTGACAATCAAAATGCTCTTGATTCCGGAGCGGCTGGCTGCCATTGCACTGACCAGATAGGCATTGCCGTCGGTGTCCCACAAAGGGCAAGGATCAATCCAACCTTTAGCTTCTTTGATCAAGAGAGGTTGTGACCATGGACCACTGGGGTGTTTTGCTTTGACAAGGTAGATGCCGTAATCAGGATCCGGATAGTAGATATAGAATTCGCCGTCGTGGAAGCGGATTGCCGGCGCCCATACGCCGTTCCCATGCTGCGGCTTTGCAAACACCTCATATGGCGGTTGGCGCGGAAGAGCGTGACTAATCACTCTCCAGTTAACCAAATCTTTTGAATGAAGTATCGGGAGACCCGGCGAGACGTTGAAACTCGACGCGGTCATGTAAAAATCCTCGCCTACACGAATTACATCCGGGTCGGAATAATCAGCATGGATGATCGGGTTTTTGTATGTGCCGTCGTTGTTGTCAGACACCCACGCCTTGGATGGCCGATCAACCTGTGGCGGACCAGATTGGCCGCGGCTACTCGAATAGGCGACAGCCAGGAGAATCATCCCTGTCAGAGCAATACGAAGAGATGTGGATTTCATGGAATAGGATCGGGATGATTCTTATTGACGGAGGAAGGTGGTTGAACTCGTGCAAGGTTGCCGAAGCGTGCCGGCCTTAGACTCCAGCAACCGTCTGGCCAAATCACTTTTTGAAGTCCGGAGCTCGCCTACGACCAACGCGGCCATAGTCTCTGCCCCGAGCGGGTTGAAATGGGTGTTGTCGGTTAGTCCGTTTGGATAGTTCGCGCTTTCGTTTGGTTTGAGGTGAAGGAAAAGAGCCTTTGATCCTTCAACACCGCATTCCCTGATGACTCGATCACTGAGACGATGCATATCAATCAGCAGAACTTTGTTTTCCATGGCGACCGCGCGCACGACGTCGGGGTAAACTCCGTGCGTGTCGTAAGAATTCCCATCCTTATCAAACCGGCGACGCATCACCGGCGTAAGCAATACCGGCTCTGCTTTTCGCGCGCGCACATCGCTGATGAACCGAAGAAGATTCGCCCGATACTCCTCCGGGGAGGTATAGCGTTCCACCTTCTCCTTCGATGAGTCGTTGTGACCAAACTGAATGAAAACGTAGTCGCCTTTTTTTAGTTTTTGAAGAATACCCTGCCACAGCTTCTCTTCGATGAATGTTCGCGTGCTTCTTCCGTTCTTCGCGTGGTTCTCAACTTTAACTTTTTCGGCGTCGAAAAAGCCTTGTAGAAATTCTCCCCACCCCGTCTCCGGACGTTTTTCCGGAAGCTTCAGGGCCATGGTCGAGTCGCCGGCGAGGTAGATTGTAATCGGCTCCTTGGCTGAGACGACTAAACATGAACCTAAGAGAACGATCCACGAAATTACACTAAGCCTCACGAACTGCGTTTTCGTTCGTGTTGATTCGTGTGTATTCGTGGATCGTTTCATTCCAGTTAACTAAGCGGCGGCCGCCATTCGTGTTTCATCGTCAACCAACTTTCCATTGATCCTAACATTCTCAAACGTGAGGCCTTGGACGTTTTTGATGATGTCCGGCTGCGCGACATTGGCAAAGGAACAATCTGTCAAACGCAAGTCATAGATTGGCGCATCCTTAAATCCCTGCACGTCGAGGGCGTGTTTGCTTTTGCCGCTCCTTAAATTATTGACTACAAAGTTGCGCACTACCGGAGTGAACTTTCCTTTCGCTCCTTCTTCGTAGTTGAAGTCGATGGTTATTGCCGCATGGGCCACCTGGCCGATTTCGATGTTGCGGAAGTAGAAATTCTCGAGCAGGCCTCCGCGCATCCGATTGTTCTTTACTCGCAGAGCATGGTCCAGGTTCTCGCTGTCGAGCCGGCAATTTTCGGCGAAGAGATTGCGCACCCCGCCTGATATTTCGCTACCCACAGTTATCCCACCGTGCCCGTCTTTCATGTGACATCCCTGGATAATAATGTTCTCGGTAGGCATATTCAGCCTTCTGCCGTCGGCATTTCTGCCCGACTTGATCGCAATACAGTCATCGCCGGTATCGAAGTAACAATCCTTGATCAATACATCTCTGCAAGACTCCGGGTCGCACCCGTCATTATTTGGACCATGGGTGTTAATGTTCACTTTCTCGATCGTCACGTTCGTACAAAGCACTGGATGAATTTCCCACATCGGAGAATTCTTAATCGTTACTCCCTGAATCAGAACGTTCTGACAGCGATACGGTTGAATGAACTGTGGCCGTAAGTAATGCCCTTCCCCAAATACTCTCTGGCTGACGGGAACATTCTTCTCAATCATTTCCACCAGCGCGGTTCTGGCTTTTCGCTGGTTCGGTTCACCCGTTTTCCAACCATACTGAGGCCGTCCGTTCCAGGGCCACCAGGCTTCCTTGTTGGCTTGCCCATCCAGAGTACCTTTGCCGGTGATGGCGATGTTCTTCTGACCGAAGCCGTAAATGAATGGCGAGTAGTTCATCAACTCCATGCCTTCCCAACGACTAAACACCAGCGGCAGGTAATGGGCCGGGTTCTGACTAAACTTGATTGTCGCCGCAGGGGTCACATGCAAATTGACGCTGCTCTTCAGGTGAATCGGGCCCGTGAGGAATGAGCCGGCGGGCACGACAACTCTTCCGCCGCCCGCTCGGTTGCACGCCGAGATAGCCTTTCGAAATGCTTCCGTGCAATCAGTCGTCCCATTTCCAACGGCTCCGAAGCGCGTGATCACAAAATCTCGTTTGGGAAAGACGGGCGGTTTGATGCGTTTTAGGATCGCCGGCATCACCGTCTCCCACGCATTGTTCGCTTGTGACAGCTCCCAAAACTCTCTAGGTAGAAGTTGCTGAGCAGATACCTCAGGGGCCAGAAGGACGCCGGCACTGCCGGCTAATAGCGTGGAGATAAACTCACGACGTGTCGTCATATGTGCTTTTCGATCTCTGGTTAGTTCAAGCCTAGCTGGCAGAGCGAACGATCTTTTCGGGACCGCGGGCGTCCCGCCCGCCTGCCAGGCTAGAGTCGGGATAGAATCAAATAACTTGTTTGCGCAAGATGCGGGCGGGACGCCCGCGGTCCGAGAAAACTGCCGGCCTGGTGCCACATAATTAATCTAACGCGGCCATTTCTTCTGCCACGATGGATAGTCTTTGTTTAGGAGTTGGTTCGGAGTGTTCACGTACCATTGATAACCGTTTCTGCGCTCCTCTTCTATTTCGGCAACGCTGTATTTCACGACGCCGTTACGGCCGATGAAGATTCCGCGGTTGGTGCCGATTTCGTAAAAGCGAGCCCAGATGGGTTCAGCGTTCTTATCGTGCACGACGATCATTTGAAATCTCCCAGCATTGGCCGGGTCGGCTTTCTCGGTCCATCTAATCCCAGCGATCTTCGAAGCCTCAAACCACTTAACTGCAGAATCGACAGCGTCGATGATCTGTTGATTGGGCTTGCTCAGACTCATCAGAAACCGGACAACCCCCAGGCTCTCAGCGCTGGCCAGCGAAACCGGCTCAAACGCTCTCGCTGGTGCCGGCGCCAACGTAGTCTCATTATGTTGCGCGCCCCACACAGTGCGATGACCTTTAACCACAACCTGAGTCTTCAGGATGCAGTCAATTCCCTTTTGCACTGCGTCACTAGCCTGGCTGCGGCGACCTGCGTCAACGAAACTATAAACTGCCTTTTCCTGCGCAATATCGCGCAGGAGCTTGAGCACGCCAACCATCGCGCCATCGTTGAAAGTAATATGCGCGTAGTAGCCTTTGGAATTTGGAAAGTATTGGGGCCAGCCGCCGTTCGCGTATTGGGCCTTGAGTAGATAATCAAGTCCTTTGAGAAAACTTTCCTTGTGTCGCTCGAGTTTTTTGGCTTGATAGACTCGAGCCAGGAAAGTGAGTTGGGTAAAGGTGGCGCCGTTATCAATATTTGAATCGGTTTTCGGTTTTTGCCTGGCAATATTGGCAACCTCCGACTCTCCTACCACCGTTGCCATGTCTATGTTCTTGGGCCACCCGCCGGTGTTTCGTTGATACAGGAGCACGTTGTCGGCAATGCGAACCGCCTCCTCGTTTCCATACCAGGCGACGTCTTGTTTTAGAATGTCATTCCAGCTAATCGCTCTGGCAGCGGCTGGCGTAACAACGCTCTGCGCATTGCCTGCACACGCCATAGCACATAGCAGGACGGCGGTATAAATACATCGATGTGTCCTTTGAATTGTCATTCTCAAAACGCAAAACGATCCACGAAAAACACGAATCGACACGAAATAAGATCTCGTTTCGTGTTGCTTCGTGTAATTTCGTGGATCAAGCCAACGACGAAGCATTTGCCGGCCGGGCCCTACACACTTCGGCAAATTAGTTAGTTCCTGCGGTTCTCCAATTAAAACACAAACTTCACTCCAAGCTGAATGTCGCGCGGATTATTTCGCTGCGTGGTCACCAAACCGAAAGCCGCATTTGGTGCGGCCGCGGTGCCTGGATTAAGACCTATGCCGGCGCCGAAGTACGGATGGTTGAAAGCGTTCAATGCTTCGCCACGAATTTGCAGACGCTTGGTCTCGCCAAATTTGAAGTTCTTGGTTAGAGAAAGGTTGGCCACGGAGAAAGCCTGGTTGCGGACGTTGTCGAGGGTGGTGGGAACGTTGCGCAAACCGAACCCAGTTAGCGCCACCAAGCCGGGAGCGATGATCGCTGAGCGATCGATGCCATACTTCCCGCCTTGTCCATCGCTCTTGCCCACCAGACTCTGAATAGACGACGGGTCGTCCGGAAAATACAAAGGCGCCGCCGTCAGCGGGAAAGGCTCGCCGCTTTGCCATTCGTAGGTGCCGTTAACTTGCCATCCACCCACGAATGCATCAAGCAATTTATTCATGTTGTTGCCGAACGGGCGACCACGACCGATAGGCAGTTGATACGTTCCGGCAAACGTGAATCGATGTGGACGATCGAAAATTGATATTCGATCTTCCAGTTCCGTATCAGAAGGATTGAGGAAGTTCACCTGCTCGCGCAAATTCGAATGGGTGTACGTCATCGTGAAGGTAAGGTCCCTCGCGAATCGCTTATTCGCCTGCAGTTGCAATGAATTGTATCGGTTGCTGCCGTTGTACTCCTGAATAAACAAGTTGGTGAACTGCGGGAACTGGAGCAACGATTGCCCGCGGGTCATGGTCGTCGCCGTGTTTAAGGGACTTCCAGTTCCCGGCAAAAGGTTACGGAATGGATTAGTGTTATTTCCCAGAGATGCGGAGAGATATGCACTGATCGCCGTGTCGGTGGCTGGTGTAGTGCCGAGCGTGCACGGTGACGTGAAGCCTGCGAGACCAGGACAGTTGAACGTGCGCGGAACGAAGTTGAGGTTTCGATTGACCGGCAAGTCGTACCCCCACGCCGTGATGAAGTTGGCCTCGACCACGAACTGTCCGGGCAGCTCGCGTTGAAAACCAAAAACCATTCGGGCGAACTTCGAGTTCTTGCGGCCCAACGGAATGATCGGAAGCTCTGAGGTTGCCACATCAGCTCCGAAGCCGGTCAGTAAACCTAAACTCGAACCCGGTGATACGTTGAGACCGCTCGCGCCATTTGGGAATGGATTGGTCAAAGTGGCGACGAAGGTCAAGCCATTGTTATTCGTGGGCACGAACGCTGTAGTGCCGGCGAAACCGATTTGCTGTGGCGTTTCAATCTGGAATGGCGCCATGAAGATTCCGAACCCGCCTCGCACTACGGTCTTATCGTTTAGTTGGTAGGCGACGCCGATACGCGGCTGAATATTACCCTTGTCGGCATCCCAAACCTCGCGGTTGCCTTCGTCAGCAAAGGTATATCCCCCAAGCACTCGAAATTGATCTGGGGCCACCGGGAAACTGTTTGCGTTGTAGACCGCGGCATAAGCTGCGCGCGCCGCTGCATTGACCGGACTCGGCGTAGTTAGATCAAAGCTACGCAGGATACGGTCGAAGCGTTCGGTAAGACCGACTTCCAATTCATAACGCACTCCCAGGTTCAAAGTGAGCTTCCGTGTCACACGCCAGTCATCCTGAACAAAAAACCCATGATAGAGAGACTGGACGGAATAGTTGATCGAGTTGTCTATCAAGCTCGAGTTTCCACCTGAACCGGTAGTAGGAACGCCCAGCATAAATGCCGCGATATCACGGCCGAAGGCGTTGCGCAGCGTGGTTGAAGAGTTGGAAGCCGGCGCGGTGTATAACCCATCGAAGAAAAACTGCCCGCCCTGGTAACCGTTGCTATTAAAGTTCTCTCGCACGGCACGAAAGTCGTAACCATACTTACCGCTGTGGTCACCGATCACCTGATTTACAGAGGGTTGGATCGAACCCATCATAAATGGCCGTATGCGACCTGAATTCCAATCGGACCTGGTGGAACCGAGCGTGGAACGAATTGGCCTGGTGGCATCGAGATTTCGAATCATGATCCGAGGGAGATATTCATAACCGCGAAACGCCGCTAATGACGCTGCGGCAAATGGCAGTGTCGCCGGATCAAAAGTTGCCGCCGGTCGCCGCTCCTGTTCGAATCTATTAAAGCTTGCTCTCAAATCGAAGACCATGGAGTTTGACAACATCGCCGTGTAGTCGATGTTCCCGCCGTCGTTGGTCCGATACTCAAACCCTGAGGTAATCGGAAAGCCGTTAACAACGCCGGCCCAGTCCTGCCGGTCTTCCGGATTGAAGCTGTGGTAATACTTGCCGAAGATCGAATTCTTTTCGTTGAATCGATGGTCAATGCGAGCTAACCAGGCTCTGTAATTCTGCCGGCGAATTTGGTTTGAGAAGAAGTTGTTCTGCGTACCACCTCCCACGCCCGTGGCATTCGGCGGTGGGTAGTATTTAACCAGCGCCGCAGCCACTGGATTAATAAGACCCGCCGGAATTATGTTGCACGTTGAATTGGCCGGCAGCGCTCCCGACGTAGGGCAGCCGAAAGATGAACGCACGACGTTGTTACCACTGGTCACTCCTGAGAAGGGGTTGAAAATCACGGTGTTTGCCGGGTCCGCGATATTGTTTCGGTTTACTATCAGTGATGAAAAGTCGCCCCTTCTCATTGCCTCTGTGGGGACTGTGAAGAGCTGCGGCTCAGCGATGTTGTCCTTCAGCCTTTCGTACGAGAAAAGAAAGAATGTCTTTTCGCGTCCGTTGTAAATCTTCGGCAGGTAGACTGGCCCACTCAACACCGTGCCAAACCGGTGATAGGTGCGCTCCGGACGTTCCTGGCCGTTTCGATTTGAAAAGAAATTGTTGGCAGTGCGACTGCGGTCGCGATTGAAATACCAGGCGGTACCATGCAGGTCCTTAGTTCCACTTTTGACAGCGACGTTGACCGTGGCGCCGGCTGAATAACCTTGCGCAGCATCGAACGTGTTTGTCTGGACCTTAAACTCCTGTACCGCATCCGAAGGCGGCGAGAAACCCACGCCTCCATCAAAGGCGTAATTCGGTGAACCATCAAGGGTGATCTGATTTGAGCCGGTGGCCCCATTCGATCTAAAAGCCGCAAGGTTTCCATTCGACGTAGGTCCGGTGAAAAGAGGATTGCCTGTGTAGCCGATGCCCGGGGCGAGAGTAGCTAACTGATAAGCGGTACCCTCTGTCAGTGGCAGCTCACTGATCTGCTGACTGGTGATAACAGATCCTGTGCTGACGCTTCCTGTTTCAAGAACAGGCGCGCCCGCCATGATAGAGATTGTAGCTGAGACGCCAATCTCCATCTTGATGTCCAGCGTAAGCTTGTCCGCCACTTGAATCACAATGCCGTCGCGCGTCGCCGTTGTGAAACCATCCTTAGACACTGTCAGCATATAGTTCCCGGGCTGAAGCAGCGAGAAACTATAGCTACCGTCTTCTCGAGTCGTGAACGTCTTCTCGACATTCGTGCCGACGTGCTTGATTGAAACGGTGGCGCCTGGCACCACAGCATCATGCGGGTCTACGACTCGTCCCGCGAGTGAGCCGCGAAACTCCTGGCCCCTGGCCGGCACAATCGCGCAAATCAAGAGGAACAGGGCAGCGGTGCCGTGACGGATTATTTGCTTACACATATTTTGCCTTTCTAACTTGCTATAAGGCCGCCGGGACGGACCAATATTTGAATCTACCCGAAGGGATCCAATTAGAAAGCCGCACTCGGATTCTTAGTGGTTGGCTGCAGTCGGTAATACCAGCCGATGTATTGAACCGCGTTGGCATGTCCTACAACTCAGGCTAGTAACTCCAATTTCGAAATGCCTCCTGCTGAAGCAAAAACCACGTTTTTCCCTTGGCGTTTTGCACTGTAAAAGAAAGCGGCCTAAGCGCAAACGGGCTCTTTAGCCAATTCGAACGATCCAAAATTGCGCGCATTCTGCCTCAAGTCCCTGCTGGTGTCAACACTTAATCTGACCAATTAACAGCGACCATATGAAAGGTCTGACCAGACTTTTGAGTTGTCGGGCCGACTTTTCTAAGAATCCGGCAAAACCTAGGTTAATTTGGATTGGTAAAAACGGATCTACAGCGAAACGGTCTGCTCGGCCCAGAACTGAAACTCTCGGTGCTTGTGCTCTTCGGCTTTGGCTAAAACTTCCCCACTCGCAACTCGCCGGATCTGATCAAAAACCCGCGTGCCTACTTCGTCAATTGTCTCGGTGCCATCGACGACAGAGCCGGCAGAGAGATCAAGGTCGCGAGACATCCGTTCAAAGACCGGCGTGTTTGAGGACAGCTTGATCACTGGGGCAATTGCGTTACCGATGGTCGTTCCTCGTCCCGTTGTAAACACGATAATCGTGGCGCCCGCGGCGACGAGCCCGGGCGTCGATTCCTGATCGTAGCCCGGTCCCTGCATCAGATTTAATCCACGCACCTTCGTCGTCTCCGCGTATTCAACTACACCCTCGATCCGAGTTGTTCCAGCTTTGGCAATCGCACCCAGCGACTTGATCGTAATGTTGAGAAGACCGCCGGCGATATTCCCTGGACTTGGATTCTGATTTAATACTGCGCCAAATTTCGAAGCATATTCCTTGTACCAATCAACCATCCGGTAGATCGCGCGGCCCGTGTCAGCATCCTTTGCGCGGTTCGCCAGCACATGTTCCGCTCCGCAAAACTCGGGCACCTCGGTAATCAGCACAGTCCCGCCTGATCTGATTAGCGTGTCGGCAGCGCGTCCTAACGATGGATTGGCAGAAATTCCCGAAAAGCCGTCGGAGCCTCCACACTTCACACCCAGGACTAATTCACTGATTGAACACTCCTCGCGCGCCACCCGATTGACTTCCGGGAGCATTGCTTCAACTTCCTTTAAGCCACGCTCGATTGCTGCTTGCGTGCCGCCAACCTCCTGAATGCCAATCTTTGCCACAGGTTTGTCGAATGACTTTTCTCGCTTGAGCAAATATTTCTCGACCTGTGAAAGGTTGGTCTTCTCACATCCGAGGTCGATCAGAATTACGCCGCCGACGTTTGGGTGATCGGCGTAGTTCGAGAGCGTGCGGAGCATAACGTCGATCGTCGATCCATCCTGACATCCACAGCCTTTGTTGTGTGGGATAGCCACCACGCCATCAACATTCGGATACTTCTCGCGGTTGTACAAAGAGAACTCGGCGATCATAGAAATCTGCTGAGCCTCATGGCTGGCACACATGCTGGTGGGAACAATCAAGACGTGATTGCGGGTGCCGACGCGACCGTCAGGCCTTCGATAACCCATAAAGGTGGCGCGTTCGGCTTCGGGAATATAGTTAGGCGGAGGCGTCTGCAGCTGCTCAGGAAGGTTACGAATTACGGGAACCTCATTCGACATGTTGTCATGCGAGATCAGTTCACCTTCAGCAATGCCGAGTGAGGTGCCAATCGGCTGGCCGTATTGCAAGACGAACTCGCCTGTCGGAATCTCTCGTGTCGCGAAACGATGACCCGGAGGCACCACAGCCTTGACGGTCATCCATCGTCCGTCGGGCAGGATAACTTCCAGTCCCGGAGCAGTTTCATTCTTCACAACTGCAACGTTGTCTTTTGGATCGACAATAATTGCATAGTCGCTAATTCGTGACGCCTGTAGAAGGGTAGACATATTTAACTTTCCAGCACGTCGGGGAGAATTAATGACCTTACGTTAGAGTGCAAGCGCAGCCACAGCCCCGGATTATCATTGAGCTGCGTCGCACGTGCTTCGGCGTCGTCAGCAATTTCAGTCTCCATCACTCGGCGATAGCTCTCTCGTTTGGCCGGTGCGGTCGCGGCATCTACAACAGACTGGACGATTCTCTTCGCACCAAGTATTGCGGCCGGTCCCAGAGTCAGGATGTGGGTCGCATTCCGACATTCGAGTTCGTCTGCTTCCGTAATCGCGCTTCCTCCAATTTTGAACTTCGCAATATGGTGTTCGAGGATGCTTGAAGAAATTGGTATTAGTCCGGCCACATCCTCCGCGGTAGCCCCCGAGTCCGGTTTGATGTATGCCAGATGGGAAGCGGCATTCGCTTCCGGCCCCAGGCCCAAAAGAAAGATATCGATCCCGCCGAGCGATTCGATCTTGCCGATATAACGAACTAGCTCGCCCTCCAGGTCGTCCGTATCAGTGCGCATGGGAGTGAAGCTTTTTACCTTGCGGAAAAACTCCTGGCCCAACAGACGCTCAAAGTCTCGGACAAAACTCAACCCGTTATCCATTCGCATCGGCGCCAGTGCGTCCTGTGTAAAAACATGAAGCCGGCCGAGCAAAGAATCTATAGCCGAAGATTCGGACAGATTGCGGACCAACCGGTACAGTGCTTGTGCACCGCGTCCCCCCAATAACACCAGAACTATGTCGCCGTCTTTTGCGGCAGCGTATTTCGTAATCTCTTCAAACTGCGCCTTCGCGACCTCATCTTCCGTGGCCAAAATCTCAGGGCGCAGCGGGAAAATCGCCAACCCATCGACCGAGTCGTTTTGCGTCGCCTCGCTATTCAGACCTAGCCAAAGGTTGTCTCCAACGACCCTTCGAGATCTTTTCCCTATTGCTGCCGAAGACACGCGGAAACTCCTTATCCTTTGATTGAACGGGGCAATGGTTTAACCAATTCTCAATTGCAGACGACCGTTGTTTACCACAATACGGCGTCCGGACACAAACAGTATTTGCGAAAATCTTGAAGGATTGCTAAATTCTTGGCGACTTTCGCGGCAATTCTTGACCCAATCGCTGTGTGACACTCCGGTTCCTGTGGCCAGAGCTGGTATTACCTTTCGGCTTTTTTGGCAAGGAATGATAAAAGTAAATTTTGGGTTCCACTCTCAACTAAAACATATGGGCTACTCGGCATTGGACCTGGACGGGAAGGCGGCGGTCGTCATTGGCGGCACGTCGGGAATCGGCCGTGCGATCGCGCACGGCCTGGCGGAAGCGGGCGCGGATGTTGTGCCCACTTCTCGAAGGTTGGAGCAAGTGGAGGCCGCAGCCGCGGAGATTGAGTCACGTGGACGGAAGACTCTCCGGGTCACTTCTGACGTCTCAGATCGATCTTCGCTTGAACGCCTTCTGGAAGAGAGTATCCACGCGTTTGGCAAGGTAGACATCATGGTGAACTGCGCAGGTCGAACCAAGCGCGCGCCAACGCTCGACTTCCCCGAAGAGGATTGGAATGCAATCATGGAAACCAATCTCAGCGGAACGTTAAGAGCCTGCCAGGTGTTTGGCAAACACATGCTCGAGCGGAATTATGGGCGCATCATTAACATTGCATCGCTCTCCACCTTCGTGGCACTTTATGAAGTTGCTGCTTACTCGGCTAGCAAGGCAGCCGTTGCGTCGCTGACCAAATCACTGGCAGTCGAGTGGGCCTCGCGTGGTGTTTGCGTAAACGCAATTGCGCCCGGTGTGTTTCGAACAGCGCTGAATCAAAAACTACTCGACGAAACCGAACGCGGTCGCGAATTTTTACTGCGCACACCGATGAAGAGGTTTGGCAAGGTCGAAGAACTCGCAGGAGCTGCTGTGTTCCTGGCCTCCGATGCAGCGAGTTTTGTGACCGGCGAAATACTGGTGGTGGATGGCGGCTTCCTGGCGAGCGGCGTTAATCAATAAGTGGGAAAATACGATCCACGAAATTTCACGAAGTGACACTAACACCACTACGTGAAGCACGCGGCAGAGGGACGATCCACGAAACTACACCAACTAACACGAATGTTGTTTAGTGCCATTTCGTGTAAATTCTTGGATCGTATCTATTCGACCAAAACCCAACCGCTAAGTTGAAGCCCTATGAGCGTTGCCAGCACAGAGACGGTTGTCGGGATGGGCAGCGCCACTTCTTCGCTGTCCACCGAGAACTTGCGCGCCACTGTCGAAGAAGCGTTGGGTGAAGTCCAGCCAGGTCAGCGCGTGCTCGCAATCATTCCTGACAAGACCCGAGACGATAACACCGATCTTCTTTTCCCAATGGCCGCCCAGTTTCTGGCGCGAAAGAACATTGCTCAATTCGACGCTCTCGTGGCCCAGGGAACGCATGGGCCGATGACGGAAGCACAGAAGCTCGCCAAGATTGGCGCCGGAAGTGCTGAGCTTCCGGGGCTCGGTCAGATATTCGATCATCGCTGGGATAACGCGGATGAACTTGTAACGCTGGGCAAATTCAGTAGCGTTGAAGTGAACACGTTGACCGACGGACTAATAAATGAGGCTGTCGACGTAAGGCTCAATGCCCTGCTCGCGCCGGGTGTTTACGACACGGTTCTGGTTTTCGGCGCGACCATGCCACACGAAGTGGCGGGCTTCGCTGGCGGCGCGAAGTATTTTTTCCCAGGTGTGGCCGGTCCGGACTTAACTCATATGACTCACTGGCTCGGGGCGCTGGCAACGATTGAACAGGTAATTGGACGTGTCGAAACACCGACTCGCCGAATGATCGAGGCTGCCGCTACCTTTGTACCCGCCGAAGTTATTTCCTTCACCTCCGTCAATACGCGCGATGCCTCTGGCCTCAAAACCCACGCGTTGTTCGCCGGCGAGATAATCGGGACACTGCGTCGCGCGGCGGAGGTCAGCGCGCAGGTTCACATCAAATATACCGGGCGCAGATACGCTCGAGTGCTGGCACTGCTCGACGAGCATTACGATGAGCTTTGGGTTGGCGGCAAAGCCAGCTACAAGCTTGGAAGCGTGATCGAAGCAGGCGGCGAACTAATCATCTACGCGCCCCACTTAACCAACATCTCGGCGACCCACGGCAGATTGATTGAGAAGTATGGCTATGCGCCGCTCGAGATAGTTCGGGATATGGTGGAATACTCCGACGAGCTGCGCGCGAATCTTTGTGTCGCTGCACACTTGGCCCATGTGAGCTATGGCAGCGCGCTCGACAAGCACGGGCAGGTCACACCGCGTTACCGGATCACGCTCGCCTCAGCGGTACCGGAGGAAGTTTGCCGGCGCGTAAAGCTCGGGTTCCTTGATCACCGTACGATTCGTCGCGACGATTATGAAAACGATCCAAACACTTTGGTAGTTGAGAATGCGGGGCGAGATCTGTATCTGGTAACGAACGGTTCTTAGTGATCTCGAATTCATTACTTGACTGACTCGGCATAGATATACTGTGTACACTACGCGGCTCTGCCGCAGCACAGTGCGGTAAAGCTTCGCCTTACCGGCCAAGTTCGCCTTCCTCCGAGGCTGGGCCTCGGCCGAGGCATAGCCTCAAAAGGGATAGGGACCAACGGAAAGGCAGAGCCTTTCCGCACTGTGCTGCGGCAGAGCCGCTGTTAAGGCTTCGCCTTCAGCGCTTGATCAATTGCATGGCCCGCGAGTGGCGCCATAACCAGGTAGCCTTTTTCATTCGGATGCAGCCCATCGTTGCTCAATTCGTCTTTTAAGAACCCCTTGTCGTCAACCATCGCTGAATAATAATCGAGATAGATGAGCTTGTTCTGCGTGGCGTAGTTTCTCATCCATTCATTAAGCGCCTTGATTTTTTCCGGCGGTCGACGCGCTGTCTGATTGCGCGGTTGGCCCTCATCCGTCTTTTCGTAGTCACTAACAGGGAGCACAGAGGCGAGGACCACCCGGATACGATGCAGGCGAGCAAGCTCAGCCATCGAAGTAATATTGTCTTCAATCGCTTCGAGCGTCATCGGACCAGTGTTGCCGGCGATGTCATTCGTGCCCGCTAGAATCACCACCACTTCAGGTTTCAGCGCAATCACATCAGGACGAAACCGAATCAGCATCTGCGGTGTTGTTTGACCGCTAATACCCCGGTTCACATAAGGTCTACCCGGAAAGAAGCCGCCATATTTGGGATCGTCCCACGAATCGGTGATCGAGTCGCCCATGAAGGCGACCCGTTTTTCGTTTTTGGCGGGAGTAGTTAGCTTCCCATTATCGTCGCGATAACGCGCCAGCGCCGGCCAGTCTCTAAGCCTTGTTTCCAACCGTGTGACAGCGGCCTTCGCCTGTGTACATTCGCTCGTTTCTGATGCGGGGGACGGAGAAAGCGCCGGGGACTGGGCCACGGTAATAGCAACGCTCTCCAGTAGAATTAGAGCTAGAATCATCGTGCGAATCATTTCTAAGGATTGACCTCCACAGTTGGTTTGTCCGAAGCCCTCCCTTACGGTCGGGCTACTGCCCCGCGCCGCCAATCGCCGCCTGCATTACGGATTCCGGAGTCCACTCGTCAATCGGACGGACAGCGGACAATCGTCCACGACTCATAACGGCCAGCACATCACACATTCCAAAAAGCTCGGGCAGATAGGAGCTGACCATAAGCACCGCCTTGTTTGCCGTAGCGCAGCGCGCGATCGTTTCATAGACCTGCACTTTGCTGCCGATGTCGATGCCACGCGTTGGCTCGTCGAGCAGAAGCACGTCGGCATCCTGATGAAGCAGGCGAGCCAGCGCAACCTTCTGCTGATTGCCGCCTGATAATGTCTTGACAGACTGCGCTACACTCCGAGTTTTCACACGCAGCGCTTTGACCAAATTTTCCGACTGCCGGCGTTGGCGGGCGAGGTTCAGCCAACCCCAGCGCGAACACGAGGAGAATCGAGTTAACGTTACATTGTCGGCAACGGAAAGCGTCACGCCCAGACCTTCACCTTTTCGATCTTCACTCAAATAACCCAGCCCCAGGAAGAGACGCATCGCGGGCGCTCCTCCGCGCGCGGAGAGCGCTTTGCCCTTCAAACGGATCGTGCCCGACCGGGCTTCATCAAGTCCGAAGATCGCCCGCACCAGTTGAGTGCGTCCTGAACCCATCAGGCCGGCGACGCCGAGTATCTGGCCACGACGAAGTTCAAAACTCGCGTGTTGCAGGCTGGGGGGGACTTGAAGATCGCGCACTTCAAGAACAACAGTCGCTTCCCCAGTTTCTGCTCGCCTGCTGCGGACCGGAAAAAGATTCTCTACCGGTCGGCCGACCATCTGAGTGATCAACTCTTCGTCGCTCACTGAGGCAATCCCTCCCGAGGCCACGCTCCGGCCGTCTCGCAGCACCGTAAAGTCGTCCGCTATCTCGCGAACCTCTTCGAGAAAATGACTGATGTAGATGACGCTCAGGCCCTCATCACGCAATTTCCCAATCAGCCTGAATAGCCGCTTCACATCATCGCGCTGCAAACTGCTGGTCGGCTCGTCCATCAAAATAATCCGAGCTCGCGCGGCAACTGCGCGGCAAATCTCGACGATCTGCTTTGCCGCAACTGACAAATTTGCCACTACTGTTGCCGGTTGAATCTCAGGATGAGGAAACGTTTTGAGCACTTCGAGCGTGTGTGCGTAAAGACTCTTGCGGTCCAGCCAGCCAAGGTGGGACGGCTCGATGCCCATCATGATGTTTTCGGCGACCGAGAGATGTGGGCAGAGGGAAAGCTCCTGGTGAATGAGCGCGATGCCGCTAAGTCGGGCGTCCAGGGGCGTCGAAGGTGCATAAGCGCGCCCATCGACCTCCATCGCGCCTCGATCGGGACGTAAACTTCCAGCGATCACGTTCATCAAAGTGCTCTTGCCCGCGCCGTTTTCTCCGATCAGCGCATGCACTCCACCCTTGTGCAATTGGAGATTCACTGCATCAAGCGCAACCGTTGGCCCAAAGCGCTTTTGAATGTCGGTGAGTGTTAGGCAGGTCATTTGTCCTGTCGTAAATTGTGAATCGTAAATCGTGAATCGTGAATCGTGAATCGTGAAGTCAAGAGTTAATCGACCCCATCGCTTTTGACGATTCATGATTTACGATTCACGATTTACGCTCTTCCACGCCGCGCCATTTGGAAATTCATAGCGCGCCAGAGACTGAGCCTTGATCTCAACGCTGTAGCCAGGCGTTTGCGGCGGCATGTATCGATCGCCTTTCATCACCACCGGATTGACGAAGTGGTCGTGAAGATGATCGACATACTCGAGCACACGGTTTTCGAGCGAGGCGCTGACTGCTATGAAATCGAAAATTGACAGGTGCTGGACGTATTCGCAGAGCCCCACACCACCAGCGTGCGGACAAACCGGAACGCCAAACTTCGCAGCCATCAACAACACTGCCAGTACCTCATTGACGCCTCCCAGCCGGCAGCTATCGATCTGACAGAACTTGATCGCACCGGCCTGCAGCAGTTGTTTGAACATTACTCGACTGTGACAGTGTTCGCCGGTCGCAACTCTGACCGGCGCAACGGCCCGCGCGATTGTGGCGTGTCCCAGAACATCGTCAGGAGATGTAGGCTCCTCAATCCAATGCGGCCGAAACACCGAAAGTTCCTTGATACAGCGAATCGCTTCGTCTACATCCCAGACCTGGTTCGCATCCATCATTAACTTTCGCTCCCAGCCGATCTCCTCGCGGATCACGCGAGCGCGTCGGACGTCTTCTTCGAGGTTTCGTCCCACTTTCATTTTGAAGTGGGTCCATCCCTGGGCCAGTCCCTCACGGACCAGGGTACGCAGCGTTCCATCGGAATACCCAAGCCATCCAGCCGACGTGGTGTAGGCTGGATATCCTGAAGCACAGATCTCACGTTCGCGAAGATCTTTAGTCGCGCTATTGCGGCAGAGAATATTCACCGCTTCCTCAGGAGTCAGGGCGTCGGTGATGTAGCTGAAGGGAATGCACGAAACAAGCTGCTCCGGTGACATGTCAACCAACAACTTCCAGAGGGGTTTGCCTTCAACCTTGGCATACAGATCCCAGACAGCGTTAACGAGCGCTGCCGTCGCCATGTGAATTACGCCCTTTTCGGGACCGATCCACCGAAGCTGGCTATCGCCCGTGATCCGATTCCAAAACGCTCCCATGTCAGACGTAAACGATTCCAATGTCTTCCCTGCCACCAGACTCTTCAGCGAATCAATTCCCGCCACACACAACTCGTTTCCGCGGCCGATCGTAAATGTCAGTCCATGGCCTTCCAGAGCTTGCGGATGATCGGTCTTTAGAATGACGTAGGCCGCGGAATAATCCGGATCCGGATTCATCGCGTCTGACCCGGCGAGCGAGTGAGACGTGGGGAAGCGAATATCTCGAGTGATGATGTCTGTGATCTTCGTCATATAAGTTGAGTTGCAGGGGGCATTCCTCCGTGGGCGACCCCGGTTACACAATGGGACGCGGGCGTCTCGCCCCGCATCGGTTCGGACCACTCCAGAACTTTATAGCGACAAAGCCACGGCGGGCGGGAGGCCCGCGATCCCACTGCCCCTACAAGTTCGCTCGCGAAGATCGCCAGCGGTCAATGGCAACTGCCACGACAATGATCGCTCCGATGATGATCTCCTGAATGTAATTGGGCCAGCCGATCTGCTGGCAACCGTTGCGCAGAAAGGCCATGATCAGCGCCCCCACCAGGGCGCCGAAGATACTGCCTTCCCCGCCACTTAGACTTCCGCCGCCAATCACGACCGCGGCGATGATGTCCAGCTCGGATCCAGCCGCAACTGTGGGATCCCCCTGCCGCAGACGGGACATCTGCATCACGCCCGCCAGACCAAATAGCAAACCCGCTAAGCCGTATATCCAAACTTTCAGTCGATCAGTGGCAATGCCGCACGCACGCGCCGCCTGTTCGTTCGAACCAAGCGCAAACACACGACGCCCAAACACAGTGTTGCGCAGCATGATCGCCGCAGCAACCGAGAGGGCGATCGCCGCCCAAACTCCGGGAGCTACCATCAGCCAGGACGGTTTCGGAAATGTGACCAGCAGTTCATTGACCCACGTTTCCGGTACGTTCACTGTCTGTTGGCCGGCAAACCATTTGGCCGTTCCACGTGCAACTCCGAGCATACCCAGGGTGGCGATAAACGGCACGACTCGCAGTCTGGTTATCACTAAACCATTGACTAAGCCAATCAATCCACCCACGAGGATCCCAGCCGCAACGGCAGTTGCCGGGGACAGACCAGCGTTCAACCCCAGCGCCGTAATCACACCGGTGAGCGCGATGGTCGAGCCGACTGAGAGATCGATCCCACCGCTAATGATGATCAATGTCATTCCGATCGCGCCGATCGCCACGATCACGGTCTGAGCCAGCACGATGCGCAAATTGAACGGAGAAAGGTACCGCCCTGGCGAATCCATTAAGAGCGAGAAAATCAGAATAACCAGCAGCAGACCGAGAATCGGTCCAATCCAGTTGAGCCAGGTTTGAATAAACCCGGACAGCTGTAACGCTCTATTCTGTCTTACTTCGGCAACCATGATTTTCGGCTTGCGGCTTTGCCGCCCTCGGTGCGGAAAGGCTCTGCCTTTCCGTAGGCTACTTATTGTTTTGAGGCTGTGCCTCCAACCTCTGGAGGCCTCCAAAATTAAAAAGGACTCGCCGGAAAGGCGGTGTCTTTCCGCACGGGAGGCGGCAAAACCGCAGAACCGCCGGGCCATCGTCTTCATTTCAAATACTGGTCCAACGGCGGATGCAACAACGTTTGAATCTCGGCTGCATCCAGGTTATCGGGTGTAACCATTGTCACGCCCGTATCAACGAGTTTCTCAATTCCCTTTCCTTGTAAATGTTCGACCATTTTGCGGACGCCCAGGTAGCCCATATTAAACGGGTTCTGCACTACTATTCCGTGCAACTGCTTTTTCCGCATGGCCTCAGTAAACGTTTCGCTCGTATCAAAGCCGATGAAGATTACTTTTCCGGCTTTGCCAATATCCTGTAGGGCGAGGAGCATTCCAGCGGTCGAGGACTCATTGGGTGTAAAGATGCCCTGGATCTGGTCGCCAAACCGATTCAAGAGATTTTCAGACGAGCGTTTTGCGGTATCGCGCGTCGCGCCTGCGTACTGATCCGAAGAGATCAATTCAATCGCCGGGTACTTTGCTTTCAGCTCTGCCACAAAACCATCTTCGCGCTCCTGTGTGCTCGCCGAACCTTCCTGATATCTGAGCAGCAAAACTTTGCCGCTGCCGTTAAGGAGTTGGCCCATTCGCTCTGCGGCCAATCTTCCACCCTTCCGGTTATCGGTAGCGACGAAACTGGCGATCTGATTTGACTCTAAAGCCGAGTCAATGATCACTGTCGGCACACCCGCGCGTTTAGCTTCCTCTACCGGTCGGACCAGCGCCCGGTTGTCCAGCGGGGCCAGCACGATGCCATTAACACCCTGCGAGGTGAAACCCTCTACTACCTGAATTTGTTGTTCGCGGTCATCTTCCCGTAGAGGACCTTTCCAGATAATTTCCACCTGCGCGTCCGGGGAGGAAAGCTCGCGTGCCGCCTTGATGCTGCCGGCATGAATGCTCTTCCAAAATTCATGCGTCGTTCCTTTGGGGATGACGGCGATGGTTAGTTTCTTTCCGGGGCCCGGTTGATCTCCAGAAGGACGCGTGCAGGCGAGGCCCATCAGCGTACCTATCACGACAAGCACAACAATGATTTTTCTCATCGATTAGCTCCCTGGTAAAGCAAACTGTTAGTTTGCGGTGCGTCCACTGCAGGAACCTTGCGCCTGGTCAGAACCGAATCGTCCAGACTGTGTGAAAAATCTTGCTCAAGTGTGCTAAAAGCAAATCTCTAGCGTGCGGTTCACCCACCCGCTACCGCGAGGTGGTACTGACTTCATGACAACAACAACCGGAGTTTTCAAACAGACTGCCTTACACTGGTTTCCTTGGCTGCCACTACCGGACTGTTGAGCATGCCAATTCCTTCGATATCTACAACCATCTCATCCCCCGGTTGCAGAAACACCGGTGGCTTACGAGCGAAGCCCACGCCTGGTGGAGTGCCTGTCGCAATGACGTCGCCGGGCTCCAGGGTGATGGTCTGAGACAGAAACTCTATTAACTCGGGCACCCCAAAGATCAACTGGTCCGTGTTTGAGTCCTGCATTGTCTTGCCGTTGAGGATTAGTTTTATCGAAAGCTTGTGGGGATCGGTAATCACGTCGGTAGTGACGATCGTTTGTCCCATCGGCGCAAAGGTGTCGCAAGACTTGCCCCGCTGCCACTGGCCGTCGGCAAATTGAAAGTCACGCGCACTGACATCATTGAAAGCGGTGTAGCCGAGCACGTAATCATAAGCGCGAGTCGCGCTGACATCCTTTGCCCGACGTCCGATGACCACCGCGAGTTCGGCCTCATAGTCAACCTGGAAACTCGTAGCGGGCAGGACCACTGGCTCACCTGGCGCAATCACGGCCGTAGCAAACTTCGAGAAAACAACAGGTTTTTCCGGAATCGGCATATTGCTTTCAGCAGCGTGGTCCCGGTAGTTGAGTCCGATGCAGATCAGTTTCCCGGGACGAGGGACTGGCGCGAACCAATACGCGTCTTCACTTCTCACCAACCAACCGTTATCTCTAGCTCGAGCCAGGGCGCTCGCGTCGCGGACGAGTGTTTCATAAGTCTGGCGCGACTTTTGGAACCATGGTCCGTCCATATCGAACCAGTCCAACGGATTAGCCGGGCGCTCTATGCTCTCAACCAGCCGCTCACAATCCAGGCGGTATCCGGTGTCGCCTTCCCCGTCGTGCAAAATTATACCCATTCGCGGCGACGCCCAGTTTGTCTCCTCGGTAGCGAAGGCGATGATTTGCATTTAGGTTGTCGTTTCTCCAGACCAAATGATGACATACAACTCTTGCGGGCCGTGGACACCGATGGCCAGCGTCAGCTCGATGTCGGCCGTCCGCGATGGGCCCGTGATGAAAGTGATGGTTGGGCTCAGCGAGTTGCTTTGCCCTACCGCTGCTAAAGCTTCTCCGAGCGTTAGACAGATGTTGGCTGCGTCCACAATGGCGATGTGCGCTGGCGGCACCAGCGAAACCAGTCGGTGTCTTTCCGCTTCCGAGTCGAGCATCAACGTCCCAGTTTCCGCTATTGCTGCCTGGGCGGTGCTGATGCCAACATCGTAGCCAAACAGATCCGTTGCGCTCGGCGTCACTGCAATCTCGTCAACGCCCACCTCTATTCGCTTCATCAAACGTTCCAACAAGGGCGCATTTGATAGCGCAATGCGACGTCCGCGCAATGGAGAATCCTGCAAGCTGGAAATTATTCCGTTTAGAGCCTCCACCACCTCGGCCTCGCTGCGCCCGATAAGGCAGTGCCCACCCACTGCTTCAAGGTTGCTCCTAAAAATCTCACTCAGAGAACTAGCTACGTGATCTTCAACAAAGGGTGCTGCTGGCCCACAGCCATCTGGTTGCCCGGTTTCCAACACCAACTCCCGCGGTTCTTCTCCTCTTTCCGCATGGACCACGTCGTGAGGAACACTCGCCGCCAGATGTTGCCGGATAGATCTGAGAATTGATTCTCGCGCAGCAATGTTTCCTCCGAGCTCAGTCACGCTTTACTCCTTACCGCGGTATGTGGCACTCATTGACCGGTAGCGTCTCATAGCAGAGGCTCCGGCAAGACGATCCACGAAATCACCCGAAATGGCCTAAGTTATTCCTGTTGGTTCGTGTGAATTCGTGGATCCTCCGAATGAAGACCCGCCCGCCACTGTTCACGAAACGTCCGCTTAGCTATAGGTCGCATGTCACGCGCGCTGGTCCACGCCGCCAGCGGTGGCGCCAGACTCGCTAACATTCCCCCAACCTTGCAGATTCTGCCCCGGCGAACGAGCGGGAGCTGGAGCAAACGACCCAACTTAACGCTGAGCTCATAAAGACGCGGCCGCGTCATCACCGCAGCAAAAACTCGAAAAGCCAATCGCTCACCCGTACGTTTCTTGAGCGCGTTGGTGCCACCGTCTCCTGCCTCCTGCCTCCTGCCTCCTGCTTCCTGCTTTCTGCTACTCGCCGTAATCTCAGCACGCAAGTGCAGCAACAATTCGGGGATATCAATCTTGACGGGACAAACTTCGCGACACGCGCCGCAGAGACTCGATGCATACGGCAGTGCCGCGGCTTTACCCAATCCAACCAGTTGCGGAGTGATGACCGCGCCAATGGGGCCCGGATAAACTGACCCATATGCGTGTCCTCCGATTTGTTGGTACACAGGACAGGCATTCAGGCAGGCGCCGCAACGAATGCAAGCGAGGGACTGGCGCGTCGTGGGATGTGACAACATTCGCGAGCGTCCGTTATCGAGCAGGACTATGTGCAATTCTTCGGGGCCCTCATCTTCCGCTCGACGTTTTGTGCCAGTGATCAATGACTGATATGTGCTCAACTGCTGACCCGTACCCGACCTCGGCAGCAGTTTCAGAAAGACGTCGAGGTCTGCAAAGTGCGGTACGATCTTTTCAATACCCATCAGGGCTATGTGGATCTTCGGCAGACTCGTAGTCAAACGGATGTTGCCTTCATTTTCCAAAATCAGGATTGTTCCGGTTTGGGCCACTCCGAAGTTGACGCCGCTAATCCCGATGTCCGCGGCAGCGAATCGCAGGCGAAGGACGTTTCGCGCGACACTCGTCAGTATGTCGACATCATCCGTCGGCGCAATCCCGAGTTTGGCAGTAAACAGTTCGGCAATCTGCCTTTTCGTTTTGTGGATTGCCGGAGCAATGATGTGCGACGGGGCTTCACCGGCAAGTTGGATAATGTACTCGCCCAGGTCCGTTTCAATAACTTCCATTCCGGAAGCCTGCAGAGCGTCGTTAAGATGTATCTCTTCCGTCACCATGCTCTTGCTTTTAACTACATTCCTGGCTCCGCGCTTCAGCGCCAGGCGGCAGACAATCTGGTTGGCCTCACTTGCGTCTCTGGCCCAATGAACTTGCGCTCCCCGTTCTTCTGCCTTACCCACAAACTGTTCAAGGTACTGATCCAGATTCAAGAGCACTTCGTCTTTAATGGCGCGCGCTTGAGTTCGAAGCTCTTCCCAGTTTTCCAAACCTCTGGCAGCCGCGAGCCGGCGTTTACCAAACTGGGACGTGGCTTTTCGCAAAGCGCCACGCAGTTGTGAATCATCGAGCGCGGCTCGCGCGTTGGCAGCGAAAGTCTCGGTAGTTAAGTGGACCATTTAATCTTTGTCTGCACCTACTTTGTCGGGCCGGGAGCGTTAGCCACCGGCAACAGAACCGGGAGCGATAGCGACTGGGTTTGCCTCAAATACATATTTACGTGGTGTGCAACAGTTGTCTCGCTTGTCTTCTTGCCACGCCGACCCGGTCGCTACCGCTTCCGGTTCTGATACCGCCGTCTTCGCCGGCTTCTAATCTATTGCGACGCCAAAAGCTCAGCCAAATGCATGGCACGAACGCTTGAACCTTTGCGCGACAATCGCCCGCCAATCTGCATCAAACAACTTGCGTCGCCGCTGACCACTGCCTGAACCCCTGCCGTTTCAATGGCTTCAATCTTCTGGTCCAAAATCGCCACCGAGATCTCCGGATATTTGACTGAGAAGGTCCCACCAAAACCGCAACAAGAGTCGGCATTTTCCAACTCGACAAACTCGGCCTCACGAACGTGTCCAATCAACCGTCGCGGCTCGCTGAGGACCTTCAAGTCGCGTAGAGCATGACAAGCGTCGTGCCAGGTTACCCGGCCCGGCCAGCGGGCACCGACGTCCTCGACCTTAAGTACCCGCACCAGGAAGTAGCTCAACTCAAAAGTACGCTCGGCAACAGCACGTGCGCGACGGCGCCATTCCGAACTGTCTTCAAAGAGCGCGTGGTAGTGATGGACCATTGCCGTGCATGAGCCAGAGGGGCTGACGATCGCTTCCGCCCCGCTCTCTTCGCACATCCGGATGAAGCGCTCGGCAAGCTTACGAGCCTCCTCTGAATATCCCGTATTAAAAGCGGGTTGTCCGCAGCACGTCTGCCGTTCGTCAAACTCGACCGTGCATCCCACCCGCCTCAGGACTGCGACGGTGCTCGCGCCCACCGCCGGCCACATTTGATCGACAACACACGTAATAAAGAGAGCAACTTTCATTGAATCTAAGTCAGCAGCAATACGATCCACGAAACCACACGAAACAATACGAATTCAGTTAGTGTGCCTTCGTGTGATTTCGTGGATCGTCCTTTCTCTTATGACTCCAGACCCCTGCGGATTAGGGCGCCACTACACCCTTAAGGTAATTTGACGAGCGCATGTCTTTCTCGAGTGCGCCCTGCACTGCGTCCAGCGATCGATACCGATGTGTGATTATCGGAGCCACCTGAATCGTCTGCGCTTCGATTAACTCTAACGCCCGCGCATAAACAGACGAGCGACCATCGCGCAGAAAACCGCCAGATGCACCGACCGGCGTCACCAGCGTTGGCTCGCGAAACATCAAATTATTCAGCACACTTAGATCAACTCCCGCGTGGCCGTGTCCGTAAAGCAGCACCGTCGCCTGCTTGCGAATCAGTCCGGACATTGAAGCGATCGCTTTCCCTGCGCCGGAGGCTTCGATCAGGTATTCAACACCCCTTCCCTGGGTCTTCTTGCTAACAATTCTGGCCAGCTCAGGGTCGTTGGCATCCATCACATCATCTGCTCCGAAATCCATTGCGAAGTTTCGCTTCCATTCACTGGGAGCAGAAACCAGCAACTGCCCGTCGTAACCCAGGACACGACGCAGATACTGGGTAAACAACAATCCCGCAGGTCCCGCACCACAGATCAGCACGGTCCGCACGCGTCGCCCGCTGGAATCAGCATTGATCGCATACCGAGTGTTTGCGCGTTGGACGGCTTCAGAGGAATGGATGATGCAACCCAGCGGTTCCACCAGGGCCGCTGACGACGCGTCGAGCCCGGAGCGAACGGGAATGGCATTGACCGCCGGCACGGCCATGAACTCAGCGAGTCCGCCGGGCAATCCTGTGATTCCGTACTCGCGATAAAACTCACACTGATGTGAGTCTCCCGACTGGCAGTATTCGCAGATCGGCGTTCGGCCCACGCTGACGCAGTTCAAACCTTGATCGATGACTACGTGGTCACCAATCTCCAGGTCAGACACGTCATGTCCCTTCGCAACAACGTACCCATTGATTTCATGCCCGAGTATTTGAGGCTGGACCGCAAGCGGAATCGATTGTCCGCTCTCATCAGTGTTGTAGTTTGCATGTCCTGAAAAGATGTGTGTATCGGTGCCGCAGATACCCACAGCCGCGATACGCAGCAACACGTCTCGTGGAGAAATTCGCGGCTTCGGCACCTGACGCACTTCGAGCCGCCCGACATCAACGAGAACACATGCCTTCATCGTCGCCGCTTCAGTTGAAAAACGTTCCGGCATTGTCGCAGAAGCGCTCACTCGGTTACCTCAATAGATTCAGGCTTTGCAGCGACGTAACCCAAACTGTTAGTTTGCGGGGGCTGCGTGATCTCATTCGTGGGGTCTCTGGCGCACGCTGCGCAAACTAACAGTTTGCGTTACTTAAGCGCCCGCACCGTCCGGTCGCGCGCACCGTCGTAGTTCCACCTCGATATCGCTGGTATCCAGCTTTCCGGCATCGCGCAACTCAGCGAATCGCTTCATTGTTTCGTGCACGCCGGCTTCAACCGGAGTTGCCGGAAGATCCCCCAGGGCTCGCCTGATTGCGGCGTCGTTGAGCGCCGCCGCGATCGGAATCGGATCGCCGCCGAAAGTAACCAAGTCGCGCCGCGCCTCTCCATTGATGATTCTGGCAATCTCTGCGACGTCAACAGTCTCGCCGTGAAGGTTGAAAACATGCGCGCCCGGGAGCGAAGCATCGGCGCAGGCGATGAAAGCGGCGGCGGTATCAGCGACGTATTGAAAATCGGTGGCGCCACTAAAACGTATGTGGAATGGAACACCGAGCACTGCAGCCTTCATGGCCTTAGTAAGATCACTTGTCAACCCCGTGTCGCGGTTGACTCCGTAGACTGTCAGCGGCCTCAGTCCAATACTGTTGAGGCCGTGTGTCAGGAAATAGACGCGCGCACTTCCTTCGTTGGTCCGTTTGAAGACGCCATAGTGCGTCGCCGGCTCGCAAGCTGCAGTTTCGTCGACGGAAACGTCATCTTCGCTCATACCGAAAACTGCCGCGGAACTCGCATAGACCACTGTCTCGGCGCCGGCCGCGCGAGCAGCCTCGAAGAGATTGAGTGTTCCTATGACGTTGACGACCGCGCCGGCCACTGGGTCAGCCTGGCAAGTCGGCACTTGCACACCCGCCAGGTGAATCACGCGACGCGCGTTCGACGCTTTGAGGGCAGTCAGAACCGACCCGGCGTCACTGATGTCACCGGTGACAAAGCGTACCCGTTCAAGATCGTTCGGCGTGATGATCGCACTCAAGCGACGCTTGTCATCGCTGCGATCGAAGACCACCGACGTGTCGCCGCGCTGAGCCAGCGCCTTGACGACCCACGAGCCTATGCAACCTTGCGCTCCGGTAATGAAATAAGTTTCAGCCATCCTGTTCATATGTTAGTGCAGCTTCGTGTGAATTCGTGGATCGTATTCTTTCAAACCAACGGCACGATCCACGAAAACACACTAAACAACACGAATCAGTTCAACTGGTAAAACTCGATCGCGTTTCCGCCGAAAATACTGTTTCGTTCGTCCTCAGTTAGATCGGCCAGGAGCGATTGAAACGACTCCAGCACTCGATCATAAGAAGCGGCGAGTAAACACACCGGCCAGTCACTGCCAAACATCATTCGTTGCGGCCCAAAGAATTCCAGGGCCCGTTCAAAGTAAGGCCGCAAGTCCTCCGTGGTCCATGAGGTCCAGTTTGCTTCCGTAACCAGCCCGGACAGTTTGCATGAAACGTTTGAATAGGCCGCCACTTCCTTCAGCGCGCTGGCCCATACTGTGATTTCTCCAGTGGCAATCGGGGGCTTAGCCATATGATCAATTACCAGATTCAAATTCTGACAAGCCTCGGCAACTGTCTTCACGTGTTTCAAATGGCGTGTGTGGACCAGCAAATCGTAAGAGACTCGGTATTTCTCCAGCACTCGCAATCCGTTCAACACACTCTCCTGAACCAGCCAATCGTCGTTCGACTCACTCTCAACCAGATGCCGCACACCTTTGAATTTTGAATTTGCGGTCAGCTTTTCCAGCTCCTGTTCCATCCCGGGGTCCTTTAGATCAACCCAGCCGACAACACCGGCAATAAATGGATGACGTTCCGCCAAACTTAGTAACCAATAAGTCTCTGCCAAACTATTGCTGGCTTGCACCAGGATGCTTTGAGCCACACCATTCTTTTTTATCACCGGCTCGAGTTGCGGAGGCAGATAGTCCCGGTATAGCACCTCAACTTCCGGGCTCATCCAGGGATAATCGAAGCGTCCAACCTGCCAGAAATGTTGATGACCGTCGATTATCATTGCCAATTGCCGATTGCCAATTTATGATTTCGAGCTGTCGCCTCAGAGCCGGTTTCCGCCGATAGCGCAATCGTACCATCCACGAAATCGGAAATTGGCAATCGGCAATCGGCAATTTCAAAACCGCCCTTCCCTCGGTTTCTCCGCTCGCTTCTTTTCGTGATCCTGCCGCGGCTCGCCATCGCATTCGAGCGCCAGGGTAGTCACCAGGGCAGGCGCGACCTTCGGCAGTCCCCTCATTCGCACACGCCATTCATTCTGATCAAACTTCACCGGTTGCCCGGAAGCTAATAGTCTCACCGACTTCACCTTATTAAGCAGGTTGCCAAGCACCACAGTTTCTCCGGGCCAATAGTGCACGTGCATAAAGAGTGTGTGGCCCTTGCGCGAGAAACTGGCGAAACGAGAGCGAGTTGGCTGACAACGGTCAGCACCGTGAAACGATTCTCCACTTGGGCGCGCCCAGTCGCCCACAGCCGAAAGTATTCGCACAGACTCCAGAGGGATCGAGCCGTCGCCGGTTGGGCCAATATTTAGGAGATAGTTTCCCCCATCGTGAGCACAGGTAATGATGTTACGGATTACAGTTTTCGGAGTCTTCCAGCCATTATCCGCGATGTGATAACCCCAACTATCGTTCAGTGTCATGCACGACTCCCACGGACGTTCGGCTGATGCCACGATACGCTGTTCAGGCGTATCGAAGTCTTCAGGTATCCTCGAGCGATTGTTAATGATGATGTCGGGCTGCAGTTTTCTCACCATGCGATTCATCTTCTCCGACTCCCAGCCCTTGGCATCGAGCGGCCAGGGCACGTCATACCAGAGAATGTCGACTTTGCCGTAGTTCGACATCAACTCATTCACCTGTCCGTGAATGTAATCGACAAAACGACGTCGGGCGCCATCATCCTGCATGCAACGTGCGCCGTCCGGGTGGTGCCAATCCATCAGTGAATAGTAGAAACCAAACCGCAAACCTTCGGCCCTGGCCGCATTGACGTACTCCTGCACGAGATCGCGCCCGGCTGCCTGCTTGGGCGCGCAATAATTGGTGAGCTTCGAATTGAAAAGACAAAAACCCTCGTGATGCTTGGTGGTCATCACCATATACTTCATGCCGGCGCGTTTCGCCAGGCGAGCCCAGGAGCGCGCTGCATTCGGCTTCGGCCTAAACTGGTGCGTCAGTGGTTCATACTCCTTGACGGGAATTCCCTCCATCTCCATCACCCACTCATGACGACCAACCACGCTGTAGAGTCCCCAATGAATAAACATGCCAAACTTCGCTTCATGCCACCACTGCATGCGGCGTCTGCGATCTTCAATCGAAGACGTAGTCGGCGCCGATTCCTCCGGAGGTCTCTGTTCCTGCGCGAAGAGTTCAAGGGGCGATGCTGCTGCCAGCGACCCGGCGGTTGCACCCATGCCTATCAGATACTCACGTCTGTTTATCCTGGTCATCGGTTATTTTTCTCCATCGTGGATTCATTTAGTCAACTAATCGTTAGCGAAATCTCTGGTGGCCTCTTTTCGGTTTACTCTGTATCCAAACGTCAGGTTCGTATTCTTTGAGCAGGAAAGTACGATCCACGAAACGACAGGAACTGACGCGAAAGTTGGTGTTTCTTTCGTTTATGTTCGTGGATCGTCTCTACTCGTCGTTCTTTGCCGCGTCAGCCGCGCTGTGTAATCTCCGTGTTCTCTGTTCTTGACAACCCGAGATCAAGATCATTGCCGAATTCATCTCTTAGTTCTCGTAATCGGCCGGCCGCTTCTTCCGGAGTGATGTCGCGCTGCGGCATAGCTAACATTTCGTAGCCCACCATGAACTTGCGAATGGATGCCGAGCGGAGCAAGGGTGGGTAAAAATGCGCGTGTAAATGCCATTCGGGATGCGCTTCACCATCTGCCGGGCGCTGGTGAAAGCCCATCGTATAGGGAAACGAAGCCTGAAACAGATTGTCGTAACAACTGGTAACTTGCTTCAGAATCACAGCCAGATTGGTTTTTTCCGCATCACTCAATTCGTCCAGCCCTCCGAGGTGTCCTTTGCTTACGATCATGATCTCGAAAGGCCAGATGGCCCAGAACGGGACCATCGCAAGAAAGCTTTCGTTCGCGCATACAAAACGCTCTTTAGACTGCGATTCCAACTCAAGGTAGTCGCAGAGCAAACAACTTCCGTGTTCGACGTGATACTCGCATTGAAAACGCGCCTCTTTCTGTAACTCGTTCGGCGCCTTCTCATCGGCCCATACCTGCCCGTGTGGGTGTGGATTGCTGGCTCCCATCAACGCGCCGCGATTTTCAAAAATCTGTACCCAATTGATAAACGGAAGCGCTCCGAGTTCCTGATACTGATGAATCCAGGTATCCACCAACTGTCGAATCTCAGCCACGCTCATCCTCGCGATTGTCAGGTCATGTCGGGGAGAAAAACAGACCACACGACAGATGCCACGCGCCGATTCGGCTACAAGCAGTTCGCCCTCCCGAAATGTTCCTTCTGGCGTATCACGGCGCAGCGCCGCAAAGTCGTTGTCAAAAACAAAGGTGTCTTCGTAGTGCGGATTGCGTATGCCACCAGTCCGCATGTTACCGGGACATAGGTAGCATTCAGGATCATAAACGGTCCGTTGCTCCGCATGCGTTTCTTCCACCTGGCCTTGCCAGGGACGCTCGGTTCGTTGTGGCGAAACGAGTACCCATTCCCCCGTTAAGGGATTAAGGCGTCGATGTTGATGCCTGGCTAACTCAAGCATTTCCGTTTTTGGTTCGGCAGACGGTAGAAACGATCCACGAAGTTACACGAATTTCACGAAGGGGGTTTAGTGTTAATTAGTGTGATTTCGTGGTTCGTTTGATTTGTCTTCTCTGTTATTGAATGATTTCCTCGGCTCCCTGTGCCGCATTGCAGACATAAATCTCGGCCGCCATTCCTGTCGCCTGCTCATAACCCTGCGTCACGAAACGTTTGAACTCTTCTACGTTTTGCGCCTGCACCAGATTGATCGTGCAACCGCCGAAGCCGCCCCCCGTCATCCGCGCTCCGTAAACACCTTCAACCTGAGCTGCAAGATTCACCATCACATCAAGTTCCTTGCAACTGACTTCGTAATCATCTCGCAGGCTGCGATGCGACTCATACATGAGCTGACCAAACGTCTTAAGATCGTTGCATTCGAGCGCCTTCGCGGCTGCAAGCACGCGCGCGTTTTCGCTGATCACGTGACGGCAACGCCGGTAAATCAAATCCGACAAATCATGGCGTGCTCGCTCCAACTCCGCAGTAGTAACGTCGCGCAAAGCACGAACATTGGGCCGACTTTGAAAAAAGTGATAGACACCTGCCTCGCACTCCACTCGACGGTCGTTGTATTCACTCGAGGCTAATTCATGCTTCACGGTCGTGTTACAGATAACCAGGCGTACGTCTGACGGCAACGGCAAGAGCTTGTACTCCAGCGAGCGACAATCAAGCATCAGCGCGTTCCTCGCCTGGGCATTGCAGGATATGAACTGGTCCATAATCCCACAGCGCATTCCCACAAATTCATTCTCAGCACGCTGGCAAAGCTTGGCCAACTCAACGGGCGGCACGCTGGCTCCCGAGATTGCAAGCAAGGCGTTCGCAGTAGCCACCTCGATTGCTGCCGACGAACTTAGTCCAGCGCCCAGCGGCACGTGACTCCGGATGCCAAGGGTCGCGCCGCGCAGGTGATGACCTGCCTGCTCCAGCACCACTGCCACGCCTCTCACGTAGTCGCTCCAATGGTTTCGGGGCACCGGTTTTGGTTCGTCTAAATCAAATTCAAAAACTTCGTCAAAACTCTCGGAGAAAACCGAAACCCTCCGGTTATCGTGAAAGCGAACACTAACGGTCGTTGCGAGATCAATCGCCGCCGGCATCACAAAACCGTCGTTGTAATCCGTGTGTTCTCCAATAAGATTTACGCGGCCCGGCGCGCGAAAGAACCGAGCTCCCGCTCGGTGGAGGGGGTCTGATTTATAATCAGTTTCTGAGGCGTCAATTACCATCGAATCAATCGCGGTCATAAGTCTCCACTTCAAGTCCGACTTCGTGTTCCATGGTTTCAATCTTTTGACCTTCCGGACTTTCTTCGGCAAGCCGCATGGTGGCGGTTCCGCGTCTGGCCAATGCCAACATGACGACGCCAAAGGCCAGCATTACCAACCCCCACCATAGATTGACGTTGATACCAAGCGAACGGCTGTAGATGGTCTGATCCCCCAGCAGACCAAAACAGGTCAGCAGCAAGCCCAGAATGGAGAACATCAAACCAATCGGAAGTCGTATATCGAGACCCATGGCTCACCTCACCAAAAGATAATGTTAAGCAAGAGCGCCGCGGTCAGGACAATGACTCCCAACACCGCCGGTCGTTTGTACCAAACAAGGTTGTCATCCTTAGGTCTCTTCGTCAGCGAATAGACCAAACCGGCAAGCTCCTGGTCTTCACGCGGCTTCGTAAGCAAACTGACCACAATTGTGATTACAAAGCAGGTGGTCCACGCAAAGATCGCGGTCCAGAAGTTTTGCGCCATCTCGCTCGGGTAGATATGACTCACACCAAACCAGCCGCCTTTGATTCCAAATATCGCGCCGCGAGGCAGCGTCAACCCGTGGTGTAATGCCGCTGCCAGGGTACCCGCCACAAGTCCTGCAAACGCTCCATGGCCTGTGGCCCGTCGCCAAAACATTCCTAATAAAAACGTCGCAAACAATGGCGCGTTCACAAATGCAAACACCAACTGGAGCATGTCCATGATGTTATTGAAGCGAGTCGCTACGTAAGCAGCCGCCACTGAGATTGCGATCCCGAAGACGGTAGCCATGCGACCCATCCAGAGATAGTGTGCATCACTGGCGCCACGCTTGATGTACGACTGATAAATGTCGTAGGTCCAGACCGTGTTGAATGCCGTCACATTGCCTGCCATTCCGGACATAAAGCTGGCCATCAGCGCCGTTATTCCTACCCCCAAAATGCCGGTGGGAAGGTAATGCCCCAGCATCATTGGGATCGCCATGTCGTAGTTGAAAGTGCCATCCGGCTTTTGTGGCAATGCGAACTGGCTGCCGCTTGCCTGGTATGTCAAGGCGATGGCAATCATTCCGGGAAGGATAACGAGAACCGGAAAAAGCATTTTCGGTATTGCTGCAATCAGGGGAGTCCTCCGCGCCGACGACATGGAATCAGCAGCCATCGCACGCTGCACCACCAGAAAGTCCGTGCACCAATACCCAAACGAGAGTACAAATCCTAACCCCATCGCCAACCCAAACCATTCAACGCCCATCGGATTTTCGGTGGGAGCAGTCATGAATTTCCATGAATGAGTCCAGGCGCCTTCTGGGTAACCCTGAGCGGTGGCCACGCCGCCAAGGCGCGAGACAAGCCCGGACCAACCGCCGACGTCTTTCAAACCGAGTATCACCAGCGGCGCGAAACCGAAGACAATGAGAAAGAATTGCAGCACCTCGTTGTAAATCGCGGACGTTAGTCCTCCCAGGAAGATGTAAATAAGGACGATCAAAGCAGCGATCATTACGCTGAACGTGAAGCTCCAACCCAGCAGTACACCCAGCAGAAGACCCATTGCATAAAGGGAGATGCCCGAAGAAAACACCGTCATCGCCGCGAACGTGATGGCATTAAACCCACGTGTCTTCTCGTCGAAGCGCAATTTCAAATACTCGGGCACCGAACGAGCACGCGAACCGTAATAGAAAGGCATCATGAAGATGCCCACAAAGACCATTGCCGGAATCGCCCCAATCCAATAGAAGTGACTAGTGGCGATACCATACTTCGCCCCCGAGGCTGCCATGCCTATAACTTCCTGAGCTCCCAAATTCGCGGAGAGAAAGGCAAGGCCGGTAATCCAAGCTGGAAGCGACCGACCCGACAGGAAGAAATCGCTGCTCGTCTTCATGTAGCGCTTGAGGGCAAAGCCGATGCCCAGCACAAAGACAAAGTAAACAAACATGATGGCCCAATCGATTATGGTTAGGTTCATGATGTTGAATCTGGCTGTAGGGGCGTCCCTCCGTGGGCGCCCCGCTCTTCGCTACGCGAGGGGCGTCCACAGCGGGACGCCCCTACATCTTACGCACACACCAACAGCCTCGCCGAACGCGCCGCCATTGGGTCGATGGTGAACGTGCCTGAATGTCGTCCAAGATCTTCTTCACTCCAGAAATCGGTGACTCTTCGTGGTCGCGAAAGGTTAAATGAAACCTGGCGCGGAGCGTGGTCCCAGTTGAACAAACAAAAGATTTCCTTATTCGCCAACTTGATTGTTCCGACACTCAGCGAGTCGTCAGCGAAGCGCGCGGCCTGCCCGGTGGGCGGTTGCAGTTTGCGCAGCATAGCCAACCGCTCCCCGCTAATCTTTGTCAGGTCGTCACCCGAGAGAATCATTCCGCCGGTCGCATAGATCGCTGTGGCATGAAAGCGAAAGACCTCATCGGGAAGATCCCCGGTAAGCACAATTGCATCGGGATCGTTCCACCACAATCGCCCGTTTTGCCAGTTGCGTTGCAGATTCTGACGCGCCGTCGTGGCCACGCGTTCCCAGGTTCGCTTGATGTCGTTTGAACTTCGCGAGCCATGTATCAATCCCAGCGAAGCCCAAATCGGATGGTTGCAACCAAGGATAAATGCGTCTCCGGCGCCTTTGATAACTGCCCGCATACCCCGGCGGTAAGCCTCAATCCGTGTCGCGCGCGTGTCATGAAAGCGTCCGCCATGGATTGCGCCCCAGAAATTGGCGTCGAGTTTGAAATATGTGCAGCCCCAGTCACGGCGCATCGTGCGGAAGAGAGTCTCGTAATGCTGCTGCACTCGAGGATGTGTGCCGTCAAGGACGTACCATGGTCCATGCCGCCAACCACCAAAGGTAACTTTGTTGGATCTGAGGGGCTTGCCGTCGTCGTCCTTCACAAACCAGTCGGGATGCTGCTGAAAAAGATTCGACTTCTCCTCGGCGATAAAAGGCGCCACCCAGATAGCCGGCTCAAAACCGCGGGCGCGAATTTGTTTGAGCACTCCTTGCACATTTCCGCCGAAGGCCGCTCCCGTCTCCAGCCAGTCGCCCATTGCGGGTTGATAACCATCGTCAATTTGAATGTACTTAAGGCCGGGCGTGTTCTTTGCGATGAAGTCAAGATTGTCGAGCACTTGCTGAGCAGTGACGCGTGGGCCAAAACAATACCAGGAACACCAGCCCGCGGGAGGCGCCGCGAACTGCAGCCGGGGATGGTTCGCCTGTAGCCTTTGGCCCAGGTGGGCCAGCAATTGTTCGCGGTCAGGTCCGGCGTGAAAAGTAAACTCTTCCAACTGCCAACTTTCGCCAGGCTTCAATTCGAGTCCTTCAGTGTCGACGACCACCCTCAGTTGTGACCCGTTCAGATAGAACTGGCCGCTGAAACGGCCACACGACGTGAAGGCGAGGAGGTAGTTTTTTCCGGCGGACTCGGAAAGCGTCAGCAAACCGTAGAAGGCTTGGGCCCCCTCGGGCGCCGGCAACTTGTAGTGTTTGGCGTCTGTGTAGTTTCCGAGGTTTTCCGGCTGGCCTAACGTGCCGCCGGTTTGGGTCAACATCTGAAACCCCTCGCCATACAGTCTTGTGTCGGCAGGCAGCGGCAGCGTTAAATCGAAAAGCACTGCCTCTTTCACCCGCACACTCTCGTTGCCTTGATTGATCAAGCGAGAACGACAAAGCGGCCCGGTCCATTGACGCATTAACCTGACGCTTCCTGCTGAGGCGTCAACTGGGATAACCGCACTTGGTGCATATATAAAGGAGCGGCGGTTAAAAGTTCTTGTGGGCGCGCCCTGTCCGCGAACGATTGACGGAAATGCGGACAACACCGGCGTCGCGAGCGCCAGCGCCAGAATCTCTCGTCGTGTTATGACCTTTTCCAATTCTTCCTCCCGAGTGCGCTCTCGGCGCCAAAGGCGCTGAGACTCGGAGTACCATAATCCTGCGAAAATCTATTTCGTCGTTTCCAACACAATTACGGTCGCAATGGAATCAAGAGGCTTTGCCGGCACGGTTATCGTCAATCCTTCATTACCCCGGGCGAACTTCAGTGCATTCCGATTCGCCAGTAAGTAGGCTTTCTTAATCTCTTTACCGAGCGGGGGAACGCGAAGACTTCCATCGGTGGGCCAATTGAAAACGTGCAGATAAATTTTTCCGGGCTTGCTGGTGGCGCGGCCAAATGGCAGCTCCGTCTGGAACGGGCTAGCGGTGGTGGCATAGATCGAATCGTCATTCACCTTCATCCATTTACCGACTCCAGCTAATCGCTCAACGCTTGGCTGGGGAATCAATCCATCTGCCATCGGGCCAACATTAAGAAGATAATTGCCGCCCTTTGAAGCCACATCAATCAGGTTGCGCACCAGTGTCTCAGTTGTCTTCCACTGGTCATCGTAAAACTTGTAACCCCAGGTGGTGTTCATCGTCATGCAGCTTTCCCAATCGACACCAGGCAAACCACTCGGAGGAATGCGTTGTTCCGGGGTACCGAAATCTCCCGAATACTGTCGGTCAGTTTTATTCATGCCCTGCATGCCCTGGCGGCCTTTGCCCACACGATTGTTGATGATGATGTTTGGCTTGAGCTCACGTACGAAGCGATAGAGATCCTGTCCGTCCTCTTCCGTCCACCAGTCCTGCCACTCGCCGTCAAACCAAAGCACTGCCGGGTCGTATGTAGTAATCAGCTCTCGCAATTGCGCTTTCATATAGGCCACATACTCTTCCTTGCCGCCGGGCCGCATTTTGGTGGTGCGGTTTCCGGCAGTGGGGTCCTTTCCAGGCATGTCGACGTATTGCGACGGATGATGCCAGTCGACAATTGAGTAATAGAATGAGAAGACCAGTCCCTGACGTTTGGCTTCGGCGGCGAGTTCCTTGATGGGATCTTTTTGGTAAGGCGTGAAATCAATGATGTCGTATTTACTGACCTTGCTGTCATAAAGCGCAAAGCCGTCGTGATGCTTTGAGGTGATCACGATATATTTCATGCCGGCGTCTTTAGCGATGCGGACCCACTCGCGCGCATCAAACTTTACCGGGTTGAACTGTGGAGCAAACTTTTCGTATTCCGCACGCGGGATGTTGGCCCACTCCATAATCCACTCGCCGATTCGGGTCGAGCGTTGCCCCTTATATTCGCCTGCCGGCACGGCGTATAGACCCCAATGAATAAACATGCCGAAGCGAGCTTCGCGCCACCACTTCATCCGCTGGTCGCGCTCGACCATGGTCTCAACGGCGCCCGGCCCGGCAGTGAATCCAGGGGCGAACAATCGTGTTGATTTGGTTTGGGCGTCTGAAGTGGTTGAAACACCAATCGCAAATAACAGCACAACAGCCTGAACCGATCGCTTGCATTGAACGTCCATTCTATCCTCCAGACCAACTATGCTTATTCCGCTTGGCTGGTCGCGTACGTAAGCTGAATCTATCTCTGTGCGTTCTCTGTGTTCTCTGCGTCTCTGTGGTTATGCGTTGCTGAATAATATTCACCACAGAGACTCAAAGAACACAGACGACGCACACAGACTTGAAATAAACAACCACCTGCATAGGGCTAGTGCTTAACAATCTATTGCAACGACCGACCTCAATTCATCCACAACACCGGCTGACGAATAAAAAAGTTCCGAACCACTTCCTCGACATCTGAATCCGCCGGAAGTTTTTTCCATAATTCAATATAGTCAGGACGATTCAACGCAGCGCCTGCAAAGAGCAAACTGCTTTGCCGCATCGGCCAGTCTTCGTGATACATCACGTCTTTCGGCCTGGGCCACGACTTCTTGTCGCGAACGAATGGAACCATGAATTCCATTGCCTTGCTGACACTACGCCCGTCCGCGGTGCCGAACTTCCACAAATTGTTTTCGTGCGTCGAGAGCAGACGGCAGATGGTGCCCATCGCTTCCAGGTTGAACAACGAATACGCGTAGGGCTTTGTGCGCCGGAGTTCTTCGGGAAAGCTGCCGTCTGCCGCAATCTGATTCGGCACGAGCACCGTCTTGAAGCGATTGCGACAATAGGCCAGCAACTCTTCATTTCCAGTCAGACCGGCAAACGCCGCAACCTGCATCACCCAACACGTACCGTGATTGTTTTTCGCCTCGCGTTCGTCGATTCCATACTTGTGCGTTGTCATCCAACTAAGATAATCAGCAAACCACTGCTTGATGGCTTTTTGATCGTCTGACGACAACGCGCCCGACTTCTCAATCACCCTGACAGCTTGCGCAACTTCGACCAGATGAATGGTGTCAATGATGCCGATTCCGCGCCCTGTGACTCGCCCTTTTATTGCCTGCGCAAATTGCAGACTCGGATTCATCCGTGTCTGTTCGTCGATAAACCATGCGCGTAAGTGTCGGGCGGCGTGTTGGGCATAACGTCGATCTCTGGTGATCTTCCACGCGGCAGCCAGGGCCGGCACCTGCACACTCAAACGCATCAGATAGCGCCGGTGATCTGTAAAGTTATCCGGATTAGTCATGCCATCGCGCTGCATGTATGGCCCATCGGGATTGTTCGGGTCCGGCCACCAATAATCGCCTTCGGAAAAGAAATCGTGTACACCTCCCGCACTGCGCGGACTCTTTGAAGCGGTGATCGTGATGGGCGTCTCCTTCATGTATTGGTTGGCCGCTTTTAAGACCCGGGCTCTATCAAAGGCGGCCAAATCAAATGCCTTTTGCGACACCGCCAAGGGACCGCAACCGATGGTCAATGTGAAAATGGTGACGAGCCGGCTTATCAATTCAGCCTTCTCCTGGGACCGCGGGCGTCCCGCCCGCTGGAGCGCCGTCAGGCGCGCTTCGCTCACAAAGAAAGTAACCTGCTCGCGCTTCGCGCTCACGGCGGGCGAGACGCCCGCGGTCCCAGAAAGATGCAACGCGTTTACAGGCACAAGCTTCATTTCACCAACCTTGCATCGCCCCAGTCCGCATGAACGCGACCTCCTTCTCCGACACGCTTCACTCGCAGCATTAGACGCCGAACATTTTTCACATCCACTGCGACCGTCTTGGCGCCATCTTCTTTCTTCAGGCCGCTGCTCTTCCACAGTTCCTTGCCGTCGCCTATGACAGCAAACTCCACCATCGAATCTTTGTTGTTATGTTCGTCGTCAATTCCCACCAGCGCTTTAAAAGTGTCGTAAGCTCCGTTGAGCTCAAACTCGATCTCGGAATTCGTCGGCATTCCGATGCCGTTCTCGAAAGGCCGTCCTCCGATTGAAAGCCCGTTGCTGTTGAAGTTTCGGTTGAGTTCTGTCTGACGCCAGCCGGGTGTGAGTCTGTGGGGGTCAAGCTCCGACAGGAACACTTCCGCCGGCAGCAACTGGCCCAGAGTAAATTTCCGCTCAGCTTTCTTCTCACTAATTCTGCCGTCCTGCCATGCCGTGCGAACTTCCGCCGTGTAGTTGGTGTTGGGCCGGAGATTGGTTAAGGAAAAAGCTTGCGAGGTGGTGGCTCCCAGGAGCTGGCCATTTAGTGTGACCTGATAACCAGCTGCCGGTTGATGCGGCACACTCCAACGCAGCGTTGCGCCACCCAGCCCAGCGCGCTCGAGCCAAAGATTCTGTGGCTCGCGTACCGGAAAGCGATAAAACTCAGCCGGCGCGAACGCAACGTTCCAGGTCACATCAGTCGTTCGTGGAGCGGTGAACTCAACCGTGGCCCAACCCTGGTGGTTGGAAATCTTGACTGGCAGGGCGCCCGCAGGGCTGCGGGCCGAAGCACCTTTTATGGTGAAATTCTTGCCGAGCGGAAATACAAACCGGAGTTCATAAGGATCGTTGCGGACCGTCTTGCTTTTGCCGCGATAAGAATTCGTGGTCCGGTTGTAACTCTGAGAGACGAGGTCCACCCACCCCTGCGTCAGGTGCCGGGAGGTAGAAATTAATTGTGGCTGATCCTCCGTGGGCAAAAGCGTTAGCGCTCGACTACTCGTGGGGGCCAGATCAACACTGATTCCATTCCTCCAGGCGCCGAGATACTCCCGATTCCAAAAATCGTAAACGTGGACCGGCTTATCTTCAGGGAAGCCGAGGTCCTTCCAACTTACATAAGTGGCCCTTGTGCGAGCTTCGTCAAAATTGAAGACGCCGACCACGTCATAATTACGTCCCAGGTGATTGATCTTGAGGTCCCAGATGCGTTTGTTGCGGTCTGACTTGAAGAGGTCCATCGGCACGATATCGACTGCGGGATACACGCGTCGCAAAAGCTCAACCCGCTCCGCCGACAAATCCATCAGCCGGTCGCTGGTGAGCACAGCCTGGCCGGTGAGCCCTTGCAGAGTTGCCCAGGCGCGTGCCTGCTCGAGCGGCAATGGCGAACGCACCACCAGCACGTCGGGGTCGGCGTACCAGGCGATGTTGTGCAGGAAGTAATATTCCATCGTGGCACGCATGGCGAACTTGAAGCCATCCCAGTTTGGCAACACGTCGGCGCCAATTCGCGAGCCATTCATCAGTCCAACGCCCTCCAGGGGGACCACCCAACAACCGAGCAGATAGCGATCTGGTCCAATAGCCGAGCGAATGCTTTCCAGCGTGTCTCTATACAGTTCATCCGAATCGTCCGCGGGATTTTTCATCGAGGATTTCTTGTTGCGATACTCACGAACGACAATCGGCTGACCATCAATTTTGAAATACTCGTAACCCCAACCGGACAACGTTGAAAAAAGGTTCTTCAGATATTGCTGTGATTCAAGCGTCGATGGATCGACAAGATATTTTCCTTCCCAGGTGCTCGAGGCCGACGTGCCATCAGGCTTGAGCATAAAGACGCCGTGATTGCTCTTCACGACAGCTTCGTTGCTTTGACCGTGCGGCGCGAGCCAGATGCCAGGCTTAAGACCAAGCGACTTGATATGTTTGGCCAGACGATCCATGCCGCTGGGAAAGCGTTTGTCTATCGTGGTCCAGTCGCGGTTTTCTCCCAACCCGTGACCGGTGCCTTGCCAGCCATCGTCGAGTTGAACGTAAACAGCGCCGTAGTCCTTCAGGTTTTCGGCGATCCAGTTAGCGTTACGTTTCACTTCGTCTTCATTGATCTCCTGGTAGTAGAAGTACCAGGAACACCAGCCCGAAGGTGGAAGTGCAAATCTGGTTTTGTCTATTGGCTGGAAGTATTTGATCTTGAGCGTGTCGCGATAGTAGTTTTTGAGAGTTGTGCCGTCGTTGAGGCGAACCTCGTCCTTTGCCGGGTCAAACGTGCCGTCGGCGATGGAAGGCTGAACATCTCCGAGCGTCATCACCATTAGATCCTTGTTGCCACTGTCGCCAATGCGCGCCGGAATCGGACGCGGCCAGACTACATCCGGTTTCATGCGAGACTGAGCAGGAGCCAAATCGCAAACCAGAACTAAAAGTGTTAGGAGATACGCAAGCGGTCTCATTTTTATGCCTCAGCACGATCCACGAAATTACACGAAAAGACACGAAAGTTCGTGTAATTTAGTGTTGTTTAGTGGATCGTTTCTTCCGACTCGATTCATAAGGCGAACCGGCCGATGAAGCCACCGCCGGCGCGCATCTCAATCGTCAACTGATTCGCCCTTGTCACGGTCGATCGTTCAATCCTTACCGCAGCCGGATTGTCTATCTCATCTCGGACGAGAAATGCCTGGTGACTCCCTGTGCCAAGTAAGTCCAGCGGGACGCTAATGCTCCTCGCTGTCGGTCCATTCATGATCGGGACAAACCAGGTTGTGCCCTTGCGCCGCGCAAATGCCGCGACTTCGCCGATTTCCGAAACCGGGAGCACAACCGTCTCGTCCCAAACACTCGGAATGGTTTTGATCAACTCGACCGCCGGGTTGTCCAGGATGTTCTTCGGGTGTGCCCCATATATAAGGACAGGGGCTGAAATAATCGCAGCGCTGGCAATCTGATGGGCCCAGGAAGTTTCGCGCCGGCGCTCGCCAAAATGCATCACTGAATAATCGGCATGACCGGCGAGCATGCGTGTAAAGGGGAGGGTTGCGTTGTGTCTGGCGCGCGTTTCCATGTTGCGATATTCAAGCCCGCGAATTCCCTCCCGAGTCATTTCATTCGGCCAGGTGCGCGCTTCTCCGGCGGGCTTATTGGATCCATGAAAGTCCAACATGATCTTCGCTTCCGCCCCTTCCTTCAGTAGCACCTGGTAGAGATCGATAATTTCCTTCGCCTCATGATCGAAGAAGTCGATCTTGGCGCCGACCACACCGGCGTCATTGCAAACTTTGAAAAACTTGCTTCGATCTTCAGAAGTTCGAAGCGCGCGGCTATGCTTCCAAAGCCAGATGCCCACCTTTTGTTGTCGCGAGTAATCGACTAACTCCTTCAATTGGGCCGCGGGCCATCTCTGCCAGAAGCCCTCGACAAGGTTGTATTCAAAACCCAACTGGCCGGCGAGTTGAGAGAAGTTTTTCATCTCTTCAAAGGTGTTCTCGCCGCCATCGAGATATTTCCAAACACAGCGACCCGGCTTGAGCCATTCAGTGTTCAGACCCCTGGGAAATATTTTCGGATCGGGTGTGACTGAAAGATTGTCGATGATGTCTGAGTTGACGAGTGTGTTTAGGTCGGCGCCTATGATGACGACGCGCCATGGTGTGGTGATGGTTCCTGCAATCGGGGCAGGTCGGGAGAGACGTTCTATATCTTCCTGATAACGGAGGCGGAAAGGATGGCTGACTGGGAGTGCATGGCCGAGGCGAGCTTGGAGGCGACGCTGGCCGTCGGCTTGCAGACCCATGCCGGCATAGTTCATTAAAGCTGCTTCAGTGATTGAGGCGTAGCCGTCGCCGTTAGCTAACTTGAACGTCACGGGCACTGCCGCCCATTCACCTTCCTTAACGTCTGCAATCTCTTTTTTCGCGTGCACTCCCTCGTAGTGACCCTCGAAGTCGTGAAACCAAAGCGTGCTGCCGGCAGGAATAGCAAAGGCGCTCGCTTCATCGGGAGTCCTTTGTTTGTCATCCCCCGGCACGATATGACGAAAAGCGATTCCGTCATTGAAAGCACGCACTTCTATCGTGTATTTCATCTTGCTATTTGGATGGTCCATGCTGATTCTGGCGCCGTTCGAGCGATTGACCGCTCGTGAATGAAATCCACGTGACTGGTACGTTTCATTCGTTCGGTATCTGTCCACTTTCCCAACCTCGGCATTTTGACCAAGGTCGACGCCGTCGATGATGATTCCCAGCCGGGCCAGATCGATGACCGGTTTGTTATTGAACATTACCTGGTAACTCAGCTGGGTCGGATCGCGGACGAGTTGAAATTGCACGTTGCCTTTCGGACTCGAGATCTTGACGTCGTTTGCTCTCAACGCCGCCGGCAGACCAGCAACGATGACCGGCGCCGCAAGCGCTGCGGATAGAAAGACGCGACGAGAGCAATGACCCTGTTCGTGTTCGAGGTGCGTAGACATCATGAAGTCATGGCACCCGAGCAAGGGTTTTCTCCCAAGCTCTAGCCCGGCGAGTCCTCACCGTTGCGCTCGCGTGTTTGCGCACGGATCGGAATTGAGCAACCGAGAGCGATCAGCAATATCCACAGCCGGAACTTTGTCTAGCATCGCCGCATAGTCCTCATATCTTGACGCCGCTCTTCTGATCAGAGGGAACAACATCTGCGGCGGCCAGTCACCCAATTGAGGATAGGTCCACTTCGCTTCGCCAAGCGCCGCCGGAATTAAGTAATCCAGCGCGCGGCGAATACCGCGTCCGTCTGCGCTTTGATAATTCCAAAGGTCGACGTCCACGTTCTCGCCCAGCCTGGCCAGAAGCATCAGGCCATCAAGATTTCCCACGCTGTAACTCCAGGCTTTTGTGCGAGCCAGCTCCAGCGGCTGACTACCATCAGGTTCAATCTGAGCGGCGATGCGTTTTGTTCGAGCTGTTTGTAAGATGTCTTTGGCAAACTCTTTCTGACCGAGGAACAAGGCAAACGAGATCACTTGCACGTCGTAGTAAGTGCCGTGATTATTTTTTGCCGCCGCTTCATCGCGACCGTTCCTGCTCTCCAACATCCATTTCAAAAACTTCCCGAACCAATCCTCCAGCCCGCGGCGATCCGCTTCCTTCAACGCGGGTGCAGAGGCCAACAAACCAATCGAATCAACGACGCGGGTCAAACCACGCGTCTCGATCAGACCGATGCCGCGTCCGGTATTAACGCCTGGAATGGCCTGAGCAAACTGCAGATGCGGATTCATCCGCGTGGCGGGGTCGAGAAAGAAGGCACGCACGAGTTGAACGGCCTTGTTTGCGTATGCCTCACTGTCTTTGAAATAGTAAGCCAGCGACAGTGTCTCAACCGCAGCGATCATCTGATCGAGGCTACGGTGATCTGTGATTTTGTTGATCTCGGGATTTCGTTCTCCATCGCGGCGAATGTAAGGCAAACCGTTCGGCTTGTTTGGGTCAGGCCAAAAGTATGGCGCCTGACTCATGTAATCGTGCTTGTCTCCACTTGGCGGAGTTGGATCTTTCGTGACAACGGAGAATGGTCGGGCAGCTAAAGCCTTCTGCGCGTCCGTTTCGAGTCTTGGCCAAGCGGCGGCCACACTCACGTCGCCTGCGCGGATGCGTTTCCGGGTCTCCTGCAATTGTTTAGCGTCAAGAAGGAAAACGCGCGGCGAGGCTTGCGCCGACTGATTTCGCGCGGACTTCTGGGCGACTGCACTCTGGAACATCAGAAAGATTAGAGGCAGTCCAATCAGCACCCCAACTCTAAATTGGCCCTGACTGAACTTGATCCACCAACTAACACGAAGCAACGCGAAAGTGCTCGATATACTCGTATGGTTTCGGGTAAGTTCGTGGATCGTCATGCCGGTTTCACCGTCTCCTATTGCTTCGTTTCGACCGGCGTCAGCGCCAGATAGAACGGGCGCATTAACTCGCCACCCTGAATGTCGGTCGGTTTGACTGCGACTTCGTAATCTCCTGGCCTGAGCTTCACCCTGCCCAGCACAACCGTCTTTGATTCACTTTCGCTTGCCGTTGGATCGACTTTGTTCTTCAAAACCTGATCTCCAATAGTGACGGCGTAGCTCCCTCGATTAGCTGTGGAGTTGGTGGTGTACTTCAGCGACACCTCAAACTCGGAAGCTTCGATTACACGGACCTTCCATCCGACCCACTGCGTCGGCGTTTTCCATTCGAAGACATATGCACGCGGCGCTTTACCATCGCCAAATCGAAGGCCTTTACCGTGCAGTTCACCGTCAAACACGCGCAGCACGTTTGTCTGGCCCATGCTCGCCAGCAACCGGACCGGGTTAGTTCTAATCTCGCCTTTGACCTCGACGGCGATAACGGTGTCGGCGGCGTCCGTAACCGAGGGGCGCCCACGGAGGGACGCCCCTACAGGTACTTCGATCGCGATGTCATTGGCATTGAGACGCGCTGTCTTAAGACTCTTTTGCGGGGCCGCAAGGAGGTAAGCTTTGGTAACCGAACTCTTCAGACCGCCGACTACAAGCTTGCCGTCACTAGGCCAATGAAAGACGTGTAGATACAGGGTATTGCCCTGACGAGTAGATTCACCCCAGGACTGGACCGGCAAAGGTGTGCGCTCAGTGCGGTAAATACTTTTCCCGTTAACCTTCAGCCACTTCCCGATTCCGAGAAGTATTTGCTGGTCTTTCTGATCGATCTGACCGTCGCCCATTGGGCCGATATTCATCAGCAGGTTGCCGCCGCGCGCTGCAGCCTTGGCCATGAGTTGAATGAAATGTGAAACGGGTTTGTGACTCTGATCGTGTTTATGATAGCCGTACGATTCGTTAGTCGTCGGGATCGTCTCCCAATCGCCGTCGGTCGGAACCATTTCCGCTGCGCGATCGCCGGTGTTCTTGTAATCGCCAAATGAGTGGTCCAAACCACGCGCCAGACGTCCATTGATTACAACATTGGGCGCAAACTCCCGAACTGCTTTCATGATGCGAAGGTTTTCTGACAAGGGAATCTTGCTGGGGGTGTCAAACCAGAGAATGTCGGGTTGGTATTTTTTTACCAGCTCAACAATCTGTGGAATTGCTTTTTCATCGACGTACTTGCGCGCTTTATCGAGCAGGTCAGGATGTTTGTCGTACCACGTCAGCCCGCCATGCAAGCCTTTATCGCCTGCAGGATTGTTGTAGTCCCAATCATTGCCGGGCGCGTCGGGGTGTTCCCAATCAAATGCATGCGAATAATAGAAACCGAAGCGTAAACCGTGTTTTCTAGCGGCCGCGGCCAACTCACCCATGGGGTCTCTTTTGAAGGGCGTAGCATCGCGAATGTTGTACCGGCTCACCGACGATGGATACATCGCGAACCCGTCGTGATGCTTAGCGGTGATGATGACGTACTTCATCCCCGCGGCCTTGATTAGACGGACCCACTCCTCCGCATCAAACTTCACCGGGTTGAATCCCGAGACCACTTTCTCGACATATTCTGCGCGCGGGATTTTCTGGCTCCGCATCATGTGCTCGGCGTAACCACGAAAGGGCTTTCCGTTCCATTCGCCGCCGAAGGTTGAATAAACACCCCAATGGATAAAGCAGCCAAATTCCGACTCGCGAAACCAGGCAATCCGCTGATTGTGAGTCTTCATCGAAGCAGTCCACCATCCCTGGATCGCCTCCGCGACAGCGGTTTCATCGCGTCCCGGCGAACTGCTTCCGTTTGACGGTTGCGCCCGCGACGATTCGACTCCGCCCAAAACCAACAAGGCCAGGAAGAGAGACGCGGCCATCAATCTTCTGTTCGCTCCAGTTGGAAGTCTCACTTTGTAATTCCTTTGCAGGTTCAGTGTCCTTCGAGAAAATGCTGTCGACACGGGATTGATCCCAGGGCTAGCGGGCTTTATCTCGAACCACCACGCGGAGGGATCTCATTAAGATCGCGCCTTCAGCCCGGTGATCAAGATCCGCCGACGGTATGGTTTCAATGTGCTTCTGCTTCGCTGGTTGCGAGCGCATCGGCACCAGGGCTTCTATCGGTCTGGTTTAGTTCTCCTGCGTTTAGCAATGTGGCGGTGATGGGGAAGCCATCACCGCCACCTTCCATAAAACGATCTAAGTTGTCTTGCGTCTGGCCGCAATTAGAAATTGATTCTAACTGACCCCTGCATCACGCGTGGGGTACGCGCGCTGGTCGGCGTACCAAAGCTTGTCGCTTGCCCAAAAGATGTGTCCCGGTTTTGCCTGATGACTGCCGTGCAGGTGTTACCAGGCGCTGTGCAAGCTTGACTTGGGTTAGGGTTCACCTGCGCGATCCCGAATTGCATGGCAGCGTCGATGTCCCTGAAGTTTGAATGGTTGAAGATGTTGTAAACCTCCCAGCGCAATTGAATCTCGCGCCGCTCGCCGACCTTGATGTTCTTAAACAACGCCAGGTCGTTGTTAAATATCGACGGCATACGAACAGAGTTCCGCGGCAGATTCCCCGTCTGCCCAAGGGCTGTGGGAGGCGCAAAGCAACCGACATTGATCACATACGGAGTACCGGAGGAATCGCGACCACTAACCCCGGACATGGGATCACAAATAATGTTTGGGCGCGCGTTCACCTGACCACCCGTAAAGTCAGTGATCATGGTGCATACCGTGGCCGACGTTTGAAATGATCCGGGCGGGCAGGTCTGTCCGGCGGTGATCGTCGCTGTGCCGGCGGTGTAAGTTATGCCGCTCGCACCAAAAGTGGCCAGGTTCTTTGGCTTACCGCTCACGTATGACGTGGTGCCGGAGATCTGCCAGTTATCGAAGATTGCTTTGACGAAGCGGTTGTTCGATTTCCGGCTAAGCCCGGGAATATCGTAGATGTAGTTAACCGTCAGTATGTGGGTCTGATCGAAATCGGATGGCGCGTAGTTAAATTCCTTGTACGGCCGGCTGTTATTGACATCCGAAGTGTCGTCGTTGGCGTAGTCAAAAGACTTCGAGTAGGTATATGCGACGCCATACTGAAATCCACTCGCATAACGACGATTCGCCTGGACCTGAAGCGAGTTATAGTTTGATGTGCCACCCCAGGTGTTCCGTTGAATGTCACCGTAGCCGCGGAAGGGTCTGAGAAAATCATTGTTCTTCGGGTTTGCGGCTGTCAGCGGATCTCTGTTTTGGGGACGACACAAAGCCGACGCAATCACGCGGCAATCCACGAAACGTGCGCCGTCGGGAACTGCGTTAATGTTGCGCTGTTCGCCCAGGTGCCGGGCCAACGAGCCAACATAGCTAACTTCCAATATGGTTTTGAATCCGATCTCCTGTTGAACGCCAAGCTGGAAGTTATAAACCGTCGGCGTCTTGGAATCGACTTCCAGCGCCCTTAGGGCAGTTGGAAAGTTGAGAGCGCCGGGAAGCAGATTGGGGATCTGATCGATGTTGCCGAAGTTGACCGTGAACGTCCGCTGCTGTGGCGGGTTAGCTCCCAGACTGCTGGCCCCGGCCCCGCCGGTGCCGCCGCCGATGCGTGGCGCGTGATAAATGCCGCCCATGGCGCGAAGAACAGTTTCTCCTTTGCCCAGAACATCCCACGCAATGCCAAGCCGCGGTTCCCAGTCAATTGGCGCTGTATGTCTGAAACCCTTAGGCGCGGTGGGATCACCATTCAAAACAATGCCGTTGAGCAGATCACCGGTTCCCGGCACAAATGAGCGCACCAGATTGGCAGGCAACAGTTGCACAGCTGTGGGACTCGGACGGTTCCGCGGATCCACGGCGCGGGAATTAGCGGCCGAACACGCGGTGCCTAATGCCGGAATTCCGTTGGGCTGGCCCACGCAGTAACCTTCGTAGAGCAGCGGCGCTTTTGCCGGATCCCAGCGTGACGGGTCAAAGTTCGAGCCCTGGCCATCGCGCTGGAAGAACGGCGAGTGATAGCCCCAACGCATGCCGTAGTTAATCGTCAACTGTCGATTCACCTTCCACTCATCCTGCGCGTACCACTGGAAAATAGTGATTTCACTGTTCGTAAAATTGCGCGCCTGTGGCTCAGTGTAAGTTTGGAAATTGCCCAGCAACGCGTTCGAGTAGGCAAAGCCCGTACTTCCCAAGGCGGTCGTGAAAGTAGCGGCGGTTCCGAAGTTTAGGTCACCCGACCATTTTCCACCGCCGGGAGCTTCCCTGTTTAGAAGTCGCTGATAATAGGCTCCAAATTTCAGACTGTGGTTGCCCTTGATAACCGACACATTGTCGGCGAATGAGGGTTTAATGTAATCGTTGCCCACCTCTCCCCAGCGATCCAGCCAATTGATATTGGCAGGGTTGCCCGACACACTGGACCATCCGGTAACAGTCGGGACCAGGTTGAATTTATTGTTTGTGGGAAAGAGTTGCGGCGCTGTGTAGTTCAACGCGTCTCGAGTCAAACCTTCGATCATGCCCTCAGACGGCACAAAACCCTCGGAGTCGTGTCGCATACCGAAAGTGAACTCATTAACCACCCTCGAACTTACCACCCGGACCCAGTTAGCTGACCAGCCGTTGTCCTTGTAAAGATAGTGCGAGCTAATGCCCCAACGGTCGACACCGCCACCTCCATTGGGCCAGCCGGAAGTGCCAAGGCCTTCGTTGTCTGAAGTCCACCACTGCGCTTTCCAGTAAATGCTGTCATTGTTTGACGGCTTGATGTCAAAGCGAATTACATAACTGCTCTTGGGGACGTCGACACTTCTCTGGTTGATGTAACGACCGGGGTTGGCAGCCGTCGGCGAATTTGGCAGCGGAAAGTAGTTGAGCAATGCCTGACCGCTCTTGTTGATTCGGTGGTTGGGAATAATGTTACCGGGAAACTGCAAGCCCGTAAGTGGATCGAGCACAATCGGCACTGTCCCGCCCGAGTTCCTCGATTGCGAGAAATTCCCAATGCGTTCGAACGCGGTAGGTACTGTGACTGTGACCGGATCTGTGGGTGTGATCGTGCGCGGTTTTTCCATTGAGAAGAAAAAGAAAACTTTGTCGTTCAAGACAGAGTCTTTTCCTTCACCGAATCGCGGCAGCGGCACAGGCCCGCCAAAATTGAAACCAGGAATCTTGTGACGGTAAATGGGCCTTACCAACCTCGCCTTGTTATTGAAAAAGCTGTTGGCGTTGAGCGACTCGTTCCGAACAAAGTAATAAACACTGCCCTGGTAATCTTTAGTCCCGCCCTTCGAAACTACGTTAATCAGCGCACCACCATTGTTGCCATACTCAGCGCCATAGTTATTCCGCAGCACCTTGACCTCGGCGACAGCGTCCTGACTGATGGTCATGCTCAGTTTGTTTGAACCGCTCGGTTCACCGGCGAATAAGCCGTCCACTGAAGCTACGGCTGAGCGACCACGTTGTCCGGAGAAGTTAGGCAGGTCGGTTCCAAAGCCCTCACCCACGGCCTCGATGTCGTCGTTGTTGGAGGTCCCGGGTATCAAGCGCAGCAGCGAAGTGATGTCGCGTCCTTTAGTCGAGATGAGATTGATCTGGTCCGCGGTTAGTCGGGCCGTTAGATCGCTCGATTCCCTTTCGACTCTCTGGCCTTCACTCATCACACTTACCATCTGGCTGACCTGTCCGGTGTCCAGCTTCATCTCGCCAAGCGCCAGATTTTCGTTCGCGCTTAGCACAGTGCCTCGCCGTTCCAGAGTCTGAAAGCCTTCTCGCTCCACCCTGAGCGTGTAGCGACCCGGCTGTAGCGCAGCGACAGAGAATCGACCCTCGCTGTTACTGGTTACGTTTCGCGTCTCATTTGTCTGCTCGTTGGTGACGGTCACCATGGCCCCGGGAACCAGGGCGTCGGCTGAATCAGTCACAATGCCTGAGATCGTCCCCGTGATCGATTGAGCCGAAACCGGCCAGCTCAATGCGAACGAGAGTGCGAGGGCCATCAAGCTACCAGTAATCAATTTTGAACAACGGTGGGTAAAAGTGAACATGGGCTCCTCCTCCAAAGTAGTTCTCAGAATTTCATTTTTTGTCTGAGCGAGGGATGTATCTCAACTCCACGTACGGGTTCGTGTTAGTTTGTCCTCAGATGGGACAAAATAAAGCCGGCTTATTCGAGATTGGCCACCCAAGTGGCTTAAGCTCCGACTTTCTAAATTACACGTTCTTCTGACAATGGCTGGACGGACTTCTGCTCGCTCTCTTCAAGAGCGAAGGCTTGCTGCGCGCGAACGATATGTTCACGCATCGCGGACCGCGCCTCTTCGGGTTGTCGGGCTCTAATCGCGCGGTAAACCTGCTGATGTAATTCGAGTGACTCGGTAAAATCATGGGCCCGCTCAATCGTTTCCCGCCGGCGCTCGTACATCACTGCCGAAACCATCTCCACCAGCGTAGCCAGGGTCGGGTTATTCGATGCTTCGGCCACTGCTCGATGAAAACGTATATCGTGCACAAGGTATTCCTGCGGGTCGTTGAGACTGGCATACATCTCCGCGATTTCATCCGCGAGTGTAGCTAGCTGCTCGCTGGTAGCATTCTCTGCAGCCAGGCCTGCTGCTCCCACCTCCAGAATCGACCGCGTTTCGAACATGTGATCAAAACTGAATCCATGGAGCGCCGCCAACAAACGAAGCGGCTCGCTGTCGAGGGTCGGCGGACCATCGGAGACGAAGGTCCCAGCTCCCTGGCGAGACCTAAGCACGCCCATTGAAGACAACGCTCGCAATCCGGCGCGCAGCGAAGGGCGGCTCACGCCGAGTTGCTTTGAGAGCTCGCGCTCGGGCGGAAGCCGATCACCTGCCTTGAGTTGCGCCGTCTTTATGAGTTCGGATACGCGCGCAACCACCTCTTCGGTGGTCTGGCTTGAGGCGGATTCGCTGACCTTGAAACGGTCGCCATTAGAATTGGTGAAACCATTTGGCTGCATGCGGGCGCACGTATACTACCAATCCAGGGAACGTGTCAAGATAATTATTTAAGATTTAACAAGAAGGAACCTGACCGGAGGACGGCTTTCTGTGTGAATACCTGGCGTTTCCCCAGTCCTGGTGCAAAAACTCGTCGCGCAACTATGCATACAGTATAAAACCTCTGTTGCCACGTCGAAAGCTAGAATGGGTTGACCATTCAACTTTATACTTTGTTTTTGGTAACAACAATGCTAGGGCGCGCTTCGAACAAGATTCCGTCCAACCTTAAGTCCCGCGTTAGCGAACCAGGTGCGGTTTTATCCAGATGGTCGCTTCCGGTTTACGATGCGCGTGAGTGAGAGTGCTGGTCCTGATCAGCGAGGAACTCCGTTAATTAGCGAGCGCTCGGCTCCTGGCAGCACGCTCTTCCAGCCAAAGCAGATTCTCAAGAAGGTAATAGTCGCCGTAGATTGTCATACCGTCATTTGGTCGGGTGCTGGATCCATGTCGGAGCACGCCCGGCGGACTCGTTTCTTGAGCCGAGAGCGGCGTCAAATATCGATCGATGAGTGATTGGCTGATCCGCTCACCCTCGCGCCGATACATTGTGGCGCTGGCACCGTCGCTTGCCTGTTCTGACAATTGCAATAGCGCACCTGCGATCAGGGCCGCGGCAGAGGTATCCCGAATCCGGAAATGGATCCCTTCATCGAAGAAGTCATACCAGGGTACGCCGTCCTCCGGTAGTCGATCCAAAACAAAAGCCGCCACTTTCTCGGCCGCCGCCAGGAGTCGTGGGTCTTTGGTCTCGCCGTACGCCACGGTGAAACCATACAAACCCCAGGCTGTCCCTCGGGCCCAGGCAGTATCGGCAGCGAAACCTTGATGGGTGTGGAAGTAGACTGCCTCACCACCCTTCGCGTTGTTGAGAACTCGCAAACTCCCTCGGGAGGGCGTGAACTCCTGGCGGTTGTCGCCGGGGTTGTAGTGCACTGATTGAATAACGGATCCGTCAGCCCTGACAAATAATTCAGCCGATCGCAAAGCATGTTTCAAGCCCATTGCGCGCCACTGTTGATCCCCCGTCTCCTTCGTCGCCCACCACCAGATCTGAAGATTCATCATCGTATCGACGATTGTGTCGTCACCGTTAACTTCCCATGACGCTACCAGTCCGGTTGCAGGATTATAAAGTTGTTTAAGGCGCTCCGCGGCTCGCAAGGCACTCTCGCGATATTTGGGCTCCTTCGTGATCTTGTAAGCCAGGGCGGACGTGTAGAAATACATAAAGCCGGTATCATGATGAATGCCGGCTTCCTTACCGATGATTCGCGAATGCCACAATTCCGCCCACTGCTTAAAGCGTTCGTCTTTGGTTTTTTCGTAAAGGCGCCAGAGTTGACTGACCCAAAATCCGCCGGTCCAGGAATAGCCTTTCTGATCTTTCCATTCGCCTGTTTGATTGTCGCCTTCAGTAAAAAAGCCGTTGCCTGTCCGCATCGCGAGGTCTTCCGCAGGTGAAGCACTTACGATCGATTCCCATTTGCGCGCCGATCGATTTGCTGACTGACGCAGTAAGTCGATTGCCTGAGCGTATGTTTTACGCGTTGCGCCGGTGAGCGAATCAGGGGGCGCGGACTGCGGCGCAGCGCTGGTCGATAGTAAAGCGATTTTGGTTGGCTGAGTCAGCGAAGCGTCCATCAGCCTGGCGTAATTGACAAACTCTTCATGCTTGGTCAGTCCTCGTCCAGGAAAGACCAGCGTGGTGTTATTGTTTTTCTCTTTCGCGCTATTGGCGGTCGAGAGCATTGGCTCGCTGCTCTCCTGATCCCATGCACCCGCAATGTACCAACGCCCGACTCCATTTGTTGTTTGAACTTTAGCGAGATAGTTGTCCGCGTCTTGAGGTAAAGGTGCGGAGCCTGAACTCGGTGGTGGTAAGAAAACCATGAGTCCGAGATTCTGATCAGGCAATGATTCGGTTGCCGTGGCGCCAGTTTTTAAGACCTGGTGTCCCCACGTTCCAATTATCTCCGAAGCAGCGCCAACATCCGATCTGGTGATTTCAGTGAGTCCCGGTTTGCGTGGTAAACCTGTAACCAGCACGAGGCCTTCGGCATTGGTCGCGTTCACTCGATGTTCAAACCCACGCTCGCCGGCCCAGATCGTCATGCGGCTCGTTAGGTCGACGGAACGATCTCCGACTTTCCATCCTTTGTAAATCAGCTCCACGATCGATCGCACTGGCCCATCAGCAATGATGCGCCACGAGCGATCACCTACCTCAGAAACCTTGACCACCTTTCCGTCCACCAGGGCGCCGACCGCCCCAATGCCAAGCGCATTACCAATCTTGTAGATGTCGCGACCAAATGGCGATTCCTCGTGGTAATCGTATTCCGGTGAACCAAACAGGTCGAGATAAAGCCCGGGCCGCCGTTTGCCGTAGAGATCTATTGCGTTTCTCTTATCGAAGTAGAGCCTCCACGCTGTGATCTCCGACTCCCAACCCATGCCTTCATACCGTGTCGTAAACTTCGCGTGAGTGCGCCGTGGATAGCTGCTGCGTAAACGCGCAATGGTGGCCGCATCACCATAGGCGATGGTCACTATCCGAGTCTGTTTGGGTTTCAAATCGATCTGAAACGCCAGCTCATCAATTTTGAGATCGCCATCCAGGTCGTCGGCCTGGGCGGCCAACTCCGTCGTTTGTAAGGTCCTTGCATCTTCATCGATGGTGGCCGCGTCGCTGGTTGTGATAATTACCGCGGCTGGTTTGAAGTCGGGCGCGATACGTCTCAGGTCCGCAACGTTAACCACCACGTTCTCGGCTGGGCGGTTATCGCTGGCCGGATTAGTGACAGAAAACTTGATGACTTTGATTCGAGAAGCGGCCGAGGCCCACGCAGAGCAGGCGACCAGAATCAGGACGACAACAAACAAGCGTTCTAATGTTTTTCTCATTGTAGACCTGCAGATCAGGTTCGACCGCCAACTGCAACATGATTGTAGGGGCGGCACTCCGTGGCCGCCCCCCGGTGTCGGTCACAAGAACCTCGCCAACAACGGGGCGGCCACGGAGCCGCCCCTACAATCCGTTGCGGTTGGCATTATTCGAGCAAGCGTCGCGGAGAGCCCCTGGTTGTCATGTGCTCGTTCATGATCAGAAACGCTCCGAGGCCGTGAAAATCGTTAGTGTTTCTCTTTCTCTCAAAGTAGTAAGCAATGTCAGCGACATTTGTCCCTTCACAAATGTCGGTGATGTTAGTCATGCCGCCCGCGTCTTGCGAGATCTTTGTCAAAACTCCTTGATATCCCGTCCTGGCTGTATTCAAGTAGCTCTTATCGATGTATCCACGCTTGACGCCCATCGAGATCATATAGGTGTACATGCTGGAGCTTGACGTCTCCAGCCAGTTTTGCGGCAAATGCCCTTTGTTCACCACCTGGAACCACAATCCTGTTTTCGGATCCTGGAAACGCGTGTAAGCCCTGGCGAGCTGTTGCACCTGCTTGATCAGCTGCGGTCTTTTCGGGTGATCCTTCGGAAGGATTTCCAACACTTCGATTAACGTCATGCCAAACCAGCCAATAGCTCGGCACCAGAATTCTGCTGAGCGCTTCGTTTTAGGGTCGGACCAGGGCGTGGCGCCACTTTCGTCATAGGCGTGAAACATCAGGCCCGTCTCCGCATCATTAAGGTGGCTTGCATAAATGATTAGCTGCTTCGTGGCCTCGTCATTGGCGTAGACGCCGTCTCCATACAGCTTTCCATACCTCACCAAAAATGGCATCGACATGAAAACACCATCGGCCCATAACTGCCATGCTCGATTGACGCCTTCCGCATGCCAGAATCCTCCTTCGCTGGTCCGCTTGTACGTGTCAAACTTCTTTCTGATTCTATCGGCGGCAAGCTTGTATTTCGGTTCCCTGGTTTCCCTGTGGAGGAGCAAAAGCAGATTTCCGGGAAGGATGCTGTCCAGGTTAGTAAAGTTGATGCGTGTAGTTTTGCCGTCCTTGTCGGTGTTGAAGACGTTGCCTTCGTTATCAATATGAGAATCTACCCAGTCTTTTATGTACTGGAGGTATCTCTTGTCACCAGTTCTCCTCCAGACGAGATACTGGCCATACAGATACAGCGACTTCGCATAGCCCCATGAACCAAGATCCTGAGCGGTAGGAAAACGCTTCATTGTCGACTCGACCATACTGACGGACCAGTCGGTGGCCTTCGGGGTTTTTGCTTTTGTGTTCTCATGAAAGGCTTTGGTCCCGTGACTCCTGGCCAATGCCTGGTAAGCCGGAGAGGTTGCGAAAAACTGGGCCCACACGCCCATACCCAGCAGGAATAGCAGGGATCGAGCGACGCTTCTGACTGACATAATGCGCCTCCTTCAATGCAATGAAAGACCAGCCTCTGATCCGAAAGCGGAAACGGAAATGTTGTTTTTGAATTTGACCCGACTTAGGACAAAATCGGATACTAGCGTCAACAACTTAAAAGTGTCAACGCCTTTTTCGAAGGACGCGACTAGTTGGAAGCGAGGGGTCATCCGACTCAACCAAAAAGGCGAGGTTGGGTAAAAACTCTTTGCCCAAGGGGGTATCTCAGTAAAGCCCAACGTTGCCGCTTCGGCTACGTGGGGTACGACCGCTGTTGGGTTCCTCAACCGCAACGCGGTTGCGCCGTTTCAAGATTTTGATGACAGGACGCAACCGCGTTGCGGTTGAAAATTACTCTCCTTCTCTATTCCCCCAACGTAGCCGAAGCGGCAACGTTGGGCTTTACTGACGTAGCCCCGTTGGGGCATCAGCAAAACGGCTGTGCCAATGATTTTTCATCCTGCGCTGGTCAACCTTTAATTTACGTAAAGGCTACCTGCGGACAAAGTATAAGGCCGCGCCCGAGCTGGGAGCGGCAAGCCGCACCGGTCATTCCGCCAAAACGCTTGACAGGAAATTCATCGTTCTACATATTGCGCGAGCTAAGAAGGAAAATTTGTTTGCCTTGAGAGCGAGCTACTAAACTCGCATAAGACTCGCGGCACAGCCGATCAGGTTCTGGGCTGAGAATCGCGAATATTTTCCGGATAAAACCAAAGAGGGTTGGGCAAAACAATGGCTGACGACTCTGATGAAGGTAAGAACCAGTCTCGGGGACCCCATGATGCTAGCCGGCGGCGCTTTCTCAAGGGAGTTGGCATCGCCGGTGCAGGCGCGGCGTTGGCTGATCAGCTCCTGATTGAAGCACAAGCCCAGGACACCAAACCCAAAGACGTTCGCACACTGAGTGGAAATGTTGACGTCACGCTCAATGTCAACGGGCAGCGACGCAAGGCTAAAGTCGAGCCTCGCACCACTCTCCTCAGCGCATTGAGGGACCATTTGGAACCCGCCGTGACTGGGCCCAAGCTGGTGTGTGACATGGGAACCTGCGGCGCCTGTACAGTCCTGTTGGACGGCAAGTCTGCATACTCCTGCCTGGTGCTGGCCGTGGATGCGACGGCCCGGCAAATCACTACTGTTGAGGGGCTCGGAGGCCCGGATGCTATGAATGCAGTTCAGACGGCGTTCGTGGATAAAGACGCGCTAATGTGCGGTTTCTGCACGCCCGGCTTCGTCACCACCATCTCCGCCTATTTGAAGAAGAATCCTAACCCTTCTCTGGATCAGGTTCGTGAAGCTTGCAAGGGAAACTTTTGTCGTTGCGGCACCTATCCGCGAGTGTTCGAAGCAGCTCTGGCGGCGGCAAAAAGCGTAAATCGTGAATCGTAAATGGTAAATGGATAACTACCAACCCGCCTACGATTTACGATTCACTTTGACGATTTACGATCAGGGAGAAACTTATGCAGCAGGCCCCTCCTAAAAAGAAAAAGGTCAGAGTTCCGAGGGTGGTTAACGGCGTCGAGACGATGGTCGAGATCGAAGTTGACGATGTGGGTGGTCCAAGCTGGGGACCAAATGATAAACATACCCTCCTCAATCATCATCTAAGACGCGTTGATGGACCACTGAAGGTCTCAGGGGTTGCAGAATACACTTATGACAAACGTCTTTCCGGCATGCTGCACGGACGTGTACTTGGCTCGCCCCATGCCCACGCGCGCGTAATCAAAGTTGACACCACGGCCGCCGGGCGAATTCCAGGCGTGAAGGCCGTTGTCAGCATTACTGATAAGCCGGTCCAGCCTGCGGCGGCTGCGACCGGTGTTGAAAAGCCGGCTGAACCCAAAGGTACTTTTGTGCATTTCGCCGGCGAGCCTGTTGCCGCTGTTGCCGCAGACACGCCTGAGATCGCTCAAGATGCGATCCAGGCAATCAAGGTTGAATACGAAGTCCTGCCACACGTCGTGCGGGCAGATGAAGCTTTGAAAGAAACGTCGCCAAAGGTTTACCCCGACGGAAATCTGAAACCCCGAGACAGTCAGGGTTATGCCACGCGAGTGGCTGCAGCCTGGGACAAGTGTGACGTAATCATCGAAGCCGAGTACCGCACCCCGATCATCCACCACGCTTCGCTTGAAACGCACGGTCATGTCGTCGATTTTCGTGGAGGTGACACTGCCACGGTTTACGCCTCCACCCAAGGCACGTTTACCATCCCGGGAGATGCCGCTAAGGAATTGGGTCTTAAGGAAAGCGATGTCACGGCGATTGTCGAGCATATGGGCGGCGGTTTTGGCTCAAAGTTTGGGATAGGGATAGAGGGGCAGTTGGCCTGTCGCTTAGCAAAACAAGCCAAGGCGCCCGTGAAATTGATGCTTACGCGCAGGGATGAATTTCTACTGGCCGGCAACCGTTCCGGGTCGTGGCAAAAATTCAAAGCGGGCGCCACCAAAGATGGGACGCTGGTCGCGCTGCAGGCTCTTCAGTATCAACTGGGCGGACTCAGCGATGGTTCGCAAGCCGGCCAGCCTTATATATACAGAGTAACCAATTCATATCGGGAACGCTTCGCGGTTTTCACGCATGAAGACTCTTCGCGAGCGATGCGCGCGCCCGGCCATCCACAGGCTTCTTATGCGATCGAGTGTCTGATGGAGGACCTGGCGGACAAGCTGGGCATGGATCCGTTGGAGTTTCGTAAAAAGAACCTGAGAGACAAGGTCTATCACCGGCAACTAGATCGCGGTGCGAGAGAGATTGGTTGGGACAGACGCAGCAAACCTGCGGGCGGGGCGGCCGGACCATTCAAACGGGGCATCGGATGCGCTGTGGGAACCTGGGGCGGCGGTGGCAACAACCAATGTAAAGTCGACGTCACCATCTCCCGCGATGGTTCCGTCGTGGTTGCCGTCGGCACACAGGATCTAGGCACCGGCACGCGCACCTACACGCGAGCGATCGTTGCTGAAGAGTTAGGGCTGCAACCGAAAGACATAATCGAGAAGATCGGCAGTTCAGCCCTGGGATCTGCCAACGCCTCAGGGGGTTCAACAACGTCGGCATCGCTGGCGCCTTCAGTTAAGAATGGCGCATACAAGGCCCGCATCGCCGTGGCTGAGAAAGTCGCGTTGTTACTTGGCGGCGTAAAGCCAGAGGAGATTAAATTCGCAGACGGCAATGTTAGCGGTGGCGGCAAGTCGCTTTCCTGGAAGCAAGCTTGCGCAGCCCTTCCTGCGGCGGGAGTGACTGCCCAGGGCTTATGGCAAGTTGAACTATCCGCAACCGGCGTTCACGGTGTTTGTTTCGCTGAAGTTGAAGTAGACGTCGAAACCGGACGCGTGCGCCCTCTCAAGATGGTCCATGTCCAGGACATCGGTCTTCCACTAAATCGGCTGGCGGTGGAAAGCCAGATTAATGGAGGCATGATTCAATCGCTTGGGATGGCCCTTTGGGAAGAGCGCGTGATGGATGCCAGGCTTGGTATCCAACTCAATCCCGGCTTTGGCGATTACAAACTCCCAGGTACTGCGGAGATGCCGGAACTCGTCGCCATCATTGACGACGACGACAAACGCGAGGCTGTCATCGGAGTGGGTGAACCGGCAATAATTCCTTCGGTCGGCGCCTTGGCTAACGCTGTCTTCAATGCGATCGGTATACGCGTACACGACCTGCCAATTACTCCGGACAAGATCCTGATGGCCCTAACGAACAGGAGGGCAACTACATGAAAGCGTTTGAATGGGCCAACCCAACCACCCTCGTAGAAGCCGTGCAGTTACTTAAATCCGCGCCGGCCGGCGGCGACGTTGATGAGGCGGCGCGCCCAATGGCTGGGGGACAGGACTTATTGACCACGATGAAAGACTATAGCACGCGTCCGTCGCGTGTGGTGAATCTCAAAAACATCCGGGGGCTGGATACTATTCAGGCAAATGCGAAGTCGGGTCTGAACATCGGAGCTCTGGTCACCCTGAGTCAACTGGAAGAACACGCTGGTGTACGCGCGGGTTTCCCGGGTCTTGCCGAAGCTGCACACTCGATTGCGACTCCGCAGATTCGCAATCTCGGAACAGTCGGCGGCAATTTGTGCCAACGTCCACGTTGCTGGTACTACCGGCTTGAAGAAGTCATCTGTCTGAAGAAGGGCGGCACAGAGTGTTACGCCGCGAAGGGCGAGAATAAGTACAACGCAATTCTTGGTGGTGGGCCTTCATACATTGTTCATCCATCTGACCTGGCGCCGATGCTGATGGCTCTTGGCGCCAGTGTCTCGGTCGTAGGAGCTGATGGGAAGAGAGTGATACCGCTGGACAAGTTTTTCACTTTACCGAGCGAAAACATCCGGCGGGAAAACGTGCTTCGCAACGATGAGATCATTACGCACATTCAAGTGCCCGCTTCGCCAATCGCGGCTCGCTCGACTTACTTGAAGTTTAAAGAAAGGGAGTCGATGGACTTTGCGATGGCGGCGGTGGCGGCCGCTTTACAACTGGGGCCAAACAACCAGGTGGCTCAAGCACGTCTGGTGCTAGGCGGTGTGGCGCCGATCCCCTGGAGAGCGCCGCAGGCTGAAGCGTTCCTGTTGGGAAAGACGCTGAGCAACGAGGTTCTTGAGCAAGCCGCTAACCTGGCACTCGCGGGCGCGCAACCACTCGAAAAGAATGGTTATAAGGTGCCGCTTACTAAAACCTTAGTTCGCAGAGCGTTGGCAACGGCGGGAGCGTTGTAAAACAGAAATGACGATCCACGAAACCCCACGAAGCCACACGAAATGTTTTTAGTGTCCTTTCGTGTGATTTCGATCGTATCCCTTCCGGAGTTCGGACACTGAGGCAGCGTTAACCAACGGAGTAATCCAATGCCTGATCAATTAGTTAATGAGAACAGCAACAATGCTCCAGTTCAAAGCCCCTTTTGTGGCGCACTGCGTTCGAAAAAGTTTTTCATGCTGGACAGCCTGGCAACGGATGCCAGCCAGTATCTCGATGCAAGCAATCATTGCTGGTGTCGCGAAACTCAAAAAGTGATAGGTCCTGACGGGGGCAGGGTGCAACCCAATCGTTGCGTTCCTGGCCGTGAGTGTTACAGCTCGGCGCTCGACGATGTATGATGTTGCCCCGGCGAAGTTTTTAGGAGGATTTAAATGCGAAGATTTTCTTTTGTCGTGGTTCCGGTGGCATTAGTCTTGTGCCTTGCCGGATCTTTCGGACTTAACTCAAGAGCCGAGACCCAAAGCATTAAGGGTGACTACGTAGAAGTGCGCACGGCCAGCGTTTTCGCCGGCGCCTGTCACTACAATGGTGAACTCACCACCGCCGGCCGCGATGCGCTGATGGCCTGGAGCGTGAAATCGGGCGCCTGGCGCGGAGTTGATTTGGCGGGAATCCACGCGGTCGCGATTGTCAGCGCGTCTGAGAACCTCGCTGATAGAAGCGCCGCGAGAAAATCCGAAATCATCATCGGCGAGAATGCCTCAGACGCTCAGTCGGTGGCGATGTTAGCGGCGCTAAAGAGTCAGTATGCCGCAGCGCTGGGCCGGATAAGTTCTGTACGCCGCGCCCCATTGAGCTTCGACCACCAGGGCAAGGCTTACGCGGTCAAGGCTGACAGCTTTGCCTCTATTACGATCGAAGCGATGCCTGACGATCTTTGCTGCAAGATGCCGCAGTTGGTTTGGTATTCGCCGCTGGTGCCGCTCGAAAATCGCAAAGTTGGTTTCACCAAAAAAGCGGTATACGCGGGTGGTGAAGTTGGTGAACCGTGGCAGCGGTCCGGCGAGAACAGTGCGTTTTACGGCAGCTTTGCATTCTAGAGACCGGCGTAGAGCAATCTGTTAGATTGCGGTCGTCGCTGGAGATCTCGAGAGATAATTCTGGCGGACGGTCCGCAAACTAACAGTTTGCGTTACGTTATTTGTCCCGCTGTTATTTAGCGACTTTTCTTCTTTCCAATCAATAAAAAGTAAGCGCGGCATCATGCTGCAAGGATAGGCCCCGGAAAGGCTCAGCCTTTCCGCACGGAAGGCGGCAAGCCGCAGCAAAGGATGACCAGAAGAGACGATCCACGAACCCGCACGAAAGGAACACTAAAGTCTTTCGCGTGAGTTCGTGTCGTTTCGTGGATCGTACCCTCTTATATTTGGAATCTGCGTAATCTGCGGACAGTCCGGAGAACACAATGATGGATCCGCAAGAGCTTCGGAGTAAATTTCACGGCGTGGTGAAAGCGATGATGGAGCTTATCGGTCTCACCGGTGGGCCAGTGCGGCCGCCGTTGGTGGAAGTTAGTGAAGATGAGGTAAAAGAGTTGAAACGAATGTTGGAAGGCTGGGCCCCTGTCTTGTGATGCAATGCCAACTTTGTAGGGGCGCACTCCGTGGCCGCCCCGGATCCCGAGAAAAGAGGCGGCCACGGAGTGCCGCCCGTACAATTTATTCAATGCTTGAAGCGGAGTACAATTGCTCCCTTAGAAGTCCCGTTCGGGAGTCCCGGGGTGAAGGAGGTATCGATTGAAACACCTAACCAACTCCAGATGGCTATTCATCGGCCCTGTCATTTTCGCTACGATATTGACGCTTTCCGTTCAGGCACCCTCCCAGCGGCGCGAGCCAACCCGAACCTACGATGACGATGACATTAACCAGCGCTCATTCAATCTGCGAATGCTGCACATTATGGGCAAGCAAAAGAAGCCGCGCAGAGCTCCGGAGCTTGCCCTGGCCCAGCTTCAGGATGATTTCACTCATCTTCAGTTGGTCAATAAGCGATTGGGATTGGCGGCGCTCGGCGACGCTGCCCTCGACCTCAAGTTTGTCACCAGGGCGGCCACAGAAATAAACAAGCGTGCCGAAAGGCTGAAGGAGAATCTGGCCCTGCCCCTATCCGCTGAGCCAGCGGAACCGCATAAACAATACATTGTCGACAATCCCGGCAAATTGAAAGAACCAATTGTTGAGCTCGCTCGGCTGGTAGTTGACTTTACTGACAACCCTTTTTTCAAAGAGGCAAGTGTGCTGGAAACCGTTAATGCAACCGTGGCCCAGCACGATCTCGAGAGAATTATCCGACTGTCTGAGGAGATTAGGCATTTCAGCAAGAGTTTAGGAAACGGCCAGGAGTCCACTCAGTCCACCATTCAAACAGATAAGAAGATTCGAGACCCGGAGAAGATCGCTGTTGAAGCACTACGTCGCCGCGAGGTACCTGAAGCTACTCTTCCTTCTACACCGGCAGAGGCAGAGTGGTGGGAGCGGGTGCGAAAAGAATCTATCAGGGTTCAAAAAAGCTACGACCGTGGCTCCGACAAATTAGTCCGGCTGCTAAAGGAAGGCGCAGATAATGGGTTCCGAGTACCTATTCCAGATCGGGGCGTGACCTTTCTGCGCCGCAGTCCTCCACGTTATTCGGATGAAGCCAAAGACCTGAAGATCTCGGGCGGTATGGCATTGGTAGCCGAGTTTCTTGCTGATGGCACGGTAGGCGAAGTGAAGATCGTGGAAGGACTGCCCGCAGGTCTTAACGAAAACGCCATAGAGGCTACCCACAAGACAGTTTTCCTTCCGGCGGTAAAAGACGCAAAGTTTGTTTCCAGTCGCCTGCCGATGACGATGTCGTTCAATGCCTATCAACGCTGAGCAGCCGCTACGTTCGAGAGAGCGTGGACCTCGATTAGTATTCGTGCGACCAGTTGAGTTTGAGACGCTAGGCTTTTGCTAATGCGACTTGCCCCCACCCACTACCGAGGCCTTCTGTGAAAATTGCGGCTGCAGTGTCATGAGGTCGGCATCACCACGCGGTAGAGACCGTGTGAAAACTCTTGCGCGGGTGTCATGAAGTCAATACCACCTCGCAGTAGCGGGTGGGTTCCTGATACAAAACATGAAGTGGATTCGAGTTGAAGTGCAACGAGGTTCGGTCTCTCTTACGCAATCAGCCCGGAGGGCTGTCAG
>JBBPIC010000034.1:0-70951 GCA_038040525.1 Acidobacteriota bacterium | reverse complement strand
GCGAGCAGCGGTCACTCCGCCAAGAACGCGAGCAGCGGTGACTCCGCCAAGAACGAAGCGAAGGGCGAGAACTCGGTAATCGCGGCGGCGGGAGCCAACTCGCAAGCTAAAGGCGCACTCGGAACGTGGATTTCGTTAGCTGAATACAAGGACAAAAAGTGCGTCGGGTTTGCCACTGGCTGCGTCGGCCAAGACGGCCTTGAGCCGGATACTTGGTACAAGGCAAAAGGCGGCAAGTTAGTAGCGACGTAATACGTCCGCGCTTCGCGGCGCACACCCCAACCGTGGGTACGCGCTCGTAATAAAAACAAATTGAAAGGACGAAAAGAAACATGAGCAACATGAGTTACTGCCGGTTCGAGAACGCATTAGAAGACCTTGAAGACTGTTTCGATCACATTAGCGATGATGGCCTGTCGGAAACGGAGGATCGGTGTCGTAAGACCATGATTGAACTCGCAAAAGAAATCACCGACCAATACGGCGACATGTACGACGAGCCATAGCCCAACGTGATGGCGGCAAACTGAAAGGAAGCGATCAAGATGCAAGTTAGAACGTCGGTAAGTATAGGCATGACGGGTACGGACGCCCGCAAATCCATATCAGCGTGCCCGTTGAGAAAATAGAAGCGGCTCGCGCTGCTCTATCTCTTGCAAGGGGCGAACAGGAAACAGCATAAGCAGTTCAACGGTTGAGAACTAAAAGACATTTGAGGTTGTGGATATGAAAGAGTTAAAGCACGCAGGAAACAGGTCGGGGCGCAGGGCGGATTTGATGCCGGAGCGTGTCTTTGCCGATGAGTGGATCAAGGAGAACGAGCGCGTTCCTGCGGTCAACTTCGGATTGACCGCGCTGGAGCTAATTCTGAACACGCGGCAACCGTATCCGACGGAAGAAGCACCGGGCCACGACTATCAGGCCGATATAGACCATCCGACCCAGCGCGACGCGATGGTCGCTGCGTCGATCATTCAGTGGCTCGGGACTAATTGCGGCAAATGTTTCCTTGATCGAGCCGAACGCCGGATCAAACAAGAGAACAACCGGGAGCGCGAAGTGTTCCACGCTAGATACAACGTAGGAACACGCAACCCTAGGCAAGAGGCTACGTAATGCGTCCGCTTCGGCGCGAAGTCCCCAACCGTAGTAACGCGCTGCGTATTAAAAGAAATTCAGGAGTTAAAAATGACCGCACTATTACAACTTGAAACAGAACAGAAGCGCGATCCTATCGCCGACGAGATGGCCCATTATGCGCGAGATCGGCAGCGATACTCTCTTACTGAAATGAAACGTCTCCTGCCTCGGGGTAGAGCGATTGAACTGGAGCGCCAGTATCACGGCATCGAGGAACTCTTAGAACTCCAGAAGCTTGCACTCATCCAGGCTAACCGAATCTGCGTTGCGCTGGGCAAGCCTGAGTTAATCGCATGGCCTAAAGGATGGTTTGACGTAAAGCAAGGCGACTGTGATTCGTGCGGGCAAAAGGGCTATCTGCGTTCAATGTTTGTAGGAGTGACATTCCCGGCTGAAGGCGACTTTTGCCACCGCTGCCGCGATGAGGAAATAGACGAAACTGAGTATCGACTAACAACTCCCTTGGAGGTTGCATGTGACTTTCTCTTTCGTGTTGAGGACTGCGAAGACTTCTGGATACTCAGAACTTCAAATGAGGACGCAATCACAGTTGCTCAGTCTCACCCTTCATTCGATGTTTATGAACTCTCAAGCCATTCAGTATTAACAGCACGTGAGGCAACGTATCGGCAGGATTCACAACTTGCGCTTGTGCTGCCTGAGAATTTGAGTTTGTTTCTAACACATTTTGTTGAGGGTTTATTTCCGTCACTAGTGGAGGGCTGAAACATGGCTGAATACCATCTCCCAGAGATAGATGATTTAACAGAAGTGTTCAACCGGAAGATGCGGGAACATCTTCAAAACTTAGCCGACTTTGCGGACGCGATAAAGTCCGGTAATGACCCTGTTGAAATAATGGACAACTGGGAAGTTAAACAGTTATTGCGACAGTTACCGCCCGATAGTCCTGAGTGTTAGGGATTCGTTTTATACGCCGACACAATCGTAACGGTAGAACGTAAAGTCCAAAGCGCCCAAAATTCGCTATTCGCTAACAATCTACAGAATGGAATTGCAGACCCCAAACCGTGGCAGGAAGGGTAGTTTGCAGCCTTAAACTGAAACTGAAAATCTTGAATGACAGGGCAAGAAGTGGCGAGCGTCTCCCAAAATGATTTTATGAATTTAAGTGATCACCAGCGCATGGGCCACGACTCGGTAATGAAAGACATCGGAGGTTAATTCTTGGGCACGAACTACTACACAGTTACGAATGTTTGCGAGCATTGCAAACGCCATGATCACGACAAGCACATCGGCAAGTCGTCTGCTGGATGGACGTTTTCTTTTCGCGGCTACAGAGAAGACTACGACGTTTCGAAAATCGAAACCTTCGAGCAGTGGAAACTGGAACTAGCGCACGCACGCATATTCGATGAGTACGGAAAGGAAATCACCCTGACGCAGTTCATCGCCCTTGTGGATATGAAAAAGGGGGAGCGATTCAACCATACGACTTACTGCAATACGGAGCATCCAGACATCGACTACAACTGGCTTGACCCCGAGGGCCATTCATTTACAGGCAGGGAGTTCAGTTGATGCAGTTTCGCAATCGACAACGGAAGACTCCCAAGCCTAAACGCAAGTACAGCACAGGCTGGCTTGAAGACAGGCTCGATGTTCTGACTTCATGGATCGTCCGCACTCGCAACCCGCGATGCGTGCTATGCGACTCAGTAGTCCGTCTTGAGAATGGACACTTGTTTACAAGAAGCTGGACCAGAAGTACATATCCTGGTACATCGCAAACTTTGGAAAAGAAGCATACGAGGAATTAGAAAGGCGAGCGCATTCAAGTTCTAAGTTTGGATACATCGACCTTGAGAGTTTAGTTTCTGAGTATGAAAATGTTTTGAAGGGGGTTAAGGCAGCATGAGCGCAGAACATGAACACGACGGATGCGGCTATCAGGGCTACGAATTTGGAGCGGGTTCGTATCCCGATTCAATATGCCTAGACGGGCAATTATTTGACGCCGCCGACGATTGTGATGATGAGGGGCGGCTATATGTGCCCTTGGAGGAGATTCCGTGTCCCATGTGTCGGCCCGCCGACGCTGTTGACTATTGGGCCGACCGCAACCAACGGGGCGGCGGTTCAGCCAAGGCTGCTCGAAAGGCTGCACGAGCACTTATCAACAACATTCGCCGCAATAGGGAGCGCGGCACTGAACCTTGGAAGCAAGCTAGTTAGTGCGTCGGCTTCCGCGCTTCTTCCGTAACGTTACGTGACCACGGTTTTATCTCAGCCTTTACCCTGAAATATTTTTAGAGGAGATACAAATGAAGAATTCAAATGAGACGCCGGCCCAATCTAGCGGAGGGTTGGGGTTGGCAGAACAGTCTACGGGCTTGGATGCTACGGAAAGACTCTCTACGGTTCGATGTGACATGTGGACAACGTTCCCCAACATCCACCTTCGCGTACTGGACGCCGAGAAGGGCGGGATCGAGATTCAGATATGCGACTGTGGCATGTCCGGGCACTGCCGACCTCAAGCATGGGCGCGGATCGAAAAGCACAATCGCAACACGCTGGCGAACGCCCTCAAACTACCAGCTAGGCCCGGTGCGGCGAATGCGACGAGCAAATAGAGGGATCGCATTACTGCTTCATTTGCATTCAGGTCGCCAAAGAAAAAGCGGTAGCTGCTGCTACTGAGCTTAATGTGGCGAACGACGCTCTTGAGAGCCAATGGGCGCTCGTTGCTGAACTCCGCACTAAAGTAGCTGAGCTTGAAGCAAGCCTTGCAGAGTCGGTGGCAAATGAGCGTGCGGTAGCGATGAAACTTGTCCTTACCACGAGTTTTGAAAGTTGGTGAGTTGGTTTGACTCTGACAAGGACGTGAACGTGATCGGTATCTGTCTCAATTTCCAGAATCTCGCAGCCGAGCAAGTTAGCCTGCTCGGTAACGATTTCCTTAACCCGGTCGCCAATCTGGCGGGTCAAAAGAGTCTTGCGATATTTGACGCACCAAACCAAGTGATAGGCGATTGCGTGGACAGAGTGCGCACCTTTTCTGTGTTCGAGTCCCACTACTTTTTCTCCTTCTTTGTCGGGCCGCGTTGGGTCTTACGCCTTTCGAGTTTCTTCACGTCTGCGTCACTGAGCACTATTGCCTTGCCGATCATCGTTGGCTCGATATTGAGTTCTTTGACCAGTTGCCTGACGCGCTGGGGGGTTAGTCCCAGCGCGTTTGCCACAGTTTCGGTGGTGTTAATTTTCATCTTCAACCTTCACTATTTCGTAATCCTCTTCACCGGGGCCAGTCGAAACGCGATAGCAGCCTTCGTACATTCTTTCAGCCACCAGATCAGACGCTTCAAGAGCATGTTTATAGGCTACTGCTTCCTTAGCCTTCTCAATTGTGTCGTAGGTTTTCATCATTGTCGTTGTCTCCCTCAAGGTGTCAATTGCGAACAAAAAGAGTTTCTCACAGCGCAAGTAACTTGTCAACAGTTATTTTCGCTTACCGCAAATTATTTCTTGGATTCTATCTGGATTCTGGCGAGAGGGGTACGGCGCTTGGAAACCAGCGCCTCCCGGTGGACTCGTATTCCTCCGCGCTTCCGAGAAGCGCGGTCTCCTACGAGGCTTGGATGAAACCGAAACCTCAAAATCGGAAGTATGCCGATGATTGTTAAGTCCGTGGATTACGGGTCCACCTCCCTGAGCCATGCAGTTGAGTTAGCGGTAGAGCGTTCTCATCAGCACGGAGTCCGAGAAGGAAAAGCATTCGCCGCCACCTCGTATAAAGGAAGAACTAATAAAGAAAGTGAAAAGAGAAGCGGGCCGCGTTCGCTGAGACTCCTGCTGATGAGGCAATCTTTTTTAACGAGATTGAGCTGCTGGATGGATTGACAGCCGAGCTTGAAGGAGTGGAAATCAATGGCAGCAAGTAAGTTTGCATTACAACTTCTAACTACTCTCAGGCCCTTTCTCAAAGATGGAGCCTCGCAGCAAATGCTTCTCAACTCTATTGACATCGCATTACTTCCGTACTGGGATGCGCTAAGCCACGCCAAAAGTATCCAACACCCCGAATGGGCTAAGTGCAGCGAATACCCCAAGGTCGAGGAGTCACTGAAGGAGTTACGTCCCCCCACAATGAGCGACACCAAACCAGTAGAGAGTGAAACACGACTCTTGCCGTGTCCGTTCGCGCACACGCCCGAGCAAATATCCCGGTTTGAAAACTCTACACCCTACGTTACGGACAGTATGAGCGAAGATGGCACGTGGTGCGTCTACTGCCCTGCATGCTCATCGGCGAGTGGATTCTACGATGACAAGGACAGTGCAATCGCCACTTGGCAAGGTCGCGTCCCTTCCTCAGTCACAACAGATGCAGTGCCTATTCGACCCAAGATTATCTGTCTGTGCGGATCGACTCGATTTATTGACACTTGGATTAGCGAGTACCAGCGGTTGTCCGATGAGGGCAATATTGTTCTCACTGTAGCGCGTATGCCTCCGCGCCCAAACCTTCAGCATGAAGAGCCCGAGCTAAAGCAGCGGCTTGACGGCTTGCATTTGCACAAAATTAAACTAGCCGATGAAGTGTTCGTGCTCAACGTAGATGGTTACATTGGAGAGTCAACCCGCAATGAAATCAATTACGCGCAATCGCTCAACAAGGTGATTAGATACTTGAGCGCAGAAGGAGATAAGAATTCAGGTCAAGCAGGAAAAGAACCTTTCTCGCAAACGAGTGCGGTTGGCAAGACAGTTACGCGGCCTCTTGCTATGGACGACGACGCGAAAGTTTTCTATCCCGGTATCGTGGATCAAAAAACTCTTGCAGCTTGTTTGGGAACAGCAGAGCAAGTTATCCGCAACCCACGCAATGATGGTATTGCGCGATTCCACCGCACGAAGGCCAAACTAATCGCGCAGGTTAAAGCCCACCCAATGTCGTTTGACGAATGGAACAACGGTTCCCCTTCCTCTGAATACCGACGGTCTTTGGTTGAAAAATATCCTGAGAGGAAATCCCTTTAATGCGGGCCACCATCCGGGTACGAACTGTCAGGAAGTCTTACGCGCCCTAATTGAACGGGTGAAGTACTTACAGAGTCAAATTCGCTGTGACGAGAATGTTGTCGTTCTTCGGAAGTTGCGGGAAGCGTTGTGGCAGTTTGAAATCCGAGCGGCGCAAAGGCATAGGCGGACTCTGCCGGCAATGACTGGAGGGATCGAGAGTCTTCCTACGTGCAAAGGCTGCGGACATATCGGATGCAACGGAGAACATCGAATCTACCCCGGTCAATCATCTCTTCGGGAACGCCGGCGGCAATCAGAAGTTTGTGGGCTTCGTTGTCATCCATGATCTTAATTCTACTCTTAGCTTTCCAACGAGGAAAGATGTCAGGATTCTCTCGAATCTTTTTAAGTCTTGCTTGGTCTGTAAATAGTTGGGGAGCGATGGCGTACTCATGGGAAAACAATGAGTGGTATCTAGCGCACAAGACACGGTGGGATGCATTAGCAGCGCAAGGCTGGCAATTCCGACACCCTGCCCCGCTGTCGAATCGGGTGGGAATTACAATTTTTAGGGAAGGCGATCATTACACAATGTACGTGGCCCGCACGACGCCAGAGGAAGTTCATGCCGAGTTGCTGGAGCGATGCGAATACCACGCAGCCAACTATCATCCGGTTTAGTTTCGGATACTCTCGTAATTAACCGAAAGGTAAAACATGACAGACAGAATCCACGCTCTAACAGTAGTACTTGAGAGATTATTCCAGTTCTGGAAACCGAAACCGAGTCTTGTAAGTCAGGTACGCGCAACGTTACGAGCGTGGAAGCTCAAGGAGTCAGACCTTACAGATGAACAGGCAGTACGCCTGTTTGCCTTCGCGTTACGGCATAGATGTAAGGCGTTGGGAGATTCCGCCCAGTCAGTGCGGCAATCGCTTGTACGGCTAGTTTGCATCCTTTGAAACTCTTCTTTAGAAAATCGCCTTCTGCGGACTCAAGACTCTAAAACGGGTAATCGATACCATCGCCGTCATTCCACAGCATGTGGGTTTTGCCAGCAGTCAACACGCCTTTTCCGAATCCCGCTCCATCAATGCGGCCATCCCAAAAGCTGTTTGGTGAACCGCTAGCATGAGTAGCGCCGATTAGAAAGTCAGCCGTGGACGTAGTGCTAATGCCCGTTGACCAAGATAATGTGTCAGACGCGCCGTTGTTGACCTTAATCCAAATCACATCACTGGCGGCGTCATGTTGGAAGGCGACTAAGTACCAGAGTCCGGTTGAAACCGCACCAAAAGTGTTAGCAACGACAATCCCGCTCGCAGCGCCGTCATAGACCTCGAACTGAAACTTATTCGCAGTATTTAATTTCAGTCTATATTCGCCGTCAACGGCGTCATTAAACTTACCCATAATAACCCGGGTAGTTCCTTGATTTCCGTCCACATAGACCCAGGCGTAACCGAAGATACTCGTATGACCACCAGCGTGGAGGCTAACATTATGCGCGATGCTTAGATGCTCCGAATTGGCGCGCACGAACTGCCCTGCGTTAGTGAGCTTACCCGTGGCCTGTGTGACTGTGTTGTTGTCCGCCAGATGATTGCTGCCGTGGCTGTCGTTTCTAGCCCCACTCGCCTCATCTAACTTCCAGTAAGCGATTAAATCCGTGAGCAGGTCTACGGGTGTACCGAGGATGCCGTTGTCCACTGACAATCTTGATTCTAATTGGAGTAAGCGTGTGCGGAGATTGTTGATTACGGCGTCAGTAGTTGCATCACCGCTATTGACTGTGCCTGTGTTGGGAACCGAAAGACCTGCGGCCTGCCCTTTGATTATCGACACGCCTGCGATGCTCAAAAACCCCGCCTGAATATCTACATCGCCACTAGCCACAACCACGTTATTGTTCACAACCACGTTATTGTGGGGGGTTAAAACTATATCACCGTCGTCATTGGTATTCTCGTAAGAAACGTTGCCCGCGCCGTTGACAAGGGCTTTGCGGCCGCTTCCGTAAACGGAGAGTGCTGCCTTAGTAGCCGAATAGCTTGGTGAGGTCTGCTTAAAGTAGTCGGTTCCGAAGCGGAACATTGCGTCGCCGCCAGTTTGCACCATTACCGCGTCCGAATGGTTGAGCCAGACGTTTCCCGCTCCGCGCTCGTTGGCGTTTAGGGTAATGCGCGATGCTGTTCCTGTGTAGATCGCATAACATTCGTGTCCGGTGCTATTCCCAAAATTACCGTGCGCTACATAGATCATTCCCCCATTAACGTCTACCGCAGAATCGTAAACGTAAAAATTAGCGATTGAGTTTTCGGTATAAGGAGCAGTCAGAGTCAGGTTGCCCGACGCTCCAGCTTGAGAATGCGGGGCATCTTGCGTAAGGAAGAAATTATATTGACCTGTTCCATTGGAGTTGTAGTCAGAGAAATTGACATTGAAACCCCCGGTAGCGATTCGCGCATCCCCGGAATTAGCTGAGTCTGCATTGCCAAGCGAGGACAGCGTAACAGTATGAAACCTGAAATTTCCTGTCTGGGAAGAGTGAAGGTCCACAGCCCAAGCCGTCCCCACAAAAGTAACGGAATCAAACAACTGCTCGCTTGCCGTGTGCGAACTACCGTTACGAGATTGAATTGAGACAACGAGTCCCTTCCCGTTTGCGGCATAAGCTGAAAACGCCGCCCGCTGCCACTGGGAAGTGAAGCTCCCGCCGCCTACGCCGTAATCGCACATTGCCAATCCGTATTTAACCCGACTGTTCGGATCGGCAACGTCTACATCAGACCACGTAAGGCTTTGAGTTGCGAACACAACGGCTTCAACGCCTGCTGTAGATCCCGTGTAACGAAGTTGGGAGAGAGAAGAAGATCCATTCGTGTCATGCCCCGCCGTCCCTTGAATCCTCATGCCGACAACTGTGTTCCCACTCGTATTTTTTAATCTGAGAATGACGGGCACCTTAAAATCATGGGGGCCAGGAGGAACGAGTACCTGTCCACCACCCGCCTCCATTCCCGCATCGTAAGCCTGTTGAAAGGCCGAGACGGTTGATTGTGGAGTACCCGCCGATGGCGCTGCTCCAGAAGCGTTGAAGGAATGCACTTCAGCCGTAACGTAGTGCAAAGGCTGTTGGGCTTGTCGCTTCATTGCCGCGATTGTCGCAGCCGAGCCCAGGTAGATGTTAACGAACACCGCTCCGTTTGGTGGTTCCTCGTTTAGTCGGAAATTGATAGAGTTGCCGTTAGCAGCGGTTGTCAAACTGGTCGAAAACGGAGACAGGGCCGTCTCTGTCCCGTCCTCACCGACATAAGAGAACGCACCATAATAGGTTTGCCCTGTGGCAATTTTTCCTACATCCGTCAGAACTGGAGCCACGGTTGGATTAGAGATAGCGGTCCCGTCTCGATCCGCAGCGGTGTTGGCAACTGGCGGTGCCGCCCCAGTAGCGTTAAAGCGCAGCGGCATTCCACCAAAAACCGACTCGTCGCCAAATCCCATAATTGGCCCAACGACTTGTGGCCCATTAGCCAGGTGATAAGTAGCCCCAGCATCGTCAGAGATGTAGATTTTGGCGCCAACCGCGCGCGTTGCTTTTGGTGCGTGAGGGAGAACCGCTACGACTTGGCCGTTAGCACAGGTGAAAGTTGAAGTGGGAGAGATTTGCGATTCGCCCGTCCATCCTACGTAGGTATAAGCGACTAAATAAGCCGTGGTATTTACGAATGTGCCTGAGCCATAGAACGTACCTCCTGCGGACAGTGTTGGGGCTTGGGTTGGGGCAGGGACTGTAACCACGTCGGAGGCATAGCCCTCAGTACTGAATATCCCAGCCCCCCCTACTAGATTGATAGGAATGAACTGCTGTTCAGCAGCACTCCATATCATTACTTGTCCGTCTGAGATTAGCGACATTACGCTTCTATCCTTACTGGTGCGCTCTCCAAGCCAACGTGCGACACTTGGGTAACTTCTACAATTACGGTAGCAGGAACCCCGCTAGGGAAGTCCACCGTCTGCATCTCTTCGGTATAAACAAACTGTCTTGGTACATAGGGCGTAACGCGCACTCGGAGCATGGCCTGCGGTTCGGTTACAGGAGGACTTGCCAGTGGGTCATTAAAACTGGCTACAACATTCACACTGGCCGGTACATCCAAAACAGGACGATTACTCCGCATCCAGAATGAGTTGTTGATGTAGTATTCTGCTTGGCCGTTTCTCACATCTATTCTTACTCGTGAGTTAGGATGTAGACGCCGCTTTAATCCCGTCGAGCCTTCAGCCACAATAAACGCCAAGTCGCTACCAACAACGAAGTGATCGATCTCAACGTACACCCCCCATGCTGGAACGGTAGGGAAAAGCGCGGGCACCAAACCAATGAGGCACATGTAACGGCTGTCCACTTCCCACTCAACAGTCATATCTCCGACGAAAGCCTGCGACTTGTAACTTAGGGCCTCGGGTTCGCTGACGGAGATAGATCCGTCTGGTGACATCGTAACGTTGCCCTGATCCCCCGCGCCTGACAGATATGTCCACTTGCAAGGCACTGGATCTTCAATCTTAACAATGTGTGTTCTCACAAGAGCGTCGGTTGCCGCATTGCGAACCCTCAAAACATATTTCTCTATTTCAAGCACGTCGCCACCTGGATCCCAGGTACTGATTAAGTCATTGCTAACGCGCAGCCCGATCAGGTTTATCACCTTACGGGTTCTCCGTGCGTTTCCAGTCCACACCGCAGGAATGGTTGCCGCATCGTCCAATGACTGTCCCACGGTAACGGCTTTGTAGTCGTATTCTGTATTGATGTCTGTGAGTTCCATCGGCACGAACTTCACCGCTCCGTCGATCAGTACAAAGCGATCACCGATTGCAACGTTCACCGTGTAATCGTCGGTGTCTCTTTGCCCCGTCAGAAGCGTTGTAAGCGTCCAACGATTCGGAAATCCTGCAACTTGGATTGCGGTAGCGAAGTTGAACAGCATGCTTCCAGCAAGAGCCAGGTTCGCGCCGCCAAGAATGTCCGCTGTGGTCACACTCGAAAGCGTTTGAGTCGTACCGTAGAGATCAACGACAATCTTCCCAACGTTGATTGCATTCGTTCCAGTCCCATCCGTAGTGATGTCAATTGCGGCCCCGCCGGAAGTGGCTGCAAGCTTGAAGGTGTCACCGGATTTGTCCCGGACAAAATACGAGGTGCCAGCAACAAGCGAGGCAGGTAATGCACCGCCTGTATTGACAACTGTGATTTCGTCACCATCGACTAGAAGATTAGCAACACTGGTGAATATGTTCGTGGATGCGTCCGCAGTGAAAACAATATCGACAACATCTGGATCAGAATAGAGATCCGAGACACTGATAACGGTGCCGATGGTGCCCGGTAAACTAGACTCTGCCTTAGGTTGCCATTCCCCATTCTTAAACATTACGAGGCTTGCGCCTTGCCATGTTTGGTTAGTTCCTGTACGTCGCGTGGCTACCCAATACCAACCCACTCCATCATTGTTCGTAATATCACCGTCTCTGAGTAGTGGAGTATCTAGCAACGACATGATCGTCATTGCCGGCAACGGTACTATGGGTTGTTCGTAACCATACGGGTCTACGACTGCGGACTGAGTAAATAGCGGCTCATCCAGAAGGATGCCTTCACACTGCCGCACGCCCAAGCCGCCTGAATCTTTGACGTGAAGAATCGTGTAGGTGAAACCATCGGTGAGTGTGGCGGTAAAAACATCACCGACGTTGATCCATAAATGCTCCCACGAGAGAACGTATCTGCATGGCTTTTCGGTGTGTCGCCGATAGACTTCCTTCTGCGCTAGTGCCTGAGCCTCATCTTTAGTGAACGTCCAGTCCAGATCAAGAGTTACGCTGTCTTCTCCAACTGTTACCTGTCTCCCGTAGCCTTGAAGGCCCGGCTCACCGTCGCGATCCAGATCAACATATTTCACGTCTACCCTGCGCGGTAGATCCGTTTCATCTGGCTCGACTACATCAATTAAGGTTAGCGGGCCGTCACTCGTTTCTTCGTCATCATTCCACCCAAAATCCTTATCGGTGAGAGTGACTACCGATGTGAAGGGATACTTCAGTTTCCCGACTAAAACGCCCTCTTGTTCTGCGTACACCACGTCAAAGGGAATCTCTGCTGCCTGCATAGCGTCACGGGCTTCAAATCGAGTTCCTGCTATCCGCAATCCCCGAGGTCTGACGGTTTCCAATGCAGAGAAATCATGATCCGCTAAATCCATCCCAACCCGTGAACACATAAAGGCGTCGAACTGGGCCTTTGTCTTGATCGTCTCATGCTCTAACAGAGCAACGCGATTGGGCACCATGCCGCCCCATCGGGTTAAATAGAACCCGTGATCAACTTCGTAGCATCTCCCTCGATATGCGGGGGTAGACCCAGCTCCATGTTGAGCGTCAATTGCTGCTTCGTAAGTCGGATCGGTTAGCTGTGTTGTATTGCCGGGGTAGATAGCGAATTGGGCATTCCCGCCGTGGTTCATAACTCCTGTCTGCCCGCCAGTGGGTTCAACATCGGGCGTCCCATCCCAACGCAGAACCGGGGTTGTGTACGATGTCGCCGGGTTAGGTGGTATTAAAGGATCGTAAGGAGCATCAGCGCCCACCGTAGGATCAAGAATTCCCGTTCCGGTAGTTGCCGCTGAATGCCCGGGAAAGCAGTAAATCTTATCTATGCCAACATGAAGCGTCGTGGATTTATTCTGAATCTTAACTGTGTTGACCCCATCGTTAAGAACGACAGAAACTGTGTGGGATAGGTAAACTTCATTCGTGGCCGGGAGAGCGATAGCCAACGGTGTGCCGCCATTGATCGTAAGTTCAATGGGAAACGATCCGCCAGAACTTGTCCGGTAGTAAATTGATAACTGCCTGGTTGCGGCTCCGTTTGATTGCACGGCAGTCCACTCAACTATTCCGCCGTTTCCGCTTGCATGGTTCTGTAATGTAACCTCACTACCCCCCGAAGCATGTTCAAATGCTGCGATTACTGTTGGCGCGGTATAGCTGGACGCGGCTTCACCTTCGTAGCTCGAGACGGCTCCATACAGATCGTAAATAACATCGGCGTTGGCTTTACTTCGCAGTAGTCGATATGGGCCTTTGTTTGCCCAGATCAGCAGCCAATCAAGATCGTAGGTAATCTCTCTAACTTCTGTAGTAGCGCCTCTGCCTCCAAACTTACCGCCTCCGCCTCCAGCTGTTGAGGTAGTGGTAGATACGTGTTTGCGAATCCCGCTACTCCATCCCACCATTGCGGGCACCCACGACCCTCCATAACCATCATCACCAGCCCCGAAATACACTTCGGGAATGAGCACCCCGAGTTCGGAGTTAATAACCAAGTCGCCGGTCCGACGCCCGCGCTCCTCAAGGAATTTCTGTCTAGGCGTAAGAGCGCCCGCAATCAGCGGTGTAAGAATGGAGATCGCTACAGACGCGCCAGCTAATAGCGCCTGAGTGAGTGTGATAGCCCCTATTGCGGCAGTAATCGGGTCAGAGACTTCGCCGCGCTCTAAAGCCTCTCGCAGCTCGCGTTTCTTCTTATCAAGCCTCTCAGCGAACGTGAGCGACTTTGGCTCGTACTTGACGAGGGCGTCGGGTTTGTCTTTGTCCTTATCGTTATCCACGGTATAATTCGCCTATGAAAATCACTTCTGATGCTGAAACTAACACTAGCGCCCCCTACAACCTCACGTTACAACTCAGGGGCAACCCCAACGGTCTTGGGCCTCCGTGTGATATTTCTGTCAACTTCGATCAGCACCCTCTGACCAAAGAGGAGGAAGAAGAGTTGAGCGCGTGGCTCTTGAAATTTCAACGTCGCATCCATTCCATTGAGCGCCCTCCGTTCGCGTCTCAATCCGTGGCCGGTACACCTACCGACGCACCGTCAAAACTCTACCCGTCTATTCCCCGAACTCTCCACACTGAATGAACGCGGCGGAGCCACCGCAAGTCCAACCGATGCTCCACGAGTCCGTGTTGTTCGTCGCCCATATGGATCACGTAATGCACGCCGTCAGTTCGCTGTTCTGAATAGATACCCAGATGACGGGGGCGGTCAGGCATTCGGAGAGACTCATCACCAAACGCAAATATGTCCGCTGGCAAGGCAAGGCTCATATCCACAGGCTCGCGATCTAAGCTTCCGGCCACGAAGTCCAGACTCTCCTGCAGCAATGCGAGCATCAATGAGCCGTCTTCGCGTCTCCGGTAATTGCGAACAATCTCAATTACTTCGACATAGCCGCCCTCACGGAAAACTCCCTCTATGAATCCCTCACAGTCAGCCCCTAGATGTTTGGTGTTTCCTTGGTGACGCCACGGAGTGCCAGTGCCAGGTATAGGCTTCCCGGCGTCATCGCGACGCGGCCCCCACGAGCGGGCGATCTCTATGATTTGTTGGCGGTTGGCTTTAGTGGGGATCGCTTCCTGTGGCATGAGAACGGAAGCGTAGCGCATTGGCGGGATTTACGTTTTTAGTACACTCACAACACTCGCAAAATTCCTACTCTGTCTAGCACTGAATGGGGAAACGTCTAGCACCGAATGGGAAGGCTACGCGTAAACCACGAACACCCCTACACCTTGCTACTCGCCCTGAACAATGGATCGAAATTGACGAAACAATTGCTGACCACGTTGAAATTGTTTGCGGGCGATACAGCGACCCTGAACTAGTGCGATCATTTCTAATACTGCAGGATTTAACGACAAGTCGGGCTTACGAGATTGGCGATCGCGAGACGGTTGCGAACGAGGTCGAAAAACAAGCCTTCCGCTATACAAAAGAATGCGACAAAGCCCAACGGGATTACATGGCCGGACTCGCCGAGTTAAAAGGGCGCAAGACCGCATAGACGACTCAGCCCGCTTCTCTTTCGAGTTGCGGGCTTTGCCGTGTTCATCGGATCCCTTTGCGCTCAGGTTGAAGGATTCGAGTATACCACGCCACGGCGAAAACGTAAGTTGAAATAGTGGTGTAGAGTTTTCTTGTTCACGGATTGAAGATTCCTACCAAGGCTCTCCAATCCCAAAGTAACAATTTGTCGGACGGAAACTATGAGGCTTTTGAGTAACAGCCTAAAACCCTATCGGTCGTCTGCTGAGCCTTTAGGGGAACGTGACGCAGGGCGCACTACCAAGTGCGGGACAGTCTGTCTGAACCTTCGGTAACACCGATCCCCGGTAAAGTCCCCTGACCATAGCGGGGCCGCAAGGATAGGACAAAGCAGAGCGCGAGAACACCGTAAGGGAACCTCAGCGGGCTCATGCCATTTTCGGCAATCGGCAATCGCCACCACCTTTCCGATTAACAGTCGGCTTGGGCAGACCGCGTTCCGAAGTTTCCTAGCGTCTCATGCCTAAGAAACACACCTTAGAGGTTCATTAAATGGATCGTTGTTTGATCTGCAAAAACGAAGCGGTCTACGGCGACCTTTGCAAAGAATGCTGGCTCGGCCTCAAATGCTTCCATCACAACCCGAAACTAGTAGGTCGGGCGAATAGTTACTTGGCAAATAAACACAAGCTGAGAACAAAAAAAGAGAGGCGCGGGCTGCGAAAACACGAGTCGCAACTGAGTCGATTGATAAGGGAACAGCGCAAAGATGCCAATGATCGGCGCGTCCGATTTGAACACGCAGTTTCAAAGTAAAGGAGAGAAAAAATGACCGGCGGCGAATTGATAAATCGACTCTATGAAGAGATTGAGTTGGGCGGTCTGACAGACGCCGAAATAATTCAATCCGATGTGGTTGAGTTACTGAACAAAATCAGCATTCCCACCGATTACCGCGCGTTAACCGTGCTCACAGATGCCGATATTGAAAAGGGTAAGAGCGCAAGAGGCGGATTCACGCGAAAGCAATTAGCGAGATGGGGCGTGCCGTGGCCCCCACCGAAAGGTTGGCGGAAAAGGCTGACAGGAAAAGCTCAGCATAGTAAAATTACATCGTTAGGTGCTGATCGATGCGTTAAAGGCTGATGTCCCAGCCAGACCGCAAAGCCGCAGGCACAAGACGGAAGAGGGTCAACTATACGCGGTTGGCCCTTTTCGTTTGCTCTAAGGTCTCAGGAGGGAATAGACTCACCGACATGAAAACCTTACTGCTGCTTTCCCTTCTCACGGCTTACCAGTCTAGTGGACATCTAATCTCATCAGATACGTCCTTTACCCCAGATGCCGCTGTTCGAATAGAACCGGATCCAGCCTGTGTCAAAATTCGCGCTACACAAGAAGATTTTCGGACTTCGGAAGAAAAGCGGAAATTAAACAACTGCGTACAAAGCAAGGTTGAAACTGGAAGCCTAAACGGAGTTACTTATCAAATTCACTACACAGATGGCAGCGGGTCTTTTGCAGGTCAATCAGGATTACCACCTAACGACTTTGGGCAGTGGGGAACCCGATGGCGTGTATCATGCCGCAAGGACGCTATGACGGACCGTGGCTCCTGCTTTATGTATCTTCGAGATCTCTGGGTATTTGTCAATGCGGATGGGAAGGCTACGCTTTCAATTGGGTCAGAGCATTATCCAGGCTCAGACGTCATGCTGCGAGTTGACAAGAGGGTTCCGGTCATTATGAACACGCGGCTGTTAAAAGGGTCGTTTAATCTGCTCGACAGCCAAAAGCTAATAGCCGAACTTTCCCGCGCTAAGACGATCACTACTCGCTATCGCAAGTGGCCGAACAACCACGACCGTGACGACATGTGGGAAGAAATAGTTGGCTTTAATGAAGCACTTCAATATCTAAAGTGGGCCGTTGCTCGGATCAAGTGACGCTACTCTGGATACCTCAACGTGAAGCCCAAAGAGGGAATATCCCATTCGCCTTGACTGTTCAAAATCGCTTCCGCGCTGATCGCTTTCGCGTCCACTCGCGTTCCAAGGTAGCCCCTAACAACAGAGACTCCATCACCCGCAACAATCGTTGACGGCATCGGAAGGTGCAACTCAAGTTCCGTTTTTCCGCTCACAACGGCAGCGTTCTTAATTTCCATTGACAGCCCATCGTTAGCGCCCGAAGTCCAAGTGACTTGGCCGTTAACAAAGTACGTCGCCGAAGGTTGCACGTAATTGATTTGAAACTTCCTGCGATCTGTGACGCTAAATACTGTTGTCGCGTGAGTAAAGGCAGCAGCGGCAGTTGGCCCAATCAAAGCTTCCAGAGTCGTAATGCGATCACTATTTGACGTTAAATCACCAATCTTCTGCCGTAGTAAATCTATAAGTGATCGGAATTCCAACTTGAAGGAATAAGCGCCAATGCCTTCGATCTTTCCTACATAGCCCTTTTGCTTTCGCGTTGTGCCTAGTGCTGGATTGCGGTAATCAATGATGATTTCTTTAACGATAGCTGCGCGGCCCCACTTGCCAGCTCTGCGATCTTCGTTCGTAATTATGTCGTCATAGACTCCGATCATCTCCGAAGTATCAGCCTCAAGGCCAATCTGTATTACAGAAGTGCTGGGTTCATTAGGCGTGGCTTTATAGGTATTGCCGCTGTAAACCAGATCGCGGGTGTGGGAAGCATAGCGGGCAACCGTTCCATCTCGTGCCGTGATGGTCCATATATCGCACGGCCAAATCACGTTCGAGGCCAAGCTTTCTTTTTGTGGTGTGGTTGCTGGCATTTACAGATATACTCTAGCGCGAGCCGTGGACAAGCGGGAAATCATAGCTGGCAAGAGTAAAAACTTGCGGTAAGCCAGCGAGACGTTCAACCCGTCCCCTGCTGCACAGTATACGGTGCTCACGGCTCAAGTTTTCCTAGTAAGCTATTCCTAGCTCTGTGTGGCCGATCTCGCGCACTCCCACGCTCTCAGCTTGGCCCACAATATCGCCGCGTAAGTTGAATTGATTGTCAGTGAAAGCCATAGGAAGATCGAAGCTGCAAGTGGCTCTGACATAAGTTCCAGTTGCGGGAATGTTTGTGGTGTAGGTGATGATTCCTGTCGTAACGTTTACGGTCCAGCCGGTAGTGATCTCAACATTTCCGCCTCCGGTGTCGTGGTAGAGGCGAAAGACCAATGCAGCATAAGTTGGTGCATTTGAGTCTCCGACAAACTTTCGGGCGGTTACTCCGTCAGGTTCGTAAAGCGTCGCGCCTGTGGCCTTCGCCGCTTGAACCACCGGCTTTATTATTCGCTTGACGTTTGAGCGCGCGGTAATGCCTGGGCGAATTGAAGACTTATAGAGTTTGAATGTGGATAACACTCCGTTTGGAACCTGAATTCCACCTGGACCTGCAATTGTCTCCAATGTCATTGAGTTGAAATGAGGGAAGCGACACCGAAACCCAACTGCACTACCGTAGCCGCCGTTAATGAAATTCAGTAAGTAGTCGAAGTGGGTGGGTCTCAGAAGCGAGAGATCAAATGTTCCGCGCTCTAGCTCGTCGAAACGAAGCACAGCGGTTTTAACTACTCCGGTTATCTTGTTTGGTAGGTGAGCATTGGCATACTCTGGCCCACCCACAAAAGGGGATTGCCCACCTTGAGCAATGCTGAACAAAGAGGGGTCTAGCAAACATTCATCGAAGTCGATCAGGATAGCCATATTAAGCTGTTAGTAGTCCGGCAATTGTTTCGGCCAACTCTCTTTGGGTTCTGCGCTGTCTGGTTGTCTGATGCGTCCGGGGGACTGTGATGTTAAAGTTATTAACCGTCGTCCCGCCCAGCCGTCCTTGCTGCTGTTTGTTCAAAACTAATTCACCGGGACGCAGCATTGCGGGAACGGAATCCAATCCTCTATCAGTTCCAGGCACAAAGCCGCCCGATGCGAAGCCAAGTCCTAAAGCGTGTCCCGCGCCGTGAGCCCCGCCGCCTCCCGCTGCTGAGAGACCAACCCCAACCAGTGCTCCGAGAATCTTAGACAACCACCCACTCCCACCCGACGCGCCGGTGGTTAACGCTTCAGCCAGCGCCTTTTTTAAGTTCCCGAGAATCACCTGTTGAATCATATCCAGAAATCCGAGTGTTAGACTTTGCAATCCACGCATCCCGCCTCCGCTGATACCGTCGTAGAGTGCGCGATCAAAGATACCCATTAAGTCGGAGGCGAGCCCTTCCATCTGTTCCCGGATCATTGCTAACCGTTCTCGCGCTACCTGTTCGTCAACGGTCGCGACTCGTTCTCTTGTAGCGCCGTCCGCAATACTGCGTGATCTGGTTGCGCCTGTTCCTAACAACCCCGTTAGATCCATCGTGGTGCGTTGGCGAGAGAAGAAGGGAAGCCCTTGAGACCCAGCCTCACGTACCATCTCGATCATCTTTTCTATCGCTTCGGTTTCGGCTTTTAACCCTACGATGCGCTCACGGGTAATCGCCATGACCATCTTGCGTTGATCGATCTCCATCGCGGTGACTTGAATGTTTCTCTTAATCTCATCACGCGTGTTGGCGAATTCTTTTCCCAGGATCTTTTCCGCTGCAGCCTGGGCTTCAGTCTTGGGGATCAACCCTTGGAACTGTTCTTCTAGCTGCTTCAGTAATTGAACTCCCGGATCTTGCCTTGCGCTTCCTCCTCCTCCGCCACCGCCGCCGCCACCAAATCCGCTGACGCCTCCGCCCCGACCTCCCATTGCCCCGCCAGATGCACCGCCCCAGTTAACGGGAACGTCACGTTTCCCGGTGGATTGCGTTGCCAGCCACCAAAGAGCACCTACTCCAGTACCTAGTGCTCCACTTGACTTCGACGCTTGGCTAACCGCTTCGACCCGCATCACTCGCTCGATGATTTGGATCTCAATGGGGCTTAATGTCATTAACGACTTGAGCCCCTTGGCGATGTATCCAATGTGAGTCACCACCTCGCCCACAACGCTCGCGATGGTTGATCCCCACTGTTTCCACTCGCCCCTATTCGCGGCCAACCAACTTGAAATATCCTTCAGCGCCTTGGTTGCCATCGGCAACAGTTCCATTCCGATGGTTCGCGTCACACCAGCGAGCTGAAGCGTGGTCTCTTCAAGTAGATCGTTAAACCTGTCACTAGCCGCCGCCGCAGAAGTCGAAATGATCAAACCCATCTTGTCGTACTTCGCGATGGCTAGATCAAGATCGCCGTTCGTCTCTTTGATGATTCCTAAAACATCTTTCCCTGCCTTGCCGAAGAGTAGCTTTGCTTTTGCTGCCTGCTCTTCAGTTGCGCCCATCTCAGACAAAGACTTCATTGCCTGTCTTAATGCTCGTTCCTGATCCTGCGTATCAACCTTTAGCTCCTTGAAGGCTTTTCCCATTGCGGAGGTCTCATCTTTAGCCTTGACCATGTTTCCTTGGAAAATAAAAAGGGAATTAGAAATACCCTTAATGTCGCTTCCTGTAGTCTGGGCCACGATAGACAGACCCGATAAAGTCTCAACCGCAAAGTTTGTTTTTTGTGAGAGGTCGTGAAGCTCGCCGCCCGCTTCCGCCGCCGATGTAACAAGTTTCCATAGTCCGGCTACCGTTCCGCCAATAGCGGTAGCGGCAACAACAGCACCACCAGCGGCCAGGGCCATTGGAGAAGCAAGCCCAGACAGCGTGCTGATAGCTGAACTGCCGCCACTCCTTAGACCACCAAACGTATTAGTAAGATTTGAGACCTTGGCCGCAACGCCACGCACGCCCGCATCAAACTTGCGAGTGTCGGCATCGAAGATCGCGGTCAGTCTGCCTAATTCTGCCAAGGGTTTAAAACTCCGGTAGCTCTCTCGGTACAAACTTCTTCTGCGTTCCAAAGTCGCCCTGCGACTTAAACCGCTGAACCTCTAAATAAGCTCTCGCCTTGTACTGCGCTTGCAAAATCACGCGCGCCTCTTCCTGATAATGGACGGCTACGCGTGATAGTTCCCAAACTCTTACACCCAGGAATCGGGCAATCATGTGAGCATCTACATAACTTGGGCGCTTAGTGGAATCGTGAATTCCTGCGAGCCAGTTTCCATAGTCTCGGGCGTCATCGGGTTCTGAGTCGTCTGGTCTTCCGCTGTTTTTTTTACTGTTTCCAGCCGTGATTCCACGCGCTCCCAGATGACGCGAACCGCCTTCGCTGCCAATCGCATTATGTTTTCTTTACTGGCGGGAATAGCCATTCCCTCTACGGTCGTGTCCCACCCTTTGAGTAGGCATGTGGTCGATCCGTCAGGAAGTGTCACGGGGCACGTCAGGCGTTCCGCAATCGTCTCTTTGTCCAGCAGGGCAATCTCTTTTTGAAGACTAGATAGCCGCGCTCCCAGTCCTGCCGTATCAATGCTTATTGCCTTCTTCCGTTTACTCTTGGCCGCTTTTTCTTCTTGCTCTACGGCTTTCTGGATTTCATCTTGAATCGCTTGATGCTCAATTGTCAGCGCTCCCAATCGTTGTATGACAGGCGCGAGTCGCTCATGTAGCACCTCGTAATAATCAGGCACGATCGCGTCAATGTTGATCTGAAGCGTCGCGGTTTCGCCGTTGCGCTCAAATCTCTCAGTGACGATGTTTTCACTAAAGGATGAGAGTTCCATAAATTAAAGTGCGGTGAGTGTCGTAATCAATTCAATTTCAAACGCCTTGTTTCCAAAGACTGAGTTGTACTCAGGAGACATCGTATAGCTATAGCCCGCCACGTTGCCGTCAACGTCCGTATCTTCCATCGCTTCGACTGACGCAGGAAAGTCCACCTTCAGCGTGTAGTAGGTAGAGCCTTCAATAAGTGGCCCAGTTATCAGATAGCGCATGAGCTTTACTGGATTAGCGGTCGCTACAATCGAGTCATAAAGCGCTCGAGACTGGGCATCATCCTCCATTGTGAAAGTCGAAGTTAAATCTGGCGGCTGCTCAACGGTTTCGGCGAATGATGAACCGTAGGTCGTGTTCAACACCCATTGCAGAGCCTGCTTCGCTGAAATGTTGAACGCTGCCGCCATCGCTTTTACGATTTTGGTCGTTCCGATAGTTCCGCCTATGGCATCCATGAAAATATCGGTCCCGCGCGGGCTTCCGGGTAATTGAGAGATGGCTGTGGGCGACCCTGTTAGCGATCCGGCTACCGGCGCTCGTCCAAAGCCGCTCCCGGACATCGTTACACCATCGTTGCCGAGGGATATCGATAGATCCGTCAGGATTGAATAAGCCATCTGACGGGCGGCAGCGGAATCGCCCTGTTGGACTGTTAGCGTTTTGAAATCGTCAGTGCCCGAGGCGAGAACGGTAAATAGCCACTTACGCGCCAGTGTCGCGCCTCCGGGGGTGGTGATAACAGGGGTAACGATAGTAGAGAGCAGGTAAGCTAGTTCAGTGAAATTTATCGGGCTTTCGTTAAGAGTGAGCACTCCAAAATCTTGGGTGATCTGCTTTGCCGTAGGGAGCTTGTAGCCCATCGCTCGAAACTTAGCGACGTTCAAGTTGCGCGTCAGACGGAGATCCATTGACGGCAGTTGCTTATTAGCAGCAACAGCAATTCCTTTGGTGGACTCGACGCCTACCTGAACTAACTGATTAACCTTAGCACGGGCCATAATTGATCTCCTTTAGTTAACCAGCAGGCTCAATCTTTCCGGGAAGTTCTGCTTCGCGCTTTTCGGCCTCTGCTTTAGATAGCGGCTTGGCTTCGGGCGTTTGCACAATCTCAATCGAGTCCCCGCTCTTAACTTGGGCGTCGGGCGGCAAGTGGAATACGGTGTTGATGTACGGATCGGCATTGCGAGTAATGAACACCTCCGTACCCGCGCTTGATTTAACTACTCTTACGTCAGCTTCAATTTTCATACTGTTCTCCCAATGTAAAGTCGAAAGAGTCCGCCGAGATTATGGTATTGACGCCCCGTTGCCGCGTCGAGTTCGGGTCGATCCAATGGCTGCTCTCTTCTTGCGGTGAAATACCAATCGCCACTGAGCTGGTACACGGCCACGCCGAGTACGTCAGAGATTCGTTTGTCAACGAGGCGTATGGTTGCGGTGGGCCTTCCTTCGCAAACAACTCTGACTTGGAATAGCGGTGTTGAGAGAAGCCGCGACGTGCCAAGCGCATTGATATCGTTACCGCCCATGAAATTAAAAATAACGAAGGGATAAGTACGACTAGCAGGAGCGCCAGGGACGTAACTATCGTAGATTCGAGTACCGCACGCGGACGCGATGTCGCTATTCGCTGCGAGGACTGTGTATATCCACGCTTTAGCTTGTTGAACTTCACTAATGTCTCCCACACTATGCGGCCCTCGCTTCAGTCATGTATCGAATCTGAATTCTTTGAGTTTCGTCCTTGTGTTTTTTGTGCATTGACGCGAAGCCTTCACTTGCTCGACCGTTCTGCATGACCTCAACGTGATCACATTTCCAGCAATAGATCAGATAGACCGGTGGCACATACATAAACTCGTCCATTTTCTTTGGTAGGATTAGCATTATTTCAACGCCCTCAACAATCCGTTGTTGACCTGTCTGCGTGCGCTTTCAAATGACGGCGTAAAGAATGGTTGCGACTCGGAATTAACGGTCCCGTATTCAACGAACGCGCTGTAATCCGCTTCCGAGACGATCTCCGCCCTCAGATGACTTGCCGTAGCTTCATCAGTTTGCTTGATGTGGTCGCGCATGTATCCTCGCGGGTTCCCGTTACTACCTGCCACGCTCACAGGGGCAAGTTGCTGGCCCAGTGACACACAAGACTCAGCGCCGCTGTTTAACTCCTCCGCAATGTTCCTCCTCATCCGCGCTGAGAGAGCCGCGAAGTTGAATCCTGTTTTTCTGATCTGAACGCTCATTCGTGAATAGCCGCCCCGATGATCATAAACACGTCCATTGATCCATCTAATGTAACTGGGTTATGGGCCGTTACTTCCAGCTTGCCGTGATGCGCGAGAATCACAATCTTGTAGTGCGGCCTGATTAGTTTCGTTACCGCGTTTTGGCCCATCTTGATCTCGTGCGTCAGCGTTGTTATTCCGCCACCTCCGATCTGTATCTGCATCGGGCTCCGCATTGCCTTGATAGAGCAAGGAACGTTTGATGCAACCACTACGTCCGTTTGGGTAGATCCCCCAAATCCATCCGCCGCAGAAGTCGGGGCAATCAGGTTGCAAAGATCGGTGAAGATGTCTGGCCCGGCATCGTCAATCTCCGTCCGCGCGTCTTCAATATCGTCGGCTAAGTCGAGGCCCATTAGCAGTAGTCCGAGTAACCCGCGCCGACCGGAATACTAAACAGCCCACCGCTTGACGGCGGCACAGGTAAATCCAGCCGTTGTAAAACTCTCCGCCTTAATTTCCGGTCAATGCGGCCCGGATCAATGTCGATCCCATCTGTGCCACCATGCATCTTCATGGTCTTATTCTTCTTGGCTTCGTAAAGAACCAGGTCAGCCACCATTGCCGCCTCAACGGAAGCGGGCACTAGTTTCTCAGCGCAGAGTGATTGAATAGTAGAGAATGATTTATCCCCCACTATCTGCCGCACGCTTTCAAGTTGAGCGTCGGTTAAAGCCATTGACTATTTCTTTTCGAGCGGTTCCGGACTTTCGGGAGTAGGCTTGCCAGCCGTCACTCCTGCCACGGTGTAGTTCGCGTTCGGCGTAGGATCAGGCACTGTGCCTGTGTGCCCCTTGTCCTCTTCCGCGTCCACGATCTCTTGCACTTCGTGCGATCCCGAATCGCCTTTTGCGTCCTTCTTACTCATTGCTTGAATCTCCCCTCTCCCCTTGGAGTAATGGTTTTGTCTTCTCACAAAGTAGGCGGCGGGCGTAATCATTGCCCTTGCGTTTCTGCGCTAAGAATTCCTGAAACTCTTTGCGCTTCTTCGCTTGCTCACGGTACACCCGCGCCCTCTCTTCTTCAGCCGTCAGAGCCATTACGCTCCCGATGTACGGCTGATAGTTACCCGGCCCTGCGCTTTTGGACCAGCAAGCCCAGTTGTGCCAACATGCAAGCTCGTGAACTCCAACACGTCGCCGGCGGCAACTACGAGATTTGCGGCGGTAGCCGAGAGCGTCAAAGCCGTATTGTCATCAGCCACGGCGTTGACTGTGTTAACGAAAGCCTTGCTCGCAACAAGCACTGTGCCTATCCCGGCAAGACCTCGGTTATGTAATTGGAACGTACGGCTCTCGGTGTCAGCCCCAGTAATAGCAGCCGACGCGATGATCTCCGCAAGTGTTACCGTGCCCGCGTATGGACACGTAATGTAAGCGCCCGAACTGTCGGCATTCGCCGCAGCCGCGTCAATCGTCGCGGTAAAAGTTTGTGATAGGGGCGAGCCTTCGTTTGCCATTGATTTATTCTCCTTCTAATTTGAAAGCTGCCCTATTACGAGGCAGGAGACCGTAGAACCGCCATCGGATACCGATTGGCTTCTGTGCCTTGCTCATGGGTAATGAAATTCGCAACCTGCCACGCTGCGCGGAATGTTAGCCTCATGGCTACCATGTCCTGCTGTGCAAGGTTGTAGACGATTGCGCCAGTGTTGTCCTGAATCACCGCCTGATCCAGAAGTTTGTAAGTCATGTCCCGGCGAACCGCGAGAATGAACTGGTTCCAATCCCCAGCGAAAAGCTCGGCAGCACTGAGGCCGGTGGGCCACAGTCCACCCATCGCATAGACGATCTGCTCGCCTTCAAGTGTGCTGAGGGAAATATCAAGAAGTTTCTGGCCGTCTGTGGCGCGGGCATTGCGGAGAAACCGCCGATAGGAGCGAGTGGTAACGAACCCATTGACATCAAATCCGTCATCTTCAACCGCCGCCATTACATTCGAGATGTCGGTGGCGATTCCGCCAGTGGCCTGTGATGCGGTTCCGCGAGCAACAACATTGCCGGCGGATACAGCGTTAGCAGCGATGTCAGTCGGCCATGATGCAGGCTTGTTGACGCCGAAGAAGATAGCCGCATCGAGCGTGCGCCCTACAGCCTCTTCAAGTTTGGGTCTGATTTCACCCCACACATCGAAGCTCGCATCTTCCAATACCGCTTCCGGGATAGGAACGATGCAGGCGATCTCTTCTGCGTTGAGGTACTTGTTAGCCCACGCGACTTCGGTTGTCTGCTTGAGGCCGGTGTCGCCAGTTACGAAGTAGGCGACAGGAAGGGCAGAGAGAACCGGCATTCTCTGTTGGTTGGTTGCCATAGTCGCGCGCTTCATCAACTGAAGCGCCGCCGACTCTTTGGTCATGTTTTGAATGATCTCGGTCGCTACATCTTCAGGGATAAGCGCCTGGGCATCCGTTCTGGAAATCACATTATCGTAGGCCATGCTAACTCCTTAAACTATCGACCGGCCATCCGGCGGAGTTGCGTGTTCATGTCGAACGCCGGGGTTTGATTTGCCCCTTCTCCACCATTTGCCGAGCCCGAAGGCTTTTGTCCGAACAGTTCAGGGTAGTCAGCTTTGGCCTGGGTGAGCACTTCATCAAGGTTCTTGATTTTCCCGGTATCGGTAATATCCAACTCGTCCTTGATGAGTCGATAAACCGCTTGCGGGTTTCGAGCGGCAAACTTCTTGTCTTGCACCGCTTTTAACACCGCATCACGTGTATCGCGCTCTCGTATCTGGGCCTTCAGCTCGCTAATTTCCCCTGTCAACCGTTCTGTTTCAGTCTTCGTTGCATCTACCTGCGCCTTATCCGCCGCGTCTTTGAACTTCTTTTCGGCTTTGGATATTTCGCGGGCAACAATGCGCGAGACCTCTTCAGGTGCGAGTAACTTAGTCTCAGGAGTTTTTTCGAGCTGAGTACTCTTGTCCGTGCTGGCGTCCGTTTTTTTCTCCGGGTCGTCTCCGGTCTTTAACGCTGCATCGGTATTGGGTTCATCTGCCATGTAAAAAGTAGTACCACGAATCGGAAGTTTAAGTTTTTGTCTGCGCCGCAATGCGACTCGCTATATCTTCCGTTGCTGATTCAACCCGATCTTTCAAATCGTCCAATAGACTTTGGCGCAACGTCGGATTGTCGTCTTCCGATACAAGAGTCTTGAACTTCTCCCGCGCCCAATCCCCAGCAACCGCCAACGGAATGTGAATGAGTTCATGTAACGCATCTTTGCCTGGGTCGTGCTGCGTCAAGAAACAAGGGAAGAACGTAATCCGCGCCCATCGGTACGGGTATTCAACGCGACAACATGCCGTCGCGCCTTCGTCGTCACAGTCAACCGAGTAGCCGACAAACACTCGCTCACACCAGACCGGGATAACCCACGTCCACTGTTCAAGGTTGCGTTTAAGTTCAGGAAGCAAAACATCAGGTATATCCTTGTCGTAAATAAACGGCGATTGAATCGGGATCATCCCCTCTCCGGGCTGTTGCCCTCTACCCATCACCCCGCGCAAACCATCGCACCATATTCCGCACGTTCGCCCGGTTCTCTAGGGAGACTTCAAACACAACGCCTCTACCCAGTTCTCTATAGAACGACATCGGCTCCACGGCGTCTCTTAACTTCCAAAGAACTCGCTGGATAATAAAATCGCATTCCTTGTCAGTAAGATGGGACAGGTCTTGTTGGGCTTCTTTGGGTTTCGGCATCAGTGAGGATGCTACTAAATAGTGGAAACTTAAGTTTTCGGAGCGTATAATTCAGCACATGGAAACCCAACAAGAACAGCCGCCCCTGTCTGAATCTATCCCAATTATCGAGTTAGGCGGTACGGTTCATTACAGCCTTGAAATGCGCGCATGCTTAGCGAGATTACCGCGCGAGGAAGCTGAACTTATTGTGCGGGAAATCGAGTACCGATCTCGCCCGCGTCGGGTAGTTGACTGGGAAGAGATTCGGCGGCGTCAATCGGTCGCTACTAAGTAAAAAGCAGCGGCCCCCACTTACCAGAGGGCCACTGCCTTTACATCGCAACGGGTGTTGTGCGCCGCTACGAAATGGGTATAATTCACGAAATGGAAACCGAATCAATAAGCATTGAGCTAACCCTATCAGATGAGGGCCAGCGGTTAGCTGCCAAGATGTTCAGGGAACATCCGAGTCTCTGCCCTCAGTGTTCATTTACACACCCGTCTGATATGTTCCGCCGGGGGGTATGCCAGCGGTGCGGCTACGTTCTTCAGGAGTCGGATTATTGGCCTGACGAGATCCGCGCTTAATTCAACTCGACATCCCCTCCATATCTTTCCTGCCCACTAATCACTCCTGAGAATATCTCTGACGTGCGGAAGGATGAATCTTCGTCGCCGAACTCGATTTCACAACGATCTCGCGGGCCACACTCCTGTGTTCCAATCTCTTCAATTTCGTCTAAAGGGATGAATTCTTCTGTAGCCGCCGCCATGCACCCATCACAAACGTTCCCGTCTTCTTCCGTCCGGCGTCTTCCCTTTAACACGCCGGCGTCACGCTCGCGGTTGAGCGTTTCCATCTCATGCGTGCGCCACATCGTGCCAGGATAAAGACTTGCCCTATTCTCTACTGTTCCACCAATCAAAAACCCCGCCTCCGGCCCTGCAACTATCGGAACCTCTGCCCCGATTACTTCTATAACAGCCCGCTTTGCCACTGTAACAGCCTCAGAAGGAGCAGTTGTGAATAAAGCACGGCTTACCCTCTCCCTTATCTCTGCCTGGGCTTGTGGAAACTCCTTAGCGACCTGGATCGATACTTTGTTAGCGATTATCTCGGCAGCGGTGAATGATGCTTGAGCATCGGCTTGAAACTCTGACAGGTAGCCCAACTCTGAGAATATGCGGGCATTCAGTCGTGCCCACCGCTCAACGTTCATCTCAGACTTGCCACCATAAGCAATCGTGCCCGTGATGCTGTGCCACGCAGTTACTTTGGTTTGCATGAACCGGAAAAATGCCTCGACTTCAGCCTCGCCAGATAGCAATCGCCGCGCGGCTTGGATTACGAGCTTCTGTTCGCTGGTTATGAACCCGTCTATCTGTTTGCGGACTTTGGCGGGAGAGATAGCGCGGCCCCGGTCGTCAAGGTAGAGGCGGCGTTTGGGATCGTACTTCATTCCGGTCATCTTGCGACTGCATAAATGGTTTCCTTGGGCTGAAGTAATGGCGCGGACTCTGGCCCCTTAACGTAGGACTCTACAAACGAAAACTCAACACCGTCCCTCTTACGTGGAACGTGTAGACGTCGCCAATGTCCTTTAACGATCCATCGGCTATGGTATTCACGATTACCCGTTGTGTGCCACTCAGATTGCTCTCGTGCTCTCAGTTGAACGATTTTAATATCAGGCTGAGATACACTGGCACGCTCCAATCGTCTTCGATCTGCCCGAGGTAGCCTCACTGGTTCAACCGCTGCCAACTTTAGACCCATAAAGTGCTGACAAGCTAAAATATTCGCAGCCGCCTGATCATCAATGATCTGATCGGACTTAATCACTACCGAGCAGTTTGCCGGGAAGAATCTATAAATAACCCATCCGGTTTTAGGGCTAGGGAGCACCAAAACAGCTTCACACGGCTGCTCATCGCCTGACGGACTTGATTTCACTTCCGTCTGTAGGGTGAAATCGTCAAACCACCACCACTCAGGCGTTTCATCCATTGGGTTCGGGTTCACCGGGGGAAGCTTGCCACAGAACACCTGTTCAGCCTTGTTGGTTGCTAGGTCAAAGATTTCGCGTTTCCATATAACAACCCGCGATTCCTTTAACGTACCAGCAATGACAGACGTAAAGTAGCGATCCAGCCCCGGCAATATCCCGACACGGCAGCGGTCGGCCAAGAGATCGCGATTAAGAAGCGCCACTCGCGCTGACTCTTGCGGGCTCCACGTCAAGAGCTATATCCCCCCAATTGATATATCCTTCCCCGCCGCCGCTGGATAGGAACAAAAATACAATTATGGTAGAACGTCAAAACGTTGCGAACGACGCGATGTCCATCCCGAGCCACCGCAAACATTACGTAGAAAAGCAAGAGAGCAGTAATCACTGCTATCACCCCCTTCTTCTTTTAGCTTAGATTACTATCCTTATTCCCACCGGACGGCCCACGAGGAAATCAATCGCATCACGTAGGTGTCGAATCATTGCCGGTCTCGCCAGTGCGTCTCGATAGTGCCTGTGGGGGCCGGTGAAGCTAATTACCGCCTCATCGTCCTCCAGCGTTACCAACCAAGCCGATGCCAGTATCTGAGTTAACTCAAACTGCCCGCGTTCCATAAGACACCGCACTAGCGGAAAGTAGAAATCGATGTCTCCTGCCACGTTATCGTTCCTTTCTCCTTAGCCACCACGTCTTAATAAGACTCCGCAGCGTACACCGATGACTGGCCTTCCACATCGCCAGATGGAAATGATTCAGAGATCGCGCCAGTTGCGCTAATCCGTCTAGGCGGTCGGCGTAGTCAGAAGGTATATGGGGATTCTCTTTCATAGCTGGGTGATCCATCTCTTAATCACACAATAGATCATCCTTAGTCGGAACCGCGTGCGCGTCATGGGCTGATAGCAGTTGTAGCCGTCAACGGCCAAAGAACCACACGGCTCCCAGCCTTTAGACATCATTATCTCAACGCCTTTTTCTAAGCGCTCAAGACTGTTTGCCTTCAATATGTGGTATTCCGTCATGCTGGCAGATTACCCGTAGGCTTTGCACTAAATAGCGATTGAATTCCCAGCGGCGCTGTCTGTACCGCCCCCTTCCCGGTCAACGCCCCGCCCGCCGCATTCTTTGCCCGCTCCTCGGTGAAGTGTTCGATATCTTTGTCCGAGTAGCCTAATTCCTTCTGTGCGGTTTCCATGTCTACGCCTAAGCTGTCTACCTTCTTAATGGCGTTATCAATCTGGTCGATTTCAGACCTCGGGGTAGTGTCGATCCAAACTGGCTCGGGCTCCGCATCCTTCACTCTTGAGATTTCCAAAGCAAAGCGCATCACGTCTGACCACACCATTCCCCATGCCGTTTGACGGTCTTCTACCTTCGCGGTCAAAGGTGCCTCAGCAGTCTTCATCGACTCCCCGCTCGGGGGCGTTCCTTCTAATGTGAAGTGATGCAACGGCGTTCTCGATACTCGCGCAATCTCTTTCCTGAAGTCGTTGATCACGCCAACAAACTGAGATAAATCGCCAGTCGGGAAAGCACCAAAACTCGTATCCTTACTTACCGAACCCCAGACACCCCCGGCCTGTAGTTTGTACTTTTCCCCGGCTTCCGCTGCGTCCATATCCTCCAGCCCAATCGCCCACCGCTGCGGTAGGCCGTGAAACTCTGAGCCGACGAGCATGTCGGCAATGGTTTTATTCAGCGCGTCCTGAAGGGGGATACAGTCAGACAACTCACTCCGTCCTAATTGTCCAATGCTCGTTCGATTCCCAAAATGAAATACTGGCACCTTATCGTATGGGTTGGGCATCTCCGCTGTTTCAGTCTCGGACTCAAGCGGAACGAACATCCCCGGTCTATCAGGCAGCCCGCCCTGTACTTTATTTTTCGTGATGTACTTCTCGATCCGATCTGAATAGTAAAGGGTAAGTCGAGCATTCTTGTCGGGCGTGATCCATTGTTTCGCGGCCTTCGTTATAAACCCAGGCTGTTGGTCGTCGTACTGGATAACAATGCTTGAGCCTCGATTCGGATAGAGGATCGGAATGTCTTCATCGTCCGGCCATACAACAACGTAGGCGTCTCCTTCGATGAACGAGTCGAGATGCACTTCCCCCGCGCGCTTCTTCATTCGGTTACGCCGCCAGAGTTCAGCAACCTTCTCTTGCGCTTCTTCGTTTTCTACTGTAAAGGAATCCAACTTGAGCCGGTCGCGGGGAGTCTCGACAATTACAGGCATGAGATTGTCTGAAAAGGCAGAGAACAAAGCGCCAAAGGTAGAGCGAAACTTCTCAGTAGCAAATGCGAGTCTATGCGTGCCTTCGTAGTATTCACGGGCAAGTTTGTACCCGTTCGCCAGTGCGCGGAATTCAGATAAGGCCCATTTCAGATCAGGATTCATTTAAGTTACCAGCTTATAAGTTTGGCAGGCTCGGCTGTTAGATCCAATTCAGTATAGCCCCAGACAAGCGCATCCATTCTGTTCGGACTGTTATCGCCGGGAACCCATAACACCATTTCATCCTCTAACGCGGAAAACGTTCCGACATGGTGTCCGCGAATGGGATTATCCGGCTTCGGTTCGTATAGTGCCGCTACCGGCTCGGCTCGTGTTTGTTTTCCCCTGGAGGCGTGAACCAACTTGACGCGAATCTTTGGGTCAACTGTCGCAATCGTTAGCGCCACCATCTCGCCACCGTTGTTTGACTCCGCAACAATGCAATCCGCTTTGTGTCTGTGGTACGCGGTTACCGCCGCTGTCGCCCACGTCTTAGGGCTTCCTTGGATACTATCATCCGCCACTACATACCCGTGTTTTGCTGCCTTGCCAACTGTAACGATCCCTGCCTCATCCCCCGTGCTAGTTGCTGAAGGATCTACGGCTACCACTACCCTCTCAAAGTCGGGCGCTTTCGTAAGCCGACCTTGCTCAATTAAAGTTCGCGTCCATAGTGCTCCCGGCGCTTCGTCGATGTCCTCCGCTTCAATTTCCATCCGATACGACACCGCTGTCATGTCGGAAGTGATTTCAGACAACGCTGCTTGGCTGATGTGTGGATTGTCATGGCTTGTAAAGTGGAAGGCTGCCCACCTGTCCCCCTCTAATTGTCTCGCTGCTGCTTTCTTGTACAACTTTGCCGCGTGCTGTGGATCGTTGGCCTTGCTCACACTCCGAGATCGCAGACTTGGCGGTGTGTAAATAAATGTCGCGTCTCCATCGTTATCGAGGAGCATTGGAGCGCCAACAACTTCCCACGCCTCCTCGTTCATTAGTTGCCATTCATCGAGTATCAGATCATCTGCGTAGTCACCTCGCAACGTGTCTGCGTTCCAGCAGGTTTTAGCTTTTATTCGCTGCTCTGTTCCTACCAGCTCTATCGTGTGATCACTCTCGTTTTTTTTGAAAACGCCCGCTCGGATAGGCTCATCTAGCGCCCTTGTCACCGTGGCCCAGAATCGCTGAATCTGCTCAGCCGTAGGAGATCCGTAAAGGATTCGTCTGCCAGCTAGAAACCTTTTTACCGCTCGAATGCCAACGCCAACAGTCTTCCCGCCTCTACGCCCTGCGCGAACTACGATGCGCTTGGCTGTGCTGTCAATGAACTGCGCCTGCTTTGGGTGCGGCGTTGGGAGTCGCACCGTTACGTCAGGCATAAGACTTTTTCGTTTCGTAGACGACCTTAACCGTTATCGGCCCGCCGTCAGACCCGCCGTGTTCATGCTTCTCTGTTGGCTTGCCAAGGGAGCGATTCAGCATTCCCTCAATTGCTTTGTTATCCGGCAACACGTCAGCGAAGTAGTAGTACACACCATCCACAGTTCCGCTCAAGCCGTCGTGCTCATCAAGTAAAGCCTTTATCTCGTGCGGGTCAGTAACGTGTACATGCTCTCGTTTTGTCTTGCCTTTCTCTCCTTCCGTTTCGTCTATCCGAAAGACCTTCATTGAACCGAGAGCGAGTAGCAGTTGTGCATTAAACAGAGCATCGGCCTTAACCATCACTCGTTGATTGAAAGCCTCTGCGACCTTCTGTTTTTCGAGTGTGGCCTTGTTCTTACTGCCCCTGGGCTTCCCAGCGCCCTCTCTTTTGCCTCCGCGTGCCATTGATATTTATTTCAAATTATCAAAGTGTCTACCCCAGTGGCGACCCGCCATTTTCATTGGGCTTTTTTCACAATATCGCCTTATCCTAATTATTTCCAATTCAGGCACATCTCAATATGTTGCGAAAGATAATAAAGGCCCCGGCGGCTGAACAGTCTTTTAATTCGGCTTTAGCATTATTCACCGCCTCCAACTTGTCCTGTCTGGCCCGTATCTACGTCAGTGTCGCCGATTGTGGTGCCGGATAGATACTTTCCACAGATGACTTCAATGTTGTGCGCCTTGTCCTTCATCCTCCCTGAAATTGCAACAGGATCACGTTGTGCTGGAGCCATCTCAGTATCACCTATCAAGGCGTGCTCGGCGACTATCTGGGCTGCGAAACTGCTAATAACCTCGAAGTCCTTCTTGTAGTTGCCGACTTTTTCAGAGGTAGATCGCGACTGAGTTTTTGTGCGTTTGGTTGGTTTCTTGTTAGTTACCATACTGCTCCTTGGTTTTAAGTCCGCATTGCGTTTGCGTTATCCGGCGGCGGGCATGACGGGCACACGCTGAACAGCCGTCCCTTAACCTTCACCACTCGAACATCTTTAGCTTTAACCTTGCGCCCGCACCATTCGCAGTCTGCGGGCAACGGGCTACCAATATCTTGCAGCCACTCGCCAACAGTTCCTGATTTCCATTGCCGACGTAAACGCTCAGTCATTCGCGTTCAACCCAATCCTTCCGAAACGTGAAATACTCCATCTTTACCGGCGAGTGTTCCAGAATATCCAGCTCACCCAAGAATGCGACTTCGTAATAAACCGTTCCATCTTCAGATTGTAGTTCCCTGTGAATCCGTCCAACGTGTCCCAGAAAAGGTGAATCGAGATAACTTACTCGCACTAACTGCCAATCAAGGGGATTTAATTGTTTCTCGATTCGTAAGATTTTCACTTTAAGAAACGCCTCATTGCCGCCTTTGCTCGCTCATCTGCCGTAGTCTCAAAACTTCAAGATAATTCCGCTGATGAAAGCTCCGAATATTCCCCATAAGGTTCGTTTATTCGCCTTATCGAGTTTCTCTTCGAGCTTGTCAATCCGCGCAGTCTGTTTCTCAACTAACTTATCGTAGGCCGGCACCAGCTTCTTCTCGTAAACCTCGTTGACGTGGGCTTCGGCGGCTATGGCCTTGCTTGCGGCTACCCGCTCCCGTTGAGCTGATTCCCTCTCCGCTGCCGCCGCCTTCCTCTCGTTCTCCGCCGCAATCCGCTCTTGCTTAATTGCTTCGACCAGCGGGGGAACGGTTTCCAATTGCTTGGTCGCATCTGTAAGCCTGTCCAGCGTTGTACCCAGCAGGGATTTAAGCTGCTTGACCTCTGCCTCTGCTTCACTGGCAGGACGCGGCGTCGGTGATGCCGAGGGCCGCTGCCCGTAGACACATGTCTCGGGTAGACTCGCCGGGGCCAGTAACAGTAGGGCGAGCATCCACAGCGGCTTCATATGCGGCCAGCTTCTGATCCGTGGTCTTGCGCCTGTCCATGAGTTCTTTTTCTGCAAGTGCACGTTGTGCTTCCTTTTCGTCCGTGACTCGTTTCTGAGATTCATATGCCGCCAATGCGTCCCGAGCAACGTCCTTAGCTTGCTGGGCTTCAGTCTTAATCTCTGAGATTTCCTTCTTCGCATCGGTCTCGCTGTGGTGGTACATCCAGTTGCCGACGCCGTTCCAAAGCCGCATTCCGTAGAACCATACGAGAACCACAATCAACAACGCTGCGGAAACTAAAAGCACGAATCTCCATGCTGAAGGTATCCTGTTGATCCCGGATATGATTTTAGCTTTCAGGGTCATTTAGTCGCTGTCCGTAACCCACCATTTATGAGCGCATTTCGGGCAAGTCTGTTCGCCCTCTGCCCAATGCACCGGCGGGCTATAAGGCGTGCCGCTCTGAACGCCACTGCGCTCCACCTTGAAGTACGGGGCTTTCATGTACCATGACTCCCAGTCTTCGTCTCCGCAGTTTGGACACTTCATCGCTCAACGCCTCCCTTACCGAAATGGATTGCAATCATCAACCCGTTGCCAGACTGGGCCGGCGTCTTTCAATGGGCGATTTCAATCATCTCCAATCGTCACGCCCGCTCGGCCCTTCAAACATCTCTGGTGGCGGCCAAGGTGTGCGCCTCTTTACCCGCTGCTGATGCTCCTGAATCGCGAAAAGCGCGCCGCAGAGCGGGAAGAAGATTAGCCCGATGATTGTCAAAAGCCATTCACCTGTGATTATCCAGGGAAGCAGACTTATAGCCTCAGCAACGAACACCGCTACGCCAAGGCTCAAATAGTTGGGACGTTTTTCAAGTGGCATTACAGATTACTCAGCCCGCTAACCTGCTTCACAAGCTGAAAGATTAAGTTCGAGCCTGCGTAGATAAAGAATGCTGCCGCTGCGAAACCCCATACCGAACCGCCAACGATAAAGACGTGAATAGCAGCGAAGATTACACACGCGATTATCGTCAAGAGCAGGGAACCTAACGCGACGATCCGCTTACCACCGGGATGAACGTACGTCGTCACCAAGGCTACGGTGATAACAACCAGGACGGAGAAGATTAGTAACCACAATGGCTCTGACATCTTTGTTCCCTTTCAATTCAACGACAGCGAACCGTTTCCCGGCGTTTTACTTACCAATCTACCTTTCTTAGTTGCCATAAGCTCTATAGCGCTCCCTTTTTCAGTTTCTCGTTCCGCCTACCTGTCCGGCTGCCCGGTCGCTGTCGTTGAAAACTAAATCAGTCGAAGATTGTTTTTGTCCTGGTCGGCCCCGGCATTCAGAACGATCTTCGTGCGCTCATGGGCCTCACGGCTTTTCTCCCTCCACACCAGGAAGCCGATAACCATAGCCACCACTACGACCCCAGCAAGTGCAAACCATGCGTAAGGCGGGATATTCCCTACGAAGCCTGCCACTGCCGCGATTGCAGCCGTAACCCCAGTGGGTATCGAAATAGAACCCAGTCTGGCTTGCCACGAGGTTTCCGATGCTTTGATTTCTACCGCTGGTGTTGGCGGTAGCGTGCCCTCAGCTTCGCTTGCTGGCTTGTCCGACGTGGTAACGCCTTTGGCTTCTTCCTGAACAGTTGGCGGGGTCTCAACTTCTTTTGGAGCAGCGGCCAGCGTCCCTGCAACGGAAAGAATTGACACGGCTCCCGGCGTCCACGGCCACGATCGCAAATCATCCCGGCTTGAAGCCTTAATGCTTACGTGAAAGTGTTTTGTGTGCGGGTTAGCGCCTGTGTATCTCGCCCACCCTTTCCCCGGCTTCCATATCTTTTTATTCCAGATGATATATGTGACTCGCGGGTCGTTGGCGTCTACCAGATCGCGAGTCAGTACGTTTCCATCCGGGCCGTTCTTTGGATCGTGCGTTACGTCAAAGGCGTTCCCGTCGTTATGGTCGCTCTTGCGGGCTTGGTGCGCGGCATCGCCCATGATGCCGTCCGAGGCACGGTTGCGGTTAGGCCACCGCTCAGTAGCGTCCGCAAGTGCTTTCCTGCATGCCTTTGCCGCTGTTGCCATCGGGTTCCTATGCTAAAATACAAGCGGCCCGCAAACTGTTTGAGTATGGACGGCGCGCCGCGATAAAGACGGCTACGGCGGAATAAAACATAACCGCCGATTTGTTCATGCTCACCGGGTTTCGTGGGAGATGGCGAACGGAGCCCCAGGCGATCTGTGCGTCCTTCACCGTTGCGACAACCCGCCCTGCGTAAGACCGGATCATCTTTTCCTTGGAACACATCTCGACAACGCTCGGGATAAGACCGCCAAAGGTCGGGGAATAATCGGGAAAAAGAACGGGCGCTATACACATCCTGAACGATCCGCACGAGGCGAACGGGTTAATACCGCTCAACTTACGGAGTCGGGTGTTCGGGAGATCCTGGTTGCCCTCAAGCACGGTGCGGGATTGACGGAACTGGGGCGAAAGTACGGCGTTTGTAAGCAAGCGATCTACTCCATAAGAGAAGGCAAAACATGGAAGCATGTAGAACGCCTTTAATCTTTTCTTCACTTCAAAAGCAGAACGGTACTGATCAAAGAAGACTTCACGGTTGAATGTGAGTTTAGGTTTGCTCAAGCAGAGAACAGGATAAACTCTTTTTGATTCTTATTTTTAAGGGAGATTACGAGAAGTAGGCGGGAGTGTGCGGTGAGGGCCGTGCGAAGCGCACGAGCTACTAACGTTGTGGAGGCGCGAGGACTCCTTGACTATGCAAGTTCAATCCCATCTTCGTTCATTTCCCCGCCTAACTGTTGAGCAATGCGAACGACAGTTCTGGCATTGTGCGCGGAAACTAGGCGGGCAATTTCAAACTCCAATTCGTTAACGGAGCGATAGCCCTCGGCCTCATATTCCTTTCGCTTCACGTCGCTCGTATTCGACGTTTCAATTCGGGAAAACCCTAAGTTCCTGTGGGGCTTAATCAGATACATTTCATTTCTGTCCCTTCTGACTTTTCTTCTTAGTGCCCTTTGGCCTTCCACCCTTCTTGGCGTTCTCTCGCGCCGCCGCTGATTTAGCCTCAGATGTAGCCTTGCCGCCCTTCGCGCCGATACGTGCCATGTGGATGGCGATAAGTTCTTTAGTCGTTAGCTTCATCCCTCAACCTGAACAAGCGTTGTCTTGTCAGTGGCTCGCTGCGCTTGCGCCTTCTCCGCGTCATCCATCGCGCCTCCACACTCCGGGCAACTTGTTTCCGACACCTTCGCGGTAAACTTATTGCACTGATCACAACGTCGCGCATCATCTCCCGCGCCGGACGTGCCACACTCACCGCATTCGTAAACCCGTTCATCGCTTACGTCTTCCAGCGGTATCAACTCGGAACATTCAGGACAAATCAGCACGTCAATCTTCGGGGCGTTTTTTGCAACCCTCACTGGCTTTGGCTTGGGCCGCGCTGCCAGTTCGTTCATGATTTTCTGAACTTCGATTTTCTGCTGGCGCTCTTGATGGTTATATTCGGGCAATAATTCCTCGTACAGAAAGGCCGCAAGGCGTTCCGCCTTCTCTCGCCCAAAGACAGTAAAGCCAGCGGTTCCGTGATTACGTCTCCATACCGTCAACTCGAACCCGTCGCCACCGAACGAGGGGCGCACGGTTAAGTGAAACCCTTCCTCATCGCCATAAATCGTTGTTTCCTTCACCCGATTAGAATAAACCCAAGCGGCTTCGATTACAACGCCTCATTTCGTGTAGTGTTTTACCGTAGCAGGGGCGTCTAACCTGAATCTTGATCCTGATTTTTATCACGATAAGCAGGCGAAGCACTGGAGAAGGAAAGACATCAGAGCGTCGAGGATACGGGAGGCAATGCCATCTTAGCGGGGCGCACGTTGCGCCATGCGGCTAGCCACGCATCCTTCTTTGTGACGCCGCTACCTAGTAGCTTATCGCCTGCGTAGATACGCCAGAAACCTTCGCGCCGCGCTTCTGCCTCACGGTGAATGGTCAACGTCATACACTCGGCGTTTAGCTCAGCCATCTTGGCGGGAAATGTTGGATCACTGTAAATCATAGTTTCAATCAAGCCTCCCTGCTGCTTTGTAAGCGACAATGAAGCCGATGGCCGCTAGGGCTATACCAGCAACGAATATTCCAAAACCTAAAAGTGCCTGAGAGTTTGATTTCATGCCTCTTATTTTACCACCAAAACACCGCTGGCCCACCTATCTTTGGGAACGAATTTCGCGGATAATTGTTTGCAGAACTCTCTCCATTGGTGTTTGATTCAAGGTGTCGAGCGCGGCTTCGTCAATGTCGGGACAGATGAAGCAGTTAACGAGATTGACGCGGCAGACCTTAATGCCCGTCTCAACTTCTAGCGTGTGAAGCGCGGCGGCAACTACACGGGCTTTCTCAAGACTCTTTATCTGGCAACCTGTTAGGCGAATCTCAGGATATTGCGGCATCTATAACTGCCTCTTCGCCTCCGCAAACAGAATGGATTGCATACCTCAGCGCCGTCACTTTTTGTCCTTTACATCATCAACGACACCTTGAATCTTATCGAGCTTTGGCGTCACTATTCGATCAAGCGTTTCCACTACTTTATGATCCACTACCGGCAAAGGATCGTCTGCACCATTTTCTACGTCCGCACGCGTCCGTCCTTCGGCGCGCTCTTTGTCGCTGAAAGAACGCTCTTTTGCAATCGCATCTGCCGTTTGCTCTAGCCCGCTAATTCTTTCCAAGGCTACTTTCAACTGAGATGTAATCTCCGACAAATGGCTATTCGTAAGCTGGTGGATCTCAGTAGCCTTGGTATCAACTACATCGACTTTATCGGAGGTAGCTTGCGTTAGTTTAGTGTTCTCGTCAGTTTTTTTAACTGCTTCAGATGCTTTGTTTGCTGCCTGACGAGATGAATATGCAGCCACCAAAGAAGCGGTTATTGATGTAATCCCTCCTATAAGCGCAACCACTGTCGTATCTGTCATTGGAGGGATAGTAACGGAGGCGCGAGGTTTATTTTTCCTATGGGATCAGCAACGTCGTGGTAAAATCAAGCGAGCCGCAGGGGTGCTATCAACACTCCAGCGGCTCTAATCACAATCCTAACCTGTCTGTGGAGGTTCAGATCATGCTTATTCAGGAATTTACACCAGAAGAACTTGAAACCGAAGAGTGGCGAGACGTATCAGGCTATGAAGGCGTCTATTCGGTTTCCGTGAGCTATGTAAAGCAGGCTTCGGCCTTGCTCGCCGCCATATCACCCAAAGGTTTTGTTCCCGAACCTGCTATCTGGTCAGCTTTGGTCGCTCATAAATACAGCAAAAGCGCGACGTTTCCGCCGCGCTCTCACATGGGTTTGCTGTCGAACCGAAACCGAGTCATCTCTTCTGTTCAAGCCGCGCTTTGTAGATTGCGCTTATCGCCTGTAGTGCTCTGCCTCACCTGTGCCGATATATCGGAAGCGGCGAGTTGCACGTTGGCGACGTGTGGCGCGGCTGGTGTACTTATATTTTGAATCACGTCATAGCCGACTGTCATCGGCGGGACGCTCGCCAATGTGGGCGATACGTCAACCGAGACAGTGGCCTGATCGGTGAATGCATTTTCGTTAGGTGCGCCTCGTGCAAGCGCGAAACTGATGACCATTGCAACGAGCACGATGGACATCAGCATGGAAACAACCAACTTCTTCATAAGCTTCTCCTTTGCAAAGTGAAACCAAGATCAGACTGAATTATACCACCAGACTAAAGTTTAATTCTCTCGCCTCCGCTACCGAAATGGATTGCATGCCTTCAGATTTTGTTAACTACGTCGCGTAGCCAAGGTTAGGGTTCTGCGCGCTAATCGCACACCCTGTTTCTATCCTGCCTCTGGAATTACTCCCCGCCCGCACAAGCTAGCCGCCTCGGAAGGGATACGCTGGCCTGATCTACCAGCAGCTTACGAGCGTCCATCTCATCGTCGGTTCTATATCCTGCTTAACCTGAATTCTTAATTTCTGAAACTTTTAATACGATAATCCCGACCGTGCGTGTGATTCTCGTAATTTACCGATCTCTTATTTTCTTAATTTCAGATTACGCAGGCTAGTCCCAATCCTCACACCCAACCTTATCGAGATTCACACGGCCAGCAACGATCTTTTTTCTTCGTCGCGTTTGTCGTCAACTGGATTTCGCCGTGGCTTATAAACGGTTGCAGTCGAGCCCTTTGCGGTCGGGTTTGGCTTCTCGTCTAGCTGTTCGGTGATTCTCCCGGCACTTGCTAGCTCACTCAGATAGGCACGAACATCAGGCGGACTAACGACCCGGCTGCGATCTTTCAACCAGTAGAACACTTGTTGCCATGTACCCATTGTTTCGGATACAGCATCACGGACAAGATTACAGTCAGTTTCAACGGTGCGGTTTAACTGCCAGTCAATCGCTTCTATGCGGCTGATCAGAAGGTCTCTAAGAAACGGCGCGTTGTCCGGTACTTCGTGGAACTGTCTTCGCTGCCGTTCCTTGTCCGTTTCAAGGTACGCTCGCACCGCAGGATCTTTGAGCACATAAAGGTCGGGATCTATGTCCGGTTCTGGCTCCGCACTGGCAGCGGCAATTTGTTTCTCCAATTCGTGAACACTCCAGTTGTTATCTCTTGCTAAGTGAATCCAGTGTAGGCGCTCTTCAAGTGTGTCAAAGAATGCGCAGGCTCGATGATGCGACCAGCTTAACGAGGGTACACGTGTACCCTCTGGGAAACGGATCGCCACTTGCATGGCCTGCTTGCGGCTTGCCTGTCCATGTTTCTCCCGAATCTTGTCCAGCGCTTCATTCATCAAGATGAGACTTCGATCAGGGTAACGGCCTTTGATTTCCAAGAGCGCATCACCAAGTTGCCATTGAACCCCTGCACCAGTCTTCTCGATTGCATCGACGGCTTTTACAAGCTGACCTTCTGTGGCGTCGCCAGTTACAGTTAAACCGATAGTCGTAACCTTGAAGCACTTCGGTAAACTAGGAATTTCTATGCCCGCTATCGGCAGAGGCGGTATTGACGCGCCCGCTGATTGCTGACTTACCGCGATTGATGTGTCCATGTTTTCGTCTCCCACTTTTTGTCGTTAGCCTCTGCATCGCGCTTCATTCTAACGCTAGACGGCTGCCCCGCTAATGAAGCTGTTGCGTTTCACGGGTTATATCGGTTTCTCCACGAACTCAGTTTGAAAACCGGAGAAAACAAGAATGACTAGTGCGGCCCTTTGGTCAGTAAATCGTTATCTCCACTCTCGGCCCCTTTTCGTCTGCCCAAAACTTCATCACGTGCATGTCGTAAATCTGGGCGTCTCCTGTTGGGAATAACGCATCGCTACATGCTTTCAAAATGTTATCAGCATCCTTTGATTGTCGGTGCGGCTGTCCTTTCATCTTTTCCTTTACCACCTTGTTCCATGACGGCGGAATTGGGAAAAAGGCTATAACGCGCATTCGGGTGCAAGCCATTAGCACCATGCCGGGAAACTTCTGCCCGATTGCTTTCCGAGATTCCGCGCGGGCTTGATCCGCCCACTCTCGATAACGAATCACGCTCGGCCTTTTCTTCCATTTGTCTGACTGTGTTTGACGGGGCTTCGTCACAGGACAACCGGGAACAACAAACGAGACTACCGATGGGAGCCTTACGTCGTTCGCCTCTCTTACCCGCTTACGTGCTTCAAAACACTCAGGACATCCGCAACGGCAGAATCCCCCTCCGTGAAGCTCGCAACGCCGACAATGGCCTCTCTGTGGAACAGCGGCCCGAAGTGATTGGTAGTACCAAGCGTGGAGAAAACTCAGGTCAAGCCATTCGGGGCTTGTTCGCCACATCTGCCATGCCCACAACGCTCGGCCCGTGCGCCCGTTGCCATCCATGAACGGATGCAGCAACTCATAAGCAACGTGAAACTCAAACGGGTCGCTCTCGCCAACAGTCTTTAATAGTCCAGCGAGGTTCGCTCGGATATGCGGCCCGCCCGACTGCGGAACGTGAGAACTTACGCGCACATTCATACCCACCTTATCGCGCAACACTCCGTGAGACCGTGCGTACACAAGAGCCAGAGAACTCAGCGATTCAACGGTAGGGACGTGCGCGCTAAATACAAACTCCCGCGTGGCGTCAACTTCTTCCACGGTAGGCGGGCGCAAAATGCCCTCAATGCGATTCGACTCAATCACAAACTCAACAACGTTCATCGCTCCCGTCCTTCCTTTCGCCTCCCTAACCAGAATGGATTCCAAACCTCAACCGCGTCCCTAGCTTTTCGTGATTAACTTCAAAATCATTTTCATTTTCATTACGAGCGCAATGCGTATCGTCGGGGTAAAGGCCCGAAGCGGAGCCAGTAACTAGCCTCCTGCCCCTTGAGCGCGAAGCGCGAAATCCGACAGGTTGCGCTCTAGCGCGTCTGCTTCCTTTCGCAGTTTTTCAATCTGTTCCGACTTCTTTTCAAGTTCAGCTATTCGATTGAGACATCCCGTCACAATCGACCGTCCATGCTTCGCGCAAATCTCCCGCACGTCGGGCATAGCCACCGCAACGCTGCGCCGCCGCTGCTCCGCTTTCGACACCCGCTTAACCGCTGATAGTTTTGTTGTGTTCATATACCTCTCCCCTTCAAAACCTTATACCGCATCAATTTCTGCGAGCCATTCAATACTCGTGGCTCGCGCTTTCTGGGCATCACACAGGCGCTTACCGACTCGCTCGGCTTTGTTAATCGCAGTATGGAGATTGCCATTTGCGACAATGCGAAGTGTCACCCAGTTCTCTAGCCATCGTTGTCGTTTTTTAATGTCCAACTGCACTTTGTATAGATTCTTGACTGCCATTTCTTAAGTTCTCCTCTGGGATACAATCCCGGTTGCTGATTCTTTCTGACCTTTCGGGGCCGTCATTCGCGTGGCGGCCCTTACTTCTTTAGTCTGAGTCTCCCCTTCGCGCTTTAACCACTTGTGCGATGCCGCTGAAAAAGGCCGCCATGCGTGACGGTTCCCACTGAGCCATCTGTATCGCCTCGACCGTTACGCGCAGGTGCCTCTTCCTTGGCGGTTTTACGCTGCTATCCGCAGATAAATTCGGCGGTTCGTGTCCGTCTCAAGGAAACCCATGTCCTTGTGGCTTTTGGAATGACCCGACACGCGAATGCCGTTGCACTCCTCTGCAAATACAGCGTTACGTAGGGCGCATCTCTGGGCCGCTCCTGGATCGCATAGATATTCACATCGACGTGCCCGCGGTGAAGTTTAGAGATTTGACTGGCGAGACGCCGCCGGAAACCGACGACTCGGCAACTATCCGCCAACGAGTCATCGCCGCGAGAGAAAAGCAATTAAATCGACTTGCAGAGGAAAAGATCTTTTCCAACGCTGCCATGACGCCGCGCATGATTAGACGCCACTGCCGCATCGATGCAGATAGTGAGCAGATGCTCGAACGGGCGATGACTCGACTGGGCTTGTCAGCACGCGCGTATGACCGTATCCTGAAAGTCAGTCGCACAATCGCAGATTTGGAAGGTTCTGAAGGGATCCGCTCCGCGCATGTGGCCGAAGCGGTAGGTTATCGTTCACTCGATCGCACCTATTGGACCTGAACAGCGTCGGACTAAAGCATTGATGCGGCGGGCGAAATTCAAATATCTTTTAGGTCGGGTAAGGCAACGACGCGCTCAAAGCGCCGCATCACACCCGCGTTGAGGACAACCCCCTGGGTTGTCGCTCCCTTGAAAAAGGCGGACACGTGATAATCGAGGCGAACAAGCGCGGAAACGTAAGTAATTCCGTAGCTTACCCTAATACGAACACGTGACTGCAGCCGAACTCGAGACTCAGCAGGAAACGGATTATGCGCTGGCTCAAAAAGCCGCTCAGGGGGACATGGCAGCCTTCGAGCAGCTTTATCAGCGTCATAACCGCCGGGTTTACTCGCTCTGTTTGCGAATGACCAGCAATGTCTCGGAGGCGGAAGACCTCGCACAGGAGGTCTTCATCCAGCTCTTTAGAAAAATTGGAAGCTTTCGTGGCGAGTCAGCTTTTACCACCTGGCTGCACCGTCTTACCGTTAATCAGGTCTTGATGCACTTTCGCAAACGGGGCGTCAAGATGGAGCAAACGACGGACGATGGTGAAACTCCGGTTCAGATAGTAAAAGGCACCGAAAACCCCAATGCGATGCCGGTCGTGGATCGCATAGCGCTCGATAAAGCTATTGCCCAACTACCCCCCGGCTACCGCACGGTCTTTACCCTTCACGATATTGAAGGACATGAACACGAAGAGATAGCCAGGATGCTGGGTTGCTCGGTTGGGACCTCAAAGTCGCAACTGCACAAGGCCCGAATGAAATTGCGCGGCCTCCTGAGGCAACAGAAGATGAATGAGTAGCTTCCAAGCTAGCTCGCCCGGTTTCATTCTCCTGAAACCAAAGGGTTGAAGTGCTCTGAACTTAGTGCGAAATGTCGAATTTTTAACGCAGTCTCCCCTTGATTGCTGGAAAACCAAAATTGCCCACGCTCGAGACTGTGGTTTCTAACTAACGTCGGCCGGGCATTGTTAGAGGTCGTAAGACAATGAACTGCGATAAGTGTCAGGATCTGGTTAGCGATTTTCTTGATGGAGCCCTGAGTCAGGAAGATCAAAAAACTCTCAATTTGCATTTGGAAGAGTGCTTAGGCTGTGCCGACGTGCGTAACGATCTGCAATCGATCGTAGGCTTTTGCAAGACGCAACGTGGCGAGTACGACGCGCCTCCCAATGTGCAGGCGCTCTGGATGCGCATCCGCAACGTAATTGAAGCGAGCGCACCTGTGGGCGCCGCGACGCCTGCACCGCGTCGAAGCTTTCTGTCAAAATGGGCAGGCCGCACCTGGGAGCTTTCGTTTCCGCAAATGGCTGCATCGGTGGCGGCGATAGTGTTATTGGTCGCGCTCTCGACTGCTGTAGGAATGCGCGGCTTTCGCGGAGGAGAGTCAACCAGGCCGACTGCATCCTCTCCCGAGAACCTGAGCCTTGCTGCTGCCAACTTGCGTAATCGAATAAACCAGCAACAGCAAGCAATCAGCTATTGGAACCAGCGCGTGGAATACAACAAAGCTCGTTGGAACCCGGAAATGCGCGAGACCTTCGATCGAAACTTATTGGTAATCGATCAGGCTGTAAACAATTCATTCGACGCTTTGAGCAATAACCCCCACGACGAAATTTCCGAAGAGATGTTGAATGCCGCGCTAAACGAAAAGCTTTCGCTATTGAAAGAGTTTGCGGAACTCTAAAACCAGTTTCAGATTTTGTCAGAGAAGAGCACAGGAAGTTTGCTGCCCACGCCGATGAAAATTCGAATGTCCCTCGATCGATTTGAAATTCCCCGTATCAACTGTTCAAGACTTGCGTGGGTTGTACTTTTTGGCGCACTTAGCGTGAGCAGTATATCGGCCCAACAACATCTCTCGAAAAGGTATCCAGCTGGAAAGAAAGTTCGCATCGAGTTAAGAAACATCTCAGGCACGATCATCGTTGAGTCGTGGAACCGCGATGAGATCAAGCTTTCGGCTACTCTCGAATCGCCGAGGGCCAACCTCACCCCCCGTCAGACAGGAGATTCTCTAATAGTCGATGTCATGGCGGACAACCGCGGCCGCAGCGATGTCGGCGATGTGAACTTCAAACTAATGGTGCCTGTCAATTCCTCCGTTGATTTGGAAACAAAACGCGGGCAGATTAGCGTCACCAACATTCGTGGCGAATCCGTTCGCGCTCACGTTTCCCTCGAAGGGGATATCGAACTTATCGGTATCGGGGCTCTCAAAGTGTTTGCCCAAAACACAACCGGAAACATTTTCTTCGATGGCGAGTTGGCGCGCGGTGGAAGTTATCAGTTTCAATCAAACAAAGGCGACATCACCATCAGAATCCCGGCCGACTCGGCGTTTAATCTCGTGGCGGCGGCGCCTACCAAACGTATTACGCTGGGCGATTTCTGGAATGGCAATCTTAAGAAGCTTGGCGATGGACGTAAGTTCGTAGGAGACGTGGGCGACGGACGATCTACCCTGACCGTGACAAACTTCCAGGGTGGTATCACCTTCCATCGACGCTAAAAACCGAATTCATCTGTGGATTAACCGCGGACGCTCTTGATCATTTGACCAGGGCGTCCGCATTGTTTTTACGACAGTCTGCGAATGACACTACAGCCACGTGTCTGTAGACTTAGTAGGCAATCTTCAAGTCAACAGGAATCGTCAGCGAGGCTTATGAAACTTTTTTTGATTGGCACATTGTTTTTGATCACTTTTCTTTTCCCCGCTCCCGATTTCAACGCCATACCGCAGAAGAAAACCACCGAAGTAAACAAGACCCCGGTGCTTGTGCGCACGACAGTCAGGCGCGAACGGTTTCGTTTCCCGTATGGTGGAACCTTAACCATCGTGGGCGCGCCGGCGGGCTCGATCACCATCGAAGCGTGGTCCAACCCCGAAGTTGATATTGTTGCTGAAGTCCAACTTAAAGCAGACACAGAACTGGATCTCGATCGGCTGGCGGCGGTCAACAACCTGGTACTGGATGACGATGCGAATCACATTCGCATAATGACCACGGGAACACATGACAAGAGCTTCATGACGAAAATTAAGAAGTTTCCCAAGAATCTACTGGGACTACCCTGGAAGATTGACTATCGAATCCGCGTTCCGGTAGCGACGGACGTGGACATCAGTGCTGGGCGCGGGCCGATAACTCTCACAGGCATTGAAGGCCACATTCAACTATCGGCTGCTGAAAGCGACACGAATCTAAACCTATCAGGCGGGACGGTGAATGCAACAATCGCGATGGGAAAGTTGAACCTGATTGTTCCGGTTAAGAGTTGGCGGCGTGGGGGTGTCGACATCCGCATGGCTGCGGGCGATGTGACAGTAGAACTCCCCCCGGGTTTCGCCGGCGACCTGGATGCGGAGATTCTGCGTTCGGGGCAGATCATTGATTCGTACGGCTCCCTTGAAGTGCGCGAGAAGCCTGGCATCACACCACGAATGATGAAGGCCCGGGCCGGCGCGGGTGGTACGTGGTTCCGGTTCACAGTTGGCGACGGCACGATCAATATTAAAAAAACCGTGATGAGTAGTGAGTGATGAGTAACAGGTGTACAGAGTACAACCTTCAGGTTGCTTCTTCGCGACCACGCAGGCTAGCTTCTTCCCTGCCACGCAAGCTAAAGCTTGTACTCTATACGCCTGTTGCTCAGCACTCATCACCAGGACTTCACTTGTCACCTATTAGTCGTCCCTGTATTCTCTCGTCTCAATTCTCATGAGCATAAAATCAGACAAATGGATCCGCCGGATGGCAGCCGAGTTTGGCATGATTGAGCCATTTGAAGCCGGGCAAGTGAAAGAACTGGACGGCAGGAGAATCGTTTCCTATGGCACGTCAAGCTATGGTTACGACATCCGCTGCGCAGATGAATTCAAGCTCTTCACAAATATCAACAGCACCATAGTCGATCCCAAGGCATTCGATGAGAAGAACTTCATCGACGTGAAAGCAGATTCAGTCGTCATACCGCCCAACAGCTTCGCCCTCGCACGGACAGTCGAATATTTCCGTATTCCTCGGAATGTTCTGACTGTCTGTCTCGGCAAGAGCACTTATGCCAGATGTGGGATCCTGGTTAATGTCACCCCATTCGAGCCCGAGTGGGAAGGATATGTGACCCTGGAGTTTTCCAACACGACACCATTGCCGGCAAAGATCTATGCCAACGAAGGCGTGGCCCAAGTGATCTTTTTCGAGTCCGATGAAGTTTGCGAGACGTCATACAAAGACCGCGGTGGCAAATATCAAGGTCAACGTGGTGTCACCCTGCCTAAGATGTGATGGTGTCGGTTCCGATCGCTTGTTAACGTCCTGGAAGACTGCTCCTATGGTGAAGTGGCTGAACTCGCCAGATATTCCTCTGCGAGCTTAATCGCAAAATAACTCCAAACTATAAACGAATTGCGCTACCGGCCACCCGGGTGACTGGGGCCTTTGACGGCATTTGCGTCGGCCGACTAAGATGCTGCCATGCAATCAAAAAAGGCCTTCGAGAAGGACACCTTCGCCGGCGATCTCGAGGCCGTGTCCAGAATCGAAGCCGTACCTCATATTCTTGAAGTTATATGCCGCACGACCGGTCTGGGTTTCGCTGCTGTGGCGCGAGTCACCGAGGATCGTTGGATCGCCTGCGCGGTGCGCGACGAGATTGCATTCGGGCTCGAGCCTGGGGGCGAGCTCCAGGTGGAGACCACCATCTGTGACGAGATTCGCAACAACGGGCAGCCAGTAGTTATCGACCACGTTGCGGAGGACGAGGCCTTCTGCAACCATCCAACGCCGAAGATGTACGGCTTTCAAAGCTACATCTCAGTCCCAATCTTCAGTTCCGGTGGCCAATTCTTCGGCACTTTGTGTGCTATCGGTCTGGAGCCCGCGAAGCTAAACACACCTGAGACGATTGGCATGTTTAAGTTGTATGCCGATTTGATCGCCTTCCACCTCGACGCCCAGGAGCGATTGAAGCTAAGCGAGACAGCGTTGCTGGACGAACGAAATACAGCGCGGCTGCGGGAGCAGTTCATCGCCGTTCTGGGCCACGATCTTCGCAATCCGCTGAACGCCATCACAGGAGGGGCCACTATTCTGCTCAAGATGCCGCTTAGTGAAGAGGCCAAGCCCGTCGTCGCAATGGTCCAGAGGAGCGCCGAGCGAATGGCCGGGCTAATCGAGAATGTCATGGACTTCGCTCGCGGACGATTGGGCGGAGGACTTTCTTTGGTTCGGATGGTCCATGCGGGTATGGAGGAGATGATGGGGCAGGTAATCGCCGAAGCACGGATAGTTTGGCCCGATCGCACCATCCATAGCGAAATTGAACTAAGTAGTCCGGTCGTTTGTGATGGCGCGCGCCTGGCCCAGATGTTCTCCAACTTGCTGTCAAACGCACTCAACCACGGCGAACCTAACGGTCCGGTTTGGGTGCGCGCGATCAGCGACGACAACGCCTTCAAGCTCTCGGTCACAAACTTCGGTGAGCCTATTGCGCCCGACATCATTGACCGACTGTTCCATCCGTTTTCCCGCGCGTCAGCCAGGCCCGGCCAGGAGGGGCTCGGTTTGGGCCTTTACATTGCTTCAGAGATCGCTCGTGCGCACCAGGGCTGCCTCGAAGTCAGATCGTCTCCAGAGGAAACGTGCTTTACGTTCACCATGCCGGCTCAGCACTTCCAAAGTTCGGAGTTTGTTGCCGATTAGGTTGACGGGCTGGAACGCTGCAAGGGCGTCTCTTCGACTCATTTCTCTCATGGTTACAATCTGTGCACGCTTCTACCGTCACGCTGTACACTGCAAACACAGACAACGATGGCCCGATCAAACTTCCAAGCTGTCGCAGGACTCTCTATAAAGAAGGCAGGTTACGGTATCAGAACCGGAAGCGGTAGCGACCGGGTGAAAACTCCCGGGTCTTAGCGCCAAAGGCGCGAAATGTAACAGCCTGGGCCATCGGCCCAGGTGGGACCATTCGAAAATCTTCTGAGCGCTGAAGGCGCGAAATATGGTTGCCCCCTGGATAATGACAACTATCTCCGAACGACCCGTACGTATTTCGCGCCTTCAGCGCTTCCAAGAATTAATTAACCTTTACCTGGGGCGCTGCCCCAGGCTGTCACATTTCGCGCCTTTGGCGCTGAGACCCGGGAGTTCACACAGTCGCTACCGCTTCCGGTTCTGATACCGCTGCGCGGCTCGGTTTATTGAATACTCGTTCGCGTGTCCTTCTTGTTGGCAGCCAATTACGATGCTGTTGGATTCGAGCGTATCGGCCGCAACAGTATATTGAAGATTTGTGAAGTGTGTTGTCGCGCTCTTCTTCTTTCGTATGAGTCAAATGGGGAACGCACTCTCTCTCAATCTCACGCCTGAAGAAATTTTGTCGCTGGAGGAACCTTATGTACCCCATCCCGTCGTTGGATTCTAATCAACCCGGTGATGCTGAAGATGCGGAGCTACGGCTTCTACGTTTCAAGCGGTTGGATTCGAGAGCACTTTTGCCCACGCGTGGCAGCGCACTTGCCGCCGGCTTGGATATTCACGCTATCGAATGTCTGACAATTCTTCCGCGAGAACGCACGCGCGCCAAAACCGGGCTCGCAGTTGCCATTCCTAAAGGATATTACGGCCGCATCGCGCCACGATCAGGGCTGGCTACACAAAAGGGACTAGACACGCTCGCCGGAGTAATTGATGCCGACTATCGAGGTGAGATCGTTTGTCTGCTCTACAACAGTGGAGATGAAACAATAAACCTGGCTGCCGGGGCCAAAATCTGCCAGCTGATAGTTGAGAAGATAATCATGCCCACTGCGGTTTGGTCTGAGGATCTTAGCGACACCATGCGAGGAAGTGGCGGTTTCGGTTCAACCGGCTAAGATGTTTTCCCGAGATGTTTATCAGATATTGATCTCGCTAAGGACAATACGCACAAATGAAAATGAAATCGCTTCAACGACAAATTTGGGTTCAGTTATGCACGGCGCTGTTTTCGATCCTCCTCCTTTCAACTTCCTATGCGCAGCAACCGGCTGTTGCGCCTGTCGGAAGTTCCACACTCACCGTCGAGGAACAGGCACTCGCAGCCCGGATCAAGGTCGAGACGATAAAAGAGGTGACGGCGGCACTCTCTGCTGAAGAGATGCAGGGACGAGGCACGATGCAGCCGGGTGGTGATAAGGCTGCGAGTTACATCGCATCTCGTTTTGCACAACTACAGCTCAAACCGCTGGGGAACAAAGACTCCTACCTCCAGACCATCAAGTTCAGAGAAATAGAATTGTTGCCTGAGACCGGCTTTATAATTGGTGAGCAAGCGTTAAAACCAGGCACCGACTTCGTAATCACGCCTCCTTACAGCGGAGATAAGAGCGTGAATGGTCAATTAGTTTTTGTCGCCTTTGGTCTTGCCTCCTCCACACCAAAACGCAATGACCTCGAGGGTATTGATGTGAAGGGCAAGATAGTTGTCCTGCTTCAGGGTCCGCCCAAAAACGTCAACAAGGCTTCATGGAAAAATGCCAAGGCCGGGTCAACCATAGTTCGCAATCTTGTTTTTTTGGGAGCGGCGGGCCTGGTCTTTGTGAATACGGGAACGGAGGAACGTCCGTATTCTGAGATGGCTGACTATCTCACGCGACGTCGGATCGAGCCGGCAGACAGCGAAGAAATGCCTTCCTTTGTGCCCCCGTTCGTGACGCTTAGCAACCAGGCAGCCGAAAAGTTGTTTGCCGATTCCGGTGTGAGCTTTCAGGAAGCTCTAGCGAAAGCCGAGACCGATAACTTTAAGCCGTTCAGCTTGAAAAAATCGGCAAAGATAACAGTTCGTCTTCAAAAGGCCAAAGGCGTGAGCAGCAATGTTGTGGGTTTGCTTGAGGGCTCGGATCCCAAGCTCAAGACGGAAGCGCTTGTGTACACGGCCCACTACGATGCCTATGGTGTTAGTTCTGATAAGCGGGTGTACCACGGCGCCGCAGATAACGCGTTGGGAGTGGGGGAGATGATTGCGACGGCTGAAGCTCTCTCTCAAGCATCACCACGACCCCGGCGGTCTATTATTTTTCTCGCGGTGACAGGGGAAGAGTATGGCGGATACGGTTCCGACCACTGGGTAAATAATCCGACCTGGAACATAAAGAAGGTCGTGGCCAATCTTAATCTCGATGGCATGGGCACCGAAGTGTACGGTCCTGTTAAGACGCTAGTGGGTTATGGAGCGGAGCACTCGACTCTGGGGGCGCTACTTAAGGACGTGGCTGCGGCCAGTGGACTAAATGTGGTTCCGGATCCAGTGCCGGAGGAAAATTCTTTTTATCGATCGGACCACTACTTCTTTGTCAAAAAAGGTGTTCCCGGATTGATGATCCTCGGTGCGCCCGAGGGCGACACCTCCGCCTGGGTCAAGCGAATGAAACAATGGTCAAAGACTGATTACCATCAGCCGACTGATATTATTCGCGCAGATTGGAACTGGGATGGACCACGCACGCTAGCGGCATTGAGCGGTGTCATGGGGTGGCGCATAGCTAACAACGAAGTTATGCCGAGTTGGCTGCCGCAATCACCCTTCAATCGCGAGCGTGGAACTAATGAGCCGCCGCCTCCGGAACCGTAGAATTGGTCGATCGGCCTGGCACAAGAAGTCGGCGAGTCTGAGCCCGCGGAGCGGTCGGTAGCGTAAAGCCTGGGGTGAAGCGCAGCGGAACCCCAGGAAATCGGCGATTAATGACAACGAGCCCGCGGAGTGGGCGACAGCCCCGAAATTGGCGACGACTGGCACCCGTTGTGAAACTCCTGGGACCTTAACCTGGGGTTGCGCTGCGCTTCACGCCGGGCTTTACGCTACCGACCGCTCCGCGGACTCAGACTCGTTCCCCGCCTCAATTTTCGATAACCAGGCAACCCAATAACTAGCCGAAACCCTACACTGGAACGTCTTAGTAACGAACATTTTCAGTAATATCCCTCCGTTTTTGCCCTATTACTGCCGCTATAAGCTGTGGCCCGCAGAATGCAAAGCCAACCCCAGGGGGGCTTAGCGTCAATTAGGGTTCGGCAGTCTGCCGAAGCTTCTCCCACTCTCCTTCACGTTCCCCTAAACAATCGCCCGACAGGCAAAGTGTTCTGAATCGGGCTCGACATATTACCTTTGGAGGATTTTTGAGATGCGAAAGACAAACAGAATTTTAATGGTTTTCTTTCTGTTGCTGACCGGATTGGGCAGCGCGAGTGCGGCGTTGGCCCAATATAGAGTCAATGACACAGAGATAAGAAATATTATCCGGCGAATTGAGACGGGCACGGATTCCTTTAGTCGCAATCTGGTAAATACATTCGATCGCAGTCCAATTAACGGGACCGCGCGCGAGGATGAAATTAACGGGTACGTGCGCGATTTTGAAAACGCCACCGACCAATTAAGGACGCGGTTTGAAAGCCGGCAAGCTACGGCGAATGAGGCGCGAGCCGTACTGGATCGAGCGGCTTTGATTAACCGCTTCCTATTAAACAACCGGCTTGACGCCCGCGTCGAGCAGGATTGGCGACTATTGCGCACGGATCTCGATCGACTGGCCACCGCGCATAATCTCGGCTGGCGTTGGGACTCTACGCCGACTTCGACCACTGGTGGTTTATACGTCGGCACGCAGACACGTCAGTTGGCCCAGCGCATTGCTGTCGAAGCCAACCAGTTCAGGCGCAGTTTTGACATGGCTGTCAACCGAGGCGGCATTAATAACACTTCGGCGGAGTATCAGTTACGAGGTCGCGTGGGTGAGTTTCAATTAGCCGCTACCCGTCTTCGTGATCGTATCTATCGCCGGCAGGCTACTACGGCTGAAGTTCAGCAGCTGCTGGAGCAGGCTAGTTACATCGACAATTTCATGCGCACGAATCAGCTCACAAATCGTGTGGAGAACGACTGGAACGTATTGCGCAATGATTTGAGTGCATTGGCCAGTGCTTCCAATATTGCCTGGAACTGGGACACGAACAACGTCCCGGGTGGTCCGGTTTATGGAAATGCACAGCTGACCGGCACCTATCGCGTGGACACAAATAGTGGCGACGATGCGCGGACGGTGGCGGAGAATGCGACCCGCAACTTGCCTGGACAACGCCGGGATCGCGTCTATCAAAATCTGCTTGACCGGCTGAATCCGCCCGACGTGTTGGCGATTGACCAGCGCGGCAGAAATATAACAATTGCTTCGTCAAAGGCGTCACAGGTTACCGTGGTTGCCGACGGGCGCGAGCAAATTGAAACAACTCCGCAGGGTCGGACCGCCAGGGTCAAAGCTATTCTTTCCGGCGATCAGTTGATCATCTCGAGGACGGGTGAAAGAGCGCAGGATTTCACGGTGACTTTCGATCCAATCGACAGCAATCGCCTGCTCGTAACGCGCCAACTCTACACGGACCAGGTTGGTCAGGCGGTGACAGTCCGCACCTACTACACCAGGACTTCAGACGTCGCGCAGTTGGACGTCTACAATTCGAGCCCTCAGTATCCCAACACGGGTACAGTAGGAGGCGACTTTGTTGTTCCTGATGGCACTCAGTTGGTGGCCACGCTCGATACGTCGCTTTCCACTAACACCATTCGTGAAGGTGATCGATTCAACATGACTGTCCGTGACCCGGGAACTTACCAGGGCGCAGTCATCGAAGGTCGTGTGACGAACGTCAGTCGCAGCGGTCGGGTTACCGGCCGATCTGAGCTATCGCTCGACTTCGACTCGATTAGGTTGCGTGACGGCCGGAGCTACCGGTTCGCCGGCATTCTCGAGGGCGTTCGTACGTCAAGCGGTGACGTTGTCCGAGTCGATAATGAAGGCGCGGTTCGGGACAACAACCAAACAACTCGCACCGTTCAGCGTGGTGCGATTGGCGCGGCCATCGGGGCCATCATCGGTGCGATCGCCGGTGGCGGTCAGGGCGCAGCAATAGGCGCTGCAGTTGGCGCCGGAGCTGGAGCGGGCTCGGTTTACGTGCAGGGTCGTGATGACCTGCAGCTCGAACCTGGCACTGAGGTGACTATTCGAGCGACTGGACCGAGATAACAACAGTGTCCATTTCGGCACAATTAACCAATAAGAAAGGCAGCGATTCGTCGCTGCCTTTTTATTTGGAGTGCGCCGGCCCGGCGGCGCTTTGGCGCCTAGCCATACTAAACTCGCTCAAACTCAAGCAGCTCAAGGCTGGAGTAGCCAAACCTTTTGCATTTAGCGCCAAGGGCGCGAAATGTAACAGCCTGGGGCAGCGCCCCAGGAAGGCATATTCTTACAAGGCTCTTAAGCGCTGAAAGCGCGAAATAGGCTAAGGAGACTTCTGAACATGCCTCAATCACTTTCTTGAAAGAATATATTCATGGACAGAAAGAACATCATCGTCGCATGACGTTTCAGGAAGAGTACCGGAAATTCCTAGAAGTCTATGTATCGATTACGACGAGCGTTATGTTTGGGATTAGACTGACGAGCACGAGTTTCCGTACTTTGTGGTTGAACCAGGAAAGCGCGAGAAATACTTTCGTATTTCGCGCCTTCAGCGCTTAGGGCAATCGTGGATGACGCCCTGGGGCGTTGCCCAGGCTGTTACATTTCGCGCCTTTGGCGCTGGGCTCACGGTCAGTTCAACTTGATCTCTGCTGTCTGAGGTAGCTTTTCGACAGTCAGCAACAGGGTGGCACTGGTTTGCACCGGCGTCTTGTCGGGTGTTTGAAAAAATAAGAACCCCTGGGTGCGGCGGTTAGCATCCGACAGTGGCGTTTTAGTATCGAGTCCATAGGCGATCATTTCCTGCTCGAACGTTTTGCGCGAATGTGGATTGTACAAAAATATCCCGTTGGCTTTCATGATGCGGGATGCGGCCGCCTTCGGTGACAACGTTTTCCACTCGCGGCCCTCGCCATCACGCAATCGAAAGCGCGCGCGTTTGATTTCCACAGGCACACCGCTTTCAAATACCAGTTCGGTTCTCACCGGCAACACACCGGCAATCAAAAAGTTAGCTTCGAAGAGGTCCTGCGTTTCTTCATCGCTGAGAAGTGGTGCCGCGCGAATAGTGACGCCTCCCGCGCTCGCACTTCGCACATCGCCCGTCATCGGAGGCAGTTCCACCACAGGCTTGACTTTGAAGAGCGAGCCCCCGCACGAAGTGACCGACAAAACTATCACTCCCACTGTCAGAAAAAGGATTCGCCGGTTGGTCATGCCGGTCAATTTAGCACAGGCGCTACCTGCGGCACAGGCTTAACCATTCGCTTTTGGTGCCTGCTAAATGTACCCCGCCGGGTCACAAACCAGGAGTCTGCGCCACTGTGGTACTATGGCGCGAAAATATGATTAGGTCATTTGGCGGTATTCACCCGCAGATTTCCGAGAGCGCATACGTTGACGAAAGCGCTCAGATAATTGGCGATGTCCATCTTGGCGAGCAGTCTTCCGTCTGGTGTAACGCGGTGCTCCGTGGCGATATGTTCTACATTCGCATCGGCGACCGAAGTAATATCCAGGACAACTGCGTGCTTCACACACGGACAGGCGAGAAACCCACAATTCTCGAAGACCAGGTGACCGTGGGCCATAGCGTCACCTTACACGGATGCTACGTTGAGCATGGTTCGTTAATTGGCATTGGTTCAATCGTGCTGGACGACGTGCGGGTGGGCGCGCAATCGCTGGTAGCCGCGGGTTCGTTGATCTCGCCCGGCACGATCATTCCGCCTCGATCGCTGGTTATGGGCATGCCGGCAAGGGTGAAGCGGGAGCTCAGCGACGACGAGGTTGCCGGCCTGGATCTGTTTTGGCAGAACTACGTCGCGTATACGAGCAAGTACAAGAACGACTGAGTTTTCATTTTGCCGGGAGGCCTATCGCAGCGTTGTTTTTCCAAGGCAACTTCGGTTTGAAACTGAAGGTAACGTGAAAGACCAGGATGTAGAGGAAATAGTTGTAGTCGAAGAAGAAACGCAGTGTGGCCGGTCCGTTCCCACGGTAATACCAAAGCACTCCCGCCGCCGAAATCAGGTGCATCATAATCACAGCAGCTGTGAAATGCGGCGGAAGTCTTAAGTACCCTAAAAGATAGTCGTAGAGGCTGCCGTTTCGTGCCGGGCTGGGTGACTGTTTCCCGCTCGACAACAGCTTGTCATACGAGAACACGTACCAACTCCAGTAGTGAAATACGACTACGAACTGGAAGAGCAGGGGTAGGGCATGGCCTGCGTTACTCGAGGTCTTCAAAGTCATCTGAATAGCGGCAAAAGCTGTGGCCAGCACAAGCAGCAAGATCCACAATTGAGAACGCTCGCCTCTTCGCGGTATCAACCGCCAAAGAACAACCGCACCAAGAATGACAAGCAACACGATCCGCAGATCGCTGAGCGGCCGCGAATAAGGAAGCAGTGGTGGGGATGCCAGGTGAAAGACAAATGGCACGCTCGGAAGTGGTTGGTCAAACGAATCAATTGGCAACCAAATACCGTCGAGATTGTTGCGCTCGGCCTTGAAACTTTGTCCGACCCGGTGGCCCCCGGTCAGCAACACCAGGATGTCATCAGGAGCTGGCCATCGGCTAAATCTTTCCTGTGGCTCATCCGCATAGTGTGGCCGAAAGGTTAAGTCCCTGGCCTGATTCCAAGGCTCGTCTCCGACGAGGGCTTCACCGTTGCCGATTGTGTCGGAAACACTAGCGTGCGTGACGTAACCGCGCTGTCCTTCTGTGTGTGGCGCCTGCAAATAAAAGTAGAAGTTGCGGCCGGCTGAGTTTGGCACGGGCTTAAAGGGGACCAGCGTCCAGCCGCCGGTCACAAACTGCGCGCTCGACAATTCGACGCGGCGGAGATCCTGGCGAAAGTCCTCTTGTTTCGGCACCAAAAGCATTAAGAGAATTAGCGGGCCCACTCCGGCTACTGCATAAAGATTGGTGCTGGGCCGATGGCGCGTGCGGGTTTGAAGAAAAACAAATATTTCATCGCGAAACGCATGATAGAGAAAGTATAGATAGATCAAGCCGGTAATCGCGTAGTTAAAATGGACTAGCCAGATTGTCAGCGTCAGCAGTGCCAATATCAGGAAGGACGGCCGCGCCTCTGCTTCGCCACGGATTACTCTTCCAAAATAAAAAACGAAACCCAGAATCACGTGCGGCCAACCCATGGCCACGATTAGCATTTCGTATCCGGTCTGTTTCCAAAAGTAGCCCGCGAGAGTAAGGGAAGCCACCGTCAGGGAGAGGGTAATGAAAAGGTTTCGCAGAGGTCTCCATGGCGCAGCGGAAGCTGACGACGTAATCAATCTTTCCTCAATGCGTTCTGAAACCATGAGTGTATCGGGAAGTCGATGATCTAGATGAACGATAGAATTATCACTATTCGTAACATCTTGCCAACGTTTCGGATTATGTGGACTCGGTAACTCGTTTAAGCGAAGCTTCTGGCGAAAATAGATTCAGGTTATGATGGCCCGCGACGTTCCAACAACTTTGTTGTGTTCCTCTGTGCAACCTCTGTGTTCTCTGTGCCTCTATGGTATTTGTTTGCCATGTAAGAGTTAACCACAGAGACACAGAGAACACAGAGGTTGCACAGAGAGAAAACGACCACTTGGCTAATCAAAACACTCAACCAGCGCGTGGCATGCGCGATTTTCTTCCCGTAGATGTTAGGCGGCGCGAGCATGTAATCGGCGTCGTAAAAGAAGTGTACGAGCGCTTTGGTTTCGAGCCGCTGGAGACGCCGGCGGTTGAAAACATCGAAACGCTGATGGGGAAGTATGGTGAGGAAGGGAACCAACTCATCTACAAAATCCTCAAACGCGGTGAACATGAAAAGACAGGGGAAGCAGATCTCGCTTTGCGTTACGACCTGACAGTTCCCCTCGCGCGCGTTGTCGCAGAATACCGCGACCAGCTGCCGAAGTTTTTCAAGCGTTATCAGATTCAACCTGTGTGGCGAGCTGATCGTCCGGCCCGCGGAAGGTTTCGCGAGTTTTATCAGTGCGACGTCGACGTTCTGGGTTCGCGATCGATGATTGTCGAAGCTGAGATCTGTACTGCCGCGAGCAATGTATTGACCGGGCTAGGCTTCGAAGACTTCAGCATCAGGTTGAATCACCGTCAGGCATTGACCGGCGTGCTCCAGGCGGCCGGCATATCTCCCGAAAAACATGATGCTACGCTGATCACGCTGGATAAGTTAGACAAGATTGGCAGCGAAGGTGTGGAAAAGGAGTTTGCCGCACGGGGCATTGATGCAGAAGCTGGTGGCAGACTGCTCCAGTTTTTCGTTGAGCTGCGGTCACTCGAACATGCTGCCGATATTGCTGCCGGCGATAGCGTTGCGAACAAGCGAAAGGCAATGAACGCCGCTATTCTTGGCAGACTGGTTGAGTTCGTGCAGAACAACGAACTCGGGGCCAGAGGTATCGATGAGCTTCGCTCGATAATGAAGTTTGCCGAGGCTGGCGGTATCGCAGACAGAGTGGAGATCGATCCGAGTTTGGCGCGCGGGCTTTCTTACTACACTGGCGCCATCATGGAAATCAACGTCAAAGATCTTCCCGGCAGTCTTGGCGGCGGAGGTCGTTACGATAATCTGGTGGGAATGTTTGCGGGCCAGGATATCCCGGCTTGTGGGTTTTCGCTCGGATTGGAACGAATCATTGTCGTGATGACTGAGAGAAATATGTTTCCCGAGGCGCTGGTTGCTTCTCCAGCGGAAGTGATGGTCAGCATCTGGAGCGAAGGATCAGTTCCGGATTCGATTTCGCTCGCGCAGGAGTTGCGCAGCGCGGGGCTGCGTGTTGACCTTTATCCTGAGGTGGACAAGCTTGGGAAGCAATTCAAGTATGCCTCGGCGCGACTAATTCCCTTCGTTGCGGTTATAGGCGACGAAGAGCGTGCCCGCGGCGAAGTTTCAGTCAAGGACATGCGAGCCGGCACACAGCGCAGTGTTAAGCGTGAAGACTTAGCTGGGACCTTGCGCGAATCGTTTTAGGCAATGGAGAAAACGTTCCGAGTCTTAAACCGAATGGTGAAGGATGGCGTGATCGAGCAGTACGCCATCGGTGGAGCAGTCGCAGCTATTTTCTACGTCGAGCCGATCAACACAAACGACCTGGATATTTTCTTCCATATGAAGGACGCAAGCGCTGGACTGGACATCTTGTCACCGCTATACGATTACCTTTCTGGATTGGGCTACAAAGCTCAGAAAGAGACCGTCGACATCGAAGGCTGGCCAGTGCAGTTCCTCCCGGTCTTTAATCCTTTGTTGGAGGAAGCAGTCGAGGAGGCCAGGGAAGTTCCGTTTCAGCGCACGAAGACGCGTGTCATGCAGGCGGAGCACCTCGTAGCGATCATGCTGCAGACCGGCAGGCTTAAAGATCACGCCCGGATTGCCCAGTTCTTGGAGCACGAAGTTGTCAATCAAAAACGACTGGCTGACATTCTGGCGCGTCACGGGCTCGCCGCGAAATGGAAAAAACTCAACCGACAGAATGCGAAATAAGAAATATCCCGATGTTAGCGAACTGTTAAAGCAGAAGGACCAGCGCCGAAAGCGTTTGGCTCTGCTGTCGTTTGAGGAGAAGATTGCCGTCGTCAATAAATGGCGAAAGTTGACCCGGACTATCCGTGATAGCCAAAGGGCGACAACGCCGCTAACTCGGTGACCGAATATGCAATTGGCAACGGGATGGGAAATCCAATATTGACTGAATTCCTTGGGGCCCATTATCTCGAAGACGCAATCTCCAGTCTGCGCGCTTACAAGAAGCTGGCGGACAAAGCAATTGCTCAATTGAAGAACGATGAAATCTTTAAGACACTTGATGAAGAGGGCAACAGTGTTGCGGTGATCATGAAGCACATGGCCGGCAATATGTTTTCCCGCTGGACCGACTTCCTGACGACCGATGGCGAGAAACCCAACCGTAACCGCGATATGGAGTTTGTGATTGAGCAGCAGACTACCCAGCAGGATGTTGTGGATTACTGGGAGAAAGGTTGGCAGTGTGTGTTTGACGCGCTCGAGCCCCTTACAGCCTACGACTTGGAAAGAAAGGTTTCCATTCGCGGCGAGGAGCACACGGTTTTACAGGCAATCAACCGGCAGTTGATGCATTATCCTAATCACATTGGACAGATTATTTTTCTCGCGAAGCACTTTCGATCTTCGGAGTGGAATTCGCTCAGCATCCCACGGAACAAGTCGCGGGATTTCAATAAATATTTACCAGAGCAGAAGTCGGCGTCAGGCGCTGAGAACCGCTTTGATGCGGCATCGAAGTTTGCAGAAGAGGCGGATACCAACTAGCTGAAACGCAGGCTGAACCCCTTTGGAGTGCGGCGGCCCGGCGCCGCTTTGGCCGGCCACTCGTTTGCACGACCGTCATTCTCAGCAAACAAAGCGGCGCCAGGCCGCCGCGGGCCAAAGCGCCGACAGGTCGGACGCACTCCAAGGAGCGGCATGCGGCCCCGCGCCGCACTCTGATAATTGACGTTTACTCAGAACGACTAGGAGCAATCATGTTTCTTGGTTTACGAACAGCAATTTATCACGTTGCAGATATTGAAAAGGCGAAGTCCTGGTACACCTCGATACTGGGTTTCGGACCGTATTTCGACGAGCCTTTCTATGTAGGTTTTAGTGTTGGCGGATATGAACTCGGATTGCAGCCAGGTGATAACAATACCGTCGCAAAGCCTGATGGCGTTGTAGCTTATTGGGGTGTGGCGGGTGCCGAGTTGGCTCTGAAGCATTTACTTGAGCATGGCGCCACTCTGCACGAGGATCTGCAGGATGTGGGTGGAGGCATCAAAGTAGCAACGGTGAAGGATCCGTTTGGAAACACATTCGGGGTAATCGAGAACCCAAACTTCAAACTCTGAAAAAGCTCATGGTGGCGACGCAATCATCTTTTCCGCACTGATGGAGTTCAAGCTTTAGCTTGCGCGGGCGAAGCCGCAGCCCTAAAGGCTGAACTCTGAACCGCCGGCTTCAAACTGCATCATTACCATTTTTCTGGAGACCAAAGACAGTGGGTATTGGAATCATCGACGTCAATCATGTGAATGTCACGGTGACCGCTGATTTGGAGCAAGCGGCCAAGCGCTTCTACGCCGAAGTGCTCGGCCTGAAGCAGATGCCAAAACCAGAAGGAACGAGACAGTTGACGGGGGCGTGGTATCAGCTTGGAACGGCACAGCTCCATCTCTCCGTCGAAGACGATCCACAAAATGCTGCGAGCGATCGTCACGTTTGTTATCGGGTCGCAGACGTTGCCGCGGCCGAGGCCGAATTTCGGAACGCAGGCACTGAGGTCATTCCTGACCCAAGACCTACCGGGAAACCCTCGCGATTCTTCGTGCGCGATCCCGGTGGCAATCTAATTGAGATAACTGAAAAACCGGCAGAGTAAGAGATCCACCAAATAACACGAAACACACTAACGCCATTTCGTATTTGTTCGTGTTATTTCGTGGATCGTCACTATCTTTTCAAAATGTCGTTCCCGGTGCCAGAAAAAGTTCTTGCCTTATCCTCCGCGATAAGAGAGGCAGGAGGGCGCGCACTCCTGGTCGGTGGCTGTGTCCGCGACGTATTAATGGAGCAGCAGCCGAAGGACTGGGACGTCGAGGTCTACGGGATTGACCCAGCCAAACTGCGCGCGTTGCTGGATCGATTTGGCCCGGTAAACGTGGTCGGGGAAGCGTTCACGGTTTACAAGCTTGGTTCTGATTTGGACGTTTCACTGCCTCGTCGCGAACGAAAGGCGGGCCGTGGACATCGCGCATTTGTCATTGAAGGCGATCCCTCGATGACTTTTGAAGACGCGGCGCGCCGTCGCGACTTCACTATCAACGCTATCCTCGAAGATCCACTAACGGACGAGATAATCGATCCCTTCCACGGCCAAACAGATATTGAAAACAGAATTCTCCGTGTAGTGTCGGCCGACACCTTTGCTGAAGACAGCTTGCGTGTGCTTCGTGCCGCACAGCTTGCCGCGCGATTTGATTTGCAGATTGACGCTGAGACTGTTGCCCTCTGCCGCCAGATAGAGTTGTCTGACCTTCCGTCAGAGAGGGTCTGGGGAGAAGTGGAGAAACTCTTGTTGCATGCACCTGAGCCGCGTGCAGGACTCAATTGGCTATATAAACTCGGCGCCGTTGAAAAACTCTTTCCTGAGATTAATTCACTCATCGACGTCCCGCAGGAGCCCGAATGGCATCCCGAGGGTGATGTGTTTGTTCATACCGGGCTGGTTATAGACCGGGCCAGCGAGTTAATCCAGGATTTGCCATACGCTAAGCAAGTCACCGTGATGCTTGCGGCTCTCGCACACGATTTTGGCAAACCATCGACTACGGAATTTATCGATGGACGTCTCCGCTCGCGTGGACACGAAGAAGCGGGAGTCGCTCCCGCAAAAAGATTCCTCGACCGTCTGAACATTCACACCCTGGATGGGTACGACGTGCGCGTGCAGGTGGTCGCGCTGGTGCGTGAACATTTGAAGCCAGGCGAGTTTTACAAGAAGCGAGAGGAAGTCGGCGATGGCGCGTTTCGTCGACTGGCGCGCAAGTGTGAGCTGGATCTGCTTTACCGCGTGGCAAAGGCAGATTCACTTGGCCGCAATGCGGCTTGGGTGCCGCGTGAAAAATGGTACGACGCGGCGGCGCAGGAGTGGTTCATCGAGCGCGCCAGGGAACTGGAAGTTGCGGACCACCCGCCCATGCCAATTCTATTGGGCCGGCATGTACTGGAAATGGGACTTGCACCTGGGCCAAAGGTTGGCGAGATCACTAAAGCAGTCTATGAACTCCAGCTCGACGGCAAAGTGCGCACCCTCGATGATGCAAAGAATGAAGCTAGAAAGAGACTATCCGCAGATTACGCCGATTACACAGATTAGAGCGAATTACTGATAACATCTCTGAGTGCTCAAAAATCTTACGGAAGATGACCCCAGAACCTACTCAATCATTGGCGCCTCGATGGAGGTGCATCGGCAATTAGGTTGTGGGTTTTTGGAACCAGTTTATCAAGAGGCGCTTGCAATAGAGTTCACCCAACGAGAGATCCCTTTTCTCCGGGAAGAAAAACTTCCCCTCGTTTATAAAGACCAACCGCTCGAGACGAAATACTGTGCTGACTTTATCTGTTACCATGCTGTGGTCGTTGAGTTGAAGGCATTGTCACGAATGAGCGGAACGGAGGAGGCGCAAGTCATTAACTATCTGAAAGCGACGGGTCTTCAAGTGGGATTATTAATTAACTTCGGGACAAGAAGTTTAGAACACCGCCGATTTGTCTTATCTAAATCTGCGAAATCTGCGTAATCTGCGGATTATTCTGCGGGCTGTTGTTGGGTTACGCAGTGAATCGTCCCCATTCCCCAGACCAGCGGTTCGCAGTTAATACCCACCACACGACGACTATCAAACAAACCCTGCAACGTTTCCAGCGCCCGAGCATCATTAGCGTGTCCGAAGACAGGCACCAGGACCACCGCATTGGCGATGTAGAAGTTTGCATACGAGGCCGGCAGGCGATCCAAATTGCGCTTGTCTGTACTGTCGCCGCCTACAACCTCGGGCATTGGCAGTGTGACGATCTCAAATGAACGGCCGCCGGCGTCGGTCATTGTTTGTAGACGCTTGAGGTTGTCCCGTAACAGATCGTAATTCGCGTCTTCCGGATCCTCCTCCACCGCGCACACGATCACGTTGGGCGCAACGAAGCGCGCAATATCGTCGATGTGCCCGTCGGTGTCGTCGCCAACAATCCCTTCGCCGAGCCATAGAACCCTTTCAACCCCGAGGTAATCTTTCAAGTATTGTTCGATTTCGTGCTGACTAAGATGTGGGTTGCGATTCGGATTCAATAAACATTGCTCGGTCGTCAGCACGCAGCCGGCTCCGTTTACTTCAATCGACCCACCTTCCATTACGATGCCGGGCTGGAACCGCGGAATTTTGAGCATGCTTTCCAGTCGCGCAGGAATTGCATCATCCTTCTTTAGTTCTTCATACTTGTTACCCCAGGCGTTAAAGATCCAATCGTTGTAGGCCAGCGGGTCGGGTGGTTTATCTGACACCAGAAAGTTCGGACCGTAATCGCGAACCCACGAATCGACTGTTTCAATGTGATGGAAGCGGAGACTTTCGGCGCCCGGGAAGCCGCAACGGCTGCGCACGACGTCTTCAGTGGCAGCATCATCAACTAGTAGATTCACAATCTCGTTCGGGGCCAGCGAAGCCATCATCTTGAGGAAGATCTCCTGGGCCTGCGGCACACGCTCTGGCCAGGTCTCAGGATCTTTGGGCCATGAAAGCCAGGTCGCAGTGTGGCGGCGCCACTCGGCGGGCATGTAAAACCCCTGTTGGGCTGGTGTGGACATTAGCAGTTATTCGACGCCGGACCGTAAAGCAAACTGTTAGTTTGCGGATGGTTCGCTTAAATACAACGTTAAATCCACCGCACCGCTTCGCAAACTAACAGTTTGCTTTACGACGATTCGATAAAGCGAGAAGAGATTGGCGCGTAGAAATCGATGCGACGGTCGCGTAGAAAGGGCCAGTTCTGGCGCGTTTCCTCGATTTTGTCGAGGTCGCAATCAACCACCAGCACTTCTTCTTTGTCCGCGGAAGCCTTGGCAATGATCCGTCCAAACGGATCGGCAACAAACGACTGGCCCCAAAATGTGAGCTTGCCTTCGCGGCCCACGCGATTCACCACGACCACGTAAACTCCATTCGCGATGGCATGCGCCCGTTGAATTGTTTCCCAGGCGGAATGCTGGGCCTGGTTCATCTCTTCGTCTTCTTCCGGCAACCAACCAATGGCCGTTGGATAAAAAAGAAACTCGGCCCCGGTCAAAGCGGTCAGGCGAGCTGCTTCAGGAAACCATTGATCCCAGCACACCAAAGCGCCAATTTTACCGTAGCTCGTGTTGTGGGTTTGGAAACCCAGATCGCCAGGCGCGAAATAAAACTTTTCGTAATAGAGCGGATCGTCGGGTATGTGCATCTTGCGATACTTGCCGGCGATTTTCCCCTTCTCGTCGATGATCACAGCCGTGTTGTGATAAATACCAGCCGCACGCTTCTCAAAGAGCGAGGCAATGATCACCACCTTGTGCTTCCGCGCCACTTTACCGAGTGCTTCGGTCGTGGGACCTGAGATGGTTTCCGCAAGTTTGAAAAGCGCAATGTCTTCAGTCTGACAAAAATACTGCGAGCGAAAGAGCTCCTGTAAACAAACGATCTGCGCGCCCTTTTGTGCGGCCTCACCAATGCGCGTGATTGCTTTTTTGAGGTTCTTGTTCGGTTCCTGATCGCAGCTCATCTGGATCAAGCCTACCTTGACCGTGTTTGATTTAGCTTTTTTGGGCATGAGGAAAGTATAGCGTCCGAAGGTAAACGTCCAAAGTCCAAAGTCCCAGGTTCAAAGTCAAAAGGTACGTAGTTCAGAGTTCAAGCTTTAGCTTGCGTCGCGTTGGCCACCACAATCTGAAGATTGAACTCTGAACTACGTTCTTCTTGCGTTTGACATTGGACACAGGATTTTGGACTCGCTAAGATGTCCAGTCCCGAGACAGACCTTCTCGTTCAGTGAGCTCACTATTGTGTTTGAAGTAGCTCGACAAATCTCTCTACATCTGCCAGGAGAAATGAAATGAAGATCGGTGTCCCTGGTTTCGTGTCGGCCCTATTAGTTTCCTGTGGCGTAATGTCGGCTATTGTTTTGATGCCGGGAATTCCTTTGGTGTACGCAGATGACAATCTCGATAAAACCGTCACACTAATGGCCCGGATCGGTCTGTCGACGTCGCCCAGCTTCTCTGCTGATGGGAAGCGCATTGCGTTCGTTTCCAACATGAGTGGAATGCCGCAGATCTGGACGATGGCTGCTGAAGGTGGGTTCCCTTCGCTCGTCACGGCATCCGATGACCCGGTAGGTTTTGTCACCTGGTCACCCGATGGAGCGTGGCTCGCTTTCAATGTGGCCCCGGGCGGCGGATTCAACGAACAGATCTATGTCGTGCGACCTGATGGGACTGGACTGCGACGGTTGACCGAAGGAGGGAAAGAAAATAATTTCCTCGGCGACTGGACTCCCGATAGCCGGTACCTGACTTATTCATCTAATCGCAGGACCGCAGCGTCAACGGATTCCTATCTACTTGATGTCTCCACTGGGCAGATCAAGATGGTGGCGGAGAACCGCGGTACCGGCGGCATCAACAACGTGAGTCTCGATGGCAAATACGCGGTGGTTTCGCGACTGATCAATCGTGGCGACAACGATCTCTTCCTGGTCAATGTGGCGGATGGGAAGGAATCAAAACTAACTCCACACCAACCGCCAGGCAGCTTTTTTGGTGGAAATTTCTCGCCTAATGGCAGAACGATTTACCTGGCGTCAAATAAAGATCGTGATCTCCTGGCTTTCGCGCGCGTGAAACTAAGTGATTCGGATCAACCTGGTCCGATCGAAATCCTGGCGGCCCGAGAGGATGCCGAGCTCAACAACTACGAAATTAACGAAGAAGGAACGAAGGCGGCTTTGATCTGGAACGTTGCCGGCCGTAGCGAACTCGCCTTCATCGATCTCAAAACCAATAAATTGACGCCCGGGCCTACTCTGCCGGCGGAAATCGCAGGCGGTCTTCAGTTTTCAAGGGACGGGCGGCGTCTGCTTATGGTGGCATCGGGCGCGGCAGCACCCCCCGACCTCTGGGTGCTGGATATGAATACTCGCCGCTTTACCCAGTTGACCACCAGTCCTCATGCCGGAGTAGATCTCTCGCGGCTTATTCGTCCGGAGCTGGTGCGCTACACGGCTCAGGATGGACTCGAGCTTAGCGGTTGGCTGTATCGCCCAGGGAATGCCAGGGGACCAGGACCCATCGTCTTGAGTTTTCATGGTGGTCCGGAGGGTCAGGAACGTCCGGGTTTCAACAGTACATACCAGGCCTTGCTGGCGCAGGGCATCGCTGTCCTGGCGCCGAACGTTCGCGGATCGTCGGGCTTTGGAAAGAAATTCGTTAACCTCGACAACGGTGCATTGAGGGGAAACGGCGTCAAGGATATCAAGGCAACGATTGATTACGTGGTGAAGTCAGGCGTCGGCGATCCAAAACGAATTGGGATCATGGGCGGTTCTTACGGGGGCTACATGGTTGCCGCGGGATTGACTCAATATCCCGATGAAATCGCTGCGGGTGCAAACCTGTTTGGCATTGTCAATTTCGAAACATTCTTCAAAAACACGCAACCCTGGATGGCCGCGATTTCAAAGATTGAATATGGCGATCCTGATACCCAGGCTGAGATGCTAAGGAACCTCTCGCCGATTCATCGAATCGACAAAATCAAAGCACCTACCATTGTGCTTCACGGGGCTAATGATACAAACGTGCCTGTGATCGAGGCCGAACAAATGGTCGCGAGTCTAAAGAAGAGGGGAGTACCGGTTGAATATGTGCTCTTCCCTGACGAGGGGCACGGTTGGCGCAAAATCCCGAATCGTATTCGTTCCACGGTGGAGATCGTGCGCTGGTTTGATAAATATTTGAAAGCGAGCTGAGAAAAATACAAAATGATCGAATTCGAGCTAACTGACGATCACAATGCGCTGGTGCAGACGGTACGAGAGTTTGCCCAAAAAGAAGTTGCACCCTACATAAAAGAGTGGGACGAGAAGCAGGAGTTTCATCCCGAAGTTCTGAAGAAGATGGGTGAGTTGAATCTGCTCGGTGTCTGTATTCCGGAGGAATATGGTGGCGCCGGCTTCGACTACATTTCGCTCGGCCTGGTTTGTGAGGAGCTTGAGGCTGTCGACACTTTTATGCGCGTCGTGATGTCGGTCCATACCGGTTTGAACTCGCTCACGCTGCTCACCTGGGGCAGCGAAGAGCAAAAGCAAAAGTATCTGGTGCCGCAGGCCAGGGGGGAAAAGCTTGCTACCTACGGCTTAACCGAACCCGGCGCCGGTTCTGACGTGGTTGGCTCCCGCTCGACCGCGCGACGCGAAGGGGATGAATACGTTCTTAACGGCGAGAAGATGTGGATCAGTTTGGCTGACGTTGCCGACAACTTCCTGTTTTTCTGTTGGACGGATGAGGAGAAACGACGCAACCGCGATCACTCAGGGATGTCGTGTTTCATCGTTGAGCGCAGTATGAAAGGCTTCACGTCAGGAACGATTCACGGGAAGCTGGGAATTCGTGCCGGCAACACTGGTTACTTTTCGCTGCAGGACGTGCGCGTGCCCAAAGAAAACCTCGTGGGCGAAGAAGGCGAGGGTTTCAAGATCGCGATGTTTGCACTCGAACAGGGAAGATACACCGTTGCTGCCGGAGCGACAGGCGTGATTCGAGCCTCCCGCGATGCTTCAGTTTCTTACGCGCTGCAACGCGAAACGTTTGGGACCAAGATTGCCAATCATCAGCTTGTCAAACAGAAGATTGCCGAGATGGAATCTGACTATCAAATGTGTCGCTTGCTCTGTTTGCAGGCTGGGTATTTGAAGAACACCGGCCAATCAAATGCGCGGGCCACGAGCCTGGCGAAATGGCAATCAACCGTACGCAGCGAGAAGGCGGCTTCAATGGCGATTGAAGTGCACGGCGCGAACGGTTATGCCAACGACTATCCGGTCGAGCGCTACCTTCGTAATTGCAAGGCCGCCATCATCTACGAGGGAACTCGCGACATCCACACCCTGATGCAGGCTGACTGGGCCTTGGGTTTGAAGAAAGAAAAACCGGCGCGCAAGACGCTACCAGCCTGGAAGCCGGCCGACTCACACGAGACAGCAAAGGCGTAGGACAGACAAAACGATCCACGAAGGTACACGAATGCACACGAACGAAGTTTGGTGTGAATTAGTGTCAGTTAGTGGATCGTTCCTGATCGCCACGGGATCGCCCATGTCATGGAGGCAATCGAAGAAGGTAACCATGTCGTATTGCTGATCCGGAAGCTCGCTGGCGTTTGCTCGTAATGGTTTCTGCAATCAGCCTGGAGGGCTGGCAGAGAGTAGCCGGTGGTCGGAGCGAAGC
>JBBPIC010000033.1:15234-73633 GCA_038040525.1 Acidobacteriota bacterium | reverse complement strand
ATCAGATGCTCTACCAACTGAGCTACGCCGGCCCGCTATAGAGTACAAATAGCGCATTCCGACAAAATGCGGATACTACCAACCCGCATAGGAAAACGCAAGTCGCACTCAGGATTGCGGATATCTTAACACTGAGGGGAGTAAAAAGAAGGCTGTGGAGTGTGTTGGAATTGATTACTTACTGAAAATATTCTGCGCGAAAGTCGAAAGTCAAAGCTAGTCGCGGACCGGAACAGTGGTTTGTTTGGAAGAAAACTTCGCTTCACGCGTCGCGACCACGGAACGATAAAACGATTTGAAATAACCATACATTGAAAGACAAGCGGAGATAACCACTATCCAAAGCATCGCGCGGCCGGCAGTGTAAAGCAGCACTTGCCAGTCGCTTGCAGTTGTTGGCTCACTGCCAAGTAGATGCTGCCAGGCCGTGCTGAGTTCGGGAACTGTCCAAAACTGAATAGCGGGAAAAGGCAGACCGAAGTTTGCAACCGGCGGTCTACCGGCAACACTGGAGCCAATGAGTAAGGCCACGGTCATTACCTGGACCAGCATTTTAAATTTTCCCATTTTAGAGGCCGAGATTACCACGCCGTCTGTAGCTGCGATCGAACGAAGTCCAGTCACGGCAAATTCACGACCAATAATAATAACCACTGCCCAGGCAGGAGCCAGCCGGTTTTCCACGAGGGAGATCAGGGCGGCCGAAATCAATAGCTTATCCGCAATGGGATCGAGGAGTTGGCCCAATCGTGTAACTTGATCTCGACGACGAGCGAGATGACCGTCCAGATAATCAGTTAGAGCTGCGCCGAGGAAAAGTCCTACACCTAAAATGTGACGCGGCACGCCAAACCAGTTTTCTGAAAATGGCGTAAGCAAAACTACCACCAAAAGCGGCACGATAAAGATGCGCAGGAGCGTTAGAGAATTTGGAAGGTTCAAGGTAACCGTTTCGAAATAACAAGCTCTGATACAAAGGCTTTGCAGGGAAGCTGTCTGACCCGGAGTGTAGGGCTCGCTTTCGAGGAGTGTCAAGATTGCTCTCAGGTCGATGAATAGTAGCAAACCTAAACCTCAACACCGCAACAAAACGGCAAACCGAGCCTGCGCAAACCTTGTAAAAGGTCTGGAAGAGATCGAGAATGCCGGTTGCAATAGAAGTACGGCAACAACCTCGCTTTCACGCAACTGAATCACATTCCAGGGGAGAACCACAGCATGCTCACTATGCGATAAAACCCTCAGGACGGCTCACTCACGGCTACGGGATGCTTAGTTACGTTTCAGAGAGTGCTTTTTGCTAAATCTTTTTTGGGCGACTCTAAACCTAACGGCATTTCCCCGGTCTAAGAAGAATGCCCCTTGCCCCGGCGAAGGAGCGCTGATGAGTGCCGCCGGCGTCGAATGAAGCAGATGGGCTGAGCCGTCTTACAATCATTCTGGTTGAGGACGTGAGGCTGGACCGGTTGCGGCAAACGGCGTCAATCAAGAAGGAGGAAAAATGAAAAAGAAACTGGCTGTGTTGGTCTTTGCATTGTTGTTTCTTAGTGGGTTGGTGATGGCCTACGGGCAGTTGTCTCGCGAGCGGCCCCAGCCGCCTGGCCAAAGCTTCGCCATCAGCGAGCATGGAACTCTACTGGAACTGTTCGACGGAAGTGGCAAAAGCCGTTTCGGCAAGATTGTAGGTGACGGCTTCGAAGTGAGATACAAAACTCCGGGTCAGACTGTGGCTGCCTCTGCCATCGGGTCCAAGAGAAGGGGCTTGCAAGGCGCACAGGTAGAACTAAATGGACAATCCGCGACGGCAAGCGCCATGACGGAAGACCAGACGTTGGAGATTACGAGTTACTTCATCCTCGACGACAATGCGAAGGAGCTGACCATCGGGCGGAAGTTCAGGAATGTCTCGCTGAAGCCGCTGACCCTGGAGATGGTCCGGGCTCATGTCGATCAAAAGCTAGCAGTTGGAGGACAGCCCGGGAGTAGCAAGCCCGATGATGTGGCTCAACTACCCATCAAAGGATCGATCTACGGTCCGGGAAGTGATTGTCAGGGTCCTATGAGGAAGTGTTCGCCCGAGCCCTGCCCGGGGCGCACCTGTGCGTCACTGTTCCCTGGAAAGAGCGGTGTAATTCTTGAATGGAAACAGAGAATCACTTTGGCGCCCGAGCAGCAGAAGGCACCCGCAGGCTCAACGCTATTGCCGGCGAACGAAGCGTTCATCGTCATTCACATGAGCCTTAAATAGCCCGCGGAAACTGCCATTAGGGAGGCGAAGCTAGAGGTACAGCCCGGGCATTTTCTTGGGGCTTGTATCAGATGAACTGAAACGCCGACTGAGTTTTCACTGGCTCTCCAGTGAGGTGTTGCCCCATGAATCACTCTCTGCTGATTCGATCAAGTTGGCTGTTGTTGCTTTGTCTCATTTCATTCCGCGATTCGCCCGGTCAAACAGTTTCCGGCTCCTCATTGCCAGACGAACAATACCGTCAAATCGGCCGGTTGATGGCCCAGCAAAACTATGACCAGGTCATCGCTGAGTGCAAAGTGCTGATAGAGCGATCACCCGAGTACTACAACACTTATATCAAATTGGTGCAGGTCTCGGCTGAGGCCGGTCAGTTGGAGCAAACAGGCGCCTGGTTTGAGTCGTTGCTCGTACGGACGCCGCCGCAACCGATGGCGTTTGTGGGTCTCGGCCTAATCTCTGAGGCCAGGATGGATTACGCCGGCGCCGTTGACAATTACCAAAAATGTCTGCGTCAACTGCCGGATGCCGACGACGTCGCAGTGATGTTGGTGACTGATTATTTCCGTCTTAAGAAGATTGGAGATGCAGAGGCCTACCTCAAGTCACTGATCGCTGCGCGCGCTGACAGCCCGTCAGGACACCATGGCCTGGGTTGGCTTTACGCGCTTCTCGGGCGGCGTTCCGACGCGATCGTAGAGCTTGATAAAGTCCTCGCGTTGCAGCCGCGGAATGTCCTGGCCCATTCCAACAAGGCGTTTACTCTGAAAGGCGACGGTCGCTATCGGGAAGCCGTCGAGTCGCTCCAAACCTGTTTGCGCTTACTGGAAACCAATCCTGATGAGGAGTTGGAGAAATCTGCGTTCAATCAGCTTGGTGATGTTTACAGGCGAATGGGCAATTATCCGGAGGCCGTGAAGAGCCTGGAGAAAATTGTGGCAATGGCGCGAGCTAGTGATGACTTGCGCAATGAGGAAGTCGCATTAGCCCAGATTGGGTCGGTCTACTACAGGCAAAACAACTTCGTCAAAACGGAAGAATACTGGCGCCGGGCATTGGACGTGTCGAGAGCGATCATTTCGAGAAAGTTCAAAACCAAAACCTATCCCCAGCGCCATGTCGGAAACATGGGTGAACTGTACGACAAGCTTGGAGACTTTGCCGCCGCCGAACAGGCTTACTCTGAATCGCTGAAACTCTCGATCGAAGTCAACGATGAAGCCAATCAGTCGAGCGTGCTGAAAAGCCTGGGTGATTTGTATGTCGAGCAACACAAGCTGAATCAAGCTCTCCCGATTTATGAGCAGGCATTGGCGCTGGGCGAAAAACTCAATAACCGTGGTAATCAACTTGGAGCCCTGCATGGTTTGTCCGCTTTGCACCGTCAGATGGGACACCATCAACAAGCCATGGATTATGTGCAGCGGTCGCTGAAGATGCTTGAAGGGCGGAGCAATCCGTTGTGGGAAGGCGAATCATTTAACAACCTCGGCCTTTGGCATCTGCGCTTCGGTGAAATTGCGGAGGCGCGGGCAGCTTTTCAGAAAACGCTGGCAATTGATCCGAGCACGACCGCTCCGCATATTGTTTGGGAGGCCCATTCCAATTTGGCCACCGCATACGTCCGGCTCGGGCAACTCGACAAAGCACGCGATCATTACCAACAAGCCATCGAGCTGATGGAAAGCGTACGTGCCAGGCTCGGCGGCGAAGAAGAGAAGGCGGGGTTCTTTCAGGACAAGATTGAAGTCTACAAGAAACAGATCGGTCTTCTACTCGACCCGCGTCTCAAGGATGCGAGGTCTAATGCCGCCGAAGCGTTCCATTACACCGAACGCGCGCGCGCCCGCGCATTTCTCGATCTGCTGGCCGAAGCCCGGGTCAATGTCGAACAGAACGCTGCTCCCGATTTAGCGAAACGACGGCAGGAATTGCAGCAGCGCATCTCGCAACTGACTACCCAATTGATCAAGGAACGCTCGCAGGAGACGAGCAAACAAGACCAAGCCAGGATCGGCGAATTGGAAAAAGGCCTGGGCCAGGCCGACGCGGAGCTGGCTGCCTGGCTGCGGGAATTGCGGAGTCGCAACCCACGTTACGCGGCGTTGAAGTATCCAGAACCGATCACGCTCGCCGCGGCGCAGCGGATGCTTGATGACAAGACGATTCTACTGAGTTATTCGCTTGCTGAACCGGTATCGTTTCTGTTTGCCGTCAGCCACAATGATTTTCAAGTAAAGCGCCTGCCATCGGAAGCGATGCTCGGTGAGAATGTGCAAAGGTTGCTGGCCGCGATTACCGACAAGAACCATCCCGCACCAGACCAGTTTCGTCGTCAGTCCGCCCGCCTGTCTCAGCAGTTGTTACAGCCCGTCAGCCATATGTTGGCCGGAAAGAAGGCGCTGGTGATCGTGGCCGACGGAGCGTTGCATCGGTTACCGTTCCAGGCGCTGCTCTTGCCAGGGGCGGCCGCGCAGGGCGATTTGCGGCGGTTGCCTTACTTGATTACGCGTTTTGCAATCAGCTATGCGCCGTCGGCGAGCGTGTTGGCCGAGTTACAAAACGAACCCCGCGAATCTGCGCCAAAAGGCTTCATCGCGTTCGGCGACCCGGTGTATGAACGGCGCGCCGGGGGCGTGATCGCGTCTACTCTCCGCTCCTCGGGTGCGGCTGGGCGACTCAACCTCCAACCTTTGCCGTACAGTCGCAGTGAAATCGCCGGCATCGCCCAACTGTTTGCTGTCGACGACCGCGAACTCTTTTTCGGCGAAGCGGCGAGCGAGGAGAACGTCAAAACCCCGGAACGATTGAGCGGCTATCGAATGATCCACTTCTCCACTCACGGCTACGTCAATGAAACAAGACCGCGCTTTTCCGGGCTGGTGCTCTCAATGCCGTCGGCGACCAATCCACAGTCCGCAATCCCCAATAGACAATCGGAAGATGGGCTGTTGTCGGCCTACGAAATTTTCAACTTGAAGCTGAAGGCCGATCTGGTGGTGCTCTCTGCGTGCGAGACCGGGCTGGGCAAAGAGGTCAAGGGCGAAGGGTTGATGAGTTTGATGCGTGCGTTTATTTATGCGGGGACACCATCGGTTGTCGTGAGCTTATGGAATGTCAACGACGAAAGCGCGGCTGATTTGATGATCCGTTTTTATCGCCACTTGAAGACTGGGCGGATGAGCAAGAGCGAGGCCCTGCGACAGGCTGAGTTGGATACGATTCGTGACAACGGCTTTCCGTTCTTCTGGGCGCCGTTCGTGTTGGTAGGCAAGCCGTGAGGATGGTCAGCGCCCGACCGTCACCGACAGCCCGTATTCGCCAAGTTGCTTCTTCTCCTTTCCCCGCTGCCCGAACAGCCTCAGCCTGTATTTGCCTGCGCTCAACGTTGCGCGGTCGAGTCGAAAGCTCAACGCGCCATCATCACCAGTCGGCCGTAGTCCGGAAATCTCGCGCACCATTTCCGCGCGTTGGTCGAATAACTCAATCGCATACTCCGGAAATTCGTAAGGCTTGTTTATGAACAACCGCAATAACATGGCTTGCGCCGCTGTGGTGAAGTGCAAGCGCAGGTCGTCTTCCGCGCCACGTTCGGACGACAGCCTGGCGGTGTAGACCGGGACGTTTTGCCAGGCTTGCTGAGCGGCGGCGAGCTGGGCTTGAAGTTGATCGCGTTTGGTTTCAGCAGCCAGTCGCTGGTCGCGCTCCCGCTTGAGTTGGTCGCCACCGCTTTGTTCGACCTGTGCGAGCCGCTGTTCGAGTTCGCGTTGCCTGCTCTCTAACTGCATCGCGGCCTCTTGCGATTGGCGGCGCGACTCTCGCTCTTGCCTGTAACGCCAGGTCAGCCAGCCAAGCGCGCCAAAGGAAATCAACAGACTCGCCGCCAGCGCGAGCGTGACGCGGGAAAGGAACTTCTTGTCGCGCGGGCGATGAAAATCACCGGTCACGACGGTCGTTTCGCGGGAACGGGTGCTGGTCGAAGCCTCGACTTGCACGCGTTCCAAAAGCGATCGCCACGCTTCGTTGGTCTCGGTCGCAGTGACTTCTTCCTCGTTCGTGCGCGCGGGCTCAAGGAAGTCGCGCGCGTTGCGGAAGAGCGCGATGCACTGCTCACACCCGACCAGATGAGCCTCTGCCGCCTCGTGCTCCACCGCCGACATTTCGCCGAGGCAATAGGCGATCATCCGCTCTTCGCCTAAATGTTGGTCTTCATGATTGCCCGATGTCCTATTGGCGGCTTTCATATAGGCGCGAAACTCTTCCCCGTGCGTCATACAGTTTCCTGAACCTCAGACCTTTAGCTCCTCAAAGTAGGAACTCAACTGCGTGCGCAGTGCCTTCTGCGCCTGATGCAGATGCGCTTTGACAGTATTGACCGAAATGCCCATCAATGCGGCAATCTCCACATACGACAGGTCGTGAACGACGCGCAACTGCGCGCAGCGGCGCATCTGTTGGGGCAAATGCTGCAAGGCTTCGCGGAGCCTCTCCAGCTTCTCTTTTTCCAATGCGACGGTGAGTGGATCGGCGCCCTTGTCGGCGAGCCGCGCGGCGATCGGGGGACGATCGCCGCTCTCGCCCTCCCCCTCTAAAGACAAAAGCGTGACCGAGCGTTTCTGTGCTGTCCGACTTTCAATCAGGCTGCACCAGACGTTGTGCGCGATAGCAAAGAGCCAACTTTCAAACTGCTCTTCCTGCCGCAAGTCCTTCACACCTCTATAGACGGAAACAAACGTTTCCTGGGTGAGGTCGCGACAATCTTCAGGGTCAAATCCGTTGCGCCGAAAGAAGCGCAGTATCTGGGCGTAATGGCGCTCAAAGAGCCAGCGGAAGTTGTCTTCCACATTCAGCCCCTGTTTGATCTCGCGGATTAACTCAACGGGATCTCTGCCAGTGTGGTCCACAGCCGGGATTATAACAGCGCCCTCGAGCGCGGCCCATGCGCCCAGCGCGCCCGCATAAATTTTTCTCCAACAGCTAAACCTTTCCGTAGCGATTCCGACTTATTGTCATGTGTTCTGAAGTGAGTCATTAAGCGAGGAACTGTGAAAAGACTTGGCGAGTTTCGCGGTCATTGAACCAAACCGGTGATGAGCTTCACCCTGAGGAGACGACATGAGAACAAGACTTAACCAAACGCCTGCCCCACTAATCGCACTATTCTTCGTGATTCTAAGCACGGCCTGCCCCGTAACAGGATATGCCGGTGCCGGCACGGCCGAAGGAAATAAGGATGATTCGATATCGGTAACCGTCCAACCAGGGCGCACCATTGACGAGGTATATGCAGCGTATCACGAAGAGCTTGGAAGCCGGATAGGCTCTATAGTGTCGATCAAATTCTACGCCCAATATCAAATCTGCGCGGAAGGTATCATCATCAAACGTGGTGTCAACGCCTTTGAGTTGCACGGTCCTATTTATCAGAAGTTCCTCGCTCTAGCCAGAACTAAACCTGGTCCCGTCTCCGAAGAAAGCTTTCTTCGAGAGCGTATGGATATGATCGGTTTCCCAATTTCCGATACCTTACGTTATTCAATTCGCGGCTTTTACAGCTTCTTCGAACGTGGAACTATTTATTATTTTCCAAGAGAAGCAGCCGACAGCTTCGATCCTACTTCAGGAACGTTTGTGTTGTTAGGTGAGTTTTACGACAAATGGAATACCCTTGGTTCGGGACTTGGGCCTCCAGCATCTGACAAAATACGAATACCTCGCTGTACTCCGGCAGAAGCGCGTGGGCACGATTGCGGTTTCTATCAGCACTTTGACAGAGGTGTCATCTATCAGCGTCCTGGATTTGGAATGGTAGCCGTCCTCGGAACCATGTATCGCTATTGGTCAAAAGCGATGCTCGGCCTGGACAATGACCCGGATTTTCGTCCGGCCACTCTTCGTGACTCACGGGGAGCGTTGTGGAACGTAACCGATGCTGAAGGGAATCCTACTCTAGGTTTTCCGACCAGCGATGAAACCAGCGCCGCGGATGGCAGCTTCGTGCAGGAGTTTACATTTGGTTCGATTCGTAGACGAGCAGTTGGCGTGCCAAGGTTACGTTTTTTCGCACAGAATACTGCTTTGTTGCCCGGCAGGTTCTATGTAGGTAGCGAGAAAGAGAGAGCTATCAGCGCTCTCATAGACTATCTACGAACCACCCCATATGACGTTGTTGGTTTATCAGAGGCTTGGGATATTAAGTCTGGTGCTCGTCTTCCTTTCAGGATCCTTACAGGTTCGGACGCGCCGCCGTTGAAAGCAAGATTGTACGGTGCCTTGCGCGATATTTATCCTTATTATCTAACCGGACCCGATGAAGATGATGCGGAAGGTGATGGGGGCTTGCTTCTGCTCAGCCGGTATCCAATTGTCGAGCAACATCAGACAATCTACCGCCAGTGTGCGGGAATTGACTGCATTACTAACAAAGGGGTGCTGCACGCACGCGTTCAAATTCCAGGGCTTCCGGCGACAGGTTATGACGTTTTCCTCACCCATACACAAAACCCCGGTGAGGCTGAACTCAGTCAACAATTCTCTCATCTATCCAGTTTTGTTCGCGCATATAGCAGTCCCGATCGTCCGGCAATTCTCCTGGGTGACCTTAATGCAAATGGGTTCACTGTCCCCAGCGTGCCAGGGAGCACAACACCTCATGATGATATGCGAATGAAGCTGAGCTTTCCTGATGATGTTTGGCGCACCAGTTTTGGTGCTCTCCCGGGAATTACCTTTGACTCCAGGAGCGCTTTTGGACCTCACCACTATAGATCTCGCCTTGACTCCATCGGCCGGTATAGCATCGGTCAGCGTCTGGACTACTACTTGAGCTGGCCCGGCTGGAGGTTCTTACCGCAATTTGCAAATTCGAACGTTGTAGTAGTGCAGTCAAGCCTGGACGATGCCGGTCGCGGTCTGGACATCTCAGACCATTACGGCATCAACACGGAAATATCCGGCATCCAGGAATTCACGGTTGAAAGGCGACGCCCAATTACGAGAGTCAGCGTCAATCTCGTCGGCTTCCGATGTTTGCAAGTGACGGAAGGATTTTCAGACACGACCAGAAGATCAAACGACGACGAACCTTACTTTGAACTCCGCCTGAGAACCGCAAGAGGAGATCGTCCGCCTGGAAATAGAGTGGGTGTAACAGAGGGAGTCAACAATGGCACTGCTCATCCTTATGGAGATGTCTCGGTTGCAGTTGGCGATCCCGGCGACTACCTGGACATAATAGTTAGCGGATGGGAACACGACGCCGTTGTGAGTGATAACTTGTTGGGTGATCAGACCATTCGTCTAACGCGCGCTGACTTGCAGAAGATTGTTGGAGGCTCGATGACGCGCGTCTTGCCGCTGCTCACCGGTGATGGTGGCGAGTACGCGGTCACCGTAAGAATAACGGTTGAGTAACCGTTGCCGTGTTGTAGCCATAACCAAGTTATAGGAAAACCGAACAACCATTTTGGAGGTAGAGATTTACCGTCCAATCCACCACGGCGGGTTGGCAAATTCCTCCATGCGGGCGACGACCAGCATGGGCATTCCGCAACGTTGCTGTCTCGGTCCCTGAAGTAATTAAGTGCGTAGTCGTTAACCTCCTCACCAGGTATTTTGGTTCACGGGCGGACTTATTGCAGCGCCTTCCAGCGCGTCAAATATTCGGGGCTACCTCACAAATATTTCTCTCAACCGCTAAACCTTTCTGCACCGATTCCGACTTACTGCCATGTCTGCGGCAGCAGCGATGTCGCGCGAAGCGCACGGTCGCATTCAACGCGCGTGAAAGGCCGCACAATGACTTAAAGGAGTGTTATACCCATGAAAAGGAAGTGTATCGCTGTTGTGATGCTTATCATCACACTTATCCTATCTTCTTTGCAGGGAACGATCGCCCGATCAGAGGTGAATCAAAGGAACAGCCAAACCCCTCTGGTTTCAATTCCATCAGCTCCCAACAGGCCTAAGGCAGAGGTGCGTTTAAATCAGATCTTCTATGGCCCAGGGAACAGCATGTCAGTGACCGTGACAGTCGCCGATGCAAGTCTCATCAACAAGGACAACCAGCGAGTTTTCGTTTCCTCGCCAGACAGCAAGGATGTCGAGGATTTGCCGCTCAAGCCGACGGCGGACCCGCGCGTATACCTCGCCGCCAAGCCGCTAATCGTCGAACCGGCGCTCGGGGCTGCTGAAGCAAAGAAGCTCGACGGAACATTGACGCTTCGTCCGAATGAGATGTTCGCGGCGCTTTTCGTTCTGACGGATAGCTTCGCTCCAAACGAAAATTCTAAAGGACAGGTAATCGCTGATTTTGGCGTGATGGAAGACAAGAATTTCGCGACAGCTCAGGTCAGTGTCGATCCTAGAATCGCTCTCACGGATGATGAGAAACAGGTTCCTGCGGGCGGTAAGCGGATAGGTACGCTGGCGCTAAAGAGCGGTCAGATCGTGCAGGTCCCGCTCAACGAAGTAATTGCAGCTCCGCGTGACGGACAGGAGTTAGAGCAGTTCCTCGAAGAGACGAATGGAAAGATTCTTTCGGATGACTCGGTGCCAACGCAGAAGTCAAAGCCAAAATCGTTTCTCGTGCAAGTGGACAACATGACTGCGGACGTTATTCACCTGCCCCAACTGCGCGCTCTGTTCGGCGAGAAAGAAACGCTAATTGCCAGCTCGCCTGAAGCGTTGCGCATCTATGCCCTGGCCATGCAATACAACCTGGAAGGCTTTCACGTCGCGCTCAATCCGCGCCTTCAATACATGGATGCTCCTTCGACGCGCGATGGGATGAGAGGTGGAACACCATTAGATGCCATGAGTGAGGGCGCCGCACAACTATCGGACAGCTTTGCCGATCCTATTTTCGGCCTGCGGCAGGCATGGGCTTATCTCGCGCTATGGGACAAGGACACTGCGCGCATTCCCGTGGCGTTCCTCGATCAGGGCTTTGCACCCAACTACGACTTTCGCGGCTATCCTTACGACATCTTCCAAAGAGATTTGGCGGGAGATAGAAGCGGCCCCGAGTCGGCGGTTGGGCCGCCAACAGTCGGCAATAGCCTCGTTGGTCAAAGAAGCTGGCACGGTACTGGTGTTGTGACAGTTGCCGGTGGCTTGCTCAATAACGGCTATGGCGCAGCCGGCACAGGCGGCCAGGTGGTTCAGCCGATGCTCTACAAGATGGGGCTACTTACCTATGCCTTTGAAATCGGGCGAGGGATTCGCATGGCAGTCGACGATGGCGCGGCGATCATCAATATCAGCGCTGGTTATCCTTGTCGGATTCTCTCTATCCTGGGCTCAGATGATCTTTGCAACACAGGAGGTCGCGCCATCTTTTGTGCAAAAGTCTCGGCAGTGGTTGCGGCGGCGGCAGCCCTAACCTGCGCAGCGGCTGCAGCTGCTATGGGGTGGATACCATTTGTTGGGGCAGCAGTGGCTGCTGTGTTGTGCGCAGTTGCTATCACTGCCGCAACAGTTGTGGTCGCTGCTTGTTGGGGCCTGGTCCTGGCCGGAGACATCTTCAGGGGTCCAATGGAAGAAGGTGTACAGTATGCGTTGGACCATGGAGTGCTGGTAGTCGCGAGCGCAGGAAATAAAATGCGTCCGGAATCTGTGGGCGCTTTGGCTTCTATTGTTGACCTCAATAACCACAGTGTGGACGATTGGCAAACCATTCCGGCTGTTTTGCCGGGGGTGATCTGCGTCGGAGCGGCGGATGCAGCTTTGCCGTACGCGAATCGCCATTTCTTTGGAAGCCGTGTAGACATCTGGGCGCCCATCACCTCACTCTACTTCCACCCATCCACCTTAGACAGTATGGGAACGCCCGAGACTCAAGTCATTGATGATCCCTTTTACGACGGGGCCGCCAGAATCACCGATGGCGGATTCGGCGGCACCAGTGCCGCTGCGCCCTACATCTCCGGCATCATCGCGATGATGATGGCAGTGAATCCAAATCTTAATCCGCACACACCGCTCGCGGAGGAAGAAACGGGGCGCATTCCGGGCCGCATTCGAGATATGCTTGTCAGCTCCGCAACTCCGGCCAGCGCTGCCGCTTTGGCACCGTCTCCTACCGCATCGCGGGATGAAGTTATGCACCGCCGCAACCTGGTCAATGCCCTCGCAGCAGTCAAGCTTGCCAGTCGTGATGTGATCCATGACTTCGGTCCCGCCGGATATGACACCAGCCTGGGATTCGATGAGACAGGCCCTACCAGCTCCAGTGTCGTGATGGCGACAAGCGACTACGGACCGGTTACGGGGACCATCCTAACAATTCCCGCTAGCGGATCGCCGGGGGGCGTTCGCTTTATGGATACCGATGGATTTTTGTGGCGGACTCCAGCAGTGCCAGGCGTGTACGACGGCGGGCGTGTACGGCTCACGCTCCCGCTCAGAGAGATCTATGGAGACGTGCGAATCAATGGTCAGCCCGGCGTGCTGATTTCCGGCGGGGTTGATGAACAGGTCTGGGAATACAGCATCCCGCCGCTCTTCGAGGACAGCACCTTCGGGATGACGGTTGCCGGCTTTGGGTTAAGCGATAGTGTTTATAAACTCCAATTCTTCGCCGCCACTTACGCGCCCGCCGGGCTGCCCGATCGTTTCGAGGGACCGGCCATGGGAAACGACGACCGCGCGCATGCTGTGCCATTAGGCGAAGGAGAATTCGGCTGGCGTGAAGTAAGCGCTCGAGTAGTTGAGGAGCACGCTTATGAACTTGTGGTTCCAGACCTCAACTTTAATCGGCGTGACGATCAGGATTGGTTCTCAGTGAGCGTGCCTGATAGCTGGCTTCCGCGTACCTGTGACATCTGCTCGCCAACACTGACGATCTCCGCAGAGCCGTCATCGAGAGCGACTCAAATAGCAGTCTACAATTCCGCTGACGTGTTCATACGTGAAGGTAGCTCTCCCGTGGTCCTTTCGTGTGAAGACTATGGCTTCGGACGCTTTCCTTTGAAGTTTGTCGTTCCGTCCCCAGGGCGGCCGGTGAGCTACAGCCTGCGGCTCCGCTGGTCGATTCCGCTAAACCGCGTGTGCGATTTGGCTCGTCGTTTGGCAGAAAGTCGAACCGATGGGAGTGTCGGCGGAGGAGGTTCCTATTCGCCCTTTCCGAGACCCGAGGACTTGATCGGCAGTCAGGCCATCGAATACCGAGCGACGCGCGCTCGTCAGGGCGACCCATCGCCGGTTGATCCTGCAGGCCGCATTCTCAAGCCGGAGCTTTATCGTCTGGACTGGCGAGGTGGAAGCGCGTTCCGACTTGAAGGACTAGTTACGCGCGGGGAGTCTCTCTTGCTGCGGCTCTATGACATGAATGGCCAACTGCACGCTCAATCCGCGACGCCTGATCTTGTCAAGGAACTGAAACTCAAGGCTCAACCGAAGCAAAACGTGGACACGACTTCCCTTTTGCTGGAAGCATCGCAGCTTCCTGCCGGGTACTACTTCCTGTCCGTTAGTAATGCAAAACCGAAAACGAGTGTATATCTGACCCTGCCTGCGAATGCGATTAGTGATGGCTCCCCGGCGCTGGAGGATTATTTGAATCCGGGGTCGAGGCATTCGAGAGATGTGCTCCTACCCTTGGAGCCTGGCTCGAAAGGCATGGCCGGTCCGCAACCTGAACCTCCGAATAGAGCCAGACCCTGATTTGGAATCGCGGGAACAAGCAAACGAGCCAAAAGAAAGAGGCAACGTACCAACGAGTCTTAAAGAATCGAAAACGCGGATTTGCTTCCTGGTTCCTGGATCGTCCTCACGCTGAGGCTGGGTCTTCTCTTACCGCGCGTCACTGGCTTGTCCCACGGCTATCGCTCGGCTACAATCTTCATTTCTTCGCAGCCCGAAATTCCCATCTGTGGAGTCGCGCAAGGTTTCCAGGCCATGGCTATTGATCGCATCACCGTAAGAGGCGCACGCCAACACAACCTCAAGAACATCAACGTAGAAATACCGCGCGACCGCTTTACTGTCATCACCGGCCTTTCCGGTTCAGGCAAATCCTCGCTCGCATTTGACACGATCTATGCTGAAGGGCAACGACGCTACGTCGAATCTTTGTCGGCCTACGCGCGACAATTTCTGGATCAGCTAGAAAAGCCTGACGTAGATTCCGTTGAGGGTCTCTCACCAGCAATTTCAATCGAACAGAAAACAGTTTCGCGCAGTCCGCGTTCGACCGTGGGCACTGTGACGGAAATTTACGATTACATGCGCTTGCTGTTTTCTTCCATTGGCCAGCCGCATTGTCACGTCTGCGGCGCTGCAATCACGCGCCAGAGCATCGAGCAAATCGTGCAAAACGTGCTGGGCCTGCCCGAAGGGGAACGGGTAATGATTCTCGCGCCCATCGTGCGCGGTCGAAAAGGTGAATTCAAAAAGGAACTCGAGAAACTTGCGAAGGACGGTTTCCTGCGCGCTCGAGTAGACGGCGAGCTCCTGTCTCTCGACGAAGAAATAAGGCTGGACAAGCGTCGCAACCATACGATCGAAGCGGTAGTTGACCGGTTATTAATCAAATCGGGAATCAAGGAACGTTTGACAGAATCGGTACGCACAGCCCTGAAGCTCACGTCGGGCGCGGTCCTGGTATCGGTTGTCGATGGCGAGGAGAAGCTTTATTCGGAGCGCATGGCTTGTGTAATTTGCGGCATCAATGTTCCTCCACTCGAGCCGCGTTCGTTCTCTTTCAACTCAGCTTATGGAGCATGCAAGCGTTGCCACGGACTCGGCACCGTGCTTGAAGTTGATCCAGCCAAGCTTGTCCCTGACGCCACCGTTACCGCCGACAAACTCCTCTTTATGGGTCAGGTGGATCGCCAGGGCTCAGCCTATCTGAAGAGCGCGTTGCTGGCTGTCATCAAACATTTCAAGTCGGACGCGAAGCTTCCGTTCGGCGAACTGCCGCGAGAAGTTTGTGATGCATTCTTACATGGTGTCAGCGGCCAGTTAACTTTTCGCCAGGGGCTTTATTCTTATCAGGGCCCCTGGAAAGGTGCCTTGCGTTGGCTTCGCGAACGACTTAACGAGGCGCCTTCAGAAAAGGTCACCAGCGCGCTGGAAGAATTGGTTTCGCCGACCGTGTGCCCTGATTGTAAAGGACGACGGCTGCGGTCGGACTCACTTTCGGTTCGGCTCGGCGGAAGAGGAATCGCAGAATACACTGCCTTGCCGATTGAAGACTCGGTTGAAGCGTTTGAGTCTATCAGGCTGACACCCAGGGAAGAACAGATCGCAGGACAGATCTTGCGGGAGATAAAAAACCGACTGCGCTTCCTCGAGAGCGTTGGCCTTGGTTACCTCACGTTGGATCGCTCGTCAGCAACGCTGTCCGGAGGAGAAGGACAGCGAATTCGTCTGGCTACCCAAATAGGTTCGCAGCTTCGCGGCGTACTCTACGTTCTCGACGAACCTTCCATAGGGCTGCACCCGCGGGACAATCAAAAACTGCTGGAAACGTTATCTGCGCTGCGCGATCTCGGTAACACGGTATTGGTTGTCGAACACGACGAGGAGACCATTCGTCGCGCCGATTACGTCGTGGACCTTGGCCCAGGCGCCGGCGCGCACGGTGGTGAGATAGTTGCTTATGGTACTCCCGAAGATGTGGCTAACAACCCGAATTCAATCACGGGTCTGTACGTTAGCGGCCTTAAGAAGATTGAGGTGCCGGCGCAAAGACGTTCAGCAAACGGCAAATACCTGAGTGTGCATGGCGCCCGCGCAAATAACCTGAAGGACATCGATGTCTCGATTCCGCTCGGACTGCTGACCGTTATCACTGGAGTTTCAGGTTCTGGGAAATCGACGCTCATCGGAGACATTCTGTATCCCGCGATCGCTCGACATCTCTACGGATCCCTGACTGAGCCGGGAGCGTGCACCAGCATCGAGGGACTCGAACATGTAGACAAGGTGATCGAGATTGACCAATCGCCGATAGGACGCACGCCTCGCTCAAATCCAGCGACCTATACCGGACTGTTCACTCCTCTGCGTGAGCTCTACGCAATGCTTCCCGAATCTCGTGAGCGCGGATACAAGCCTGGTCGCTTCTCTTTCAACGTGAAGGGTGGACGTTGCGAAGGCTGCGAAGGCGACGGGATGAAACGCATCGAAATGAACTTCCTTCCCGATGTTTACGTGCTATGCGATGTTTGTCGTGGCGCTCGTTATAACCGTGAGACGCTTTCAGTGAAGTTCAAAGGCAAGTCGATCGCTGAGCTGCTCGATACGACGGTTGAGGAGGCTCTGCCGCTTCTCGAAAACGTTCCTCAGATTCAGCAGAAGCTGCAAACATTACTGGACGTGGGTCTGGGTTATCTGAAGCTGGGACAGTCATCTACGACGTTGTCGGGCGGCGAAGCACAGCGCATTAAGCTGGCCAAAGAACTTTCGAAACGCGCCACCGGCCGAACGGTCTACATGCTTGACGAGCCAACCACAGGACTGCATTTCGCTGACGTCGACAAGCTCCTGGATGTGCTGCAACGGTTGGTTTCCATGGGGAACACCATTCTCGTAATTGAGCACAACCTCGATGTGATCAAGTCTGCCGACTACATTATCGACCTTGGACCAGAAGGTGGTGAACATGGTGGACGAGTTGTCGCTGTGGGCACTCCTGAAGAAGTAGCTCGTTCCCGTCGTTCGCACACAGGCCACGTGCTGCGTCCGTTGCTGAATGGCCGACTCGCAAAAAACGGCAACGGAAATTCGCGCCGCGAAGACAAGAAGATCGCGTGATATACTTGGACACCCTAATTGGCCAACTAATTCAATGGATAGACTATTAGATGAACGACGGGTTGATCGCACTTCGGTAAGAGTCTTTTCTTCGTTCGAGGAGGCCGACGCTGCCGACAAGGCGTATTGGGTTTCGCGCACTGCAGGGGAGCGCTTACTGCAGATGGAGATTTTGCGCCGATTGAACTATGGCGATAGAGCTACCAGTAGACTTCAAAGAGTTCTTGAGTTTGCTCCGTGTCCATGGTGTTGAGTACCTCTTGATCGGCGGCTACGCAGTCGGCTATCACGGCTACCCGAGAGCTACAGAAGATCTGGACATTTGGATTGCGATCACCTGGGAAAACGCTCGGCGACTGATGTCTAGCCTCAAAGACTTCGGCTTTGAGACTCCTAACCTAACGCCCGAACTTATCCTTCAGACGGACAACATCCTTCGAATGGGAGTTGCGCCAATTCGCATTGAGATCTGAAGTCGATTTCGGGGGTTAGCTTTAGTGAATGCTACGCTGAGCGAGTGACCGACATCTGGGACAGTGTAGAGGTGGACCTAATTAGCCTTGAGCGCCTTAAAGAGAATAAGAAAGCCAGCGGGCGTCTAAAGGATTTGGCAGATGTGGAGCACCTACCGTAAAGCCGTCGAGGTTGTTCAAGACGAATGTCCACTTACAACGAAGACTTGCGACCTTTAAGCCTGGAGAAAGTTTCCACTTATCCGCTTGCTTCGCGTGCGAGCAAAGTTTCACTTGATGATTTTGCGAGTCCTATTCAAGAGGATTCAACACTGAAAACTTTTCTCGCGAGTCTGCCAAACATTCTTGCCGTACAAAACCTAAGAGAACTCGCGACGCGAATTCAACGAGCGCGCGCCGAACATAAACCAATCATCTGGGGGATCGGCGGACACGTCATCAAAACGGGCCTGGCGCCAATCATCATAGATTTGATGAAGCGCGGCTTTGTTACTGCGATTGCTGCCAACGGCTCAGTACTTGTTCACGACGCAGAGATCGCTATGGCTGGTTCAACTTCTGAAGATGTCGACGCCACTCTTGGCGAAGGTGTATTTGGCGGCGCCGATGAAACAGGAAAGCTTCTCAATAGCGCCGCGCGCGAAGGCGCCAACGAGAGTATCGGCCTCGGTGAAGCAACCGGCCGCTCGTTAATGGCTCTCGGTCCAAAACATGCCGGCAAGTCTTTACTATGTGCTGCCTATGACGCACGCATTCCCTTCACTGCGCATGTAACTATCGGCGGCGATATCTGTCACTTCCATCCTGAGGCAGACGGGGCAGCCATGGGCGCAACCACCCACACTGACTTTCGTTTGCTGGCGGAACTCGTGCGGCGGATGAATGGCGGGGGTGTTTACTTGAATATCGGATCCGCCGTCACACTTCCGGAGGTCTTCTTGAAAGCGGTGACCCTGGTCCGCAATCTCGGTAATGAGTTGACAGACATTACCACGGCAAATTTCGACTTCATCCAATCTTATCGACCGTTAACAAATGTTGTGCGCCGCCCCACCGCCAATGGAGCAGGACGTGGTTACTCAATCACGGGTCATCATGAACTGACTCTGCCCCTGCTCGCGGCCGAATTGATATGCAGCGCAAAGTAAGCGGTGCGAAACAGGCGTATAGAGTACAAGCTTTAGCTTGCCTCTTCGATTCCACGGAACTAGCCTCTCGCCACCGCGCAAGCTAAAGCTTGTACTCTATACGCCTGTTTCGCACGGCTCACGCTGTGTTCTGAACGCCTCCTCCCTCAGCCCCTGACCTAAAGTTGACAACCCACCTACCGATTGACTAAGCTGCCATATTGAAATTGGTTTTCAATTTCATACAAAGCTCCCCCCACTTTAATCTGCATTCATAGAGAGCTTCCATGGCTACTGAAGTCTTAATCCAACACGCTTCAAAACGCTCCATTCGACTGTTTGGCATTATCTTGACCGTTGCCTTTTCTGTTTGTTCGGTTCAAGCCAATGATGTTGTACAGGCCCAACTGCGCGGCAGAGTTCTGGACCCAACTCGCGCAGCAATTGCAGGGGCGAAAATTACGGCGGTTAGAAGAGGCCGGCCTGACTCCTCAACCCTGACGAACTCAAACGGAGAATTCCTTCTCTCCCTGGAGCCCGGTGAACATCTGTTGAAGATTCAAGCAGACGGTTTTGCTGAAGTGGTTCAAACCATTAAGTCACAACCGACGAACTTTGAACCGTTGGAAATCCTATTGCACCCGGCGGGGTCCACAGCCACAGTTACAGTCACGGACATGGGAGGTTATGAAGCAATCGCCATTACCAGTGCGACGAAAACGTTGACACCCCTCCGCGATACACCTCAATCCGTGACCGTGGTCTCGCAGGACGTGATCCGCGACCAGGCGATGCAAAGCATTGGTGACGTCGTCCGTTATGTTCCGGGAATCACGGCGATCCAGGGTGAAAACAATCGCGATCAGGTGGTGATTCGGGGCAACAGCTCGTCTGCTGATTTTTTTCTCGATGGCGTCCGCGACGACGTTCAGTACTATCGCGATCTATATAACCTTGAGCGTGTGGAAGCCTTGAAAGGGCCAAACGCGATGGTCTTCGGCCGGGGAGGTGGGGGCGGTGTGATCAACCGAGTTACCAAGCAAGCCTCCTTCATGTCGTCGCGCGAGTTAACCTTCCAGGGAGGACTTTTCGGTAACAAACGTGTTCTGGGAGACTGGAGTCAGCCACTGGGCAAGACGGTTGCTTTTCGCCTGAATGGCACTTTCGAAAACTCCGACAGCTTTCGCGACGGCGTAGACTTGCATCGCTTTGGGATCAACCCGACAGTAACCATCGCCGCCGGCAACCGCACTCAGATCAGACTAGGCTATGAACATTTTCGTGATGACCGGGTTGCTGATCGGGGTATTCCTTCCTACCGTGGGCGACCCGCTGACGTCGACATTTCCACGTTCTTCGGCAATCCCGACGAAAGTCACGTACGCGCTCGCGTGAATCATACATCCGCCGTAATCGACCACCAGGTGGGTGGCTTGAACATCCACAATCGCACTCTGTTTGGCGACTACGGCAGGTTTTATCAGAACTTTGTTCCGGGTGCCGTTAACGCTGATAAAACCCGCGTCAACATCTCCGCGTACAACAACGCGACCAACCGCCAAAACCTATTCAATCAAACGGATCTGACCTACGCAGGGAAGACCGGTCGAATTCGGCACACGCTGTTGGCGGGCGCTGAATTCGGGCGACAAGCCACAGTTAACTTCCGGCAGACCGGCTTCTTCAACAATACGTCTACCTCGATTTCAGCGCCGTTCAATAATCCCACGATCGATACTCCGATAACTTTTCGACAAAATGCGACTGACGCTGACAATCAGGTAACGGCCAGGGTGGCAGCCACGTACGCGCAGGATCAAATTGAGTTGTCCCGAAAGATTCAGGTGCTGGTAGGCGTGCGCTTCGATCATTTCGACCTGCAGTTTCATAACAACCGAAACGGGGACAACCTTCGTCGCATTGATAATCTCGTTTCCCCGCGCGCCGGGCTGTTAGTCAAACCTTTCGTTCCTTTGTCGGTTTACGCGAGTTACAGCGTGTCGTATCTGCCGAGCGCAGGCGATCAGTTCTCTTCCCTGACGTTGGTTACGCAGTCGCTCAAGCCCGAGAAGTTTCGCAATCTTGAGTTTGGCGCCAAGTGGGACGTTCTTCCATATCTCTCGCTTACGGCCGCCGCCTACAGACTGGATCGCACAAATACGAGGTCCACAGATCCGAACGACCCCACGAGGATCGTGCAAACCGGCAGTCAGCGCACGAATGGTTTCGAAGTAGGTTTGAGCGGCAACGTCACGCGCGATTGGAAGATGATGGGAGGATATGCATATCAGGACGCACGCGTTATCAGCGCCACGTTCGCAGCCACCAAAGGCGCCCAGGTGGCTCAAGTGCCACGCAACACATTCTCGCTTTGGAACAATTACCGCTTTACAGGCAAGTGGGCCGCAGGATTGGGGATCATCCACCGGTCGGACATGTATGCAGCGATCGACAACAGGGTTATTTTACCCAGGTACACTCGAGCAGATGCTGCCGTGTTCTACACGATCAACGAAAAGGTGTCCCTCCAGGGTAACGTGGAGAATCTCCTCAACAAGAAATATTTCATCAACGCCGATAGCAACGACAATATCTCACCCGGCTATCCGCGCACCGCTCGCCTGTCTTTGACGTGGAGATTCTGAATCGAGCGGATCCAGTCAGTTCAAGCGCAGGTCTTAAGTAACGCAAACCATTGAATGGCCGATCGTGCCTTCAAGAGGCTTCCGAAAAACTAAGAACGAATCCACGAAGTCACACGAAGCACACCAAAAGGAGCCTCAGTTCGCGTCAATTCGTGTGCTTTCGTGGATCGTTTTTATCTTCCTCGAGCGGCCAATTTGAAACGCGGCTGTTACGATAATGCAAAGTCTGTAGGCTATAATTTCAATCACCAAAAAAACAATTACTAAAAGGTAACGGCAAACAAAACTATGCAGCCTGAAAAACTAGCTCACTTCAAGAAAATACTTCTCGAGCAACTCCGAGAGCACGCCCCTCACATTCGAGAAGATCAGGCCGCAGCCCTGGAGCTTTCCGATGGTGGAGTAAATGACTCTGCCGACTTATCCGTCATTGACGTAAACCAGGAGATGGCTTTGCGTCTGGGTGAGCGGGAATCCCAGCTGGTGGCCGATATTGATCAGGCATTACTTCGGATCAAGGAAGGCTCCTACGGCGTCTGCGCCCGTTGCGGCAAGTTGATCGACGAACGCCGGCTTGAGGCTTTACCTACCGCCCGGTACGACGCTAACTGCCAGGCAGCCATCGAAGCCGCTAACGGCGAAGATGAGCACGCGTCTCTATAAAAGTCCCAGGTCTCAAGTCTCAAGTCTCAAGTTTCAAGTCATCAAGAGTTCAGAGTTCGACTCTAGGGTTAAGTGTCTTTGGATCAGCAACCGTAAAGGGTGAACTTGGAACTCTTGATGCCTTAAGACTTGGGACCTGAGACCCTGAGAGCTGAGACTTGGGACTTGAGACCTGAGACTTGAGACTTGAGACCTGGGACTTGAGACTTGAGACCTGGGACTTGAGACTCTCACGCCTTCGGGTGCGCCTTGTCGTAAACTTCAATCAACTTTTCCATCGAAACGTGGGTATAGATTTGCGTGGTTGAGAGGCGCGCGTGGCCAAGCAATTCCTGGATGTCCCGCAGATCTGCACCGCTATCGAGTAAGTGAGTGGCGAAAGAATGGCGTAAGGCGTGAGGACTAATGTCATACTGGCCGGCGCAGACGCGGATGTACTTTTCTACCATGCGGCCCACCGAACGAGTGGTTATGCGAGTTCCCTGATAGTTAAGAAACAGCGCCTCCGGTTCTCTTTCTGACACCGGCGCTGCATCCAAAAACCTTTCGCGCACGTCCAGGTAGTTTCTCAATGCGTCCAGCGCAGGTTCGCCAAAGGGTACGATGCGCTCCTTACGACGCTTGCCGGTTACGCGAATCAAACGGTTCTTGAAATCAATGTGACCCAGATTGATCTTGGTCAACTCCGCGACGCGCACTCCCGTCGCATACATCAGCTCGAGCATGGCGCGATCACGCCTACCAAGATCGGTCTCAACATCCGGCGATTCAATAAACCTGATTGCTTCTTCAATGGATAGATGTTTGGGAAGCTTCTTCTCCAGACGTGGCGTAGAGACAAGTTTGGCGGGATTGAATTCCAGCAGGCCCTCACGTACCAGAAACTGAAAAAACGTCCGTAGCGCAGCCAGCTTGCGAGCGATGGAGCTTTTACTTTTCTGCGCGGAGTGGAGCGTCGCCAGCCATTCACGGATGGTTATGTGATCAATCTCAGCCAGAGGCGGTTCACTTCTCTTCCCGGTTTTCGGATGAGAGGGTGCGAGATAATCGAGAAACTGGTCCAGGTCGCTTGCGTAGTTTCGTAACGTGTGTTCGCTGAGATTGCGCTCGTAGCGCAGGTGCTCGACAAACTGGGTTAGCAGTTGCTCCATAAGCAAAATTATTTGACAGGATTTACAAGATTCATAAGAGGATCCCGTTGACTAACTGCCTTCCTGTAAATCCTGTAAATCCTGTCAACGACGTTTGGGGTTACCAATCACTTACTGCAACGCTCGCAGGTTTCCGAGAATAATATCCTTTACGCGCCCTCACGCGCACATCTTTGCGGGCCCGCACCCTCAGATCGATAACATGAAAACGCCCGTCGCGGAGCTCTTCGCCGGGGTAATAGCTAAGTACGTATTGTTGCGCGAGGTCGGCCGCTATCTGCTGAAAGGCAAGGTCCACATCAGCCGTTGATTTTGGAATGTAGACTGCGCCACCGGTTTGCATCGTCAATTGTTCCATCCGCCGTTCGGCCGCAAGTGCGCGCAGATTAGCGCCGTCATATAGTCCCGTCTGCACGACGAAGATCTGGCAGTCGTCGGCCAGCACTCGTTGAATCGTGGTAGCGAAGTCGTTGTGGCTGGTTGTTTCTATACCGTCTGAAACAAGAATCAGAACACGCCGGCCTCCATACGGTCGCAGATAAGCCGCGGCGTCGATGATTGCGTCGAAAAGCGAAGTTGAACCTTCAGGTTTGCCGAAGCTGGCGATCGTCTGTTCCAACCTGGCAATATCCTTCGTTAATGGTTGCGCAAGGTAGCTGTCCGATTCCACAGAATAGATAGCAGCCTCATCAGCAGGTCTGAGCACCTTGCGGAAGAAATGCATTGCAGCTCGTTTTTCAAAATCTCGCCCTGCGTGTTGGCTGCCGCTATTGTCGAAAAGCATGACCAACTTGACGCTCGTCTCCGACCGTGTCATGTCGCTGATTGGTTTTAACTGTCCATCCACACGCAACTCAAAATCTTCGAGCTTGAGGCCGGTGATGGCAATGCCTCGCGGATCTACCACTGAGGCGGGAATGGGGACCAGGTTAGAACTGACGCGCACTACCTCGTCCTCGTCAACTTCAACCTGGGGTTTCGAGGCTTCCTTTGGCGACTTTTGAGGCGTGGGTCGTACTGCGCCAGAGGATGGACGGGTATCGGAGCTGGGACTCGATCCTGCTTTAGGTCTTGGCTGGGGCTTCTTTTGCGTCTTGTCCTGGTTGCGACCGGATTGCGCAACCACGCCTGCGACGCAAACAACACTGAGCAGCAGAAGAATCAGGAGCCGGGCAAAGAAAAGCCACGTCATGCCTGGGCGACCTGCCTTACGGAGGAACCCCTGTGAATTTCGTGAGTTTGTTGCAGCCAGGTATCCCATTCCTTGAGCGCTAGTTCTACTTGAAGTTGGTGCCGGTCACGTTTTCTACGAATTCGCCGGCGATCATGTTCTGAGAGCGGCTCGAGTAAAGCAAAGGTAATGTTCACAGGCTGAAAATTCTTCGTTTGCGCGTTGGCGACATATCGAGACAATGCGCCTGTGGCGCTCAAATGAGGAGCTTCAATTAATTCTCGACCCATCGCCAACCGGGCCGAGTTGTGTCCAGCCAGCCAACCCATAGCCACTGATTCGACATATCCTTCCACACCGGTGATTTGACCTGCAAAGAAAATGTTTGGGTGTTCCCGCATCTGCATCGTTGCTGAAAGGATTCGCGGCGAGCAGATGTAAGTATTCCGATGAATTTGGCCAAACTGAAGGAACTCGGCATTCTCCATACCGGGGATCAGCCGCAGCACTCTGGCCTGTTCGCCGTAACGTAGATGATTCTGAAACCCGACAAGGCTGTACGCGTCGGCCATTAAATTTTCCTGTCGCAACTGCACGGCGGCGTATGGCTGGCGTCCGGTGCGCGGATCGACCAGGCCAACTGGCTTCATCGGGCCGAAGCGCAATGTGTCAACACCTCGACGCGCAAGCTCTTCAATCGGCAAACAAGACTCGAACCAACGCGTTTCCTCGAATCGCTGAAGCGGCACACTCTTGGCCTCAACCAGGGCTTTGTAGAAGCAGGCATACTGTTCCTCGTCAAATGGGCAGTTCAAATAGTCGTCGCCACCCTTGTCATAACGTGCCGCTGCGAAGGCGATTGAACGATCGACAGAATCGGCTGAGACAATCGGCGCGATGGCATCATAGAAGTAGAGTTGATCGCTGCCCGTGAGTTTCATAATCTCTGCGGTCAGAGCATCAGATGAAAGCGGACCCGTGGCGATGATCGATATTTCGTTACCATCAATCTTCGTGACCTCTTCGCGCACTACCTCGATATTCGGATTGCTCTCGATCCGCTCGGTAATGAGTTCGGCAAATTTGTGGCGGTCGACGGCCAGCGCGGCCCCGGCAGGCACGCGTGTCGCCTCCGCGACTTCCATCACGAGGGAGCCTGCGCGGCGTAGTTCTTCCTTCAGCAAGTAGGGCGCACTTCCGACCTCGTCAGACTTTAGAGAATTTGAGCAGACGATTTCAGCCAGCTTGTCTGTACGGTGAGCAGGAGTTTCTTTCACCGGTCGCATCTCAAAGAGACGCACTTGTGCTCCCGCGAGTGCGGCCTGCCACGCAGCTTCAACACCGGCGAATCCGCCGCCAATTACGTTTACTTTGTACATTACGCTTTCCTGCAAGACTCCAAGATTGTGCGCATCGCGCCTACGGCGCCCTCCGTGCGGAAAGGCTGTGCCTTTCCGGCCACTTAATAATAACTTGAGGCTACGCCTCCGGACAGGCAGAGGCGTAGCCTCCTACCTCGTTAAGAGCAACGGAAAGGCATAGCCTTTCCGCACGGAGGGCGGCGAGCCGCTTAGCGTGGTTTACCCTTACGGTTTCCTAATCGGCGTTAAGTCGGTTTTAGTCGCATCGGTCTTCGGCGCATCGAGTTTGTAATCACCAACATCGCCAGAAAAGTGTTTGTAGTCACTCCACTCGAATGTTTGGTTGTAGTCTCCGCCTCCAAACAAAAGCACCTTTACAGAAAGGTTGATTTGGGCCATCAGCGGGAGCCAGAGTGCTTCCGCCACTCGCGTCTGCTCCATTACAAATGCGGCGCCCGGCCGCAAATTAACGAGAAGACCGCCACCCATCTTGAAGCCTTCTGCCAGCTTCGCTTCGAGCCGCATTACTTGCTTATCAGCGGGATCAATCCAAACAACGCCGACGAGCTTCGAGATCAGGTTTTCCTCGCGATTGCTGGATTTAAAGCCTGGACGCACACGAAAGTCGAATACCACGGCTTCCCGATCGCGAAAACGTTCACGCCGCGGAGAGACAAACTCATGCACCTTCAAGAATTGCGAAATGTCTACGTCATCATCCTCGCCCTCTTTGGCCCGGGCAGCTCTCTTTCGATCGCGCTCGGCGCGATACTTCTGTACTCTTGCCGCGTCCTTGTCCTTATCACGTTCGGCCTTTAAGAATTCTTCTTCGACTCGTTTCTGCTCCTTCGCTGCTCGTTCTCCTGCGAGGGGAACTCCATTCTCGCTAATCAACTTCATTACTGGGGCGCGGTGGGGAATGGGAAACACTTCAAAGACTCTGGCGGTTTCTTTCTTTACCTCGCCCTTACTATTGATCTCGCGGCTGGTTTCCTTCTGCACGAAAGAATATTCGGTAAAGCGTTTCTCGAGCTCATCCTGATTACGGGAAACTTCCCGTAACAAAGCAACCACATCGACCGTCTCGCTACTGCGCGGAGGATCAAAAGCCGTTTCGGCAATCCCAGTGTTGTAACTCACCTTTTGCAGCAGGAAGGTCAGTTCGCCGGCTTCGCTTGTGCTCACGCGGATGCGATGTGGCTCAAGAACATTTCCCTTAGCGCGATAGTCTTCAAATTGTGTGGTGGTTTTGCGAGCATCGTCCTCAATCATCAAAAGCAGCTTCGTGGTCGTACTGAAGAAGTATTGCAGTCGGGCACCACTACGAAGCGAAAATTCGACCACATAGGCCGGATCCGTTCCCACATTTCTCACTGAAACTACTCGCGCCATCACATTGCGCTTCTTGATGTCTACTAAACGACTCGCATCGAGGGCCGCCTGGAGTTTGGCTGCCCCCGCTTCCGCATCGGTCAAGGTGTGGAGGCGTCCATCGAGTCCGTGCAGCCATGCCGACCGCAGATTTGCCGCCGACACGAGTCGCCCGTTCCCGAAGATCATTTCCGAACGAACCGAGGCGGGCGTCTTAGTCTGCGTCGTGGCCGCGCCCATCCGTTGATCTTTGAGCTGAATGGTCCATTCGTAAGTGGCGTCCCTGATGCTGGCCACTCGCTTCTTTCCACCCACCGCCTTCAGGTAGCGCTCAACAACTTTGTCAGCGGAAGGTAGTTTCTGAGCAAAGACAGGGACGCAGAAAAGTGCCAAAACCACGACACACAACGACGCCGGGCGGACGCAACCTGCGATATTGGGCAGGCGGTTGGTCAATGAGGCTTGAGATCTACGAACAAAAGAGAAAACCATCCACGAAATGACACGAAATCTCACGAAAGACTTAGTGTTGGTTCGTGTGATTTCGTGGATCGTATTCTTCATTCGAAAACCCTGTCGCCACACTCTTACTTAACTGCTGTTTGCTTTCCTGGGGTCGGTCTCTTGAACCGTCACGGATCGAAACTGCTGCGAATCTTTGTCGCTTTGCGTGTGCTCTTTGGTTGCTTGACACTGCAAAGTTGGCATTCGTATAGTGCAATCCTTCGAAACGCATCCACCGAACGCAGGTGGTACTGAGAGCGTTTTGAGTTTCGCTTGAAAAGCCGGCTTAGCTCAGTTGGTAGAGCGTCTGATTCGTAATTAGAAGGTCGCCGGTTCAACTCCGGCAGCCGGCTCCACAAACACCCTCAGATTCAATTGCCTCACTCGATCATTCCCAATTCCAATAGGCGGCTCCGTGCGGAGCGTCATTGTTCTATTTGATGCCCGGCCACCAGTTCAAGATATCGACTCGCTGAGATCCTGCAGCAAAGAACGAAGGCGGTCAATTGAGCGCCTTGTTTTCAGCCACAGAAGAACGCGGAGAAACGCGGATCAGAGGAAACAGCAGGTTCTTGGGCAAAATACGGTCTTGGCTTGTGCCCCTGCCCTCCGCCTCCTGCCTCCTGACCTCCTGCTTTCTGCCTCCTGCTTTCTGCCTTCTGCTTTCTGCTTTCTCTGATCCGCGTTTCATCCGCGTTCATCTGCAGCTAAAGCGTGGTCCTGATCTAGTCGTGTGTCTGTGCTAACCTTTCCTGATGACACTCTTCACCGAACAATTGGCCCAGTACCGCGAAGACGGTTTTCTAATACTCAGCGACTTTGTCAATGTCACTTCCTGCGATCGTTTGCGAGCACGCGCCGAACAATTAGTTCATGACTTTGATCCCGGCGGGGTTACCTCAATTTTCTCCACGCATGAACAAAACCGTCTCAGCGATGATTACTTTCTCGAGTCGGGAGACAAGATTCGTTTCTTTTTTGAAGAGGATGCTTTCTTCCCTGACGGCAAACTCAAGAAGGCCAAAGAGCGCTCGATTAACAAGATCGGGCACGCGCTTCATGAGCTCGATGCGGTCTTCAGAGAATTCTCGACCACGCCGGACGTTCAGCAGCTGGTGGCTGATCTTGGTGTCAAAAAACCATTGCTCCTGCAGTCGATGTATATCTTCAAACAGCCGGAGTTTGGGGGTGAAGTACCCTGCCATCAGGACAGCACTTTTCTTTTCACTGAACCACAGGATATTGCCGGTTTGTGGTTCGCGCTTGAAGATGCGACTCTCGAGAACGGCTGCTTATGGGTCATTCCGGGTGGACACAAACTCGGATTGAAATCACGCTGGGTGCGTGACGGGGCAGGCGGGATGAAGTTTGATGTATTTGACTCCAGTCCGTTCGCCGAAGAGAAATTGGTCCCCCTTGAAGTGAAGAAAGGCAGCTTGATTCTTCTTGATGGGCTGCTACCGCATAAGAGCCTGGCAAATCGTTCGCAAAAGTCTCGACACGCCTACACGCTTCACGTCATCAGCACGAACAGCCGCTATCCTGCCAATAACTGGCTGCAACGGTCCCCTGACATGCCGTTACGCGGCTTCGAGTAACGCTCGGGATTCTTGCGGCTTAGCCGCAGCACAGTGCGGTAAGGCTGCGCCTTACCGTTCGCTTTTCTCAGATCGAGGCTGCGCCTCCGGCTTTGAGGCATAGCCTCGTGGTTAGAAGAGTCGTGCCGGAAAGGCACAGCCTTTCCGCACGGTGCTGCGGCTAAGCCGCGACATCGCGTTGTCCTAAGTTATTTGACTGTTTTTGAATTAAGCAGTCGGGCGGAGCAGGCCACGAAAAATGCCCTGAACGGCGACCTGGTTGGCGGGAAGGGTTAGTGGTTCATGCTGAGAGTTTGCCGGATGAAGCTCGATATTCTCGCCACGTCGAAAGAGGCGCTTTAGTGTAGCCTGGTTCTCTTCAACCAGCAGCGCCACCACAATCTCACCATCACGCGCATCAGTACGGTTCTCAATCAAGGCTATGTCCCCATCGCAGATGTGTTCGTCGATCATGGAATCACCTTTGACACGCAAAGCATAAACTCGCTCCGGAAGGACACGGCCCAGCAGGAAGCGAGGCACCGGAATCGTTTCGTTACATTCAACGACATCCAACGGAGTACCGGCAGCAATTCTCCCGAGCAGCTTTACTTCACAGAGAGCATCCCCGTCATCTACTTTGACTGAGAGCGCAAATGATCCATCTTCGTGTGTGCGTGTGATGAGGCCGCGACGTTCAAGGGCAGCGATGTGTTTGGCGATTGTGGCGCGTGACTTTACTCCAAAGTGTCGTGCTATTTGGGCGTAGGAAGGTTCGTATCTATTCCGCTCGGAGAAGCGCGTGATGTAATCAAGAATATCTTTTTGTCGTTGAGTCCGAGGCAGCATAGGTTCGGCCAAACTTGAAGAACGCGAGAGTGTTGAAGCTTCAGATGTCCCCTGAGATGTCGAGGCATTCTATGGCGCGGTCACCAAAGCGTCAAGTGTTTGTTACGCGCCGCAGACTCTCTGCAATGATCGAAGTCTTGCTTCTTACCGTACAGAGTAACGCGCGAGCGTGCGCGGAAAGATACGAACTCCAGCAGGCATGTGACTTAGAGACATGGGCCTGCTCAGTAAGAGCTCTTTTGCCGTCATGCGATAGACGGCCCGATTAAGATCATTGTCAGGTGTGATTGCTACCCCCTTCAATGCAGCCCCGATGAAAGCTCCTTTGCTACGAGAGTATGAAAGAATTCCGGCATCGAGTGTAGTGTTCGTGGAAGCTGCCACCTCGCGACCAACTGGACCAGCAACCAGACCGGCTTCGCCACCCATCTCAAACTTGTCCTCGAGCAGTCCCTTTACGCCGTCCTCATTCATGATTAGAAAAACATAGTCATTCTTTTGCGCACCAATCTGCGCGCCAAAACTTCCACCGCTGAGATTGAAGAATGCAGGGGCGCTCCAGCCGCCCTTGACGCGCTTGCTGATTACACCCTGACCACCACGACCGCCGAAAATAAAGGCCGCCTTTATCACGCCGGGGAAAACGGCAATCGCCTCGGCTTTATCCAGTAATTCCTTGGGAATTGCCTTGTCGCGCACGTTCATGATCTCCGTAAAAGTCTTGGCCGCGTCGGCTGCGTGGCGTGTGGCGTCTGCCGTCCTGGACTTCTTCTGAGCGAATCCGGGCATTGTGACCGTCAGGATAAGAAACGAAACGGCCAGGGAACACGAGAAAGCACGATATACAAAAGACTTCATCAACAACCTCCAAAACGAATCAGTTTTACAGTTAAGAGTAATACGCGAAACAACCAGCAACAGCAACGCACCTTAAAGGCAAACTGCCTAGCGGATAACAGCCACCCGATAGGCGCGCGGCCGATTGGTGCGCCACCGAGTTCTGGCTTTGCCGGTACGAGTAATAACAGGAGCAGAGGGCTGTACCGACCTGCCGGTAAGCCCGGCCGCAAAGGTGTCTAATTTCTGAGCTTCAGCGTCCCGTATCTCAGGAGCCGAATCATTTGATGGAGCTACTAACACGGCCGGTTGTTGACTGTTCCGGGCGAGATTGACCAGGACCAACCCGCCGAGCGCGCCAATAGTCAACCCGACTATGATCACTAAGGCCAGCGCTCTCGACTGACTACTCATGGAACTACGGAGCGAGCCAACTTTTTGCCTCAAGATTGATATTCTGCTCCTGCGTATAGGTTCAACAGGTTGCGCGCTGGCGCTGGCGTTGGCATCGAAAAGCGGTGTTGGCAAAGATGGATCCTGTGGCTGATTGAATTCTACAGAGTTGCGGTCATCGGTCATTTCATTACTCCACAATAGTTTTATGAAACAAAACGGGACAGTTATTAGTCGCCAGTAGCAATGACAGCAATTCAAAAACCACAACAGCTAAATCCAAGCTTAAGCAACGGATTCGACACAAACCGACAAGAAACACTGACCGTCCTGGGCACCATCGAAATACTACGATCCACGAACTCACGCGAACTAGCACGAAAAGAGTCTTAGTTCGAGTCATTTCGTGTGCTTTCGTGGATCGCTTTTCGACCTAAGATCAGCGTCCACGTAGACGGCAACACCACCGTCGTGTTCACGAAAAGAATGTGGAAACACGTCGGGAAAGACGGTCGCGACGACGCTATACAGGTACGCAACGGTCACACCCAGTCCAATAAGCGTGAACATGTTCAGACTACGATTCACCAGCGACTGCCAGGCCCGCACCAGGAAGGGCCAGCCGCCCCAAAGCACAACCGGTGAAGCCAGGGCTAGCTGGACCCATGCCAAAGCACGCATTGAGACCACTTGTTGCAGCGGTTCGCCGGGAATCAGGTCGCTCATCCCAAGAGCAAACACGGGCACGCTCAACACCGCGCTCAACAAAAACCGCTGCCGCATATCCCGTAGCTCAGGATTCTCATCCTCACCCAGAGAAACAGTGCGGGGTTCGAGCGCCATACCGCAGATCGGACAACTACCCGGCGCGTCGCGAACGATCTCCGGATGCATCGGACATGTATACTCAGTTTTTGTTTGCAGCGTGCTGACAGTCAGCGGTTCCAGTGCCATTCCACACCGCGGACATGAACCAGGCTTGTTCTCACGCACCTCCGGATGCATTGGGCAGGTGTAAATCTCCGATTTACCCGGCGAATGATTGACCTGCTTCGGTTTCGCACGCCCGATTCCGATGGGTGGCGCCGTCATCAGCTCCGTTGGTTTGTTGAGAATACCTTCCGGGTCTTGGTGGAATTTATGCAGACAGTGGGTGCTGCAAAAATAGTATAGCGTGCCTTTGTACTCGTAGGATCCCGCAGCCGAGCGCGGGTCGACCGTCATCCCGCAGACTGGATCTATAGCTGCCGCGACCGTCCCCCGTCCGGAGCCATCGAGATCGTTCGGTTGTTGCATCTTGGCTTTTCAGTCCCTTTGTGATTCTATCTCACGCCAGATTTCAAATCGCCCCCCGGAGGTCTTTGATTATGCTTAGAAAAGTTGCCGGCGTTATCGTTGGCTACGTGGTAATGGCTGCCCTTGTCTTTCTAACCTTCTCAGTCGCCTACCTCGCATTAGGCGCCAACCAGGCGTTCAAACCCGGCTCTTATAACACCTCCCTCCGCTGGATTGCCCTCAGCCTGGTGCTCGGCCTCATTGCGGCCGTCGTAGGGGGCTACACCTGCGCTTTGATCGCCAGGAGCACCAGAGCCGCGCAAGTGCTGGCAGGCATTGTGATCGTCCTGGGACTACTGGTCGCTATTCCTGCCCTCACCGGCAATGACCCCAGACCGAACACGCGACCACGCGATGTCCCAAATATCCAGGCCATGCAAAACGCGCGAACGCCTACATGGTTCGCCCTTTTGAATCCGATGGTTGGGGCGGTGGGGGTGCTGGTTGGCGCGGCACTTCGACAGAGAACGGCGAAAAGCTAACCAGCCAGAATCGGTACAAGTACACATTCAAAGCCTTGATGATCTCGTCCACTTGTCCCGCAGCTATGAGTTGTTGCAGCCGCTTTTCTTCAATACCGGCAATTCGGCCAAGCAACACTCTGGCTGAGGAGGCATGACCCGGACTCCGCCAACGCGCCATTTCAATTAACGAGTCGAGTGCCTTGGCGCGCAACTGTGCCTGCACCTTCGGATTGCGACTACTGGTCAACCCCGAAAGCACAAAACCGGCTTTGTTTCGATCGGTCCATGAGCCCGAGTTGAGCATTTCGATGAATCCCTCCGCCGGAATCTGCTCGGCGACTCGGGAATTTGTCCCCGCCAGAACACCCAAAGCCCGCACCGCATTGTTGCGCACAACATCGTCAACGTCGCGACTGGCGTGGACCAGCGCCGCAATCTGCAGAGAAGACTGCCTTGCATAACCAAGAAACTGCGCTGCCGCGATACGGTGCTTCGGATCCTTTGCTGTGATAAGAACCCGGCGTAGTAAAGGTCCGTGACGGAGGGCAAGGTTTCGCGCCTTCAGTTGCCTGGAGCGAAGTACCACGTCCGTAGAAAGGGGATAACCTTTCGAATCATCGCTGCGGGCGCCATTCAGGACAGCGTTTGTTAATGCGTCCATCGTTTCGTCATAGAGTCCTAGAAAGTGCTGGGGGAGACGTAACGAGCCTCGAGGTGCTGGCCTTAGAGTTATGTCTTTCACGTTCTTTCCAGGCAATCCAATGAAAATCATTCCCTCACCCTTGTTATCGCAACACACCATACCCACGTGTGTGGGCGACTTTCCGGTAGTTTGCTTCACTGACTCTTTTACTTTTTCGATTATCGCCAGCGTCGCATCGGATGACTGAGGAAGAACATCGCCTTCTTTAGAAGGGAGGTTTGCCCTGATCTCTCGTTGATCAAAGCCGGCCAATCCATAAAACTCTATGGCCCCGATTCGACGTTGTTTGTCTTGCGCTGAAACGAGGAAGGCCAGGACGAGGGTTATTAAGAAACAGCGGTGCATATGAGTTACGTGATAAACCTGCATACTTCAACTCTCCTGTCCGGATCGTATTGGCTTTTTCTTCTACAGCTTTGAGACTACTGCCCTCATTGAGAAGAAAAGCAAACAATCCACGAAATCACACGAAGCAACACTAACCTTCATTCGTGAAATTTCGTGTAACATCGTGGATCGGTTAACGGGCAGGAATCGTTGCTCACCGCGTCATTGTTCGAGCAAGGGCTTGATTTTCTCCTCAAACTCTTCAGGCAAGAGAATGCCCTCAATCAGTTCCCTGATATTTCCTTCCCTGTCCATTACCACCGTGATCGGGAGTGTCTCGCCTTCATCAAAAAGCGCTTTGGTCTTTCGCATTCCCAGCAGGATCGGGTAATTGATTTTAAACCTACGCACGAATCTGGTGACTTCATGACGATTGGTCGGCGGGTAGGTGATACCAATCACCTGCAACCCTCGGCCTTTGTATACTTTTTGCAATCTCACCAAGTCTGGCATCTCCGCTCGACACGGCGGACACCACGTTGCCCAAAAGTTGATTAGTACCACCTTTCCTTTGTAGCCACTCAACCTCACGCTTCGTCCTCGCAGATCTTTAAGCTCGAGGTCCGGTGCTTTTCGGGCTTGGGCCAGCATCATAGCCGGCAGCATCACAAGCAGCATTCCTAAGGTAAGTGCTCTCCGCATCATGGGACCTCAGAATAGATACTTAACACCCAGCAACACGTTAACGCTGGTGCGGAGCACCTCCGGACCGGTGTTGCGAACTACCGGAAGCTGAACACTTCCCTCCACCACGAATCTTGGGTCCGCGGCATACTGTAGGCCCGGAGCAACATAGAACTCGGTCGAATTGCTTCCCGGCACTTCCATCCTGCCCACGCGCCCGATCCCTCGCTGAACAAAAGTCGTTTCAAATATTACGAACAGCTCCTTACCGGGAGCAGTATAGTCACGCGGCAACAAAGCATATTCCGTGTCGGTGTTTACCCGGACTTCGTTCCCCATGCGGAAACCCTCACGCTCTGAGCGCAGGATGCCTTCGATGTTGCCACCGAAGATGAATCTTCCTCCAGCTTGAGAGAACGACACGTCGAAGTGAGGGGATAGTCCGCCGCTAATCGGCGTCAGTTGCTGTCGCACGAAAGCCGAAGCATTTACCTGGCTCGCGCTCGGCGCGTCTTTTTTGCCAGTCGGCAACTCCAATCCAAACCGAGCGGATGCCTGGCGATCGCCATAGGTCTTCACTTTCCGGAAAAAGCGAAACTTGCTCCATAGAGTGATGTTACCCAGTCCTGCCCCGGAATCGGAATTCACGCCGTTATCGAAGGAAGTGAATGAGATCGGGATTTCAGCTTCTAACTGGACACGCGGCGAGGGTGTATACGAGACGCTGATATTCAATAGCTGAAGGCTGACGTCGAGATTACCGAGGTGCTGTTTGATCAAGTATAGGCGCGGCGTGATCGCGCCCCCTTTGTAAACAGTGAGTCCGGGTGAGGTCGTGCGGATTGGAGCAAGCGGCTGGGGTGTTATTCCTTTAGAAAGGCCGGAGGAGGAAGAAGCGGGTTCGAAGACGCCGAAGCTGGCGCGCTCGATCCTGAAAAGAGATGGTTCTCGAATCGAAAACTCATCTGACGAGTTCTGCGTGGTTGTCTTCGGCGTGTTCGCGATCTTCTTTAGTACACGCGGTGTCAAAACCTCTCGTGCAGAGTTCCTTTCCCCAACAGTTTTCCAGTCAGCTGTGAGTTCGACCTGAGTGTCCGCCGCAGCACCTGAGAGCATTTGCTCGACGTCTTTGCCATCGAGGGGAAAGCGCTGCCCCGATGGACCGGCGACTATAGACCAGCCCTGGTCATCACGCCCGAGCGTTCCTGTAATCGTGATGTTCGCTGAGTCGAGCGCATACCCCGCCTTCTTCAGGGTTTCTTTTAGCGCGGCGAAAGAAACGGGTTTACCTGGTTTCGGCGTGAATACGCCAATCCCTTTCTTGATGTCTGTGATCTTAATTTCCTTGAGTTTTGGTGCGTAGTCTAGACGGCTCACGGCCTTCTGGATGTTGTAGACTCAATTGCCGCACAAATAGCCGGCAATGTGCATCTCAACTTGCTTCACCTGGGCTTGCGAGCTCGATGCGCTCCCGCACAAGAAAACCAATCCGAGCGATACGATGAAAGTATTGTGGAAAATATTGCGTCTCATTTCTCTACTCCCAAATCTGTTTGCAGCGATCAAACCACACGGATGCGGCTTCAGGAACGTCGCAGGCACACTCGAATACAAAAATATACCTGCAACTAGACACACGTCGGCCCTGTGTCGACTAGATCAGGAGTGCGAGATTAAGAATGTAGGCCGGTTTCGAACTTGGAAGGGTTGATCTTGCATAGCTACCGCGCGGCGACTGATAACTCGTAGTCGGTGGCAATGCCAGGGCACTTGGACTGGGCTCTGCGCCCGCCTGCGAAAAATTATGGCCGGGATTGCCATTCGTAGATGCCGGTTCGTTGCAGTTCATCTCGCAGCAAAGGCGGGCGGCTGAAACACGGGGTGAATCATTCTGTTCAAGAGCCGCTTTACAGCAATCCATCATGCCGGACTCACCGTGTCCTGAATGCATAGGCATTCCAGCCGCGACACTACCGGCCACAGCCGAAATGAGCAGGAGATTTGTGAGTCTTTTTAGCACGACCAAGACAATGTATTTATCCGCCCGCGAACCTGTCAAGGTAGAATCCGCACCGCTTTGCACAAAAAGGTCGTTTGGGTCGGTATCAGAACCGGAAGCAGACCGGGGTCCCCAAGCGGGCAGCCCGCTTGGGGTGGTGGATGCGACCGGGTCGCCTCTCGGCTAAGAACGCTTATGGTTGATGGTGTAATGCTGAGCCTCCTACACTTCTTCGAAGCGCGCCCCCGCTCCATCACCAGAATAAGAGTTTTTTTCTGAATTCGCCGGACCGTTAATGCTGACTGCACTACTATATAAGAGCCAAAGAGGTAATAAGGAAAATAGATCGATCATGGACTGGGATACTTCTTTTTCCTTTGGTCAGGCGGCCAAATTAACCGTTAGACAGAAAGGTTGAAAGGATGGACCGACCATAGTAAGGTACGCCCCAAAACAACGTAAGCGGTTTGTTAGCGCGGTACTGATGCAGTTTGATTATTTCGGCTGAAGCGCAAATCAGGTACAGAACCCAGCGCGGTAGCGCGGGATGCTTCAGGAACCTGAGTATTAAGAAGCATTGCCGACCTTAAGGCTAAGTTGCCTCCGGGATCCCGCGCTACCGCGCTGGGTTCTGTAATTAGATGCATTGCTCCAAACTGCATGAGTACCGTTAGCGCTCTAAGTTACAAAGTCAATGGACCAAAAACATCGCGGTTCCGCAGGGAAAAGGATAACGCGAGTGAGGCAGCGCAAGACTTTATGCCTCTCAGTCCGAGGCCGCCTGATTGTTCTGGCGACAGCCTCTCTCTTCGCAGCGACTTTTATCTCATACCAGCAGTTCTCATCGGTCCAAGTTGTAGAAGCCCAAGCGCGCCGCCAGTCAAGGAAGTCGCGGCCAAAGCGCAACCTTCAAGCGCGACCTCGGCTCAACGCGGCGAGCTTTAAGCACGAACACCATCGCCTGCCGACGGCCAAGTTAATCTGTTCGGATTGCCATACTATCGCAGAGAAGACGGCTCCCGATGTGATTGCCGCAGCTACAAAGATCACCATCAAGGGCTACCCTTATCACGATTCCTGTCTCGGCTGTCACCGCCAAAAGCCGCCGCTATTTTTCCGTGGTGCAACACCCACGATATGCACTGTATGCCACACGCGCTCAAGCCCGCGACTGACTGCTCGAGACATGAGCCCGTTCCCAAAACAGAATGAGCAAGCGAGGGAGCTTGAGTTTCCGGGCTACTATCCGCACGACCAGAGCGACCATAAGCGTGTGAACTGTGGAACCTGTCATCTGGCAGACCAGCGCGCATACACAGCGATACCGGTCGGCGCCGGCGAGGCAGCTCATAGGCCCTCGCCGGGAACCTTCAAAACCTCGCCTTCCGGTCACGCTGCTTGCTTCAAATGCCATTGGGAAGAAAAGCCGTTAAAGGACGATTGCGCGGGATGTCATCTTACGCCGCCCGAGGTCGCCAGTAAGCGGCGCAACCTGCCTTCAGCAGACCCTGCGGCTTGGTTTAAGACTTGGCCGCTTGAGTGGCCCAAGCGAATTTCACTCAAGTTCAACCATGACTCAAAGGAACACTATGAGACGGATTGTACTGACTGCCACACAAATGCCAGGGAAATGAATACGCTTGATAGTCCAAAGGCTGAGGTTAAGATTGCGGCTTGCGTTACCTGTCACTTCAAGAGCGCTCCCAACATCGGCAAAGAAATGTTCGACGAAGATACGGAGGATACTGCCGAAGGTCGAAATAATATTTCTACATCTAAAGCAGGCAAACACACCTGCACGGGATGTCACACAAACGTGATCGGCGGTACACCTCCGCCATGTAGTCATTTCCTCGTGGGCGACAAGTATCTCAGTCTCGAAGACTATTCAGAGAATGCGGGACGAATCGCCGAACGATGCAAAAAAAATGGACAGTAGACAGGACGCACAGCAAGCATCTCAAACCCTTGCCGCTTCGCGCTTGATCGGCGCAATAATGCTACGGCGTTACCTCGGCTTGACCATAGTTTTCCTGCCCTGTGCTGTGGCGCTCTTAAACAGCCCACCCTCATCCGCAGGTGTCGAAACACGCACAAGCTCGCTGACATTCAGCACTCCCCTCGCTATAGCCGTCGCCCAGGATTATTCAAAATTCTCTCACTCCACTCCGAGGGAACACGCGGATCTAATGGGTCGCTCGAATTGTGTCTCGTGCCATCGTCGCAGCGATAGTTCGACCATGCCAAGGTTGCCTGTTCACAAAGATTGCACGGGCTGCCATTTGGTGCAGTTTACAGCCGCTACTTCCTCTGACAATCCAATATGTACGATCTGCCATGCACGGGACGGACTTAACTCGTCAAATCCGCCCACAAAAAGTTTTACCGGCCTAACCAGCTTTAATACGAAGTTCGACCACGCACAGCATCTGCAGGGGGTTGAATCGGCCCGACCCGGGGAAGGTTGCGCCGCATGTCACACCCCGGCGAATCGCGGGGTAGCCCTCACCATTCCTGCACGCTTAAACGCTCACCAGACTTGTTATCGATGCCATTCGCCAGGCAAGTCGGCCAGTAGTTTTTCTTCGTGCGGCTCCTGTCATGATATTGGACGTTACTCGCGAACTTCAGTTATGGCGCGAGCGTTCCGGGTTGGGTTCAGCCATGCAGATCATGGTGCACGCAAACGCTTGAGTTGTGAGACTTGTCATAAGATTAAGGGACGGGGATTACCGCAAGCACAGCAGGTAAGCTCGATTCTGGCTGCGCAGCACTACGCGAATCCCCGCACTCAAAGCTGCAAGACTTGCCACAACGGGAAACGTGCGTTCGGGGATACTGGGCCCGGATTCACCGACTGCATCCGATGCCACAAGGGGGTGAATTTTAAGACGTAAAACGTAGACCGGTAAGCATAAATGAAAGACTCAGGACTCGGGTAACGAAGCTTTACATCTTCAAAAAGAATTGACTCAGTTACTTGACCATCTATATTCTCACCATTGCCATGGTTAGACCGTTGCGCCACAGAGCCGACTAAGCTGCGCGGTTCCATTGAACACTTCGTTTGTTCGGATTGCGGTGCTGATCAAAGGAATAATAAACATGAAGTCAAAGCCACTTATGATCTTAGTGCTGACGTTGATATGTCTAAGTGTGATAACGCTCTACGCGCCCAGCTCATCGTCACTGTCCGCCTTATCTAGCGAAGTAACACTGGACGGCACCGATCCTCCGCATGCCGTTGACGTTGCTGGAAAGATAATTCCCGACTCCAGCGCCACGCAGCCGGACCAGCCGATTATCCTCTCGAAAGACAGTCGCGATCCGAAGTGGGGCGAGCTCAAGCCTGAGGCCGTCTTTGATCACACCAAACACCATGACGTGACTCATACACTTGATGGCAAGACTGCGACAGCTTGCGTTTACTGTCATCACACTGAACAACCAATGCCTGCGGCTGGACAGCCATATCTCAAGAAATCAGAGCGAACAGCGGTGCTTACCGCTGCGCAACTGGAGACTTCGAAGCAGCCCGTGAATTCATGCCGTCATTGCCATTTTCAGGAAGCCACTGCGGCAACGGCTGAGTTCCCGCCCAAAGGAGTTAAATATCCAAAGGAAACCGGCATGCCACCATCAGGAAAGTTAACTAATGATGTCGCATACCATCTTAAGTGTATGGGGTGTCATGACGTCGCGATGAAGAGGGATCCAAAACTCAAAGCTCCGCAAGCATGCGGGGATTGCCATGTAAAGAAAACGTAGCCTTGTCTGCAGCGCTAGCTTTTGGGAATAGTAATGCCGATTGACTCCAGGAATTTAGTAGGGGGAGCGCCGCCAATTAAGGCAAGCACGTAGTCATTCTCAACCTTTCCCTTCTCCTTTTTGGTCCAGGTATCTTCCAGGACCACTTCGCGCTCGCGAATCTCCCGGATGACAGTGTCTAATAAAATCCTGACTTTGCCTTCATCAATGCAATGGTAGAGTTGTTGTTTGTTGCCAAATTTTACATCGTTCGTAAACCCCGCGCGTAGAACGAAGGTGACATCATTTATCACGTCAGGAGCGCGAAATTCGATTTGGTTTCCATTACGTTGTGCGACAAGATCGACCACCGCCTCGACCGAAGCGTTACCCCCACCCACTACGACGATCTTCTTCTGCTTAAAATTGTCTGGATTTGATAACGCGTAGAGCACCTTGTCTTCGCTCTGACCGTTTCGCGTGATTTTCATGCCCTCGCCTGTGGCTCCCATCCGCATGGGCGCGCCACGGTTACCGACAGCGAGCACGACCCGACGTGAGCGATAGCTACAAGGCACCCGGTCGTCGCCCTTTTCGGTTTCGACGACGAAGTAGTCTCCATCGGTAGCGCGCTTGACCGTTTTACACTCTTCATGTTCATTGATGACTACTCCGTGACTCATCATCGTGCCAATCCATGATTCCAAAAGCCTCTCGCGCTGGTCACCGTCGCCTTTGATAACAACACCGCCGCGCGCCTCCATTGATTCCGGCTTAAAGAAAAGATACTTGTTCTTCGGATAGGCAACGATCGTAGCGAGCACCTGGGCTCGCTCAATGCCCGCATATTTCAAATTGCGTTGTTTGGCAATGACAGCGGCTGACAATCCCGCCGGGCCGATGCCGATAATCGCCACCTCTAATTCCGCTTTCGGTTCTGGCGGCAAGTTCTTTAGTTCCTCCGCGATGTGATTGACGACGTCCGCGCCTTCATTGGCGGCGTTCTTGATTAGCGGAGTACCGGAAACATCTCCGATAATGTAGCAACCCGCAACGTTAGTCATGAATTTTTCGTTACGGGTCGGCACAGGTCGCGGTTTGATGATTTTCGTCGTGTTGACGACGATGCACGCTTTTGGCGTCACCGGACATGCAACCTGGCAGGCGGTATCTTCCATGCATTCGTCGCGCGCTACTGGAACGGCTATGTTCTCGACCATTGCGAGCACGTTATGCGGGCAAGCATCGACACATGCCTGACACCCGATACAGCGCTCAGCAATTACCACCGGATGTGGATAGTCAGGACCACTTGGATCATACTTTTCCAGTAACTCTTTCGAGAGTTGAACCCTTTGCTGATTCTCGTCAAGGTGTTTCTCAATCGGCTCTTCCAGCAAACGACGCGCGCGCCGGGCATCGCGCAGCGCAAAGGTAATGCCGGCGGTAACGAGAAAAAGACTAATGCCGGCCCAGCCATACCAGGGCAGTCCACCTAGATAGCTCCTTAATGAAGACGGCTCAGTGAAGAGCCGATTGACGGTTACCAGCAGCGCCAGCAAGGTTAGGATGATGAGTAGTTGCGACTTTTTCATTAGCTTTAACTTATTTTGCAGTCGCTTGAATATCCGAAACTCCTCCGTCAGCTATACGTAGCGACGGTGCCCAGTGTACATCCTTGATGTGCTGAACATGACAGGAGGTGCAGCTCGGAGTATCCGATCTTGAAGTGGCTCTGGCTCCTTCGAAGACTTGCGCGTTGTGGCACTGCGCGCACGTGGTGCGCGGAAACGCGCGATCAACATTGGTCCCCATATAGCCTGTCTTGTGGCAACTACTGCATGACATCACTTGATTGACCGCATCTCCGGCGTCAACACCTGTAACGCCGGGAACTGCACGAACACGATGCACGTGGATGGCGTGGAATTGAGCATTTCGCCATTGCTGTTGGTTGTTTTGATCGGCCCGTGTCTTCTTTAACACGGCCACCATTTCAGGCTTTGCTTTCAGTTCTTCTTCGTCCAGGCCCTTCCAGATCCAAACGCCATTAATGACGGGGTAACCGTAAGTTCCGCCATGAGGAGTATGAACACTCTTACCATTGTAAAGGCGCTTGTTATCGTTGTTATGACATTCTGTGCAGGACTCAAGGGCGAAATTCATGGGTCTGAAATTCTCGCCTCGATGTTCGGTGTGACAGGTCGTACAGGTAATGCCGGCTTCACGATGTGCGGGCATGATAGTAGCGGCGAAGCCTTCGGCCTGATGGCATCCGGCGCAATTGGCATTCATCTTTTCCCGGTTCGCCATACTCACTCCGATGGCATGGCACGAAGTACACGAATTGCCATTAGGCTGTTTGGCGATCGCAGGAATCAAGGTCAGCTTTTGACTCGTATGGGGGTTGGAAATGGGTTGGGGGGCGAAAGCCACCTTATAGGTAAGCGCAGCGACGGCTGACAACGATCCAATCACGATAAAGGCCCAAATGAAAATGGCGAAAGGCCAGGGACGGACGAGATCCCGGGTTGGCCTCCAATTGAACTGTGCTTTTCCAAGCCTCGGGGGTTTCTGCGGGTGTAATGGCGATGGCCGTCCGGCTTTTTCCCGCGTGCGCTTACCCCAGAAGATCTTCAGAGCATCTACGGCCACAAGGGAGCCTCTGTTTCGCTTCTTAAGCGCCGCTTGCTTTTGATATTGCTCAATCGTGTGACGCGTCACTCGTTCGCCCACGTTGACGGTAAATTCCAGCATCACCTTAATCTTGAGTAACGCATTTTGCGTATCGATCTCTTCGATGTTGAGGAAGAAGGGTCCGATTTGGATCACATCGCACGCAGTCAGCGCCGCTGCTTCATTGAACGGAATCACTCGGCCGTTCAGCGTGGTCGGGCTCGAGGCACTGAGATTGATGAGGTAAAAGTAGCCTTCTATTACATTGATGCCGGCATGGAGCCGAGACACCCAAGGGTGGTTAAGCCAAACATTTGAATCGGGTAGTCGCCCAATCTTCAGTCCCTCGCCGACGATCATTTTGGGATCTACGGAGCGGTCTTCCCGGGTAATTATGAATGTGCTTTGTCTTATGGTGCTCATCTAGTCACTCTGGGGTGTCATGGATGAACCATCTGTAAGTAGGCGAGAACTTCCTGTCAACGTACGGTTAAAAGGCTCACCTGAATAATGTGGACCACTAACAACGCCAGCATGATTGAACCTGACACCACATGGGGAGCAACCCAAAGTTTTAGCAACTGGTGCAGGTAGATGAGCGAGTCGACCCGGCGCAGAGTGGCAGTTGCTTCAACCGCTTCCATCAACGACAGACGGGCCTTTGGATCGCTTAACGCCGCGGCCTCGACGCGGAATTCCTCGCGCGCGTCTGCCAGCATTCTCGTCAGGTCTTCACGCCGAATGTATTGTCGCAAAAGGTAACCAAACGAGAAGAAGCGCTTGCGCATCTTCACCTTGATCAGGCGCCGCAGCTGTTCATTGCTGGTATCAATCAAACTGAGTTGCTGCCGCAATTCTTCGCGGCGGTCTCGCAGGTCTTCGATCAGTAGTGGATCTCCCTCGATACTTGTCATGATGCGCGGCACCACGAAGTAACAAACGATCCCGAAGAGGCCCGCGACAATAACCGTATCGAACGAAACCATCAGCAGTGAAGTCAGCAAACCACCTGAGTCACGGCCCCCATGAAGCAAGAGCACAATTCCTGCCGTCAGTCCTACATAGGCGTGCGCCAACTTCCAGTAACGGAGGGGACCAGCGCGTCGCGTGTAGATTTGCTTGCGCGCACTGTAGGTGAGGGCGGCGGTAATGCCGCCCAGGCCCAGCAAGCCCGTAGCCCACCGCACTGTTAGCCAGGTCCCGTTTAGATGCCCATCCAAACCGTGTCGGCGTATGGCCCAAAGTACTGCAGAGGTGATGGCGATGATTAGGAACACACCGCAGAAATGAAAAATTCGCGCTGGCATGTCTCGCTTGTGGATGTTGCGCCCAATCGCGTGTGTCCGATCCTGGAAGACTATCCCAATAGCGTTCTTGGCTTCGCTGAAATACTCCAGAGGGTTGACGCGCACCAATGCTCCCGTCGGGCAGTTTTCCTGGCACGAATAAGCCGGCTTCCTTGTCCCCTCGGGATTGAGTGAGGTGTTTTCGCAGAGGTTACACTTGATTGCCAATAGGTCTTGTGTGTCTGTAACAGCCGGAGGTTCCGCTTGAGGAGCCAGACTGAGCCAGCTTTTGAACGTATCAAGGAGTCCGGGAGATGTAGAGACAGCCGGTTTGCGTGGCACCATCGAAATCGCGTGGTATGGGCATTGGGTCGCGCAATCACCACATCCAATACATGTCTTCCTATCAATATCAATTTGCCCTTTCGGCAGACGCGCTATAGCGCCCGTCGGACATCCGGTAAGGCATTCGGGGTCCTGGCAGTGAAGACACACGGACGGCAACAACACATGCTGGATCGACTGGCTGTTTGGCTTGACAGGGCGAGCGATGTGAATACCACGTCGCAAGAGTCTCGATCGCCCGTGGACCTTATGACATGCCAGCGAGCAATTACCGCAGCGAATGCACAAGTCCATATCCATGACCAACAGGTTCGTCCCATCCACAATCCCTGTGGCAATCTCTTTACCAGCGGCGGCAACGCTCCTCCTGTCTGCCGGGGGTTGCGGCGGCCTGTCATCAGCGTCAGAGAATTGCGGAAAATACTCCGAGATCATCTTGACTAACTCTGGGTCAGAGTGCAGACGCGAGAGCTCGAGCTCTAAGACCTCCGTGCGGGCCATCACAGTCGCTGTATAGTTCCAAGTCGTCTGTTCGTTGCTAAAAATACCATCAAGGCCCAGCCAATTGCCGGCACCAAGAAAATCGAAGCCGATGTCGTCATCCAAGTCCATTACCATTTCTGCCAACATCGGATTCGAAGCAATGCTGTGCACCGCCTTCAAGTCCGAAGCGATCCCACGCATACGTCTCACCCAGCCACTCTTTACGAAGATTAGCCGGTCAATCGGTCCACCTTCCTGCACGAGAATGTGATCTTTGGCATAGACGCTAAACCGCGTAGCCTTCTTGAGTTTCTCAAGCACTTCGGCAGTAAAGGAATTGTGGGTTGCGTGTTGCACATCCAGCATCGTTCGATTAAGCCCGTACCTGCGATAATTCTCGTTGAGCAACTGCCCGAACTTCTTCAACTTTCGGAGCAGACGTATGGCTGGGCGTTGAATCTCGAGGATTGTAGCTACCGCTTCACCCGACACCCTCACCGTTGCGTTGGCAGGCTGTCCTGATAACAAAGACATTTCCCCAAAACTGTTTTGGGACTCAATCTCTCCGACTTTCTTGCTTACCTTCTCATCATCAACGTACACATCAAGCCTGCCCGAAACCAAAATGTAGAACGTGTTGCCCCGCCATTGTCCTTCATGGATGATTTCTTCGCCGGGCTCGTATACAAACAGGCGCGCATAAGGACCGACACGTTTGCCGGCATAATCCCGGCCGTAGGCGATCAGTTCAAGGTCCAACTCATATTTGAGATGGCCTTCATGTGTATCAAACAGTTCGGAGATGATGCCGCTATGTCGGATGGCGTCGAGAATCGCGTCATGGTGTGTGATTTCGCGAGGCATAAGGCAGATGTCTCTAAAAACGACGTCGCGGCCAAGATAAGGCAGACATTTCTGCCTGTCCGTTTTTCGAAGGGGGACGATTCAAGGCACTTGAAGCAATCAGGTGACAGCTCCCAAATAGTGATCGAAACCCGATTCAATCTTTGCGAGACGCGATGATAACGTCATTAATGTAACGGGAACAATCGAGAGGTAGTACCCAGGGAAGTGTCTCTTCAAGAAAGAGCAGGTCTTTCTGCAGCGCGTTGATCGCGTTTTCCATCAGAACGTGTAGCGCACAAAAACGGACGCTACGTTCGAGTGATAGCTGGCATATCGCGCATCCAAGAAAAGATATTTGGGAGTCTCGCTGGTGAGATTTCCATGCGTGTACGGCTGGAGCACGTTGAAGCTGAAGTCATCCTGCGTGTACGGTTCATACCAATAGCGTGCGCCTATCTCCAAACTCTCGCTTATACGGCGCGTAACGACGACATTCACGTCCTGGCGTCGTACCACGGTATCGGGATATGGATTCGCCCCTGCATGAAGAACCGAGTCCGGGCGAGGTGTGTTCGGGGTCACGGTACTGATTCGGTCGCGGGCAAAGGAAAGCGCATAAGAAATATCCAGCTGCCAGTTTTTCAGCTTTCCTTCCTGCGGTGCTGCGTTGAAGCCGAATTGAAAACTGTCCAGACTGCTTCGGCTGGTGCGCTCCCAGGTATTGGCGAACGGGTATTGAGAAAGAGTGCCCTGAACGATAGTGCCTGGGGGAGCGGGCGGGTTGGGCAGGAGATGCGCGAGGTCCCGATATGCGAAGTTGTTCGTCTCTCGCGAATAGTTGGCATACACGAAACTTCCGTTCTCGAACGAATGTGAGAACTCGGCATCGATAAAGGAAAAGCGATTGAAGAGACGCCCGTAAAAACTCTTATCGTGCTCCTCTCCCAGATAGCGATAAGAAGCCGAGAAACTCGTGTGGGGGCCCTTCAGAAACTCCAGCGTAAAGCTTGCGTCATTTCGGATTCGATCCGTCTGATCATACCGGCGCAGAAGATTGAATTCCATGGGGACGCCTACGCGCATCACAGTGAATCGAGTGATTTCCCACCCCGACGTGACACCACCTGGGGGAGAACCCACTAAATTAGCGTTAAAGGACAATGGCTGGGTGTTGTACCCCTGGTCGCGTCGGTTCGAGTAACGGTAGTCCCCTTTAAGTCGAAGGGTCGTGACTGGTCCTGCCTCAACGGCTTGGGTTGCGTCACCGTCCTTTCTTCCCCCTGAAAGATTGACCTCATAATCGAGCCGGGCTCTAATGCTGTGCTCATTGTTACGATTCACATCCCGAAACTTGCGGTTCCAGATCTCCCACTCATAATCCATTCTCCAGGTCAGCTGCGGCCAAACATCCCATTCAAAGCCGGCTTCAGCATTCTGGCGTCTAAAATCCCAGTCGAGGTTCTCGATAGGCAAGTTGTAGAAGTCTGTCCCCGCTGCGCGCCACGTCGTATCGCCAAATGCGGCATATCCCGGGAACACGATTTCTGGTGTTCGATTGTCCAGAGACTGCGAACGATACTGACCTGCGAAGGTGAAGGTTTTTCTGCGGTTCACCACCGCGTACTCCTGGGTGATGTTTCGCATCTGCGCGTTCGCACTGCGCGCCGGAAGCTGACTTACGTCGGTGGGATTTGTGACCGGAGAGGCTGCGTCCCAATTCCTGGGCACGATGGCTGTATTAAGTGTCCAAGGGAGGAAATTGTCGTTCTGGGTCCAATAGGCTAACGATACAAGGCCGCGCACCTGAGTTTGCGGGGTCAGATCCAGTTTGGCCCAAAAACTGACGGTGTGAGAATCGTTGTTTGGAGCCAAGTCGTTCTGCCACCGAACCATGCGGAATCTATTCGAAGCGCCGCATGTTGGGGCGGCCGGGTTCGCCGCATTAGGAAGACATCCCTGCTCATCAGTGACCCGAAAGGGGTTTTCGAAAATCACCGAGTCGACACGGTTGCGAAAGAGGGAAAGGTCGTAGTCCACGCCAGCACTCCATCGTTTGCCGCGAAATTGCGCCCCTAACTTGAGATCGGTGGTCCGTTGGTCGAGGGGTTCCGGAAACTCTTGTCCAATCCCTTCCCAGGCACCTCCTATATCTGAGAGGGGGGGCGACGGAACGGCTCGCCGGACAAATGTGCCGACGGACATGGGCCGCGAGCCGCGATTGCGCAGCCAGCTAAATTGGCCATACAACTCGACCTTATCCGAGAATTGGTAAGTCTGTCTGAATAGAGCCTGATCTCGGCGGAGCCGCACATCGATTATGGGCGCAGTCTGCAGCTCTTGGCGTACGACCCTGGGCAATTCGGCGGTCGGAAGTATTCGCGCTTCCGGACTTGAAAGGGCCTGCAGACGCGCTCGCAGCGTGGGGCTCACTTGAAACACCCCCGGCGCCGTCTCCTGAAGGAAAGATTGTCCACTACCGAAGGAATGAGGCACCTGGTCCCAAACAAATTCCGTTCTATATTTTCCAAACCTCCCTCCTTCCACACTAAAACGCTGGTCACGCTCTAGAATCTCAAGTCCTTTCAGAGCGAGAAAATAAGGAGAATCGTCAGGACGGAAATCCAGCCTCAGTTTCTGGATAAAGAACCCTTTGGGAACATCTCGCGTCTCCTGGAACTTTGCCGTGTGACCTCCCTGAATTTCGCGGATCTGGGCACCGAGTTCGACGCTTGCGTGGACCTTGGTTTCTTGTTTCGCCTCGCCCTTGTCCGTCGCCTGACCCCCCGCCCGATGCGTGAACATCAGCACTGAAACGACACCAGCGATGAAAACTAACTGGACGCGAAGAATCTGTTTGAGTCTGTCTGGTTGGATTCTCATCTGCTCCTCCTAACGTCCAAAGGTTCTACCACCAGGGTGATTCGACCCATGTACCATGTTATGGCAATTTACGCAGCCGCGATTTATGGACCATATGTCCAGAGGTTTTCCGGCAGTCGTCGAATGGCGCGGCAACATATGGATATGGCACTGCTGGCACAGCAGATGAGCGCGATTAGTCAGAAGCTTGGGATTGTTTGAACCATGCGGCGAGTGACAGTTCTCGCAATTCTCGCGGACCGGCGGATGCTCCCAGAGAAACGGACCCCGTTTTTCGGCATGGCAGGTGTAACACACATTATTGACGGTATGATTCACGAGCATCTTCTTCCCCTCCCCGCCATGAGGATTGTGGCAAGAATCGCAGCCGACCTTCATGTTGCGACGCTCTGTGCGGAAGAGATGGGTGGAGCGCTGGAACAAAGCCTTCCGCTGTTCTGTGTGGCAGCGGAGACAGGTTTCTTCTACGGTAAAGGCGGTCAACATCTTCTCAGGGAATTTGATCTCCTCCGAATCTAATGTCGGCCCATCAATTTTGGATCGCTCGCGAGAAGCCAATGCCCACTGGGCGAATTTGGTATGGTGAGCGTTGTGGCACGACATGCAACTCATATCACTTCTGTCGTGCTTGCCGCCTTGCCAGTTAAGATGATCACGATCGCCAGCGTGACATTGTAGGCACGCTGCGTTTGCCCTTCTTCTCTCCTCTACGGTCTTCAGTTCGGTTGGATTGTCTATATCCGCGGCGGCGATGCGCTTTTCCCGGTTCTCGATGTGCCTTTCGCCGTTGCCATGGCAAGTCTCGCACGTAGCGGCGCGCGAATCATTCAGGAATTTGGCGGTCTTGCCGTGCGTTTCCAGGAGGAAGGAATTCACATAAGGCCGGTGGCACGAAACACACCTCTCGCCAACCGCAGTTGGATGCGCGCCTTTGCGTGACTCTGCTTGAGTGTTGGAGGCAATTGATTGCCCTTGTGCGGCTGTGGTAGCGGGCTCTACAAACGCACGCAGAAGCAAGACGAAGGTTATCAGAATCAATACGGCGATCACTTTTGAGGCGATCGAGACTGAATTCAACTTCTCAGATTGCGCGGGCATGGGAGCCCTCCAGTGGTTGCTTACTCCTCATTTGATTTGAAAGAGGCAAGCTCGCGGAGGCCCATGGGCCCAGGCTGTTATGCTAGACCTCTCGGGCTGCGACTTTATATCCAATTAACATGGTTGGCGGGTAGTGCTAGCGACGCTCTAATCACTTCATGCAATCAATCACCTAAGGAAGTGAGATTCATAAAATAGCGAGGAATGAAATCCGAGCACCCTTAACGAATTATGACCGGGAATGTAATTGAAAGGTTCGCCTTTTACAAGTTTTTTTCGGCGTCTCGCAGCCTGGAGATCACGAGCTGAAATCAACGCTGGGAGCGACAACTCTCGTGGTGTCGCCTGTTGTTGAGGGTTTCAGTCGCAGCCGAAGGAATTGTCTATCTGAAATTCTACCTGGCTCATCTTATGCGGTGACAGTTTCCGAGCTTTCTTTCTTCAATAGTCGTCGCATTTTCATTCGTGCTTTATGAAGCTGGGATTTCGAGGTACCTACTGCCACACCCAATATTTTAGCAATCTCTTCGTGCTCATGACCTTCAATGTCATGAAGGACAAAAACCGAACGGTACCCGGGCGGCAATTGCTTCAAGGCATGGTCCAGACTAATCCGATCCAGCACAGGCATTTTGTTTGGATTCTCCGTCCCACGCACAATTTGTATGGGTGTATCACCTTCTTCAGTTGTACGTTCAAGCTTAACGCTTCTTTTTCGGAAGTGCATCAGGACCTGATTGACAGTCAGACGATGCAGCCAGGTCGTGAAAGCAGATTCTCCTCGAAAGCTTCCTATTTTGCGAAAGAGCTGAATGAACACATCCTGGGCCATGTCCTCCGCCTCAGCAACATTCTGAGTCATTCGCAAACACAAGGAATAAACGCGCCGATTGTGGCGCTCGTACAGTTGTGCAAAAGCTCCCATATCTCCCTGGGCGGCGGCTATTGCCAGGGCACGATCAGAAAGCGGTGCTGGCTCAGACGTTGATTTGACCGCGCTTTCCTTAAGGGCCCACTGGGGAAAGACATCAATGTTTATCATGACTGTAGATAGAGCAAATAAGGGACCATTTGATCTGCAACAAATCCGGCTGGAATTATGGCAAAACTAGCTAAATACCTACGAAAAAGGGTCTAATTAACGCAAACCGTGTATCGCCCTTCTGCGTCTGTATCCTTGCCGAACGTAGCCAAATATGGTTCCGTCGGCCGCGCATCCCGATCAGCCAACTCATACAGCCCCAGGCGCAATCTCTATCACGCTCCGCAGGTTTATCAAGAATTCCATGGTGTAATGATGAGGAAGAAAACAGATAGATCGTTCCACGACTCGAGGGCTCTTTCTTTATTCATTGCTTGAAGGTTAATACTTCGCGTCCCTAACAAACTTCGACGAATGCAGTAACGTCGCTCGCTGGCGCTGATGATTGTCGTCACGTACGAACTGGGCGGAACAGCGCTCATCGATCTACCGACAGTCGCTTTACTGCTTGTCAGCGTGGTTCTACTAACTAGATATCGCATAAACTCGGCCTGGCTCGTTATGGGAGGGGCCGTTGCCGGCTACCTGCTCGAAGTCGGCGTGAAATAACCGCGATCGCGTCAGCAAAGAAGAAGACACACCCAAGGTTAATTGCAAAGTCGATGCTATATTTTGGTCTTGCGGGTCTTTGTGAAATCGGCGGTGGCTATACGACGTCATCGGCGGCCTCGTAGCGCCGGCGGGCGTTGCGGATTACTATGTACGCCCGAGATTGAGAGTAGGCGGAGGCTAGCGCGACAACTATGACGTTACCAATAGCCTGCAGCTTAACTGACGCTGAGCTCCAGGAACGCAGACGCGATGTCTTGCAAAAGGTCAGAAACGCTGTCGTCGAAACGAGGGAGGTGGAAGATGGATATTCGTACCAACTGCCCGCAAGTGAAGAGTGGTTGGCGGAGCTAGCTCATCTCGTGAATCTTGAACGTCAATGCTGCCCTTTCCTACGCCTGCGCATTACGGTCGAGCCAGACAATGGCCCGCTTTGGCTTGAATTGACTGGACCGCCCGGAACCAAAGACTTCCTCGCAGCTACTTTCAATTGACCGTTCTGCCCATCGCCTTAGCAAAAAATTCACAGTTTAATATCTTATTTTGCGGTGTCAGCATTAGTTGCTTGTTGATACGCCAGAGTGGCAATCGTCGCAGGTTTCGCCTCGCAGCGCTCCGATTCCTTCTCTTGTAATGATCGGAATCATGACGAGCGCGGCTACCGGATCAGCCCACCACCACCCGAAAACCGCATTTAAAAATAAGCCGCCCAAAAGTATCGCCGAGAGGTACGTACAGATATCAGTCTGGCGGGCATCGGCTTCCATCGCATGGCTGTGCATGCCTTTCGCAACGCTTCGTTTCGCGTTTGCAAGTAAGGGCATAACTATAAGGGAAAGCGCAGCGATACCAATCCCGAGATATGAAACTTCCGGCGGCTCTCGCTGCACCAGAGACTTCACTGCGTCAATCGAGACATATGCTGCCAGCAAGAGGAAACTTATACCTATGAGCTTTAGTGAGAATCTCTCGGCCTGCAGGCGACGTTCGGGATGATCTAAATGCAGCCGCCAAAGTAAGATTCCTCCGGATGCGCTCTCGATAAACGAATCGAATCCGAAACCAACAAGTGCGATGCTTCCGGAAAGAAGGCCAGCGCCAACGGAAACTATGCCTTCCAACAGGTTCCAGAAGATCGTGAAATATTCGAGCCACTTGCCGCGTCGCACGGAACTGGCTCGCTTCGTCTCATTAGTCAACGCATGGCTGGTCATAAGTCATACCTAGAACGAAATACTGTAGTTCGCGCCCGGGTGGCGGCCGCGCTCGAAAATTACGCCGAATTGGTGTCGGCCGCGAGTGTAGTTCGCCGTCGGGTGCACGCGCACGCCGTCGAAGAGGATGGTTGAACTCCAACCCTCGCTAACCGCGATATTTAAGCCGCCGATTACTCGGAATCGGTCTTCAAACGTGCCGTAAGCCACGCCGATGTATGGCGCAATTGGCAGGCCGGTTTGATGTTTCAGGTTCTTGCTAAACGTCGCATAGAACGACTGGCCAAACGGCGTCCCTATGCGGTCGGAGCTTGTGCCAAGAATCAAGGCCGGCCTCTGATGCGTTTCCGTTAGCGCTACTACGTTGGCGAGCGGCGAGGCTTTCCCGGCAAGCGGGTTGTATTCAATTCCGGCGGTAAAGCGCGGGTGAAACCTATACGTCAGGGTGTTGCGCCAGGTGGCCCGGTCGATCTGGTTCGCTATAACGCGCAGGCCATAAGTCCATTTGTTTGTATCTTCTTGTCCTGTCCCGCTCACGGCGCGACCCTCGCCAGGTCAAAGCGGTCAACTCGGGACTGACGACACCTCATTCGGTCTTCGTTTCACCACTGCTACTTGCTCCCCAGCTTGCTTTCGCTCGTTTGCGGCAGTCTTTTCAGCCGCGGCGAGCATCGCATCAATCTGCTTTTTCAAATCGGCTTGATTGATGATGCCGGAGATCACTTTGGCGATGCGGCCGTCTCGACCGATGACCACCGTTCCGGGTAAAGCCGCACCGAGTCCGAATCGCATCATGTCGCCTGTAGTTGCACCCATCCAAATCGGGAAGTTAATTTTCGTCTCCTTAACGAACTGCAAAACCCTGGCTCGATCGCCAGCCTCGTCGGTCGAAGCTCCAATAACCTGGACACCAAGCGCTGCATACTGGTTTTGAATTGCGGCCAGGTCGGGCATTTCTTTTCGGCAAGGTATGCAGTACGTGGCCCAGAAGTTCAAGACTACAATGCGACCTTTAAGCGCACTTAACTCCTGCTTAGTGCCAAACGGGTCTTTGAGCGTCAGATCCGCTTCCTTCCCAATAACATTTGCGGCTTCCCTTTCCGCAAGACTTGTTGCCAGCACTTCCAATGCATCAACTCGAATCACAGTCTCGTTTTTCTTTTTCTGCACCACGCCCGTCACAGCGACCCTCTGGCCCACAAACTCGAGCCAGTTTTTCCCGGGAAGGCGAAACCTTCCTTGCTCCAACTGATACAGCCTGAACTTTTCGCCCTCGCGAACGGCAAGCAAGGTCGGGTCGCCTCCCTCAACACACGACTTGGCTTTCAATAGGTCCTCAGCGGTGCCGAATTCGACTTTGGTGCGATCGGCTTCCGCCCAGCAGTCAGCGCAGCACACAACCTGCCCTTCCAATGCGGTACTCTGCGCCACTGTCGGACACGTCGAAACTAAACAAACGACTAATGCTACAAACCACATCTTCATCGTCGACAACACTCCTTTACTCGAATTTCAAGGCGGATCCTCATTTGTAAGCGCTGATATTCGTCGTGGCTGTGCGCACCCTCGAAGGTTTGCCGAATTCCGTCCAGGCAAAATGAACTTCATCGCCGAGACGCGCCATGCGCGGAAAGCCACTTGACCGCGAGATATCAGTTTGAGAGACGACGGCAGGCGGGCCAAGGGTGCCGTCCGATTGAACGCGTCGCACTTTGATGGCGCCGCCCTCGGCATCCCCAGACATCCAGCAGACAAGTGCTGAGCCGTCAGGAAGCACTAAGACATCAACTCGCCCGGCGGCCTCGCCGTCGTCTACCTGTATTGGACTTGCGAAGGTCGCGGCAGCATCATCAGAAAACGCTATGTTAACGTGCGGAGCATTACGGGCCCCGGTAAACCACGCGACGACCACGCGTCGTGCATCGGCGGCAACGGCAGGGCCGTTGACAGGACACCCGTTTATCTCCCAGTTGTCCGCGTGAAGCGCTCGAGGCGCTCCCCAGCCCCCGTTTTCCTGCCGCACGAAAGAAATGTCGCGGACCTCTCCCGGGGACCGGTCGCGATAGACTGCGATGGCGCCGTCGTTCGTTAGAGCAGCAGAAGTCTGACAGCACTCGCAGACACGGTCATCGAGCTGCTTCTCATCAGAGAGTTTGCCATCTGCGTCGATTGCGGCGTACCTAATCGTCATGCTCGCTGAGGCCGGCGCATGCTCATCGCCTTCATCCTTCATGTCCTTCATCTCTCGACCGTCCAGCCACACAGCGCCCAGCCGACCGTCTTTGCGCGTACTGATGCAGTTTGGAAACATGTACCTAATTACAGAACCCAGCGCGGTAGCGCGGGATCCCGGAGGCAACTTCGCCGCAAGGTCGGCAATGCTTGTTATACTCAGGCTCTGAAGGATCCCGCGCTACCGCGCTGGGTTCTGTACCTGATTTGCGTTTCAGTCGAAATAATCAAACTGCATCAGTACCCACTGGCGGGGACGATTCCGTCGCACTTTTCGACTGCTAAATTCATCAGCCGCCCCGCTGGCTACTGAGCAGCAGAATACTTCTCGATGATTTTCTCACGCACCTGCTCCGGCGTTAGCTTCTCTTCCTTCTGAAGCTTGTACGCCAACAACGCTTCATCTACGCAGACGGCACATTGCGATGCATGGTCGTCAACGAAGCAGGAGTGAAGACTCTTGTGGCCGAAAGCCCGATCGCATTCGCAATAACAAGGAAGCTGGGCCAGAGTGTGCGGTATTTCTTTCGCCACCCGGTAAGCTTCGCGCGTCTTGCCTGGGAATCTGTTCGCCGGCAGAGTTGGCGCGAGATTGTCGATTTGCGATGCGTCCTGGTAAGCGGGAATCCGGGCCGCATGGGAATGGGCAGCCGCCGAATGTGAATCGGCCGCCGGCGCTGATTCGCGAGTCTGCGGCGATCTCCCACCCGACCGCATCATCAGCACGCCGGCAACGGCGAAAGAGAGTATCGCAATAACAACAAACAAGATTCGTGTCTTCATGGATTCATCCTATCCTGTATATCCGGCGTCCCGCGGTGTGTGAAGGTCCCCGGTTTGCTGGGAACCTCTGGTCACGCTCAGTTAAGGAAGGGGGGTTCGCCCCGCTCTTCGCTGATTACGTTAGTTGATGAAAATAACCCAGCAAGTCTTGTGCGACAAAGAGCGGGCACCCCCGGGTTCTGATGCAGTTTATTATTTGGGCTGAAACGCAATCAGATACAGAACCCAGCGCGGTAGCGCGGGATGCTTCAGGAACGAGTATTAAGAAGCATTGCCGACCTTAAGGCTAAGTTGGCTCCGGGATCCCACGCTACCGCGCTGGGTTCTGTAATTAGGTGCATTGCTCCAAACTGCATCAGCACCCAGCCCCGCTGCGGTGCTATTCCACACACCTACTAGGTGAAACAACGGTTTCGACTTCCCCATCTGGGCTTTTCACAATGCCGCCATCGAGCTCCGTTCTGAAATGCGACCTTAGTGTTTCATTCCTTCACGGGGAGCCGCATGGCCGGCCATAGACATTTTGCCGGGGCGGAAACGTAAAAAGAATCGGTAAGAAACCGGATTATTTCCATAGATGACATCCAGGATCGCCGGCTTCGAGTAGACAGTAGCATCACCACCTATTGCCACACGCAACTTTTCCGTAGTGTAAAGATCGCGAGCGGCGCCAGAGGTATATGCTCCGATGCGAAACAACGGATGATGGTCAGTGATACCCAGGCGCAGACGGTCTTCGTCGCGCAGGAGCCCATTTTTATCAACGAGCTCGAGTCGTGTGTAGAGATAGTTCTTATCGCTAAAGTTCAACGTCGACTCGCCTACATATCCATTTAGGTTGAAGATTTCGCCGCCATGACTCTCGTGATTTCTTCCCCAGATAAGACTCGTTGCCCAGCTGCCTCGCGCTAAGGGCCGGTTGTAGCTTACCGAGGCCGTTGTGCGGCGCACGTCGCCGGGTTCCTGTGTTTCCGGATCGCGCAAGAAACCGTGACTGACATGCATTGACCAGTTGTTGTTCGGAGCGAATGACAATCTCGCTGAGCGTGAATTCCATCGATGGGCGTCGAAATTGTAACGGTTCTCATCCGGCTCGCGGCCATTAAATACCGAGCCTTCCAACTTAAACCAGCGATAGGTAAAGCCCGTAGTGACCACGCCAAACGTAATGTGTGACGAGTCCATCAAATGGTGCGACAAAACCGCCGCTGGATTCTCTGATGCGGAGGCGCGATGCATGAAAGCTGTGGGCCCGAGGGCCGGCTCGCCTGGGTAACCAAAATAAGCAAACCACGTTGCCCGATCGCCGACCGGAACAGTGTAGGAAGCAGAAAGCTCCATGAAGAGATCGTGCGGGTGCTGGGCATCGATGATGGGGCGTCCCTTATAAGTTTCACCGGTTTGGAAGAGCAGTGGCGAGCCTCCCGGCGGAAATGTGAATGGCTCGAAACTGAGCATTCCGCGCAGTTCGAGTGTCCCTGGGCCAACTTTGCGGAAGGCCATTGGCATAAACCAATTTGCCGACTCAAACTTCGTCACGCCGCGCGGCCCACCCTGAGAATTAACACCGATGACGGCGTTGTAGTGAAACATCAGCAACCAGTCGCCGGCTGTCTTATGCAACATGTTCATTCGCGTAGAAGCCGGTTGCCAGGACGTGCCTGAAGCCATCTGCCCCATCGGCATAACGTTCTTCTCACTTGCCCCGACGCGGATGCCCATTTCGGATCCTGACATCACCATCAGTCCCATGTCCGCCGCGGACTCAGCAGAGCCCGTTGTGGTGCTGTGACCTGCGTGATCCATTGGCTGTGAAACCGGCGATTCCGAAGGCTTCGCAGGCGCATCTGTATGCGTGTCGTGCTGCGCAGGTGTCTCCGGCTTCGCTGCAGACGGCGCAGCGGTCGGGGCCGGCGTATGCATATGTGGCGTTGAGATGGGTGCTGGAGACGGCCCCGCCTGAACGGCCGGCATTTGCATGCCCGGAGTGTGCTCGTGCGGCGTTGCCGGCGTCGCAGCTTGCGGTACCAAGGTTGCGGGCGCTTGTACCTCGGGCGTATGCACATGCGGCAAGTTGCCTGCTTCTAGTTTCGGTTTGGGCTGCGGCGTTGTCGTAGTGATCTTGCGTTTGCGAGTCTTTGACCTTCGTTTCACTGGCCGCCTGGCCCTGGATTTAGGTTTTGTCTTACCAGCTGCCGCACCCGGCATAACGTGTCCCTCATGTTGCGCTAATACCGCATGGTCCATCGAGCACCCGATTACTATTGCTGCCAACAGCGCGATTCTGTAGCGTCGAAAAATCTTAATCATGACTCCTTAATCCTTATCCGTTGCTGCCGTCGTAACGCAAACTGTTAGTTTGCGGACGGTTCGCTACCTCGCCCCGTGCTTCGTCTGGGACCTTCTCTCTACCGCTCGCAAACTAACAGTTTGCGTTACTAAAGCAGGCGCCGGCGATTAGGGGCAGTAGCCCGACCGTAAGGGAGGGCGTGTAATGCGAGAATAGGAAAGCGCCTCCCTAATCCGTTGCTGCCGTCGTAACGCAAACTGTTAGTTTGCGGACGGTTCGCTACCTC
>JBBPIC010000033.1:0-15134 GCA_038040525.1 Acidobacteriota bacterium | reverse complement strand
TAGCCCGACCGTAAGGGAGGGCGTGTAATGCGAGAATAGGAAAGCGCCTCCCTAACGGTCGGGCTACTGCCCGTGCGCCGGCGGCGGGCCAAAGATCAAGCTCGCCGCCGGCGCGTTCTTCCCTGCTAGCTGGCCTTCTCCTTGTTCTTCTTGGCTTTCATCTTCATGTTGCACGAATCGCCGTGGCAGCAGCATCCCTCATGAGCCGAATGCCCCTTGGAGTGATCCTTATGTTGATGATCCTTCATGGAGCACGAACCACCTTTGCAGCACGTCTCCATAGCACAACACGATTCAGTTTTCTTGTTCTGATCGGCAGGCTTTGTTTCCTGGGCCAAACCGACGGTTGAAATAGCCGCAGCCAACCCAAGCGCAAGGCCCAGGGCAAATCCTCGAATGTTTTTCATTTTTCTTCTCCTGATAGAGATTATTGCCTCGATATCAGCGAACACACTGATACCAAGTAGGACAGCCTTTCCAGGCGTCCCGGACATCGGTGGACAGACAGGAATGTCTGTCCTACTAAATCTCTAGATCAGGAATACACAGCAGCGGAGGTAGGTATGCCCCCGATTGGGCAAACGAAGGGGTCGAGAAAGACGAGCGGTGCGCTCCAGAGAATTCAAATCAGGAAGGGTGGACTGAGCCAGAGACGGCGTAGCACTCAAATCACCGCTGTGGGCTTTTGCGACGACTACGGCGCGGCTCACCGCGAGCGGACAGCCGTTCATTGTGCCGGACGAAGAGCCGCCAAATTCTAATATTGATGCATCTCCGCTGGACGGCGCGTGAGGCTTAACTTTCGCGCTTTTATTGCAGCAGTCGTGTGACTTGCTGGTTTCGGCCGACGAACACGCATGTCCTGAAGCAACAATGGTCGCAGTCTGGTTCGGATGATGCGTTGATGGGGCACTCCCGCCACTTGCAGCGTATGCCACCATGCTCTCGCAACCCAGCATGCAGCCGGCGCCAGCAACCCAAAGGCTCAGCAGAGACGCTAGTAGAATTCGAATTGTTTTGGCTGGCGAAAAGCTGCGCATCGCGTCAGAGTCTAACCTGTATAGATTTTCTTGTCGAGAACCACAGAAACCGAACGGTTAATAAGTTGCGGGTTTTCGAGTGAAAAACGACGATCCACTAAGCCACACGAATTACACGAAGTCGTTGGTGTTTTTTCGTGTTTGTTCGTGGATCGTATCTTCTGTTGCTGGTCAAATCTTACTTTTTTCTTACACTTAGGAAATGTTCAGCGCATGTCACACCAGGTTAGTGTAACTTGTCATCACACAATTGTGATTTCGAAGACTGAATGACGGTCAATGGAGACAATAATGGATTTGGACATAGACAAGATTGTTACTCAGGATGAGCTTGATGAACCCGCTCCCATCGATCAGGTTGAAGAACGGGTCGAAGCTAAAATGAAGAAGCTCGAGGGTGAAGCCAAGATTAACGTAGCCGATGGACTGCAGGATCCTGAGCTTGCGCGTGAGGGCGAACGATTGAAAGAAGAGGGAGAACGGGAGCTGAAAGAGGCAAAGGATTCCGAGTGAAAGTCAGAAATTAGAGGTCAGGAGTCAGGGGTCAGGGGTCAGGGGTCAGGGGTCAGAGTTAGATTCTAGCTTTGATCTGAGTTCACATCACGTTCTGCTGATATCTGCCATCTAACCGCTGTCTGACATCTGATCGCCGGCCTTTGTCTGAATCTCGAGTCTGGTCTCTGACCTGTGATCTCTGACCTCTGACCTCTATCATTCTTAGTCGGCAGCCTGCTCGTTAAGTGCGGTCTGAATCGCCTCCCTAATTTGCAGCGGCGTAGCTTGCTGATTAAAGCCAATAAACCGCTTAATCACACGGCCATCTCGTCCGATCACAAAGCTTTGAGGTATTGACTCGGCGCCCTGCATTAACGTTATTGCGACGTCTGCGGTAGCCCAGCCGACGCGGTAACCCACATCGTAGTCCTCCATGAATTTCTTCACTTTATCAATTGACTCCTCCGGCGTTTCTGTTGAGAGTCCTACCACCTCGAGGCCTTGCCCTCGAAACTCCTTGTACAACTTGACGAGTTCCGGTATTTCCATCCTGCATGGACCGCACCATGTCGCCCATAGATTTACCACCAGGACTTTACCCTTGTACTTGGAAAGTTTTATAGGGGCGCCGCTGACGGCTTGCAGTTCGGCATCCACCACATTTGGCGGCAGGGTGACGACCAGAGGACGTGGACGAGGCGCCGTTCTTGGCGGAGGCGCAGCCGGATTCACTGGTGGCCGCGCCGGGTTCGTGGCAACGCTCGGTGCCGAAGGGTTTGCTCGTCTCTCGTCACCGGAGCTACAGCTGGAAACTCCAAAGGCTGCAAAGAGCGACAACACAACTATCGTGGCGGCCAGACGTGCGGGCGTGCACAACGTTTTTTGATCTTTGGTATTTTTCATTAATTATTAGTGCTTCACGCGTTTCATCATACTCTTATTGTCCGCTAGGGCTTCTTGCCAAAACGGAAAGACTCAAGAATCACGGGCGTTTCGCCTTTCACGCCCACGTCGTCGACCCCCGACAACTCGGGAGCTAAAGACGTTGCCAGTAATATCAACGTCGCGCCCGCCTGTTCCCCAGAAACACCGGGCGGTAAAAATATGACACGGCCCCAAAGGTCAATGTCACCCTTCTCAGTTCCCTTTGAAACGCTTACGAAGCGAAACTCATAACCGTCAAGCGAATTTACTTTCGTTGGTCCTTCCGAAACCTTGCGATACTCCGGAAACCCTTTGGCCAAACTCGCGCCCAAAATCTCCACGAGCTGCGGGAATGTCGACTCGTCAGCTTCATACGTCCCGCGGCTGGTGTACCAACCTACAGCGAAGTTCTCCTGGGTAAAGTCCGGCGGCAACCTTCTTTCAACCTTTACAAAATTACTGGCGCCGGGGGTCCCGGCTTTCTGATCCGTTTGCCAGCTGTTGGGGTAGTAAAAGGAAAAGTCGAAGTAATGCTCCGCAAGCTTGCCATCCAGGTTTGAGTTTGAATTGGCAAAAGGAATGGTGTTTGGGGGTATGACCTCGTCGTCGGTGGTTGTTTTTTCCGTAGTTGTGTTGACGTTGTCGTTTGTCTTTGCGTTGTCGTTACTGTCTGTTTTTGTAACCACTGGCCGATCCGATTCCATGCCATCGATTTGGGGCTTGATAACCAAAAAGAAAAGCGCGACCACGGCGCCCACACCCAGCACCAGTAACAAGAGTAGTATGCCAAGAATTAAAGGGAGCTTTGACTTCTTACCGGCCGGCTCGCTGGTAACCGCCGCTCGCGGCGACGCTGCTACAGGTGGGTTGGGCGGTCGTGGTGGAGGTGTGGGTGCGCGTTCATAGACAGTTTGGGAACCCGTCGGCCCCGTCGACCTCGGCATGTTGCTGGTAGGAGCCGCTAAGCCCGCAATGGTTGCCGCCAGGTCGCGCGTCTCCTCGCTAAACGACTCAGCCCTGGAACTATCAACTGTGGACCGGGACAACTGCACCGTAGCATTCGGGTCAAAAGACGTATCGGCCGTCACCAACAAGCCGCCATCAAACGTGCAAAACTTCTGGTTTTCGTCCGGATAACTGCGACTACACTTCGGGCAACGCTTCATAAGAGGCATCGGCTCCTTGTCGATTCGAGTTCCAATTCACTACCACGACTCGGAAGCGTGGCGAAGCGAGTTTACAGTTAACGCGCCTTGTCGAGTTTCTGCTCCAGCTGCTTGTTCGTGGGATCGAGTTCCAATGCTCGTTTATAGGCGCGCGCGGCGCTGGCCTTTTGCTTCGCCTTCATAAAACCATCGCCGACTCCTTCGAAACCAAAAGCCCCCGCTAGTTGCTTGCGATCAGCCTCCGATGCAATTCCGGCAGCCCGCTCGTAGGTTATTTCCGCATCCTCATTGCGATCCAACGCGAGATAGGTACGGCCGAGAAGGTTAAATGCCTGGAACGCTTTTGGACTAACTTCGGTTGCGAGTTTCAAATAAGGCTCCGCTTCCTGATATCTCTTGTGAACCACCAGCATTCGGCCCAATAAATAGAGCGCATTTGGATTACGAGCGTCGAGTTCGAGCGCCCTTTTCACGATAGGCTCAGAATTTTCCCATTGTTGCTCCGCCTGCAATGATTCGGCGATCAGATTCAAGGTGGCGGGGTCTTTCGCCAGTTGGGCTGCTTTTTCGTAGAGCGGAGCCGCCTCAACCCGATTACCCCTCCGGTTCAGCACGCGGGCGAGGTGTGCATACGCGACGGCAAACTCCGGGTCAAGTTCGACCGCGCGCCGGTATGCACTTTCCGTTTCTTCATTGAAGAGACCGCGCGCCTGTAGCGCAACCCCCAAACGGTCCCAGGCAACTGCGTTTTTGGGTTGAATCTGTAATGCCCGGCGGGCGAATGATTCAGCATCGGCCAAGCGCTTAGCATTGCCGGCGCCCGTGCGCGGTTGGACCAATACGACGCTCAAAGCGATCAGGGCATCGACATCTGAAGGGCTCAGCACCGCAATGCGGTAAGAGTTTTCCGATTCTTCCCAACGTTGTTGGTCGGCGTAAACGTTGCCGAGCCCATAGGCCGCGCGGCCCTCTCGCGGTTTGAGCTTGAGAACACTTTGGTATGCAGCCTCCGCTTCAGCAAAGCGGCGCGCATCGCGAAACTGATTGCCCTTTTCCAGTAGATCCTCAATTTGCTCTGGGTCTACGGCGTTAGCGTTTGTAACCGTGGGAGTAGTTGTTCGCGATCCGGTAGGACGTCTCGCCGTGGGTGTAGGGGTTCTAGCTGGTCGCTTTCTGGTCTCGGGATTCTTTGGTCTAAAGATTCCCGCACCCCCGCCCACGTCGGCACCTACATCCTGTGCACTCGTGACAACCGCGCCCACAGACGCGCCCACGAAAAGCACAACAAACGAGAAGAACATGCGAAAAATCGAAGAAGTGCTCATCGACCCTCCTGGTTTAGCGTGATCCAAACTGACAATCACGAGCCCTGAGGCTCAAAAATAGTAGCTTGACGATGCGAGATTGTAGCCCAGTTTCGGGAAGATGATCTAATACGGGGTTCGAAAAGAGAGCTTTGTTCAAAAACGTCGGCGTGCGATACAGCGACCCAGAAAGGCCGGGAAAATTAACTCACTGTGCCGGACGCACCAAGCGAAACCCCAGTACCGGCCGTTTGAAGTTGGGCGCACCCGCCGAGCGCACACAAGACGTCACAGGGAAATCCTTCTTAGATGGATCCGTGGCATACCCAGCTCCTCGGAAGACAATTCGATTCAGCATGCTCGGCGGATATGGCGGCCCCGGGTTACCGGGATAGGCTTCAAGTTTTGAAGAGGTCCACTCCCAAACATTGCCAATCAGATCCTCAACGCCCCAAATGTTCTTCCCCTCAGGCCTTGTCCCAACAGGAGCTGGAGCTGGCTCGTTGAGTACCGTAATATTGTCTTTCCATTCTTTGCCCCACGGATAAAGATCGCTGCGCTCGCCATTTCGCGCGGCGTACTCCCATTCCTGCTCGGTCGGAAGCCGGTAAGTCACACTGTCGCGCTTAGATCGCCATTTCGCAAAAGCATTCGCATCGTCGAAAGAGACGTTCGACACCGGTAATGATTCTTCGCCAGCCGGTGGGTCCGAACTTTTCCAGTGATTCGGCCAGGGATGGTTACCGCCACGAAGAAACTCAGCGTAGGCCGCGTTTGTTACTTCAGTCTTGTCCATGGCAAACGATAGCACGGTGATAGTGTGAGCGGGGGCCTCAGATAGATCCCGTGGGCCGTCATTGCGGCCCATCTCAAATGTTCCGCCAGGAATGTCGACCAAGTCAGCTTTTATGGTGGCGGTCGGCGGGTTGTTAGTGCCCGGGTTCGAGCCCGGCGTAGTTGGGCCTGTTGTCGGCCCTGTTTTGGGTGGCGTCAGAAAGTAAACAGCCGCACCGCCAATAATCAACAAGACAACTAGTGCGGCCGCTCCAATCACAATCGGTAAATTCCTTTTTGCTTTCGGCGGCATCGAGACGTGCATGCCGGCAGCACTATCAGCACCCACTGGAGCAGTGCCGGGCATACTGTGTCTGCTGATTTGCGCCGTCCTGAGTCCTTGATGCAATTGGGTGGATTCAGGATCGACCGCCGGTGGAGCAGGCGGAATGCTGGTGGCAAGGCGTGCTAATCGATCTTCGAGTTCTCTTGCCTGACGCTCGACGCGCTCTATCTGCTCGCGTTGCTGTCGATCGCGCTCCTCGCGCTCTGCTTTTTCCCGGTTTACGCGCTCCTCTTCTTCCCTACGCTTCCGTTCGGCTTCTTGTGCTGCCTGGCGGCGAGCAGCGGCCTCGCGTTCCAATTCCTCGCGCGCAATACGATCTCGTTCGTTTTGTTCAAATTCATGTTGCGCTCGCGACGCTGCGAGCCTTTCCTGTTCCGCCGTACTCAGGGCCGCGGAGCTAATCGTACCCGCCAGGGATGGTTCCGGAGCTTTATGCGGAGGTGTTGTGTCGGCCGATGGCTCGAAGAGTGTTGCGCCGAGTTCTGCAGGAATGGTTTCCCGGCCCGACTGCATGGTTATCCCGTCCGCCTCAACTGCCGCTCTCAAATCAGTCAGGAAAGCTTCCACCGAGGGATACCGTGCATCTACTTCCTTTTCCAATGCGTGAAACACCACTGCTTCAACGCGCGGCGAAATATCCACTCCAACCGATTTGAAACTTGGCGGTGGCAGCGTGAGGTGCTTCTTCATGATTGACGGAATCGACGAGCCTTTAAACGGCACATCGCCCGACAACATTTGATAGAGAATGACTCCGAGGCTGTAGACGTCTGCGCGGGAATCGGGCTCTTCATCCGACCACTGCTCCGGCGCCATGTAAAAAGGTGAACCCATCAAGCCGCTGGTCTTGGCCTGAACAAATGATCCCAGCAGCTCCCCGGATTTGATTTTGGCCAAACCGAAGTCGAGTATTTTTATGCCTTCGGCGATAGACATGCCCGCCTGCGCCATGATGTTCAATGGCTTCAGGTCGCGATGCACGATGTTTTGACGATGCGCTGCCCCCACTCCCGCGCCGATCGCGCAGATAAATTCCAGAGCGCGCGCGGGCGACATCTTCTTTTCTTCACTCAGAATGTCTTGCAGGGATTTGCCGTTTACAAATTCCATCACCAGGAAAGGCATAGTGCCGCGCACCACGCCAAAGTCTGTCACGGCAATAATGTTTTGATGACGAATGGCGGCAGCAGCGAGTGCCTCCTGGCGAAAGCGCGTAACCAGCATCGGATCGTTACCGACCAGGTCAGGTAGGATCACCTTGATCGCGTGTGAAGTTTTGAGAAAGATGTGACGCGCCTGAAAGACCACTCCCATTCCGCCCTGGCCCAGTCGTTTTTCCAACTGGTAGCGGGCATCGAGTATGGTCTCGCCCAGCAGCGATGGTGTGGTTGCATCGCCGTCCTGCGGACAGTGGTTGATTTCGTCTGGGAAGCAGCGCCTACAGGCTGGGCATTCTTTCATTTTTTAGGGGCCCGGAAAACGTGTACTTAAGATTTTAGCGGGCACTACAGCGGCGTGCAAGCAGACACTTTATCGCTCAGAAGTAGCTTGTTGTTCCTGCCCCCTAAACGACTTCGAGATGCGCTTTTCGAAGTCTTTCAGCTGTTCAGGATTAGCAAGGTGAGGGCTGGCAACATAAGGCGCTGAGATAGCCTCAGAATTTGGAACGTTCACAAACACGCGAGTCTTGCCAGGAAGTCCACCGTCTGGTGGCAACTTCGCGCGTCCGTCCTCGATGATTCCCTCGTATCTCGCGAGCTTTCTCATTTATGACCCTCTTATCGAAGCAGAATCTAACATATGGAAGGATTTGCGTCTAACCACGTCTCCTAATTGCGACAGGCTCCCTGGTTCGTCGATAATAAGAACGATCCACGAACCAAGACGAATACTCACGAAGAAAGTTAGTGTGGTTTAGTGGATCGTCTGCTCGTCACACCCGGACTACTCAGCCGCGTCACCTAATCACAACATTCACCAGCCGCCCAGGCACCACGATGACTTTAACAACCTCGTGACCTTCCATAAGGGCCTTAATCTTCTCGTCATTCAGCGCAGCGTTGCGCAGCTCGGCTTCCGAGGTTTCCGGCGAAGCCAAAACTCTCGAACGAAGTTTCCCGTTTACCTGGATCGGAATCTCCAGCTCTTCGCTCCGTGCCAATTCAGAATCGGCTTGCGGCCATCGACCCGGTCCCGAACCAAGCAGACCGCCCGAATGACTCAACGATTCCCACAGTTCCTCCGCTATGTGCGGTGAAAACGGAGCGAGCATTAATACCAACGACTCCAACGCCTCGCGCTCAGCAAAGACATCCGCGTCAGCGGCAGTCGCGGGGTCGGGACTGAAATCGTTCAGCTGATTGAAGAGTTCCATCAACGCTGCAACGCTCGTGTTCAGATGAAGGTCTTCGAAATCGCGGGTCACACGATTGATGGTTTGATGAGTCTTCCGGCGCAGGGCGCGTGCGCCTGTGCTGAAGTCAGCGGCAGCGGGCTCTTCTCTGCGCGCACTGTCAGTTGACAGCCTCTCGTGCCAGCGCCAAATCAGCGTGTAAACGCGCCGGAGAAATCTGACTGCTCCTTCGATTCCCGTCTCGGACCACCGCAACTCGTTTTCAACCGGCGCCGCAAAGAGGATGAACAGGCGCGTAGCATCGGCGCCTAAGGCAGCAATCATGTCGTCGGGATCGACGCCATTGCCCAGACTCTTCGACATGGCCTTCCACTCGTCTGTTCCTTCAACACGATTGGTAACCATTCCTTGAGTCAGCAGTCTCTTCACCGGCTCGTCAAAGGAAACCAGACCAATGTCACGCATAAATTTCGTCCAGAAGCGCGTGTAGATCAGATGCATCACCGCGTGAGAATCACCACCGATGTACTGGTCCACCGGAGTCCACTCGTTCGCGATCGTGGGATCGAAAGGAGTCGACTCATTGCGCGGGTCGGTATAACGGAAGAAATACCAGGAAGAATCGACGAAGGTGTCCATCGTGTCCGTTTCGCGCCTTGCCGGTCTTCCGCATTTCGGACACGTTGTGTTTACAAACTCGGGCACACTCGCCAAAGGCGATTCTCCGGAGCCGGTAAACTCAGCCCGCTCTGGCAGCTCGACCGGCAGGTCCTTTTCGGGGACCGCAACTGTGCCACACTTATCACAGTAGATGATCGGCACAGGCGCGCCCCAGAACCGCTGACGTGAGACGCCCCAATCCCGTATGCGATAGGTGACAGCCGCTTCGCCAAAGCCATGGTCTTTGGCGTACTGGGCCATCTCCTTTATAGCTTCGTTCGAGAGTTTTCCGCTCCAGTCTCCCGAGTTCACCAGAATGCCGTAATCCGTGAAGGCATGTGGCATCGCAGTTGATTGATCTTCGTGCACCGGATCATGCGGGATTGACTCCTGGGCATGGGAGATGCGCTCGATTACACGACGCACGGGCAACGAATACTTCTGAGCAAACTCGAAGTCGCGTTCATCGTGTGCTGGAACGCTCATCAGCGCGCCGGTGCCATAGTCCATCATCACGTAGTTTGCCACCCAGACGGGAACCGTCTCACCGCTGAAGGGGTTGACGGCTAAGACGCCGGTATTCATTCCCTCCTTCTCGATTTCCTCCGAAGACCTGACGCGCGTCGCGGCTTCGTTTCTCGTTTTCTCGCCAAACGTCATTATGTCGTTCTTGAGGGTCGACTCTTCGAGAAGCTCGTCTACCAACGGGTGATCGGGTGACAGGACAACTGCGGTCGCACCGAAAATCGTGTCGATGCGTGTAGTGAACACACGAATTTTTTGTCTGCCATTTTTCACGGCGAAGTCGATATATGCGCCTTCGCTTCGGCCCACCCAATCCCGTTGGCGTTTCAAGACCTTCTCCGGCCATGCTGTCTCGATCTGCTTGATGTCTTCAACGAGTTGTTCCGCATAGTCGGTTATGCGAAAGAACCACTGTTCGAGATCGCGCTTCTCCACATCTGCGCCGCACCGCCAGCAGACGCCGCCCGATGATTGCTCGTTGGAAAGGACCGTGCCTTCCCTCGGACACCAGTTGACCGGAGACAACTTCTTGTAGGCCAGACTGCGTTCGTACATCTTCAGGAAAAACCACTGGTCCCACTTGTAATATTCGGGACGATGCGCGGCTATCTCCCTCGACCAGTCGTAGCTGATTCCCAAACGCTGCAATTGGCCGCGCATGTGGACGATGTTCTCTTCAGTCCAGTCACGCGGATTTACTCCGCGTTTGATAGCAGCCTGCTCGGCCGGTTGGCCGAAACTGTCCCAGCCAATCGGATGCAACACGTTGAAACCCTGCAGCCGCTTGTACCAGGCGAGCGCATCCCCAATGGAGTAGTTGCGCACATGGCCCATGTGGAGAAACCCTGACGGGTAAGGCAACATCTCCAACGCATAAAACTTCGGTCGCGAATCTTCGGTTTTCACCTCAAATGCCCGCGATTCATGCCAGCGTTGCTGCCACTTCTTTTCTATCTGTTCGGGAAAGTATTTTTCGTCCATGTCTTCTGTCCTAACGATGTCTAACACTTAACACGAATTATATGTAACGCAAACTGTCAGTTTGCGGACGCGCAGGCCGAAGGCGAGCGTCGTGCGATCCAGGTTGTCGATTAAGAAGCGCCGCTTCGCTAGAACGCGCGCAAAAATGCGCGGCGCGAAAGCGGCGGCGTTAGGAGGAGTTTGGTGAGTGGTCTATATCGAAATCTCATGAACGCCGTGATTGTAATGAAGACCGCGAGGTCTGTCCACCGTTGATGGAAGCGCTTAGTTACTAGTCACGCTGGACTACGTTGGTGCTCTTTCATGTAGGCGCGCAATAACGCATTAATTCGTGTTTGATAGCCACGACCCTGACTCTTATACCAATCGACGACGTCGCCATCGATTCGCAGAGTCAATTGCTTCTTGCGCGGTATAGGCTTGAAGTTTCGCCGCAAGACAGCACGGGCGAACATCTCAGGTGTTACTTCGGGGATGTCGGAGAAATCGATATCCGCATCTGTCATTGCATCTATGCGTTTCCAATCAGTCTCTGATTTCTTCGTCGTAGATCTCTTCTTCATTCTTCGACGCCTTTCGGAACGATATTACTCTAATAACTTCGTCTGTCTCAGTGTGGGTGATAGTCACCACTCTTTCTTCAACCATACCTAACGTGATAAAGCGAATCTCGCCGTAATCGAATCGGTCATCCAAGAGAGTAAAGGCATTACCAGCGAATACTCTTTCGACGTCGATGAAGTCGAACCCGTGACGCCGAAGATTGGAGAGGCGTTTTGCTTCGTCCCATTCAAACCGCATAAGCAGTGTAGTTACAAATTGTAGTTACGTCAAAACTTAGCGGCAGGATGAAACTTGATCAATGAGGTGGTGGGATTCTTACCTCTAATTGCTGACTTTGTCTACAAAAGATCGGAGCGCGTTAAGGTTCTTAAGATCCGCTCGCGGGTCGTCGTAGGGAGTCTCCAGAATGAACGCGGCATGCGCGAGTTTAGGATGGCGGGCCACGCGTCGCAGTGCGTCCTTACCAATGTGGCCTTCGCCGATGTGCCAATGGCGATCCACGCGAGAGTTGTAAGGCGCTCGGGAGTCGTTGAAGTGAATGGCTCGAATGTTCTTCGTTTTCACCGTGCTCTGGAGTTTATCGATTAGTGCTTCCAGGCCCTCTTCTTCACGGATGTCATATCCGGCGGTGAAGGCGTGAGCGGTATCGAAACAAACACCGAGATTCAGTTTCGCGCAAGCATCCATGATCTCTCGCAGATGTTCAAAACGGTGGCCTATGCACTCGCCCTGGCCTGCGGTGTTTTCCAGAAGGATTCGCAGTTTTCCCATTGGTATCCTGCGAGTGGCTAACTTAAGACTATCGATGCAGTTACGAATTCCGTCAGCCTCACAAGCACCGCGTGCGCTGCCCGGATGCACGACGAGGTAATCAACTCCGAGCAGTAGAGCACGCTCAACTTCTTCGCGGAAAGAATCACGCGACTTTTGCAGCATCACTTCATCAGCCGCGGCAAGGTTGACGAGGTAATTGCAATGAATGGCGACTGGCGAGATTTTAGTGGCGCGGCGTGTCCTGCGAAACAGAGATATGTCAGAAGTCGTGAGCGGCTTCGCCATCCAACCTCGAGGATTGCGCGAAAAGATTTGCACGGTGTCGCAACCTACATCTTTGGCCACGATTAATGCGTTGTGAAGGCCGCCCTTGATGGGAGCGTGAAAGCCGATCCTGGGTCGGCGCTGCTTCATTGGTGAACTCATCTACAGGATCTCAACGGGGACCGGCAGGAATGCCTGTCCTACTGCTGAGCCTCCATCACACGCAGCATGTTGCCACCAAGGATCTTGTCGATATCGCTTTCCGAATAGCCACGTCGCAGAAGTTCCTCAGTCAGGTTCGGCAAATGAGACACGTCGGTTAAGTCGCTCAACGTCGCCTGTACTCCATCGAAGTCTGACCCGATTCCCACGTGATCGATTCCAACCAGCTTCACTATATGGTCGATGTGATCAACTAGCCGCGAAACAGTCACTGGCGGAAGTCGCTTCGCATACTCTTTTCGTCGCACCTCATCACGGGCGATCTTCTTATGCGCCACGTCTCCCTTAGTTTCCTCCGAAGCACGCTGGACCATAGGCGCGATCTCGGCATCAACTCTCTTCTTCTTTTCACTCCAGCCAGGCTCGATGTGTTCCGGATAGAAAATCACGTTGACCACCCCGCCTGTCTTCGCCAGTGCGCGAATCATTTCGTCCGTGAGGTTTCGTGGAACTCTTGCAAGCGCGCGGCAACCTGAGTGCGTAGCGATCACGGGCTTTGATGAAGTACTAACGATGTCCCAGAACGTCGGATCCGAAACGTGCGAAACATCTACCATCATTCCGAGCCTGTTCATCTCGCGAATAACTTGTTTGCCGAAGTCGTTTAGTCCTCGAGTGCTGCCAACTCCATCGCCTGAAGACCCAGCCCAGCTAGTGCTCACGCTCCATGCCGGCGACATGTAGCGCACTCCCATCTGGTAATAGCGTTCAACGTTCTCCAGGTTCTCATCGATTGCATAACCCCCTTCGAGGCCCATCAAAGCCGCCAACTTCTGTTCGGAAGCAATGCGATGAACGTCGCCGGCTGAACCAGCAAATTGCCAAATATCAGGGTGTTTTTCGACAAGTTCGCGCACCGCCGCGATTTGAACGTCGGCCCGCTTCATTGCTCCGGAGCCGCCGCCGCCAAATAGCTGGGGCTCGACCCAGATGGAAAAGAACTGCGCATCGAGGCCACCTTCGCGCGCCCGCACCGTGTCGAAATGGCCGTCAGGCAGGCGTTGCATCAAGTCGACTTTTTCGTCAACCATGCGCTGTGTGGTATCAGCATGCATGTCAACGGCGATGGCGCGCCGATGAATGGCGATTGGGTCGTTAGCAGGACTATTTGGCGAAGGTGATATTTTTGAAGTTTCAGCTTTTTCGGTCATGCGACAGTTGATTGTTAATGTTGCGAGCAGAATTAAGAACGCGAACTCGACGCGCCGCGCCGGAGTCCCGCGCCGCTTCACGGGAAAGCGGCAAGAATTAGTAATCTTTGCTATTTGTTGAAGCATTTTGATGGTACTTGCCACACCTTTCTGAATCAAGCGCGCCTTGCCAAGCAAAGTAAATTTACTGTATCGTGGCCCGTACCGATAACCAAGAAGCGCTCCGTCCAAAGTGATAAAAAATTTCCTGTAGAATAGGTTCGTCACAAACTGTTTCTGCATGCGATTGAAGTAAAGCTTCCTCGCCGCCTGTTTCATAAAGCTGACTTATTGAAGGAGTAGAACGGGTATGTTTTCAAAAGAAGGCAAAGCGAAAGATGTGAAAACTCCGCGGATTTGCGACGTCGTTTGGCATGACGGCAAGTTTATCAACTGGAACGACGCGCGCGTGCACGTGATGTCGCACGTTCTTCATTATGGCTCCAGTATTTTTGAGGGCATTCGCTGTTATGCCACTAAGGAGGGTCCGGCGATCTTCCGCTTAAAAGAACACATGCAGCGCTTTCTGAACTCAGCAAAAATCTATCGAATGGACCATACCTGGAATCTGGATCAACTGTCCCAGGCTTCGGTTGACTTGGTTGAGCGCAGCGGACTTGAACAGTGCTATATCAGGCCCATCCTGTTTCGAAGTCTGGACGAAGAGCGACCGGCCTTCGGAGTCAATCCCTTTCCCAATCCACTCGCCTGTTACATAGGCGCCTGGGATTGGGGCAAGTACCTCGGGGACGAAGCCATTGAAAAAGGAGTGGACGTTTGTGTGTCAACCTGGAACCGGCTGACGCCAAACTCGATGCCGGCGATGGCTAAAAGCGGCGCGAACTACATGAACTCGCAGTTGATCAAGATGGAAGCCTTGCTCAACGGTTTTGCGGAAGGCATCGCGCTGGATGATCGTGGCTACGTTTCAGAAGGGTCCGGCGAGAACATCTTTATGGTGAGCGGCGGCGTGGTCTTAACTCCTCCACTCTCTTCGTCGATCCTTCCCGGAATTACGCGCGACAGCGTCATTCAGATCTGCCATGAGCTTGGCATCGACGTCAAAGAACGCAGCATTCAACGGGCAGCGCTTTATGTTGCCGACGAGCTTTTCTTCTCGGGTACGGCGGCGGAGATTACACCGATCCGCTCGGTCGATCGCATTACTGTTGGCAGTGGAGGACGCGGAGAAGTGACTGAAAAGATTCAGAAAGCCTTCTTCGACGTGACTAAAGGAGAACGGAAAGCGCCAGGCGATTGGCTCACATATGTAAAAAGGGTTAAAAACTCTCAGGTAAGCGAAAATGGCCACGATAACCAAAGTGTTTCAGACGTACGTCACTCTGTTAGTCGATCCGCGGAGCCGGTTTTGAAGTATCAAGCGGCAAATTCTACTGAGTGAAGGCTATCGCTTGGGAGTTACAAGCAGCGAGCAACCGCAAGGGGGCCCGCTGTTTTTTTTACAGAACTGAGCGCGGAAGCGGGTGGGTGCGCCGGCCGCGAGCGAGATCGCTTTTAGCAAGACAATTAAACGCTGGCATTTCGCAGATTC
>JBBPIC010000141.1:1299-3463 GCA_038040525.1 Acidobacteriota bacterium | reverse complement strand
TCATAGAAGTGTAGTCGGAGAGGACTTGCGAGGGAGAATGATCGGGTTACTAAGACGAAGGCTTTAACTGCGCGCAGCGCTTAGTTCAACAAACGCTTGCAGCTGAGGGCGCGATAGCGTGTTTCTCAAGTAATCTTTTTCATTGCAGCTTGAATGCTGATCGCGCGCCGCAGCTGAAGGCCAGCGTTAGATTTCTTCCTCTTTGGCATTATCTGGAAACCATATGCCAAATGGCTCCGGGTACTGATGCAGTTTGATTATTTCGGCTGAAGCGCAAATCAGGTACAGAACCCAGCGCGGTAGCGCGGGATGCTTCAGGAACCTGAGTATTAAGAGCATTGCCGACCTTAAGGCTAAGTTGCCTCCGGGATCCCGCGCTACCGCGCTGCGTTCTGTAATTAGATGCATTGCTCTAAACTGCATCAGTACCTGGCTCCGCTCCCTATTTTGCTCCCTCTGTTCCTATGGTATCGTGTCTTTGGCGAGGCTACAGGTGGGCGCGTTGACCTGGCAGCCGCAGTTACTCAAAGAGGGTGACACGCTGATCCCTTGCTACCCCTACCAAATCTTGTCCTTAAACTCACCGCTTCATCGCACCGCGACATCTAACTCGTTTCGCGGAGAAGTCTAACGAATCATCGGATTGGACTGCCGGGTTGCACGTGAGAATCATGATCAGTTCAACAAAACCCTGTAAACACTTGTCACCCATGATAATCGTCCTGGTGGGAAGTCTGATGTTCGTCTTCATGCCCCCAACGGCGGTCCTGGTCGCCCAAGAACCGCCACCAGCGAATTTTAAAATCGCCTTCATCGGTGATCAGGGACAGGGACCGAATGCGATTGCCGTGTTGAATCTCATCAAAGCCGAAGATGCGCAGGCTGTTATGCACTCGGGAGACCTCGACTACTTGGATAACCCCGCTGCTTGGGACGCACAAATTAACAGTGTTCTCGGAGCTGATTTCCCATATTTTGTCTCTATTGGGAATCATGATGAATTAGCGTGGAGCGGACCCAACGGCTATCAGCATTACCTGGAAAATAGGTTTAGTCGGCTCGGCATAAGCTGGAGTGGAAAATTAGGAGTGCGATCATCCTTCTACTATAACGGTATTTTCTTTGTTCTCACTGCCCCCGGGATAACAAACGGCTTTGATGACGGTGGCAGCAACCTCTATATCAAGGACCAGCTTGCGGCAGACAACTCGATCTGGAGCATTTGTAGCTGGCACAAGAACATGCGTCGGATGCAAGTGGGCGGCAAAGCAGACGAGACGGGATGGGAGGTGTATGAAGAAGCGAGAAAAGGTGGCGCGATTATCGCCACTGCGCACGAGCACTCATACAGTCGCACTCACCTGCTGAGCAGTATGGTGAATCAAACTGTTGCGAGTACATCCAACACCTTGAACTTAACCAAAGGTAACACCTTTGCCTTCGTCTCCGGACTCGGAGGGCATAGCGTCCGCGCTCAGAGCCTCACAGGTAATTGGTGGGCGAGCGCCTACGCCTCAACCTGTCTGCCAGGGGATCAAATCTGCCAACCAAATGCCATTCATGGCGCCCTGTTTGGTATTCTCAACGTAGATGGTCAGCCGAATAAGGCGATTTTCTACTTCAAGGACATCAATGGCAGGATAGTGGATAGTTTTGTCGTCGTCAGTAATGTCGAAACGCCATTTATAAGTGGCATCTCACCCTCGAGTGTTGAGGCAGGTGGAGGCGCCTTCACTTTAACTATCGATGGCGCGGGTTTTGTTAACGGCTCAGTTGTACAGTGGAATAATCTGGCCCGGCCAACGACTCTCATCTCGCCGACGCGGCTGGCGGCCACCATCACGGCGGCGGACATTGCCACTGCGGGCATGCCTCAGATTACGGTCTTCAACCCGGAGCCGGGCGGCGGCACATCTAACGCCGCCACGCTAACCGTCAACAACCCCCCTCCCGTGATTGCGACTCTCGCACCGCCGGCCACGCTCGCGGGCAACGGAGCTCTGACTTTGACAATTAACGGTGCGGGCTTTAACACCAGCTCGGTGGTCAGATTCGCAAATTCGGATCGCGCGACGACGTTCGTCAGCGCCACGCAACTGACGGCACAACTCACGGCGGCGGACATTGCCACTGCGGGCATGCCTCAGATTACGGTCTTCAACCC
>JBBPIC010000141.1:0-1199 GCA_038040525.1 Acidobacteriota bacterium | reverse complement strand
GGAGCCGGGCGGCGGCGCATCTAACGCCGCCACGCTAACCGTCAACAACCCCGCCCCGACCGTGACGACTCTCTCTCCGGAGCAGGCGACGGCGAGCAGCGGGGACTTCACTCTGGTGGTCAATGGCACGGGCTTCGTTAGCGGCTCAGTTGTGCGCTGGAACGACTCGGATCGACCGACGGCTTTCGTCTCGCCGACGCAACTGACGGCGGCGATTACACAAGGTGATATCGCCGCATCCGGTAGCTCTAGCATTACTGTCGCTAGCCCTGGACCGGGCGGCGGTACGTCAAACGTCAAGACTTTTATCGTCGACGCTCCGCCTCCAAAACTTCTCACTGTGGAAGGCACCGGGCGAGCAATTGCCTTCGACTCCGTAACTTGGGTGAGGGAGCCATTTTCGATAATTACGGAATTTAATTTCAGTGTGGATAAGCGCGCCCGCGTCATGCTCTTCGCCACTGACATAGACCTGTCCGTCGAAAATGCTTTAGTTGTTGCAGCTCAGGCCGAAGATTCTCAAAACAGAATCTACCCATTAACAGTTGAGTTCGTCGGGAAAGTACCTAGTTTTGAGTGGTTGACACAAGTGATCGTCAAATTACCCGACGAACTCGGAAACGTTGGGGAAGTGCGGGTCAGTATTAACGTGCGAGGGACAAGTAGCAACAAAGTACTTCTCAGCGTTAGACCGTCTGGAAGCAGTTCCCCTTAAGGGTAAGTAGATTTATAGCCTTTGGCCGCATCTAACTGATATATGAAAGGGCGCCCCTGAGGTGGTAGCTGGAGTTGTTCCGACTCTAAGTTTTCCACTGATTAAGGAGAGCCCTATGCGAAAGTACTACGTTGGATTGGATGTCCACAAGTTAAGCATCGCCATTGCGGTGCTGGATGTTTACGGCAAACTGGTAATGCGCACGGTGATCGAGACGTCGACGGAGGCGGTGAGAGATTTCTTCCGGAACCTGCGGGGAGAAATACATCTGACTTTCGAAGAAGGTAACCACGCGGCCTGGCTCTACGACATCGTCGAGCCACTGGTCAGACGAGTGGTGGCCTGTAACCCAAAGCACAATCGGATAGAAGGGAGCCGCAGCGATCGAGTGGACGCGGTAAAGTTGGCGGAACTGCTGCGACTCAACGGGCTGAAGCCGGTCTACCATGGGGAGCATGGGACGCGCACCCTGAAACACCTGATG
>JBBPIC010000032.1:0-75837 GCA_038040525.1 Acidobacteriota bacterium | reverse complement strand
CGACGCCGGAGCAAGCGCAGGAAATGCACGCGTTTATCCGGCGCGTTTTCGCGGATAGGTACACTGATCAGGCAGCCGGCGCCATGCGAATACTTTATGGGGGCTCGGTTAAGCCTGACAACATCGCGGGCTTGATGACGCAGCCGGACATCGATGGCGCCCTGGTCGGCGGGGCTAGTTTGAACGCCGATAGCTTCGCGCAGATTGTGAATTATAAGTAGGATAGACATTCCTGTCTGTCCGAGGCTGGCAACAAGTCAGGTAGGACAACCCCCTGTTCTGTAGTTTTTAGACATCGGCATTTTTGGCGAAAGAAAGACAGGCAGGAATGCCTGTCCTACTTGGAGACGCATTTGTTAAATTACACCTTGTACACATTGTTTATCTTGTCTTGTATTGTGCTGGTCGTAGTGGTTTTGCTGCAGCCGGGCAAGTCGGGCGCCGGCGATCTTTTCTCAAGTAACGTGTCGAGCACGGCTTTTGGACCACGCGGCACGGCAAGTGTTCTTTCAAAGATTACTATCGGCGCAGCTGCGGCATTCATGCTCATCGCATTGATGCTTTCGCTGCCCGGTGTGACAGGCTCCCGTTCAGTTTTGCAGTCAACGTCGCCGGATGCCACGCCAGTGCCGCAAGCAACACCGACTCCGACCGTTGCTCCGGCCGCTTCGCCTGTTCCTTCGGTGACCACCACGACGGGTACGCCGCAACCGTAAGTGGTAACGCAAACTGTTAGTTTGCTGGAGAGGGTCTGTGGTGATCGTAAAGCAAACTGTTAGTTTGCTATGTCGCCGGCGAGAGGATTGCTAAGGGTTTCATAAACGTTATGTTCTGTGGCACCCAATCGAAATCGCAAACTAACAGTTTGCTTTACCTGGCAAACTAACAGTTTGCCTTACATTTATTGACATAAGCCGAAGTGGCGGAACTGGCAGACGCGCACGGTTGAGGGCCGTGTGAGGCGACTCGTGGGGGTTCGAGTCCCCCCTTCGGCAAATCAGCTATAAACTTAATTATTTCATCACTTAGCCGGGTTGATGGCGTAACCTAAATCGAAGAATCGAACAAATATCCTGTATGGACACCGACCAAACTAAAAAAGTCGAGTTCAACCTTCGGCACCAATCCTCTAACTACTTTGGTTTGTAGCGTTTGACTTCTTTGGTGTCTATTGACCGCCAGGAATAGTATCGCAGTTGAGAATGCTCTCAAGAAGTGTGATAGCAACGTCGCTCATCTCTTCACTTGAATTCCCTTTCATTTTCAGAAGTACGCGGTCGCGAGCTTTGTCGCGGCGACACGTCAGGCACAAGGGAAAGGCATTTTCTCCGCGGCTAGCAGCGAAAGTTGATAAGCGGTTCGACAGCCATCTGGCGCGCTTGAAAAGGAAAGGAAGAACTAGCTTAGCTATGAAGAGTTTGAACCAGAAAATGAAAAGCATAGGTTCCGCGCGCCGTAAGAAGGTCGACGCCCGTGCCGCCGGCCTGATTGCTGCAGAAATGACGTTACAGGAACTCCGGCAGGCTCGTAAACTCACGCAGGTGCGAATGGCCAAGGCCCCTCGGCATTAGCCAGGATGGCGTTTCCCCTCTCGAAAAGCGCAGCGACCTTTTGCTTTCCCCATTACGCAAGAGGCGTCGAGGCGATGGGCGGCAACTTGTCCCTAGTTGCTGAATTCCCAGATCGAGAGCCAGTCGTGCTGGCGCTTACGAAGAAGCGTTTCCAGATATTCCGTTTCAAAGTTCCACTCATCCAACACGGTATCCGACTTGGTGACTAAGGCCCCTCAGAGATGAGGGAAAGAGGAGGGAGTTACGTTGCGCCACGGTCGCGATCGCCCGGCGCCCGAACGTCGACGCGGCGGGCCGCCTGAGAACGCCGCGTCGCGGCGCTCCCAGGCGTTCGCCCGGACGGGTCAGCATCCGTCTAGTTGCAGACGTGTTCCTCTTCGTAGATCACGGACGGATCCGCGTTGAAGAAGCTGAACAGGTCGAGCGCTCCCAGCGTGCAGCGCTGGTGCGTGAAGGCGAGCTGGTAGAACGTGAAGTCGCCGTCGTTCGGGTCGCCGTCCGCCGGATCGAACTTGCGCACGATCTGGCCGGTGTCGACGTCGACCTCCGCGATGTACCCGGCGTCACCGGTAAAGAAGTTCGCCCCGCTGACGAAGAGCTTCCCGTTCGAGGAGAAAGCAAGGTCGCCCGCGTTGAGCACCTGCGCGATGAGCTCGCCGCTATCGAAGTCGACGAATCCCTGACCGGCCAGCGCCGCGTCCACGACGCTGTTGTCGAACCGCCGGATCTCACCGGTGCGGTTGCCGTCCTGGGCCGCGCCGAGTCCGACGTACAGGTTGCCCTGGTTGTCGAACGCGATGCCGCCGGGATCCCCCGGGATGTTGCCGACTATGGTTGTCGTCGTTCCAGTGTTGACGTCGAGGGCCTCGACCGAGCCGGTGAACAACCCGAACGTCTCCCCCTCGCCGAAGACGAACGTGTCGTTGTCGAGCCAGGTTCCGAGGATCTCCCACATGTAGCGGCCGACCAGCGTGGCCTCGCCGCCGCTCGACGGCATCTTGAAGATGTTCCCGTTGAAGTCCGGGTCGGGGAACTTGGAGCCCCCGGCGCCAGCGCCGAGGAGGATCGTCTGGCCGTTCGGCGAGACGGAGACGAACGTGGGGTCGGTGCCACCGCGGTACTGCTCGGGCAGCGTTCCGATCGGCGTCAGCGTCGCGCTCTGCCGGCTCTCCTGGACGTAGACGGTGAAGCCGTCGAACGCGACGACCCGCCCGTCATGGGTGTACTCGAAGACCGTGAAGAACGATCCCGGTTCAGGGTCGGGGACGGTGACCTGCGGATCGGTCGGCGGGTCGGCCGTGACCGGCGCGGGGCCGACGAAGACTAGGAGCAGGATTGATATGCAGGCGATCAGCGTGCGTGCTGCCGCCGTGTGGTTTGAGCGATAGGCCATGACTTGGTGGTTCCTTTCTGTCCGGCAAAACTCACCGGAGGACGGGTGGTTGAGGAGTAATGCTCTTATGAGTCGCCTGCACACTACACTCGGTTACGACGCTAAGTCAATAAAATTTCGCCGAGCAAGGGTCAAAGGTGTTGCGGAAGTCTTCCATCTTCTCAGATGGTCAATGGCTGTTTCACGTGTCAAGCACAAGAGAAGTATCGTCCTTCGATCCGGAGTCTGAGCGCCTCTTGTTTTGGCTGACAGAGGTTGTTGAGAGTCGCTGAAGGGCGCTCATGTGGTTGGGCCCAGTCTGTGAAGAAAAGTCGTTCGAATGGCTGTGCTGCTGGAGTGATTTGACGTTGTTCTAATAGAGTGCAGCGAAGTGCAGGTTCGAGTGCTTCGATTCGGAAACGCGCGACGGAGCCATCATTGTAAAAGCTGTAATGCTCGATGGAAACTAGAAACTGTTATGCGAGGAGCCTCGCTACGATGATCCACGATCTTGGCGGAGATGATAAAGGTCCGGAGTTTTGACGGGAACACCGAGCATCTTGAGATAAAAAAAGAGTTGATATTTGTGATTGATATAGTGCTCCAGATTTCCAATTAGAATTGTGAAAAGGGCTTCGCCTTCACGGACAAAGATTGTTGGTATTTGACGGGAAAGGTCATCATCAGTAAGGAGTGCAAAACCCTCTTCGATGTGACTCATATAGATTCCTAACAACGCCTTGGCCTCTTCAGCCTCGCAACTATGATTCAGTGGGACATTGCGTAATCTTGCGAAATCGGCCAACTGATCTTTGTAAGCCGCATAAAGCGCGGCGCAGAAGCCAGCCAAACATTCGGTCAGGTGGAACAGAAGCTCGTTTAGTCGGAAGAAGTTTGGATCGTCTATTGACAATAGCTTGGGGTGCCAATCCGCCTGGCCAGATGGGATGAGCGAAATCAAATGTTCCGTACGTTCGACCTGCTCGCGTAGTTTTTCCAGAAGCAGCCCTGATATGCCGTTACTCATAGTCCACCTCACCGCGTTTTTAGTGCCGATCCGAATAATAATACTGGGACGGCAATTGAAGAAGATATCTAGACTTGCCTCGCATGCTCGGCGCCGCGCTCGTTAGAGCTGAATCCAGTGGTTGACTGTATCGCTGCGCGGGTGTCTAATCTGGTGCGGAAATACTCGGCGGTTGCGGCTTATCATGAAAGCTTGGCTTGTAAACGCAACGAGGTCGTGCGACTTTCATCGCCGCGTTTCCGTTCTTGCTACAAGATTAGGCCTGGTGCGGACAAGTCAGATAATCGCTCTTTGGAATTTTAATAATTTATTCGCTATTCAATTCGGCGCGCATTAGCTTTTGATGTCGCGCTCGAGTTGACCGTCGCAGGTAGGCCCTTTGAGGGCGACAAGGGAAGCCGGGTGCAAAACCCGCACGGTTCCCGCCACTGTGAACCAGCGATTGTGTCGCATTCAAGTATTAGAGCCACTTGTCTCATATGGCGAGACGGGGAAGGCCCGAAGCGACGCGCTTGAGCTGGGAGTCAGTAAACCTTGCCTGCACGTTACGGAGGCGACCGCTTACGCTCCGGGAAAGAGTGAGTGGCGTCTGGCGCATGTTTTGGGTCGCTTCTCCATTTGCCGTCACGATAGGACCCCAAACTCACCATTGCTTTAATGAGACGCCCTCAGTCTTCGATGCCGAAGACTGAGGGCGTTTTACTTCTGGCTGGCCTGCCCTATGCCCTCCCTGGTTTCCCATTTTTCTCTGATTTAACAGTTGCACATTTGTTCAGCGATGACGACGAAGGATTCGCTGTAGTTCAGTTCCGGCAAGCCATATTCATCTGCACTTTGGATCGTTCCCAACTATGACCTCACGACTTATTGCAGCATGCTTCAAGGTCAGCTCTTTGTAAACGCGAGAGATAAAAAGCGCAACGCACGCTCACACTTTCTCTCGTTCAATAATTACCTCAACGCACTGGAGCCTAACGGGAAGCGCGGTGCAAATCCGCCACTGCCCTCGCAACTGTAAACGGCAACGTACTCTGCTCTGAGAAGGCCACTACCTAAAGGTCGGTAAGGCGCGCAACGCAGATCACCTTGGCCGTAAGTCAGGATACCGACCTTCAGGGCGTCTTCGAACAACCCTCCGATGGGGAGGGGAAGGAGGCATAATGAAGAAGAATCTCGACAAAAGCCTAATTGGCTTTGTTTTCATTCTCATTAGCGCAGCGCTGGTTTTCGCGCAAGCCACGACCACCATAAGTGGTCGTGTTACAGATCCACAGGGAGCAAGTGTGACCGGCGCAACTGTTACCCTTTACGCCCGTGATAGTCGCGTCTTGATTACAACTACCACGGGCGCAACCGGCGCATATCGCTTCGAAGGAATTCCCTCAGGCGAGTATGTTGTTGCGGTTGACGCCGTGGGCTTTGCGCGCACCGCACGTCCTTTGCGCACCGATCATGACAGCACTACGATCGATATAGGCTTGGAGATTGCAGGTATCAACAGCGAGGTCGTAGTCACCGCGCAGGGCACCCCGCAAACGATCGATGAAGTCTCGAAAGCAGTTAGCGTGGTCAATGTCGACCAGATCGAACGACGAGACGAAAACTCTCTGGTTGACGCGTTGCGTTTAGTGCCAGGAGTCCGCGTTGAGCAGCTTGGCGGGCCGGGCGCATTTTCTAAGATCTTGATTCGCGGTCTGAGAGTTGTTGACACGTCTGTATTGCTTGATGGAATGCGGATAAGAGATGCCGCTGATTTTCGGGGCGGCATTAATCCGTTTATTGAAGACATGCTAACTAACAATATCGACCGTGTAGAAGTGCTGCGCGGCTCCGGCAGTTCGCTCTATGGCAGCAACGCCGTCGGCGGGGTCATTAATATCGTGTCACCAGAGGGTGCTGGATCGCCCAAGTTCAACGTCGGTTTTGAAGGCGGCAGCTTGGGTCTCTTCCGTGAGCGGGGTCAGACGAGCGGGGGCTTTGGCAAGAAGTTTGGCTACAGCTTCTCGGCAACGCGCCTCGACGTTAACCACGGCGTACATGAAGGCGAGATTTACCGTAACACTAGCCTGGGCGGACATGCACATTACAATTTTAGTCCCAAGATCAGTCTGCGTGGAACGGTCGCTTACACTAGAGGGTTCAATCGGACTGGCGATAGTCCATTCCCTATCGGGCCGACGGGAAACGAGTTTGGCTTCGCTACAGGCACTGGTCCAGTCATAGGCTTTGTTGAGAACGAGCCAGACCCAGATAACTTCAGACACGCGCGCCTTTTTGCCGGGTCGCTCACCTTCTCCCATCAGGTCAACAGCGTCTATAGTTATTCGGTGGCCTTTCAGTCCGTCGTGACCGATAAACGCTTCGACAGCGGGCCCGATCAGAGCGCAACTGCGAAAAGACTTAGTTTGTTCGCGGATGTCTCGGTCTTCCAAAACGGGGGTCGCATACAGACCCTTAACTTCACGAACAACATACGCATCGACCGCTACAATTTAATCACCGCTGGTTTAGAATTCGAGCATGAAAAGTTTTTCCAAGTCTTCACTTCGCCTTTCTTCTCCACACCGCAGACTACAGATCGACAGCGTTCACTCGCCTTCTTTGCGCAGGACCAACTGACCTTGCTTGACGGCAGGTTGCAATTTTCTGCGGCGTTTCGTACCCAGGGATTCACCATCAATAATCCCCAAAGCGTACCGGAAGTGCAGAATATCAACGTCAAGCGTGCGGTCACGGGCGATGGCTCGATCGCTTATCGCTTCCAAGGATCGCACACGAAATTGCGTGCGCATGTCGGCAACAGCTTCCGTGCTCCAAGCTTAAGTGAACGTTTTATATTGTTCCGCGGCCAGCGCATAGGCAATCCATTCTTGAGACCTGAGCGGGGTTTGAGCGTAGATGGAGGCGTGGAGCATGCGTTACGAAACAATAAGTTACGCGCGAGCGCAACTTATTTCTACAGTCGATTGCAAGAGGTGATTGTCTCCACGACCCTATTTCGGGAAATAAATGCCCGAGGTGCATTGGCGCGAGGTGTCGAGTTGAGTCTAGCTGCCTCTCCTTATCCGGGGCTGGATATTGATACTGCATATACTTTTACCAACTCAACTCAGGTCCAAGCTTTTTCTATTCTGCGCGCAGACAATGTGCGGCTACCGGCTGGAACGAGTATTCAAGCATTTAGTGTCCCTCGGCACATGTTTAGCCTCGAGGCTAACAAGTCGTTCCAGAATGGAGTGAATATTAACTTTAATCTTCACTCCGTTAGTAAGCACAATTTCCCGTTGTTCGATCCGGTCTTCTTCTCCCAAACACTCTTCAACTTCCCGGGGCATACCAGGGCTGACCTGAACCTAAGCTACACGCGACGGTTTACTGCTTCGCGTTCTTTGCGGCTTTACGTCAAGGTGGGAAACCTCTTCGGCAGCCAATATGTCGATGAAGGGTTTCGGGCTCCCGGGCGGACGGGCTTAGCAGGGACCGTATTCAGTTTTTGATTGCGCAGTCGCGTTCAAAACAAATGGGCAAAAACCAAAGCAGAAAATTCCTCCGCATTGCGTTGATCGCGCTGTCTCTGATTGCGGTGCCGACATGTCAACGCCCGGCACCGCAACCAGCGCGGCGCGACCAGCCACGCCCGGCTCGAATAGTTTCCCTTTCTCCAAGCGTCACCGAAATTCTCTATGGAATCGGGGCGTGGTCGCAAGTTGTCGCTGTTTCGGAGTATTGTACTTACCCTGATGACGTTATAAATAAGCCGCGTGTTAACGGGTGGGGGACCACCAATCTCGAACAAGTAACCGCGCTTAATCCAGACCTTGTAATCGGTGTTGACGCGCAAGAGCCATTCGTCCGCAATAAGCTCGATGCGATAGGCGTACACTCGCTATTTGTCAAAAGTCAGAGTTTGGCTGACATATTTGCAGCCATCGACAAGATCGGAGCAGTTGTCGGGCACGTCTCTGAAGCGAACGGACTCGTTGCGTCGACAAGAAATGAAGTCGATGAAGTGCGCCGTGCGGTTGCAAATCGTCAGCAACCGCGTGTTCTCTGCGTTGTGGATCGCGTGCCCGGCACGCTGCGCGACATTTATGTAGCGACGCAAGGGAGTTTCCTCGTAGAACTGATTAGTGTCGCCGGAGGCGACCCGATCGCCCCGCCGTCAGGCTCAGGATACGGTAAGATCACGAAGGAAGCGTTGCTCGCGCTTGACCCGGAAGTCATAATTGAAATGGTGCAAGGCTCAAAAGGAAGGCTTGGCGAGGATCCCAGGGCTGTTTGGCAAGAGCTTAATGAATTACGCGCCGTCAAAACTGGGCGCATTTATTCGTTGAAGGACGAAACAGCGATTCATCCAAGCCAGTTCGTGGGACACACGGCTCGCCTCTTTGGACAATATATACATCCGGAGGTTTCTCTTAACGCCATGGACGAGCCGCGATGACTATGCGTTCCTTTTCGACACATTCGACTCACAGGGGCACTGTTTTCAACTGTTCCAGAATCCACCAAGTAGTCAATCGAAGAGTTAGTCAGCGATTCGAGCGATGACGACGAAGAGTTTAGAAAATCCCTCTACTGCCCCGCTCGTTGACGCTCGAGACGTAAGCTTCTCCTATTCCACGGTTCCAGTGCTCGCGCGGGCATCCCTTTCGCTTCCGCGAGGCTCGATCGGAGCTATAATTGGCGCCAACGGTTCTGGTAAATCAACCTTTCTTCGTTTGCTCGCCGGGCTGATCGAGCCGAGGAGCGGAGTAGTGATGTTTAGAGGACTGCCTCTGTCTACGCTTGATCCCCGTGAGCGAGCAAAATACATAGCCTACGTTCCACAAGCAACGGCAACTATCTTCCCGTTTACTGCCCTTGAAGTGGTGTTAACAGGGCGGAGCCCCTATTCCGGGCGGTTCAGATTTGAGAGTAGAAAAGACGAAGAGATAGCACTTGCGGCTCTTGACGCACTTGATGCCGCGCATCTGGCAGGACGGCCAATTACGGAATTGTCAGGAGGCGAGCATCAGCTTGTCATGGTCGCACGTGCGCTCGCACAGCAACCGGAAATTATGTACTTGGATGAACCAGCGAGCGCTCTGGACTTGAGACATCGCGCGCAACTCACACGCTCGCTACTGCGACTGAGAGATGAACGCAACATTACCGTACTCACCGTCACACACGACCTAATGCTGCTCGATCAGACATTCGACTTGCTCTTCGCCATGAAGTGCGGGCGGGTTATCGCGAGCGGCGCACCCTGTGCGGTGCTTGATGACGCCTTGCTCGGAGACATTTATGACACGCCTGTTCGCACGCTGCGTAATGAAGGACGAACATTCGTTTGGTCCGAGCTATGATGAAGCCTACAACCTCACCAACAAAGAACGAGAAAGCACAATCAACTGAACCGGCTGCCGTTCACAGTACAGTGCGGACCGATAACGGCCTATCAGCTCAGCCAAGTCAACGCGTGAGCGGCAGCGGGGTGCGAAAGTTACGCTACGCGGTTCCTCTGCTGCTTATCGGTTTTCTGATAGCGTTTTGCATCGGTCTGTATGTTGGCTATCAGAATCTCGATCTTACGCTCCTCAGACACGACTCCGTTGCACGTAACGTCTTCTTCCGACTGCGTCTGCCGCGTGTAATCATGGCAGCGATCGTTGGGGCGTCCCTGGCGAGCGTCGGCGCTGCGCTTCAATCACTCTTTCGCAATCCGCTTGCCGATCCTTTCACGCTCGGAGTATCGGGCGGCGCGGCGCTCGGAGCAAGCCTTGTTATCGTCCTAGGCATAGGAGTGAGCGTAGCTGGCGTACCGCTTATTTTCCTGGCTGCATTTGCAGGGTCAATGCTGGCAGTTCTCGTTGTCTATCGGCTTGCACACACAGGCGGCGTAGTCCTGCCGGGAGCACTGTTGCTATCAGGCATCGTCATGAACTTGTGTGCGTCAGCGGGCGTCCTTCTACTTCAATATTTATCTGATTCCAGGCAATCTTTGCAGATTTTGAGGTGGCTGATGGGCAGCCTCGATGTGGTCGGGTTCAGTCTTATCTGGAGAGTTCTCATTTTTCTGGTCCCGAGTTGGATAGTGCTGTTGGCTTATGGGCGCGACCTTCATCTACTCGCAATTGGCGAGGAATCAGCGGCAAGCCTCGGAGTCAACGTGCGCCGAACGGAACGAGTAATTTACGTGGTCAGCTCCCTGATTGTTGGAGTAACAGTTTCAGTTGGCGGCACGATTGGCTTTGTGGGATTAATTGTGCCGCACATAGCGCGTCTGCTTTTCGGGCAGGACGTCCGAGTTTTGCTGCCAACCTCGTTTTTATTGGGAGCTGCATTTCTGGTTCTCGCCGACACTCTCGCACGAGTTGTTGTCTCGCCGAGCGAACTTCCTGTTGGTGTGGTCACTGCCCTTGCCGGAGGTCCAGTATTTCTGTGGTTGCTGAGAAATCGACGTCGTTACTCTGCCCTATGAATGAAGGGATGAGAGGCTCGGGAACGACGCCCGAGGGCTTCATAGCTTACTGCCGCATTTTCGGTGCGTTTACTACCTCGTGATCAAAAACTTGACGAATGAAAAACAAGATGAATACCTGAGGAGTGCCAAGATGAGTATTGCGACGAAACGAGGCGATACCGGCCAGACGAGTCTAATTGGAGGTACGCGTGTTTCCTTAAGGGGAGATGCGGGTCGAGGCGTACGGAACTATTGACGAGTTGACTCCCTTATGGGATTTGCGCGCTCGATCTGTGAAGATGCTGAAGTCGCCGATCTGATAAAGGCAATTCAGCGTGAGTTGTTCTCTCTTAGTTCAGCTATCACGACCGCTCCGGGTGGCAAGGAACAGGAGTCACCGATTTCTGATGATTTAGTCCAGGCATTGACACTTCAAGTGCATCGGATAGAAGCAGTCGAAGGAATTTTGGCGGACTGCTCGTTACCGGGCGAACATGCTGCTGCCGCAGCTTACGATTTGGCGCGGACTGTTCTGTCGGCGGGCCGAGCGCCTGGTGGTGCGTCTCGCGGAGACGGAGAATGAAGCCTATCCACAGGTCATTGCTTATCTCAACCGGCTTTCAGATCTTCTCTGGTTCTTCGGAAGGCTGCTCGAGTTACGTGCCGGAGTTGATGCCAGCGTGAGAGACGAGGCCCAGAGGCGCAGGATGGTCGCGAGCGTGGTGATTGATAGAGCCAGGAGTAAAATAAACACATGAGGGCACGCGCGTTGATGGTGTTGGGAACGGGTTCGCACGTCGGCAAGTCTCTGATCACCGCGGCACTCTGTCGCATTCTCTTACAGGAAGGTTACCGGGTTGCACCTTTCAAAGCACAGAACATGGCTCTGAATTCAGCTGCAACTCCCGATGGATTTGAGATCGGACGCGCTCAAGCAATGCAAGCTGAAGCTGCCAGAGTTGCCCCCACGAAGGATATGAATCCGATCCTAATCAAGCCATCGTCAGACACCGGCTCGCAAATCATATTGCAAGGACGTGTATGGGGGCAGGTCACCGCTGCTGATTACCATACACACCGTGTCGAAGAGTTTTTTCCCCGTGTGCTTGAGAGTTACGAACGGCTCGCCACAAACTATGATGTTATTGTTCTTGAAGGCGCAGGATCGCCGGCCGAAATCAATTTGAAGGCCCATGACATTGTAAATATGCGCATGGCGGAGGCCGCTGATGCCTCGTGCCTATTGATCGGTGATATTGATCGCGGCGGCGCCTTTGCATCGCTTCTGGGAACACTCGAACTACTTACCATCGAAGAACGGAAACGGATTCGCGGCTATCTGATAAATAAGTTCAGGGGAGATGTATCGCTGTTGCAACCTGGTCTCGAGATGATCAAGCCGCGCATAAGCGTGCCGTGCGTCGGCATTGTCCCGTACCTGCCTGATGTTGGGTTGGATGAGGAAGATGGCGTCGCCATGGAAAACAGAAGAACCGTAGCAAGAATTTGGCATGATGATGATCAGACACCTAATCGAAAATTGCGTATCGGTGTAATTGCTCTTCCACACATGTCAAATTTCACGGACTTTGATGCCCTTGCCGCCGAATCCTCGGTCGCCCTTGCCTACCTGAGCCGCGCTAGCGAAGTCTGGGAGGCAGACGTAGTTATTGTCCCAGGAACTAAGCAAACCATTAACGATCTCAGGTGGTTGGAAGCCGAAGGCTTTGACAAAGCCATTCAAAAGCAAGCCGAGCGCTCATTGACGATTGGAGTTTGTGGGGGGATGCAGATGCTTGGCTCGGATGTGCGCGACCCAGAAGGCGTCGAAGGCGGCGGTCGAAAGCAGGGACTCGGATTGCTCCCCATAAGCACCGCTCTGACTAGTGATAAAATAACGCGGCGAGCCGAGGCACAACTTTTCAGTCCCGAACTATTCGGGCAGGACATGATTTGCACCAAAGCGAGCGGCTACGAGATCCACCTAGGTGTAACGGAATACGAGAATGGAGCCAAGCCACTGTTGCAGCTTAGACGTGAGGGTCAGCAGCAAGCAGTGATAGAAGATGGCGTTACCAGCGCAAATGGCCGCGTCGTTGGCACCTATCTTCATGGATTTTTCGATGACGACGAATTCCGTCACGCGTTCCTTAGAGCAAGCCGTGCCGCATGCCATCTTTCCCCGCCGCGGAGCTTCGCAAATTTCAAAGCCGAACGCGAGGCGCGTTTTGACCGTCTTGCTGACCACGTCCGCAAGGCGGTCGACCTTGATACCATCCTCGGCTGGTTAAATGTATGACCCGGAGAGCGGCGTCTGCGGCCCACCCGGGCTAACCGGCGTCGGAGGACGCCTGAGCCGGGGCTTCGAGATGAGGGACGAAGAAGGGATGAATTTCTTAGACGAGGTAGTTCGGGGCATCAGCCCTATCAGCGGCGGGTGGATCGCACGAGCCGAGGAGAGGCAACTCCAGTTAACCAAGCCGCCCTCAGTCTCGGCCAGCTTGAGCGGATCGCCTGTCGCCTGTGCGGTATTCAGCAAACTTTACAACCAACCACAGCACCTCGTCGCATTGTGATCTTCGCCGCCGACCACGGGGTGGCGTCAGAAGGCGTCAGCGCATACCCATCGGAGGTGACGGCGCAGATGGTCAAGAACTTCTGCGTATCGTTGACATAGGCGTGGTTGGCGACACGCCGGAAGGTAAGTCGGGAGCGAGAACGACGCGCGCCGGCACAAGCGTCTGCCCTTAATAATCAATCACGCTCACAGCAGCATAGGATTGGTCGAGCTCGAAAAATATCCTTCGGTGCCATTCCGAGAGCGTCGGCGAGGATGATGCGGCTGGGGACGAAAGTTCATGAAGTAAAGCTCCTATGCTTATATCCTCTCCGAGCTGTTGCTCACGAACTCGCTGATAGCAGTTTTCAACCTGTATTATTTCAGAAATTGCATGATAAGATTCTGGAAGTCCGTGCCGTAACTTGAGAATCTCACTCGTGCTGAGCGCTCGCCGACTGTAAAGGAGATCACCATGCAAGCATCAAACGCTTCACTCCCTGCCCAAGCTGAACCCTCGACGGGCGCCGAACCTAATCAGATGGCCGAAGGCAGACGCACGTGGGAGGAGAAAGCCTCTCGGCTCTCCAATCGCGCGCCCAAACTTATCACTACCTCCGGTATCGAAGTGCCGCTGCTCGCTACGCCTGACTCTCTGGAAGGATTCGATTACAACCGCGACCTGGGTCACTCCGGCGAATATCCTTATACGCGGGGCGTGTATACGAACATGTATCGCGGGCGCCTCTGGACGATGCGTCAGTTCTCCGGATTCCAGACGACGAGAGATACAAATCAACGCTACAAGTACCTGCTTGAGCAAGGCATGAACGGCCTTTCAGTTGCATTCGATGTGCCGACCTGCATGGGGTACGACTCTGACGACGTGCTGGCCGAAGGAGGGACGGGACGTTGCGGTGTTGCCGTTTCATCCCTCGCGGACATGGAAGACCTCTTTGATGGTATCCCGCTGGGCAAAATTTCCACTTCTTTGACGATTAATGGCCCGGCATCAATCATTTGGGCCATGTTCATCGTAGCCGCCGAAAAGCAGGGCGTCAGCCTGGGGCAGATAGACGGCACTAATCAGAATGATATTCTGAAAGAGTATCATGCTCAAAAAGAATATATTTTCCCGCCCGAACCTTCAATGCGGCTGATCGTGGACACCATCGAGTTCTCGGTCAAGCACATGCCCAAGTGGCATCCCGTATCTATTAGCGGCTGTCATATGCGGGAGACGGGTGCGACCGCTGCGCAAGAGCTAGCTTTTACTCTGGCCGATGGATTCGAATACGTCGAGGCTACGCTCAAACGCGGCCTTGACATAGACGAGTTCGCGCCGCTTCTCTCCTTCTATTTCGTCTGCCATAACGACTTCTTTGAAGAGATTGCCAAGTTTAGGGCGGCCCGGAGAATATGGGCGCGCGAGATGAAAGAAAAATACAGCGCGCAGAATCCTCGCTCCTGTCTAATGCGGTTCCACACCCAGACGGCCGGATGCAGCTTGACCGCTTGTCAGCCCTACAACAACATCGTCAGGACGGCTTATCAGGCGATGGCGGCCGTGCTGGGGGGAACCCAAAGTCTTCACACGAATGCTCTGGATGAGGCGTTCGCCCCTCCTACGGAAATGTCCGCGAAGCTCGCCCTGCGGACACAACAGATTCTCGCTCATGAAACCGGCGTCGCCGACAGTATTGATCCCTTAGGCGGCTCGTACCTCGTCGAGACACTGACCAATGCCATGGAGTCTGCGGCCCGAGAATACTTCGCCAAAATTGAAAAACTCGGCGGCGTCATCCGGGGCATCGAGGATGGATTTTTCCAGAGGGAGATAACCGAGGCGGCATATAGCCGCTTTAAGGAGATAGATTCAAAGCAGAGGATTGTCGTCGGTGTGAATGAGTTTGTTGACCCGGCGGACGAGGGGGTGCCCATCCCTATCTTAACTATAGAGCCGCACATCGAGCGCGAGCGGCGAGAGCAATTAGCCAAACTCAGGGCCGAGCGGAGCAACGAAGCCGTCCGAAGGGCGCTCGATAATCTGCGCCGGGTAGCGGCTAGTGCTGAGAATACCATGCCGGCGATTATCGACGCGGTGAAGGTCTACGCCACTCTGGGGGAGATGGTGGCCGTGCTGAAGGAAGAGTTCGGCACCTATAACGAGCCGGCCGAGGTATAAAAAAGAAGGATGCGAAAAAGGATACGCGTATATATCGCTACGCCGTGCCTTGACGGCCACGATATGGCGGCGAAACTCATGACTTTCGTCCTCAGGGATGCCGGCATGGAGGTCGTCTACGGCGGGTTGCGGCAGAGACCGGAAGTGATTGCGAACGCCGCGATTCAGGAGGACGTGGACGTTATTGGCATTTCCAGCCACTCCGGATTTCACATGCCCGCCTTTACCAAAGTGCTTAACGTTTTGAGGCAGCAGGACGCGACCAACATCCTCCTTACGGGAGGAGGTGTCATCCCGCAACAAGACGTAGAGATGTTGACAAAGCTCGGCGTCGGAAGGCTCTTCCCTCCTAACACTACTTCCGAGGAGATAATCAGCTATGTCACTCAAGAGGTTGAGGCGCGTAGGAGTGGAGTCGCCTGACAAGGCGATGAGGTTGACAACAGCGAGCACGCTCGGCGCTTGCCTCAATCATAGCACTGCGGACGGCATGACGGCGCAGGCTTGGGTCGCAACATGGACAGTGTGAGGTCGTCCAGTACCAGCGCGTCACCACTCTGAATGTCTGGCGCAAGACCTGCTCGAGATAGGCGTTGAACACGTCCGGGTCCACGGCGCCTTCCACCGCCACCACGGCTTCGACCCCACTAAGTGAGGTAGCACCGTTGGGCGAAGTGTGTGCTCCGTAGGTGCGCGGCACGCTCTCCGCCACCCGCTCACCGCGTGGCGTGCGCCCGTCGAGGCGCCTCATCGCCAAGTTCGGGTTCACTTTAACAATTATGGGTAAGTTAACAAGATTCCGGTTTCTGTGGCCTTATGTGTTGGCGTCGAAACTCAAGCTCTTTTTAGCCCTCTCCTCGCTCACTTTCCTTTCACTGGCGGCGCTTGTTTATCCGTGGTTGCTAAAGTTCATGGTTGACCAATACGGAGGGAGCAGAAGTACGGCCTTAAGCGTGCCTGCGCTCGGACTGGCGTTGGCTCTCCTCCTTTCCCTCGCGGCGCTCGTCGGCTACCATTGTAAGCTGTACCTGCAGGTTCTCGGCTATCGCTTGCGAAACACGCTGCGCGTCCACCTGTATTGGACTCTCTTGCGGCGTTCTCTGAGCTTTCACCAACACCAACAGGTGGGCGAGATCTCTGCAAGGGCCACCGAAGACATCGCCAAGCTGCAATCCATCTTCATCAACCTTCTGACCCCGCTCTTTCAAAACGCGCTTTACATCCTCGGCTGTATTATCCTCATGTCGTTCCTCAATTGGGTCGCCACACTGATCGTCATCGCAGTCGTCCTGCCGCCTTGCGTCTATTTTTATCTTGCGAGCGCAAAGCTCCAAGACTTTTCTGCAAGGGGCCAAGCCATGCACGCGCAGGCGAACGCCTTCTTTGAAGAGACGCTTGTCGGCATCAGAGAGATTAAGGCGTTCGCGAGGGAGAAGCGTGAGCGCGAGCGTTATGCGGGCATCCTTGAGCGAGCCCTGGCGACCGAGGTCGAGTCCGCAAAACTCGAACAGAAAGTGGATCAGGGATTACTCTACCTGTTTTACCTAATACTGCTCGGCATTTATTACGTCGGGACGACGCAGACCATTTTCCCCGACTGGACGCTGGGCGGCGTAGTCGCTTTTTACTTCTACGCCTATACGATTACCCTGGCCCTCCTCTCTAGCGGCAGGCTCTACCAGACCTATCAAGGGATAGCCGGCTCCCTTGACCGAATAGCCGAACTCATCGAGCCCGAAGACTTCACGCGGCAGCCGAGAGTTGCCGGGGTCAAGCGTAAGCTCCTCGGAAAGGTGGAGTTCAAGGACGTGTCGTTTCAGTATGAGCCTCGTAAACCCGTCTTGATGAACCTCTCTTTCATCACCGAGCCGGGCTCGTGGCTGCTGATAACGGGAGCCTCTGGGAGCGGGAAATCGACAATCGTCAATCTGGTGATGAGATTCTACGAGCCGCAGTCGGGCGTGGTTCTAATTGATTCCATCCCGATGCAGGACTGGGACATTTCTTTCCTCAGAAGGCAAGTCGGGTATGTCGGCCAAGAGCCCCTCCTTTTCCACGGCACAATCAAAGAGAATATCTTTTTTTGTCAGGACGGCGTAGACGAGCGACAATTGCAAGAGAGTTTGCGAATCGCGCAGCTAGAAGAGTTCATTTCGGAGCTTCCTGACGGGTTAGATACGATGATTGGCGAAAGGGGGCTCACCTTGAGTGGTGGACAGAGGGCGCGAGTGGCGATAGCAAGGGCCATCGTCTTTAATCCGACTATTCTGATTTTGGACGAGGCCAACGCAATGGTTGAAAAAGACCTGGAGCAGGAGTTCTGGGCGCAGCTTGCGAATAGTCGCAAAGACAAAACAACAATCATTCTCAGCCATCACCCTGAGAATATTCCGCACAGATACACAACACTGGGGTTAAGCGGTGTCAGGCCACAGCAGAAGAGTCTGGGGGAGAGGTTGTGAAAGGTCAGGCCGGTGCGCGTGCCTTGGAACCTCCGGCAAAGAGGCCGTGCGTCTTCATGAGATTGTTCCGAGGTTGACTGCCGACGGAAGTGAGACAGTTGCCATACGCGGATTGGGACGAAATCCGACATACCAAATGACCCGGAATTTATGCTTCTTCCCGGTGTCAGTATTGATACTGACGGCATCATGCCAGGTGGTTAGACTGTGAAGGTGAATCAACAAATCCCGCTCTTTCTTGCCGAACCAGCGTCGGCGCCGGCAACCACCTCGCTGCCGCTCAAAGGTCTGGGCACGACATACTCTATGGCGCAGGCGGTGCGCTGGCTGGACGAGCGCAGCTTTGCCATCGGGCGATGGGACGGAACATTGACAATCTTTCGCCGCACGCACGAGCAGGCCAGTGCGCCCGTTATTACAGCGGCCCTCGTTGTGCCATCAGTTGCGGGCGTGGAGATGATAGCGCAGATTAAAGAGATGCTCTTCGCTTCGTCGAACGATGCGAAGTCCATCGTGGTGTGGTGTGCCGACACGGCCATTGAAACCGGCATTCGGCTCAAGGGAACGCTCACATACGACGAAGCAATTGGCGTCGCTAACGATGGCACGACCACTGAAGTTGACGGCGTTCTTTATTTCGTCTCCGGTCATGCTAACGGTTACCTGCTCGTTTGGAAGGTGGAGCGCGGGGGTGAGGCTTTTACCCTCCTGCACGTATTCGATTTGCGCTCGAACAACCCCGTGCCCAGTCCGTACCCGCTTAAGAACATCCGGGGTGTGGAGAGGTGGAGGCCCGGCTACGTTGTTACCGGGTCCGAGGATGGGGATATCTGCCTGGTCAATGTTATCGCGGGCACGGTTGTCGCCCGGATGCGTTACAACGACTCGGCTCGACGCGGAATCAATGATATTGATACCTGCGAAGACCATCTCATTTTAGCGAACTGTTCGGTCGGCTCCGACGACCGGAACATTTGGCTCTACGGTATTCACGAAGGCGGGTTTGAACTGCTTGATTCGATGAACCTGAAGATTGATGCGGCGCTCGACCAAGTGTTCAACTTCTGCGTTGACCAGGCGCTCATCGGCGAGAAAAAATACTTCTTCGCCGCCACGCTGGAAGGCGTGGTCTGGGTAGGCTTGGTTGAGAATGATCGCCTTGAGGTGCTCGGCAAACAGGATGTCTCGACCCACTTCGGGGCAGCACTAGCCTATGAGCCGGGCTCGCACTTGCTTGCCGTCGCCGGCGATAACATCCATCTCTTTGAAGTGCAGTAACGCCAAGGCGAGCAGGTCCTATTCAGGAGACGGCTTCACTACGACGGGGCGGGGACGGACTGCGGGCGCGGGGCAACTGTGTTGATGGCATTGAGGAACGCGTAATCGCTTCCGTGATGATGTCACGGTCGCGCGCTTGACCGCGAAGTATCTGCCCGTCGTATTCCCTTTCTAAGCTAACTTCCTGCTGAGCCTCCTGTCCGGACAGGAGGCTGCGGACATCATAAGCCTTCAGCGTAAGCTCCGCCCCTGAGATGAGCTTAATGGCTTTGGGCATTGCGTCGAGAGTCGCGTCGCCCTATGCGGATTCTTCAATGTCCCGCCCATCCGCATGTCGCAAGTGCACCCTCGCAGCACTAAGCCGTCAGCATCCATGCTGGTATGAATGGATACGAGTACCTACCCCGATTGCGCATGCGGAATGTGGTCATCAATTAGGGCTTTAATGTCTACGTCGTAGACCTCTTTCCTCCTATCGGCAAGGGCTTTGAATTTCTTAAAGCTCTCTTCGATCTGGTCTTCGGTAAGGCGGTAGCCCATCACTTGCAAGCGCGCGCGGAAGGCATGGCGCCCGCTATGCTTACCCATGACGAGAGTGGTTTTCTGCGCCCCTACATCCTCCGGCCGCATGATTTCGTAGGTCGAGTGGTGCATGAGGATGCCATGTTGATGGATGCCGGACTCATGCGCGAAAGCGTTTTGGCCCACGATCGCTTTATTACGTTGCACCGCCATTCCCGTGATACTAGAAACGAGCCGGCTCGTCTGGCAGAGCAACTGAGTATTAATTCCGGTATGCAGCTTGAAGTAGTCATGACGAATCCTTAACGCCATGACTATTTCTTCGAGCGAGCTGTTACCAGCACGCTCGCCAATGCCGTTGATGGTGCAATCCACCTGGCGTGCGCCTTCGACTAAAGCGGCGAGGCTATTAGCCACCGCCATACCTAAATCGTTATGACAATGGATGCCGAGTACGACATCGTCAATGCCGCGCACGTGCTGTCTAAGGAAGCTAATGAGGGTGGCGAACTGCGCCGGGACGGCGTAGCCCACGGTGTCTGCAAGGTTGACGGTGCGGGCGCCGGCTTCAATGGCTCGCTCAAGCACCTCCGCCAGATAATTTGGTTCTGAACGGGTGGCATCTTCAGGAGAAAACTCCACGTCGTCGCAGTAAGCCAGCGCCCGTTTGACTGATTGCACCGCGCGTTGGACGATCTGCTCTTTAGTCAGACGAAGCTTGTATTCACGGTGAATCGCGCTCGTCGCGAGAAAGAGGTGGATGCGCTTGCGGGGCGCGTCCCTAAGCGCCTCCCATGCCCGGTCAATATCCTCGTCGCAGCAGCGCGCGAGGCCGCAGATGATCGGCCCTTCAACTGTCTGCGCAATGGCCCGGACGGCTTCAAAATCTCCCGGAGACGAGATGGGGAAGCCGGCCTCAATCACATCAACCGCCAACTCTTTAAGCGCCTGAGCGATTATCAACTTCTGGCGCAAATCCATGCTACAGCCGGGGGCCTGCTCGCCGTCTCGTAAGGTGGTGTCGAATATCAAGACGCGGTCGGAGCGTGTTGGAGTCATTGCTAACACTCCTTATGTGAGAGGCCAATGGGCGTCCGAGGCCGTTTTGATCGCCCATCGTGGCGTGAGGTTCCAGACGCTCTGCTTAGACGGGGCGAATATTTGGCGACATAATATCGCTCCCCCAATGTCCGGGCAAGTATTTCTCGAACAGGCGGACTTAGACGTAACCCCTCCGCGGACTCAGCTTTGTGATTGCCGGCGTGCGGTAATCTCTTGTCCCGGTCACCTTCGACCCAGCCTCGCGCTCATCAATCAGAGAGGGTTAAGCTCTTGGGGTATAATCCGGCCGAGGAGGTTACCTGCAAGCGCCGCTTTGGGTGTCGGCGAAGGGAAAAGCAAATGGCGGAAACGCTACTAGATAAAATTTGGCGGATGCACAACGTTCGGGAACTGGCCTCCGGGCAAACACAATTGTTTATCGGGTTACATCTGATCCATGAAGTGACCAGCCCGCAAGCCTTCCAGATGCTCCACGAGCTAGGCTTGAAGGTGCGCTTCCCGCAGAGGACTTTCGCCACTATAGACCACATCATCCCGACCAGTTCGCAAGCGCGGCCGTTCGCTGATAGGTCGGCGGAAGAAATGGCAGCCGCGCTTGTTGACAATTGTCGAGCGGCGGGAATTCAACTCTTCGAGGTCGGGAGCGGTGGGCAGGGGATCGTCCACGTAATCGGGCCTGAACTGGGACTCACGCAGCCGGGTATGACGGTGGCCTGTGGGGATAGTCATACGTCAACGCACGGCGCTTTAGGCGCGCTTGCTTTCGGTATAGGCACCAGTCAGGTCAAAGATGTCATGGCAACTCAATGCACTGCCGCGACGAAGCCAAAGCTCAGGCACGTCGTTATAGATGGCGTGCTTTCTAAGGGCGTTTATGCCAAGGATGTCGTCCTAGCGGTCATACGGCGACTGGGCGTTAAGGGCGGCGTGGGTTATGCATATGAGTTCGGCGGCTCGGTGGTCGAGGCAATGTCAATGGAGGAGCGGATGACGGTCTGCAATATGAGCATCGAAGGCGGCGCTCGTGTCGGTTATGTAAATCCTGATGAGACGACGTTCAATTATTTGCGCGGGCGGCGATACGTCCCGCAGGGTGCGGCTTTCGACCGTGCGGTAGCCTGGTGGGAGACGCTTTCTTCAGACCCGGCCGCAGATTACGATGACAAGGTGCGATTCGACGGAAGTTCGTTGCAGCCGATGGTGACGTGGGGGATTAATCCGGGTCAATCAATCGGCATCAGCGAAACCATCCCGACGCCGGATGCTGTCAGTGAGGAAGAGCGCTCCTCCTATGAGGAAGCGTTGAGCTTCATGTCACTCAGGCCTAACCAGGCGATGGCTGGGACGCCGATTGACGTAGCCTTCATCGGTTCCTGCACCAACGCGCGCCTCTCAGATTTGAGAATCGCTGCCGGTATCGTACGAGGGCGCAAGGTCGCCGCACACGTGCGCGCTTTGGTAGTTCCGGGCTCCGAGGCCGTGGCAGCGTCGGCCGAGGCCGAAGGGCTGGATGAAGTCTTTCTGGAGGCGGGCTTTCAGTGGCGGCAGGCAGGCTGCTCGATGTGCATCGGCATGAACGCTGACAGGTTAAACGGTCGTGAAATCTGCGCTTCTTCCAGTAACCGTAATTTCAAAGGCCGGCAAGGGAGCGCCTCGGGCAGGACGCTATTGATGAGCCCAGCTATGGTCGCGGCAGCAGCGGTGGCGGGAGAAGTAGTTGATGTACGGGGGATGCTTCAATGAGCCAACCTGTGATTCACAAGGTCACCGGGCGCGGAATCCCGCTGCCCGGCAATGACATTGATACCGACCGCATAATCCCGGCCAGATTCCTGAGCCGACTGACGTTCGCTGGGTTAGAAGAGTTTGTCTTCGCGGACGAGCGCCGTGAGAACATTGAACACCCCTTTAACCTCAAACGATATGAGGGAGCTTCTGTACTTATAGTCGGCCGGAACTTCGCCTGCGGGTCGTCCAGAGAGCACGCCCCGCAGGCGTTGTTACATTGGGGCATCCGCTCCATTGTGGGCGAGCTGTACGGCGAGATTTTCTTTAGTAATTGCACCGCCATTGGCATCCCCTGCTTTGTCGCCGCGTCCTCCGACGTTCAACTGTTAATGGGCACGGTTACTGCAAAACCTGAGACGGAGATTGAACTTGACCTTGAAACATTAACCGTACGCTTTGCTGAACAGTGTATGACGGCAAAGATGCCGGAAGGCCCCCGCAGGCAATTTCTTGATGGAACCTGGAACTCCACCTACTCGTTATTAGCGGCCGGCGAGCAGATTGAACAAACCGCAGCCCTGCTACCTTACGTCACGGGCTTTTAACGGTTCTGGTGCAATCCTGGCTGATGCCGAGAGCCTTGGCCATCCTCACTTGGGTGAGTTTACGAGCCTGCCGGAGTTCCTGAATTCCCAGACCGTGAGCCAGTCGTGCTGTCCGGCATTGCCGAAGTCGAGCCGTAGCGAAAAGTTTGGTGTCTGTTTGGTGTCTATTACGGAGGAGCACGAGAGAGAATATATAGAATAATGGGGACTATAGAGAAAGTTAACAGGGGGAAGAAACCGCAGCGAATTCGCAGATTATGCGAAATTCCCTGTAAATGTGATGATTTCTATAGGGATTGAACTCGAATCCCCCTTCGGCAAACCAAAAAACAAACCTAAGTTGTTGGTAGTAAAAGAGTTAAACAGACCGCGCGAGTGTGGCCTGTATCAACTAAGGCTCAAACTTTTTCGGTTCGGCGGGGTGTTCCTTGGCTTGAGTTATGACTGCCGGATGGTGATGTCGTGGTCAATTGACACGGAGGGGTCTGGGGGTTCAAATTCCCACGCGCCCAGCAATTTTTATTGGCAAAGCCTCTCAAATGATTTAGCTACCTCATGCAGGGCGTAATGTAGGACTTAAACTTTCTGCGGTTTTCCGATTTGGCAGATTTTTGTCAGACTCTCAAAAACCGGGACAAAGCGCGAGCGTTCCATTGTCTTTTCAAAGCTAACCAACCTTCCTTACTTGGTCCCATTCCACCAGATTCCCAGCCACGGCAAAGCTGCTTTGCTTGGTTGGTAAAGGCCATTTCAAGCGTTTCAACAGCCGTCACCTTACTCTCCCAAGTAGCGTGGGATTGTCGTTCAGGAGACGCTCTCGATTCGCCGTTGAAAAGCAAGGCCATTTCGAGGAAAAAGCATCTCTCTCCTCCTATGAGAGTGCCTAAGAGAACGGGTTCGAGCAACTCAGCTTCGTAGTTACGAGTGGCTCGGTTCTTCAAATCGATGGCATTGGAGTCGGCACTTTCGATTTGAAAATCAACGAGATCATTGGCGACGACACTGTAAGAACTCTTATCTATCGCGAGGTTCCTGTCGGGCCAAAGGCGGGCCTTCGGGGCCCCATGTGATTTCGCTCGTGCCTCGATGTTATTCCGGGAAAGCCTGGGCCCCGGCGCGGGGAAAAATAGGAGACGCCCCGAGAATCAGCCCGTACTTGTCCGCTGTGAATGATAGGATGCGCCCGCTCAGGACAAATGTACCGGTTCGACAACTCTGAATGTCATCGCCGGGAGAAGGAGAGCTATTGATCGTGGCGAACTGTCCGCTGCCGTGAAAGTGATACTCAATGACTGAAGCGATATTCAAAACTAGGTTCGAAACGCTGACGGGCCACGCGCCATTCCCATGGCAGATCAAGCTGTTCGAGGAGTGGTTCGTCAAAGGAGAGTTTCCCTGCGCATGCAATCTGTCAACGGGCTTGGGTAAGACATCTGTCATCGCGATATGGTTGATTGCCTTGATGGAGCGGCCCGGTAAGATTCCTCGGCGCCTGGTATACGTTGTCAATCGACGGACCGTGGTGGATCAGACGACAGACGAAGTCGAGAAACTCCGCAAGAACCTGCCGAAGCTGGAGAACTTTTCGGATCAGTTTCAGCAGCTGGCGATCAGCACGTTACGCGGCCAGTTTGCAGACAACCGCGAATGGTCGGCCGACCCCTCGCGACCTGCGGTAATCTGCGGCACCGTGGACATGATCGGGAGTCGGTTGCTCTTCAGCGGCTACGGCGTCGGCTTCAAGACGAAGCCGCTGCACGCCGGGTTCCTCGGACAGGACGTACTGCTCGTACATGACGAGGCGCATCTGGAGCCCGCGTTTCAGAAGCTGCTCATAGCGATTGAGAAAGAACAACGGGAAGGTGAACGCTCGCAGGAAATGCCTTGGCCCAAACTCCGCGTTATGGAGTTAACGGCAACGTCGCGAGGAAGCGGAGAGCGGGACGAGGAGAAACCGTTCGAACTGACTGAGGCTGAGAAGAATCCACCAGAAGTCATTCCCAATCCGCCGACAGAGCCAATCCACCATGTCTGGCGGCGTCAGAAGGCGAAGAAAGCTATTCGTTTGCACCCGAACGAAGACGATAGCAAGCTGTCTGAGGAGATTGATCACCTTGCGTTGGAGCACAAGGATTCTGGGCAGTCTGTGCTGGTTTTCGTGCGAACTATCGAGGATGTCGAGAAGATTGTAAGGAAGCTGCCAAAGAAATCAACCGAGCAACTGACTGGCACCCTTCGAGGCCTTGAGCGCGATGGCTTGGTTAGGAAGCCGATTTTCCAGCGGTTCCTGCCAGAGTCGAATCGCACCGAGGATGTGACGCCTACTACTGGGGCCGTCTACCTTGTATGCACCAGCGCCGGCGAAGTGGGCGTGAACATCTCGGCCGATCAAATGGTCTGCGACCTGTCTACGTTCGAGAGCATGACTCAACGCTTCGGACGCGTAAACCGCTTCGGAGATCGCAACGACACTCGCATCGACATCGTCTATCCAAAGGAGTTCGGCAAGAAGGATAAAAGCGGTAAGCTCAAGATTCACGAACTCGGTCGGCGTCGCCAAAAGACACTCGAACTCTTGAAGCGACTGAACGGCGATGCCAGCCCTGCGGCGCTCGACAAGCTCGACCTGGCGGATCGTCTCGCCGCCTTCACTCCAGCGCCTCAAATCCTGCCCGCCACCGACATTCTCTTCGACGCTTGGGCGCTGACCACTATCCGCGGAAGACTTCCTGGTCGACCACCGATAGAGCCGTATCTGCACGGCGTTGAAGATGAGAAGATGGCGGAGACCTACGTTGCTTGGCGACAAGAGGTTTGGGAGCTTCGCCACGAGTTTGGCGACGAAAGGGATCGCAATCAGTTTCAAGAATATGCGGCCGAGCTTCTCGAAGATTATCCTCTCAAACCACACGAGCTTCTTCGTGACAGCACCTTTCGCAAGAACAGCGGCATTCGAGATAAACTCTTGAAAATTGCTGAGGACTACGGCGACCTTCCGATCTGGATTCAGGAACCTAACGGAACCGTGATAGCGACGTTGGCTTCGAAGGTGACCGATCTTCAATTGGCCAGCCGGACCGTGATTCTGCCACCTGAAGCTGGTGGCCTGAAGGTCACTGACGGATGTTCGGCAGGTCTATTCGATGGGTCGGACTACATGCCTGAGCATAGGGATCTTTACGACGTGGCCGACATGTGGGAAGACGACAAGGGGCCGATGCGTAAGCGCATTTGGCAGGATGAAGATAGTCCCGTCGGGATGATACTCGAACGGGAGATCAAATTTGAAAACACTGAGGGCGAAGATGCTGAACCAACAAGGATCTGGCGGTGGTTTGTCAGGAAGCCGGAAGCAGCTAATGAACGTAGCCGGATTGCCTATCCGCTTGAACCGCATCTCGACGAAGTCAAGAGCTTTGCCTCCAAAATAGTTGGTAGACTGCGTCTTCCGAACGACATCGCCAAGGCCGTCATTCTCGCAGCATGGTTTCACGACCTCGGCAAGAACCGCGAACGCTGGCAACGCAGCCTCGGTAACTATGGTTACCCTCGCGAGGTATTCGCCAAGTCGGGCTGGCTTCCTGATGGGACTCGGCTGCATCCGCGTGACTTATTCAAGGACTATCGCCATGAGTTCGGCTCAGTGCTGGATTTGCTTGACGAGAAGCATCAGCACCACATGGAGTTCATGGCACTGAGTCCAGATATGCAGGATTTGGCGATGCACTTGATCGCCGCACACCACGGTCGGGCTCGCCCGCACTTTCCATTGGAGGAGGCCTCCGACCCCGCGCGCAACGCTCAGGCTGCCGTAACGCTCGCGATCAAAACGCCGCAGCGCTTCGCACTCCTGCAGCGCAGGTATGGCCGATGGGGCTTGGCATATCTCGAATCACTTGTACGTGCTGCCGACTACACGGCCAGCGCGCATCCGGGGTCAGCGGATGTGTCGACCACGACGGAGGATCAACCATGAGTACTCCTGAACCAACACTCCATGTAGGCGTTGACGTGACCAACCCCGGTCAATTCTTCGCTTGTTGTGGCCTGCTCGAATTGGCAGCCAGGATTGATCCAGACGCGACCGGCCAATTCGAGCATGGCTGTTTTTTGATAAACGGAGATGTTAGTCGAGTTCTTGACCGGTTTTTCCAGTGTGACGTCACAGTGGACACATCAGCCACTTCCAAGAGTGATGACGATGGCGAATCGGATGACGAAAGTGATGGCGACCCCCACCGAGGTCGGACATACCCGATGACCCTTCGCGATCCATTCAACCTGCGGCTTGATTGGTGGAATGATGAAGAGGCCCGAAGGCAAAGGCTAAAGACTTGGACTGCTGGCCAGCATGTCACTGATTTGCTGCTTGGTTACCACAAAGGCAAGAAAGGGCGAAAGTACATTCCCTCCATGCGGGAACGTTTCGCTGAAGCTGTGAAACAGTTTCCCCACGATTGGCTTCGGGAGCCCTTGCCAATCGAGGTGCCGATGGCATTCTCGTATGACAGCCGACTATCACGAAACAACGCGCTCGACCTCGGGCATGTCGCCAACAGCACGATGGCGTTCTCACCAGCAGTCGATGTTTTAACGTTGGTCGGCCTTCAACGCTTTCGTCCGCTGATGCTGGAGACTTGGGCCCGCAATCTTTATTGTACCTGGAGTCAACCGCTCCCTGTCGAGATCGCCGCCGTCACTGCGCTCGGCCTGATCCCCCAGCTTATCGACGCTTGTTTCGACTTCCCAATCAAACGGCGTGACGCTCAGGGTCGCTTCAAGCTCTTCGGTCACGCACAACCTGTAAGGAGACCCAATGTCTGATCAATCTCTATTGCAAAAGTATGACAACCTTCTGATGGACACCGGCCCGGCGGCCATTGTGCTCAAGCACCCGCTGATGCCCGTCGAGGGTGCGGAAGCAGTGATCTTTCCGCCCACCTATGCTGCGCCAAAGGGCGATGGCGATCAGAGACCCCGGTATAACCTGGATGCTCTCGAAGGCAACCAGGCGATTGCGTGCGCTATCGACTCGATTGGATCGCAAGCGAATCGCGTGGAGCCATTGTTCAAGAGGGAGAAGTACAAGCACCTCGTGCCACAGATCTTAGTCATGCACGGCGGCGGATCAACCAACCTACTTGACGCCGGGCATCGTATCGCTGACGCCATCATTCGCTTTTCCGAGTTACTCGTTGAAATCCACAATGGGTTCATGGCCTATGGGGATGGGAACCCGGAGCCGATGGCCAAGCTGGCACCGACATCCCTAGTGTTTGGTGCTTGGGATTCACGCGGAACGCAGATCAAGATTCCACGACTCATCAACCTTCGCATTGATGCAAATGATGTTGAGAAGAGAACCCGTTCAGCACAGTACGTTCCCGCTACCGACTACGTCGGTAACGGCTTGATAGACGAGGTTGACGATAGCACGGGCAGTGACCTCGGCTTTGCCGCAGTTCCGGCAAGCGGACAACTGGGCGGAGTTCATGTCCGGGGTGACATCGTTCGTACCGGCAGTGTCAACCTCGCAACGCTTCAGTCTCTTGGAAACGGATCAGAGCCCACAGATCTTCAGCGATACATTCTTGGCCTGGCTCTCGTGTCGCTCACAGCCTTCGAGAACTCAGCCTTTACACTCCGCCAAGGTTGCCAACTAGTCGGGCATCCGGACAAACCGCGAACGTTTACAACAGTGCTGGCATCCGGCGAGAATGTGGATTTTGCGATCACCCCGGCCGACGCATTGGGATTTGCCACCAAAGCGGCAGGGACGTTTGGCGTTGGGATTGCCCGGACCGTTGCTTTTGACAGTGTGCTTGCGAATCGGATTCGTGATCTCTGGACGACGGAAGCCACGCGGGAGAGGCTCAAGGCGATCGCGAAGCTTCGCCCCCTGACGGCCACAGAGCTTGATCGGTTTGAGTTCGGCGAAAAGAATCCGTTGCAGGCTGTGCTGGAGGCAGTGAAGCGAGTGAAGGGGTCGAAGAAGGAACCGGGCAAACTGCCACCCAAGGCGAAACGGGGTGAGCCGACCGTAGTGTCGCACGACGCGCTCCTGGAAATTGCAACCGCCATCGACGGCTTGTTGATCGACGATACAGTCGACAACGATGTGAAGACTTGGTGTAGCCAAATCAAACAACTCATCAACTCGGATGCTGACAGCCACAAGACTCTAAAGGACATCGAGACGCGGCTGAAGGAGTTTAAGAGAGCGCCCGAGCTGGCCATTGCCAAAGCAGAAGACGTGGTCACACCGGACGGAGAGGATAAATGATTTTCCTGCTATCGATCCGTTTCCTCGACGATCGTTACCACGGCCTGACAGATAACGCTAAGAAAGCCGAGTGGCCGCCATCGCCTTTTCGGGTGTTTCAGGCACTGGTGGCTGGCAATGTTCGCGGTGGGAAACTTCCTGATTCCGTCGAGAACGCTTTGCGTTGGCTCGAATCGCTCGCTCCGCCCGATATCATCGCGCCGCAAACGCGGCCGGGACCGGTCTTGCTTACGTATGTGCTCAACAATGTCTCGGATTCCAACCCAAACAGCCGTGCACCGAAGACAATGCGTCCTACTTTGCTCAACGGAGATCGGCTCGTTCAGTATGCATGGGGGATCGATGCGTCGCAGACTGACACCAGGGAGCATGCCGAAACGCTGAAGCGTGCGGCACGGCATATCAACGCAGTAGGCTGGGGCATAGATCTGGCGATTGGTCACGGCGAGATTGTCGAGCATCTTCCACCGCCGATCGAATCCCGCGTTCAATATCGACCGACTGCCGCTGGCTTGATTGGAGGGCTGGATCTGCGTGTGCCCAGGCGAGACAGCCTGGTGTCTCTCAAGTCGACCTATGCCGATTTCCTAAAGCGGTATGAATCGCCGAGTATCACGAAACTGGAATCGGCGGGAGCGATCTTTGAACCACAGCGCTATGTCGTCGGAATTGCCCGCCCGAATGTAGCATTCCGCCTTGTTAATCTGGATGGAGATACTACTTCAATTCGACACCAACTGATCGCGCCCCTGGTGGGTATGGTCCGAGCATTGACTAATCGTCCGCATGTTGTTGCGTCTCTCGGACAGGAGGTCATCGATCGAGAGATCAAAGGCCATCCCTACGAAAGCAGCGGCGATCGCGTTTCCATCTTACCGCTGCCGACGATTCGCCGAGGTCCTACCGATGGACGCGTTCGTCGGCTCATTCTGGCTCAGCCGTTTGAGTCCGACGGCGCGTTGTGTCGCGAACTTGGGCAACTTTTTGACGGCGAAGAGTTGGAGCCACTAGGTGGTGAGGAGCGTTTTCCGCGGCTCTTCCTGGAACGGATTATCGGACGCGATACTATCGTGCCTTCCTACATCGGTGTTTCGCGCGTCTGGACGTCGGTGACTCCGGTACTCCTACCTGGCTACGACGATCGTAAGGAGCATAGGGGCAACCATCAGAAACGGCTCGCGCGGGCCGAACAATTGGTACAGAAGGCGCTGGGCCAAGCTGGCACTCTTCATTCGGCGCATATCGAGCTTTCCAGAGTGCCGTATTGGACCGGCTCGCTTCACTCGCAGGAATACCAACCGCGCGCGAGACTCGCCCATTATCCGCGCTGGCATGTGCGTTTAACGTTCGATCGGCCGTTGACAGGTCCGCTCGCGATCGGCGCAGGCCGCCACTGTGGTTTTGGAGTTTTTGCACGAATGGATGTCGCGTAGTCGTCAAAGAGATGCACTTCATGTCTACGCCAATTCAATCTCTTGCTCACTTATCTGCGATGCCACCTCCTGGCATCGATCGAGAGTTGAGTCTCGCGGTCTTTGAACTGACTGACTCGACCCGCCCGAGCGTTGTCCTTGCCTTGCCGTTCGCTGAGCAAGTCCGCCGGGCCTTGATTCGCAATCGTGTGGACACTTCGCACTCGGAAGCGATTACGGGGAAGACAGTTGACGGGGTGCCGCTCGAAGGACATGAGCATGCGCATTACTTTGCGACAGATGAAGATGGAGATGTGCGGTTGGACCATGTCACCATCTATTGTCCGCGCGGATTTGATGAGGCTGACGTGGAGGCGTTGGGAAGTTTGCGAACGATCTATCGGCACGGGAATCGGCCGGACGTGCGGATGATCCTGGTTGGTCTTGGTGGCGTTGAGATGTTCGCGCAAAGGGGAAGCCGGCCTGATTTGGAAGAAGCAGACAGGGATGTCTGCGCTCCCAGCGGCCCTCCGAGCGTCTTCGCTATTTCAAGGCGTTGGCGGTCGGTGACGCCGTTCTCGTTGCCTCGCTTTCCGAATCGTGGTGGCGGCAAGCCGCCACGTCCGCGCGATTTGCCGGAGGCGCAACTCGCGCAGGAACTCGTTGCGCGAGGTTTGCCGGAGCCCATTTCCATCAAACGAATTGACGGTTACCAGGCGAGTGGGCGACCCATGGTGCGGTGGCTTGAATTTCACACTCAGCGATTCAAGGGGACGCAGGGAAAAGGTCTTGCCGGGTTTGAAATCGAGTTTGGCGAGCCGGTTGCCGGTCCAATCGCTGTGGGCTTTGGTTCCCACTTTGGTTTGGGACTCTTCATGCCTTGCTAACTCATCCATATTCATCAGTCCCTGGGGGACGAAGTGTTTATAGTCAGCAGGCTTCATAGAGTTTTCGCAGCTCCCGACGAGCCGACATGTTGCCGATGGCGAATCCCTTACAACATTCGCTCCTCCGTAGCTAACGAAACATTCGATGCCTCCGGGGCAAACGAAACATTCGGCTTTTTCCGGAACGGACGCCTTTGGTTTCGGCCCGGCCCGCGTTGTGTAATCAGCGAAATCGTGGAATCATAAGCCCCCTATGAAACCGGTCTGTGATTAGCAGTTTTGCTTTTCTCAGATTTGCCGCCGTAATGGCGGCTCTTTTGTCCTCGCTGGCCCAGCGACAACGCCCTCTGCAGGCAGGACGCCTGCTCTCCCAGTGCTCGCGGGCCACCTTCCCGTAGAGGTGAGTGAACTATGTCCCTCTCGACGCCCGACTCGCCAGAACAGCTTCCGGCCCGCATGCTCAACGAGTTTGCTTACTGCCCGCGGCTCTTTTACCTCGAATATGTGCAGCAGGAATGGGACCACAGCGCCGATACGCTTGAAGGTCGCTTTGTGCACCGGCGCGTTGACCATGAGGCTGGGAGCGTGCCGGCGGCCGATGAATTCGGCGAGGGCCAGCGCATTCACGCGCGGTCCATCTCGATCGGTTCAGACAATCTCGGCGCGGTCGCGAAAATCGATGTGCTCGAAGGCGAAGACGGCGTGGTCACGCCGGTCGATTACAAACGCGGCTCGCCACCGGACAACCCGGAGCGGTCCTGGGAGCCGGAGCGGGTCCAGCTTTGCATGCAAGGTTTGCTGTTGCGCGAGAACGGCTATACGTGCGACGAAGGCGTGCTCTTCTTCAAAGAGACGCAGGACCGGATCACAATTCCATTCACCAGCGATTTGATCGCGCGCACGCTCGATTTGCTCACCGAAGCGCGCCGCCTTGCCGAGTCGGGCACTATTCCACCGCCGCTCGTTGATTCGCCCAAATGTCCCCGTTGTTCCCTTGTTGGCATCTGCCTGCCGGACGAAGTTAACCTTTTGCGCACGACTGAAGTGCAGCCATCATTACCCGGCCTGGAGCCTGACGAGCAAGTCGAACGCGGGCCGCGCGGTTTGTCGGTCGCGCGCGATGACAAGCTCGCGCTTTATGTTCAGGGTCAGGGCCACAGCGTAGGGTTGAAAGGCGACGTGCTGGAAATCCGCAACAAAAAAGAGATCGTCAATACGGTCCGGCTGCGCGAAGTTTCTCAGGTCAGTCTGTTCGGCGCCGTGCAGTTGTCGGCGCAGGCTTTGCGCGAGTTGGCGGCGCGCGACGTGACCATCCTGCATCTGTCGTATGGCGGTTGGCTCGCGGCAGTCACGACTCCGCCGCCGCACAAGAATATCGAGTTGCGCCGCCGGCAGTTCCAGGTAGCGGAAAATCAGAAGCTCTGTTTGTACCTGGCCCGATCGTTTGTCTCGGGCAAGATTCGGAACTCGCGGACGATGCTGCGAAGAAATGCGCGCGAGTTGCCGGACAATGTCATTCACCGGCTGGCTGAGCATCGTCGCAAAGCGGAACGCGCCGAGGGGCTCAGTCAATTGCTAGGTATGGAAGGCATGGCCGCGCGCGACTATTTCGCGAACTTCGCTCGCATGCTCAAGACCAATGGCGACGTGTCGACGAGATTCGACTTCGAATCACGCAATCGCCGGCCGCCGCGCGATCCGGTCAACGCTCTACTTTCGTTTCTTTACTCGATGCTGGCCAAAGACATGATGGTGACGCTGGTGCGCATCGGGTTCGATCCCTATCTCGGGTTCTATCATCAGCCGCGCTACGGCCGGCCGGCACTGGCGCTTGATTTGATCGAAGAGTTTCGGCCGCTGATTGCCGACTCGGTCGCTATCGGCGTGATCAATAACGGGGAGGTGCGCCCATCGGATTTCATCACGCGCGCGGGCTCCGTGGCTTTGAAGGCTGATGGCCGCAAGCGCTTGCTCGAGGCTTACGAGCGGCGACTCGATACGGAAGTGACGCATCCGCGCTTTGGCTATTCAGTCAGTTATCGTCGAGTGTTCGAGATCCAGGCGCGGCTGCTGGCGCGCTTTCTGTCAGGCGAGATACCGGGATACGAACCGTTCTGCACGAGATGATGTAAGCCAATCCATCAGCGTGCGAAACGTGAGAATTCTATGCGAACACGCTACATTGTCAGCTATGACATTTGCCATAAGAAGCGGTTGCGGCTGGTGCATAAGACTATGCTCGGCTACGGCGAGCCCCTGCAGTACTCGGTATTTTGCTGCGACCTTTCGCCGTCAGGCCGTATAATGCTGATCGCCGACGTGAGCGAGATCATCGACCATCGCGAGGACCAGGTGATGCTGATCGATATTGGACCGGCTGACGGACGTGGTGGCCAAAGCATCGAAACGGTCGGAAAGGCAATGAAGAAGGAAAGGCTCGAGCGCCGCACGGTGATCGCATAACGGTCCCGTGCTGATTGAGTCAGGGCAGCTTTTGTGCATTGATCCGTGCGAGCGGTCAACCGATGAGTCTAATGGAGGGGATCGCTCGAAGGGGTTATTCGCTTTGTAAAGGCAGGGTTACGTTGCAAATGGTGACAGTGAATACTAAAGTTAGAGCCGTAAATGACGAACCACTCGCGAATCTGTTCGCAAATGCTGTGAGGTCTGAGGTTAACATCGGCGCCCTTTCCACGCGCGAGAGCGCGTGGCCCAATTGAAGTGATTGCCGCTGTGTCATCCGTTGCGCCATCACCAACTTTCCACGCGCGAGAGCGCGTGGCCCAATTGAAGTCTGTGTGCGAACTACCGTTACGAGATTGAATTGAGACTTTCCACGCGCGAGAGCGCGTGGCCCAATTGAAGTAGTATTTCGTAGAGCGCAAAGCGAGTGCGCTTGTGTCCTTTCCACGCGCGAGAGCGCGTGGCCCAATTGAAGTCCGAAGAGCTGCAAAAGCGCGATACGAAGATCGAAGCTTTCCACGCGCGAGAGCGCGTGGCCCAATTGAAGGGCAAACTGAGACAACCGGGACTCGCGCGCGGTTGAGTCCTTTCCACGCGCGAGAGCGCGTGGCCCAATTGAAGGCCATTCCTCTAGGCTCACTCGACGTTGCTCGCGTTCCTTTCCACGCGCGAGAGCGCGTGGCCCAATTGAAGGGCTTTTCTAATGGCTCCGCTGAGTTATTTAGGAATCGCTTTCCACGCGCGAGAGCGCGTGGCCCAATTGAAGGGAGAGGTTCAGTGACAAAGACCAACTCACAGTTAACTCTTTCCACGCGCGAGAGCGCGTGGCCCAATTGAAGGCCCCGAACGAATACCTTTGCGCGGTGTCCGTGAGTTGCTTTCCACGCGCGAGAGCGCGTGGCCCAATTGAAGGTGCTCTCTGGTTGAGCACGAGCTCTACCACTGTGGCCACTTTCCACGCGCGAGAGCGCGTGGCCCAATTGAAGGCGGGCGCTCCATCGGGTCTGCAAACGTGCGGCCCGACTTTCCACGCGCGAGAGCGCGTGGCCCAATTGAAGGCATTTGGGACCCCGACCTGACGGTCGGGGAGTTCTTACTTTCCACGCGCGAGAGCGCGTGGCCCAATTGAAGGGTCTTTCCGCAGTCGCACCTGCATTCATAGCTATCGCCTTTCCACGCGCGAGAGCGCGTGGCCCAATTGAAGGTTCAGTAGGCCCCGGCAAGCTCGGCTTCCCAAACGGCTTTCCACGCGCGAGAGCGCGTGGCCCAATTGAAGGCTAGAGAGGCCTCGTCAGAGACGTTTCGAATGGTTTCCTTTCCACGCGCGAGAGCGCGTGGCCCAATTGAAGGTGGAATATTATTCCGGGTTTCTGCCAGGCGATCCTCTTTCCACGCGCGAGAGCGCGTGGCCCAATTGAAGGTCGCTGATGAGTCACGAAGCACTAGCAAAGGCAATCCTTTCCACGCGCGAGAGCGCGTGGCCCAATTGAAGGGGACCACGTGGGCGTGCAACCCACCCGCTCCGCTTCTTCTTTCCACGCGCGAGAGCGCGTGGCCCAATTGAAGGAATCTCGACTGCGATCTCGTCCGCCGGCGTCAGCCACTTTCCACGCGCGAGAGCGCGTGGCCCAATTGAAGGGATGGAAGCCAGAGGAAATCCCTGTATTAGACAACTTTCCACGCGCGAGAGCGCGTGGCCCAATTGAAGGACGTACTCTAAGACGCGAATGTTTGCGAATGAACATCTTTCCACGCGCGAGAGCGCGTGGCCCAATTGAAGGAGGAGCCGCGAAGCGTCAACGCTGATCGAGAACTCCTTTCCACGCGCGAGAGCGCGTGGCCCAATTGAAGCTCGATAACGCGGCTGGTTCGCTTACCGACCTATCTACTCTTTCCACGCGCGAGAGCGCGTGGCCCAATTGAAGCAATCTCGACGCCTTCAGATTGCGCATCCTCAAGCGACTTTCCACGCGCGAGAGCGCGTGGCCCAATTGAAGCACTCCTCGCGGCCTTCAATGGCCTCAATGATCTCCGCTTTCCACGCGCGAGAGCGCGTGGCCCAATTGAAGCAGACCAACGATTTCTTTTGAAGCCTCCGTCAATATGCTTTCCACGCGCGAGAGCGCGTGGCCCAATTGAAGCCTTTATACGAGTGACGGCGAATGCTTTTCCTTCTCGCTTTCCACGCGCGAGAGCGCGTGGCCCAATTGAAGCCCCTGCTAAATCCAGGAATGAGACCGCCGTATGGATCACTTTCCACGCGCGAGAGCGCGTGGCCCAATTGAAGCTCTCCAACGGTCTTGCACTTCCTCCTCGACAGATAGGTAACTTTCCACGCGCGAGAGCGCGTGGCCCAATTGAAGCTAACATGAGCGCAGCAGACAGGTGACTCGGTTCCGCCTTTCCACGCGCGAGAGCGCGTGGCCCAATTGAAGCTTGGTGTAAGGGGTAAAGTTGCAAGTGCGGATCAGAACTTTCCACGCGCGGGAGCGCGTGGCCCAATTGAAGCAAGACAACGCATGGCGCGGTGAGACATCGGTTGAAACTTTCCACGCGCGAGAGCGCGTGGCCCAATTGAAGCTGACAGCCGCAGTTCCGTTCTAATCTCGATCAGTTCCTTTCCACGCGCGAGAGCGCGTGGCCCAATTGAAGCACTATAAATGTCGAAGGGGAGGGAACTGACACGACACTTTCCACGCGCGAGAGCGCGTGGCCCAATTGAAGCCCCTCAACGCTTCATCTATCCCGACCCCGATCAGTCACCTTTCCACGCGCGAGAGCGCGTGGCCCAATTGAAGCCCTGTGAGGCGGTAGATGTCTGAACCGGAGACTAACCTTTCCACGCGCGAGAGCGCGTGGCCCAATTGAAGCGATCGGATTGCGTTTGCGCCGGCAACGAAGATTTCTCCTTTCCACGCGCGAGAGCGCGTGGCCCAATTGAAGCGGCCTTGTCGGGTTGAGTTAAGTTGTGGATGGGTGCGCTTTCCACGCGCGAGAGCGCGTGGCCCAATTGAAGCATTCTGATGACAAGATTGAGCCTTGTCCATATGACGTTCTTTCCACGCGCGAGAGCGCGTGGCCCAATTGAAGCCTTCCGACGCCTCGCGGAGTCAAAGGGATCACCGCGACTTTCCACGCGCGAGAGCGCGTGGCCCAATTGAAGCCGGCTAGTGTTTCGGCGGAACCTTGGGCGCACTCACCTTTCCACGCGCGAGAGCGCGTGGCCCAATTGAAGCAATGAGATTGCGCGGTTTAACGGCTCTGCTGGACGCGCTTTCCACGCGCGAGAGCGCGTGGCCCAATTGAAGCTTACTCGCCCGAGCGATACAACTCAGTACGCCGCCGCTTTCCACGCGCGAGAGCGCGTGGCCCAATTGAAGCGCTATCCGCGCGTTGCGTCGCTGCTTCTGAATCGTGCCTTTCCACGCGCGAGAGCGCGTGGCCCAATTGAAGCCATTAGTTGCAAGCGCAGCGTTGCCGCAAACAATACCTTTCCACGCGCGAGAGCGCGTGGCCCAATTGAAGCTACACGGGCAATGAGGTTGAGTTAGTGGGCTTTATCGCTTTCCACGCGCGAGAGCGCGTGGCCCAATTGAAGCCAGCTGCCGATGATGAGTGACATAACGATTGGCGATCTTTCCACGCGCGAGAGCGCGTGGCCCAATTGAAGCTCAATACTTCCCCTTTGAGATGAAGTCCGGGTTTCCCCTTTCCACGCGCGAGAGCGCGTGGCCCAATTGAAGCAAGCGTTAAAGTGCCCACCCCAGAGCTGAGACCTAGCTTTCCACGCGCGAGAGCGCGTGGCCCAATTGAAGCCAACGGTCGCGAGTGGTGTGACTTTGAAAGCTACAGCCCTTTCCACGCGCGAGAGCGCGTGGCCCAATTGAAGCCAGCGTGGTTTGCCGCCACCTTTGTTTTGACGTACTCCTTTCCACGCGCGAGAGCGCGTGGCCCAATTGAAGCACGGGAATATCGAACTTCGCGCCCTCACGTTCGGTTCTTTCCACGCGCGAGAGCGCGTGGCCCAATTGAAGCATAGCAATTTCAGCGTTAGACGCTCGCCAATTCTTCTTTCCACGCGCGAGAGCGCGTGGCCCAATTGAAGCTGAACAGTCAGGCCCGCTTGCGCCCGAACAGGCCGTCTTTCCACGCGCGAGAGCGCGTGGCCCAATTGAAGCGCGGTTATACCGCATAGCATTTCCGGCGATTGTGTCCTTTCCACGCGCGAGAGCGCGTGGCCCAATTGAAGCTGGAATTAGCAATGTCGAACAAGTAAAGGTCATCAAAGCTTTCCACGCGCGAGAGCGCGTGGCCCAATTGAAGCACTAACAATAGCGTGATGTAAGTCAACCACACATGCACTTTCCACGCGCGAGAGCGCGTGGCCCAATTGAAGCAAACGATGGCAGTTGAAAGAAGTGGCTTAAATCGACTTTCCACGCGCGAGAGCGCGTGGCCCAATTGAAGCACTTGGATCGTATCGCCGGGCGCCATCTGATACTGCTCCTTTCCACGCGCGAGAGCGCGTGGCCCAATTGAAGCGGTCGACATCTCGAGCGAGAACACGGCAACCACAGCCCTTTCCACGCGCGAGAGCGCGTGGCCCAATTGAAGCCTATCGTGGCCTTTGAGTTCGCGATGTAAGGTGTGGCTTTCCACGCGCGAGAGCGCGTGGCCCAATTGAAGCACCACAACGCGCGCGATTCAGCGAGTCACAGAACTTCTTTCCACGCGCGAGAGCGCGTGGCCCAATTGAAGCGGGCAGTTACCAAACGGGAACATTCCCTTGGGCAAGCCCTTTCCACGCGCGAGAGCGCGTGGCCCAATTGAAGCGCTGGCCCGACTCGGCGACGTCTCCCAGGCAGAGGCCGCTTTCCACGCGCGAGAGCGCGTGGCCCAATTGAAGCGAGCGTGACGCAATCAGTTGAGACACTAGCGCGGGCCTTTCCACGCGCGAGAGCGCGTGGCCCAATTGAAGCACCACAACGCGCGCGATTCAGCGAGTCACAGAACTTCTTTCCACGCGCGAGAGCGCGTGGCCCAATTGAAGCGGGCAGTTACCAAACGGGAACATTCCCTTGGGCAAGCCCTTTCCACGCGCGAGAGCGCGTGGCCCAATTGAAGCGCTGGCCCGACTCGGCGACGTCTCCCAGGCAGAGGCCGCTTTCCACGCGCGAGAGCGCGTGGCCCAATTGAAGCGAGCGTGACGCAATCAGTTGAGACACTAGCGCGGGCCTTTCCACGCGCGAGAGCGCGTGGCCCAATTGAAGCATTCCCGGGAGCCGCGGGCCTTCAGAATTGCGCTTTGCTTTCCACGCGCGAGAGCGCGTGGCCCAATTGAAGCCACGCTGACAGGTTTCGCCGCGTCCACGAATTAGCCGCTTTCCACGCGCGAGAGCGCGTGGCCCAATTGAAGCCTAACGACCACGGCGGAAGTGCTGCTAAAGCTGACGGCTTTCCACGCGCGAGAGCGCGTGGCCCAATTGAAGCAGAGAAATGTTTGTGCTGCGGTGCATCTACCACGTCGCTTTCCACGCGCGAGAGCGCGTGGCCCAATTGAAGCAAAATTAAGCTAGGGGACTTAGAGCAGATGGGCAAACTTTCCACGCGCGAGAGCGCGTGGCCCAATTGAAGCCAGTTCGGCGTCGGTAATAGAAGGAGGAATCACGGCCCTTTCCACGCGCGAGAGCGCGTGGCCCAATTGAAGCCTCCGTATCTGCACGACGATGCGGCTGGACCAGTCAACTTTCCACGCGCGAGAGCGCGTGGCCCAATTGAAGCACACCACGCTTGGCTCTGAAAGCCAAGGACAAACCACTTTCCACGCGCGAGAGCGCGTGGCCCAATTGAAGCGGTCCCAGGCAGCGATATGGATGAATGGGAGGATATTCTTAAACATCTGCCGCTCTAATGCGAGGATGACCCGCGGTTGAGGGAACAAGATTACAAAGCGCGCTTAGCACGCCGAGGACGTGACAGATGAAACAAAGACTGTCTCATAGTGGAGGTCGTCGTCTTTGACCCGTTGCCTGAAATGCCATGGTGGCTCACGAAACAGCTGAGCAACCAATGTTTCTAAAGTGGTGGGATTTGGCAGACTGGATTGGTCTTGATGCGGGAAAAAAGGCAGATTGCTCGAGAGTTGGTTATTCAATCTGATGGACAACGAAGGTACAAGGGAGTGCGGATAGTGCGTTCGGTGCGGTTGGTGCGTGGGGAAGACCTGCCGTTTTTGTTAAGGAATTTGAAAAAGTCCTGAAAAACACTGTAAAATCGAGGGGTTTGAAATGCCCCCCTTCGGCACCATTATGGAATTTAAGCGGTGTGGATAATAGACTTACGGGATAGTCAGTTTTAGGAGTCACATCCGAGTCACACGAATATCGTTTTAGTAAACAGCGTGTTTGGTTAAGACCTCATCTCGTCCGGGCAATATTTGAAGTCGGTTCGTCGATTTTGTTGGAGTGTATTCGGCTAGCTAAGGAGAAAGGCTGGAGAATAGCCCGGCTGCTGATCTTCCATTATCTGGATCTCTCGAGATACCGCATTGAGCCGATGTCCAATGAAACAGGCACCACTTAGCGGGCCAAAATAGAAGAGAAGCAGTTTCTTAGCATTCCAATGCTTGACGAACTGCCGAGTGTAACTCTTTACGCTGTCGGCCAATGCCACCGCGTCCCCCCCATCGCGAAGACACTCGCGTCCAAGTTCGCGCTCAGGACGCAGTAAGAGCAGAGCTGCGATTCGCTCCTTCCTAGTAGAAAGGTAGTCGCGCACATCATAGTCGAGCGTTCCCGACACGCTTATGCCTACAGCTACAGTTTCCCCATCCCCATCGATCAACTCACCTTCAGTTGACCCACCCTCGCTCACAAGTACTCTGAAGTCTTGGTTCGTGGGCGCATCTGTACGCCATAGTCTGGCGTTCTGGTCTACTTCAAGAACGTACCTCGCTACCTCAGAGAAGGTGAAACCAAACGCAAACCAGGCCGACAAACGCGCAAGCCCCCGCGCCCGGATCAGGCGCGACTCATGGTTGTTGATCTGGCTTTCGAGATTGCGCAGGTTGGGGAGTAGCGTTGAATTCCAATCGGCTGGATTTATTAACGTGTGCCCTTTGGCACTTGGATCTCCGGCGAAGTATTCACGCCAATCCAGAACATGATCCGGAGCAATATCGAATCTTTGAGTTTTGATCGTAGTTATATAGACCGTCGTTCCTGGCTCGATGTCGTTCGGCAGAATTAAGTGATGCTCACGCAGCACACGCTCCAAATCCTCTTTGGAAAGCTCTTGTTTTCCTTTCTTGATCCACTCGCGCACTATCCCCGCTGCCAAGAGGAGAGCAGAGGGATCGGACTTTAGTCCGAGATTCTCCATCCTTTCGGCAACTCGTTTTTCCAGTTCATCGCTACAATCGAATCCAAGTCTAAACCGCAGGCAACCGATGAACTCGCCGAATGAGTCGTCGTCTGCCCCTAATGTCTGTTGCCACTTGTTTCTGATCTTACCGAGTTCGCTTCGCGCGCTTGCCTTCAAGAACGCATCCTTAACGCTGTTATCGCGCCCGTCGATGCATGATTTGAATTTATCTCTTCCATCCCACGTCCAGTTGCTGACCAAGTGCAGGCGAACCTCGCGGTTTGCATCACGCACCTTTAGTAGCTGCCACGTTCGCCAAAACTTCTCTAACAGGCTTGATTCATCTGGCTTGTGTTCGATCACCGAGTCCGATGAGTATTCAGAACGATGATCTACATGGTACTTGTATTGGTAGAACTCATCCGCTTGAGATGTTTCCAAGTCGTGTTCGATCGTCACATCATCCACTGAGCCGGCCAACGAGTCCTCGACCGTAACGCGCCAGACATGCCGCCTTGACATCAGCAATTCAAGCGCTGCATGCCAGCCAAACAGGTGTTGATAATCATCTCCGCTCAATCTAGCGGCTACCTGGTTTGCCATCGTGCTCCAGTCTTATGACAGGGGAAAGAGTCTGCCTAATAGTGCGCGCCAAGTCTTCAATGCTTCTCCATTCTTCCCCTCACGTTCAAGTCGAATGGCATGTGTGGCCTGGCGTTCGGCTTCCAGCAACGCTTCTCTTGCGGATTGACGAGCGCCGGCGTCCATGCTGTCACTTATGTCAGGCCCCAAGCCGGCAGGGTCTGGCCAATCCTCATGTATGCGATCGGCTAGTGTCCGAAAGAAGGCCTGCATTTCACGGCTATAAACCCCGCCCCAGGGCGGGAAGAGAGTATCCAGCGCCATCACTTCAAGTAGGAATGACGGCCGAACCGGCTTGTCGTGCTCGCGATTCCAAGCCTTCATCATTCGAACGAGCCCCTTCCACTTACCGTCGTAGGCGTCATTTGCATCTACCGCTCTGTCGTAGTGAACCCGAGGATCCGTCTTGGTCCAACCCTCCGACCTCGCGGTATCCGGTATTTCGTAATAGTCATTGAGGGCAAAGGCTGGCACTACGTCAAAGCTCATCACCTTATCGCCGGTCTCACCATTCTCGTCTTCCGTGACTCCGAAGTTGACAGATACGGAGCGTCGTTGCAGATTGACGCAACTTCCACCATATTTGGTAGCTAGCGATTTCTCGAAGGCCTTCAGCAACAGGTCGGGGTCCTTATCGCGGTAATGCCGTTCCGCCGCCCCGAGGACACAAAAAATGTCGACATCCTTGAGCGGCTTCGTTTTGGTCCATCTTCGATACGATCCAGTCAGGAAGTCATGATCAACCGCAAAACCTGCTTGAATGACTCCTCGGATTTCCTTTTGTCGACGCGAAGCGTCATCCTGCTCCTTATCGGTGAGCTCCAGCTTCGTCCGAAATTTCTTAAAGGCGTCTTGAACGGTAAGCATTACGATACTTTCCTCCAATACCCTGCAGCTGAGCTGAGGCCGCTGCCATCGATCATTGTGCCGATACTCTGTTTCACGAAGCCATCGGTAGAACGAAGTGTAGTAGATGACCAACCATTTACTTCGGGACGACCATCCTTTGTTTTAGCAACGACTCGGTATTCGCAGTCGCTTGGCCACAGCCCTTGTTTACGGATGTGGTATTTGATCGCCTCAGGGTCTTGCCAAAACGTACCATCGCCTTGGAATCCATAGTGAAGCTCCAGATCCCAGCGTCCAACCAGTCCATCGGTGTCCGGGTTGTAAACCTCTAGGTGAAGCTGTTCGAGATCCTCAGTTTCGAGCCACCTCTTAATGCCCCTCTCAAGCACTACCCATTCCTTGGTCAGTTTCTCGGGATTAAGACCGCTCAACCGAATGATGTTCTTGAGCGTTGTGAGCAGCTTGTCCGTAACATACGTCACAGAGTGGGCGCGTGTGTTGATGTATACAGCGGTGGTCATGAAGTAAAGAATGCCTCCTTATCAAGCTCGAACCTCGTTGAGGATTTGCGCACGTCTGAGTCCCCATCTTCTTCAACGTCTTCCCCCATCGCCCGCGCCCTTACGCGACTCGAAGCCTTCTTTAACGCGTCATTCACCCATTCGATGTCTTCTTCTGGACAAGGGAGCGACATCTGCCAATCACCGCCCGTCGGGTTGAAGGCCAATACACTTTCACTAGCGTTATCTCCTGAAATCGCCGCTTCGCCGTATAGACAATAGAGTCGGAGTCGGGGACCCGAGACATAGACCACGGCCGGGAAGTCATTAAGAGTTTCGTCGGCGATTAGGCTGGTTGCGATGCCAGTAATGCATTCAAGTTCCTTCCTGGCAGAACTGGTGAGCTCAGGAGCAACCAGCTCAAGAATCACTCCCCAAGCTTCAGAAGCTGCGCGCGCTGGTGTGGCGACAATGCGCCTGGCGACTATGGTCACTTTGTTTTCTCCTTTTGACACCCTAATTCCGTCTGAGCGTGTTTTGCAGCCCTGACGAGATCGCGAGCGGTCAGCAGATTCGGATCAGCCGCTGTCTCCTTGCTGAAGGTACAGGCCGATGGCACTAGCTTTCGGATGCGCCGGCCGTCGAGGCCGTAACACAATTCAGCCGCCTTCTCGAACTCCGGAGTAGACAGAATCTTCTTGGTTTTTGGAAAAACCTCGGCGAGTGCTTTGATCGTGCTTTCAAGGATTGCTCGACAGGCTTCCCGTCCAGGCATGTCAACGTTGATGATTAGATCGGCCCGGGAAATGAACGCGTCATCAATCGCTTCCGGAAAGTTGCTTGCAGCGATAAAGAGCAGCTCCGGGTGACTGTCCGCGAGGTGATCTAACTGAGCCAATACCGCATCCGTCGCGCGATGAACGTCGACCGGGTTCGCGTCCATGCTGATTCGCGATCTGGCAACCGCGAGTGTTTCCACTTCATCAAGCAGAACTATCACTGGCCCGGTATCGGCGCGCTCAGCGATGGTACGAAACTGGGTTCGTGTTAGAAGAAATGGGAACCGGTGGACTTGAGGAGGGTTTCCATACTCTTGAACATGCAATACTGGCAAGACGGCTTCTTCCCATTGTTCAGAATGAACCTGACTTAATTGAGCTGCTGGAGGCAATACTCTGTTTCGGGGTAACGAAGCGAGAGGACATTGCTCACATCTTAAAAGTGACACCCCAGGAAGTGACCAACAGGAAGAATCGCCTGCGCGTACGATTGGCGGTTTGGTATCGCAGTGTGCTCGCAATCAGAAAGGTAGTGTCAACTCATGGATAAACCACCAGAGAATGATCCTAACCGATCAACAAGACAAGAGATCGTCGAAGGAATACTGGGTCCCGACGAGGACTTTCTGGAGACTGCGCACTCCGAGGAATTCCTACTGGCCTTTGGGATTGAGCCGACAACCCTGTTAGTTGAATTGAAAGAGCATCTGGAGGGAAGGGCTCGGCAGCATCAGTCCGAACAAGGTGCCGTTCCTCCATCGATTAGCGGTGCGCTGCGAACAATACGCCAACGGGTCAAATCATCGAACCCCATGAACATCGATCCAGCCTCACACCTTGACCTGCTTTTAGCCGGAGCGCTTGCGGGAGCTAGGCCAGCTGGCCCAATTGCCCGCTCGTTTCGTAGGGAAGGCGACGATGAACTTTGTGATGAAGATGAAAAGCTACTCGACGATCTGGAAGCAGAATTAGACCAGCCTGACGAGGTGAAATGAGATCGGTCGCAGCCGAGCCAGAGGACTTCGCCCGCGCTCTAATAAACCGGTTTGGCATCGAGGGACGAGTTGATCTCTTCGACCTTGCCGACAAGATTGGTTTGCGGATTCGGGAAGTTGAAGCGCGCAGTTTCGAAGGTGCGCTACTTCGCGCATCGAACAGGCCCAAGGGCATTGTTGCCGTTCGACGCGCAATCCGAGAGATGGGACGCAAGCGATTTACGATCGCCCATGAGTTCGGACACTATGTTCTTCCAGGACATGGCACCTCGGAACGTACCTGCAAAGGAAAGAACATCGAGTCCGGCAACCGTCGAGTCCCATCTCAGGAAGCGGCCGCTAATCGCTTTGCGTCTGAACTGCTTCTGCCTACTGCGCAGGTTCAGCCAATAGTTCGAAACAAACTTGCCTCGATTGAAACCGCAGAGTTTCTGAGTTCGAAATTCGATACTTCTCTTACTGCTGCTCTTTTGAAGATTGTCATCGTTACCAACGAAAGGTGCTGTGTTGTTCTTAGCAAGGACCAGGTCATTGAGTGGGCTATGCCGAATGAGACATTCAAGCATTTCATTGGTCGACGCGAGAGGTTGAGTAGCGCGTCGCTCGCTAGCAAATTGATCGACGCCAACGATCGATCCAGCGGTATGGTCTTGGCTGAAGTCTGGCTTGATGATAGCCGCCTAAAGCGAGACGCTAAGATTTACGAGGATTCGATCCTTCAATCTCATTACAATAGCGTACTGACAATCCTGACCATCGGCGAGCCAGTAAGCGAGTCCGATATTGATGACGAAGATTCCCTCCTAGACGAACTCGATCCGGACGAATTCACCATAGCTCGCCGGACATGGCCTGGACGACGCTAAGACTCCCAAAGAGTTTTCACTTCTAGTCGACACCTGTCCGTTAACCTGAGTCCTGCATGTGCCAAGAGTCTAAGTCTAAAATAATTTGTTTAGACGAAACACCAGATTTTCGCCTCCAATTCTTCAAGAGAGAGGTGATGGGCCTTTGATCCAAGACGCTGAGTGACGTCCTGCAAATGGCTACCTTCGTGCAATATCGTTAGCAACATCAGACGTCGACGTAACGTTAGGTTTAGTTCTTTTTCCTCGTAACCGTAGGCAAGCAGGAGGGTCCTTTGCAGTTTTCGGTTGCCGAACGCCATGTGCATTGCAGGTCTGACGAAGTCGTACTCGTGAAAACCGCTTAGAGAATCGCCGAAGTCGATCAGACCGGCGATTTTCCATTGCCCTTGTTCTACTTTCAAAAGAAAGTTCCCGGGATGAATATCACCATGGAGAAGTACGCACTTAGGATCCTTCGGCAGCTGACTCAAGTTCGTAGCAAGGTATCCGAAAAGAGTCTCCACCCAATGTTGGTTCACTCCTTGAACTCTTTGAGGATGTAAGGAGAAACGGACCTGCCGTTCCAGGAACGCTGACCAAACAAAGTGGTTGCCTGATTTTGTTCCTGTCAATTCAACTTCCCATGAATGAAGTTGTTTCATGGCAACGCCAAGCTTGGAAACAATTTCAACTTGATCGCGCTTCGCAACTGAGTCCCAGGAAACCTGCAAAGCGCTATCGGTTAGTTGGGTAGTTATGAGATAAGACCAACCATCAATTTCTCCGCTGCAGATTAAGATGGGTGTTTTGATCGGGGACCTTCCCTGAGCAAGCGTTAGCGCCGAAACTTCTCGCGAACACCTATTACGAAATGGAGCGAAAATTTTGATAACGAAGCTCTCATCCACAAGGAAGACGATATTTTCACCCCCGGGCGAGCGGCGCAATCCAACAAAGCTTATGCCGTTCTGCCTGCAAATTTCGGCAGCCACCATCTTCCATACGTCGTCGTGAAAACAACTTTCATACTCCGCCAGGTTTGAGATAGTCGGAAGCTTCAAAGGTTCATTCATCCTAGGGCTTGGAAAATGGTTCTCTCACCTCGAGACTGTGAAAGAAATCAACATGAGGCTAAGAGTCCTTCACTTCTTGTGCGTTCACTTCATCATTCTCAGTCCTAGCACGTAGGTTGAACGCAAATCGCGCAACCCAATAAGAGTTGGTTAGAAACCTGCTTCGGCAATTAACCAAAAAATCAAATACTCGACGTAGCTGTGTGTCAGCTAAAGGAAGCTGCTGCCGATCCGCTCAAGCCATCCGACTGCGGAAAGCCAACTCTTAAGCCGCCATACCTTTGGATAACAGAGAATTATCAGGACTCGCGGCATGTCGCAAGTGAAGATCAGTTGTGGTACGTCGCCCAACTCGCTGAGATGGAGACTCGGGGAGTTCGGCGAACACGCATTCGACGACCTTTTCTTCGACCTCCTGACCAAAGAACTCAAGCAACAGGATCCGAACGTCCGCTTATTAAAGACTCCTCGAGTCGAAGATCATGGCCGCGATATTGAGATCTTCACTGACATGGTACTGCGTTTCGCGGGAGTGTCCATACACCCTCCGAGCGCAACCGAGCATAGGATCCTTGTCGAAGTGAAGACGTTGACTACGGCATCTAAACCCCGGCTTCCCTTATCTTCTTTCGGCAAGAACTACCTTCAGGTCAGAGAACTGGCCTACTCGCACTTCGTGCTAGTGACGAATGGGTCCATTTCGCCAAGGTCTGCGCGCGAGGCCTCAGAATCCTTTTCGGCCGCGGGAAAACAGTTTGTTCTGATCGATGAATATCCGCTCTGGGTCTTGCTCAATAACCATGGTGTGACCGATCGCCTGCCTGAACGTCGACCGCTTAAACCAACCGAACTGGTTGTTGAAGCACAAATAGAGCGAACCGCACACGACGAGGAAATCGCCCTCGACATCGACCTCATGCTTCGCAACTACTCGAACGTGCCACGAAGGGTCACGATCGAGAATCTAAGTGATCTTACCTGGCGCCAAAGCGTTCCAGAGGTGACTCGCACGATCGATCCTGGCCGGTTCGAGACGTTGCATCTCCTAGCTAAAAGCAAACAACGAGACGTAGGCGATCTCGAACTTCTGATTCACGACCAGGATGGAACGGAATATCCAATACGCTTCGAAGCTCAGGATATTGCCTTCGATTTCAAGCCACCGCTCGTGGGAGAACGACACCACTTCTGCCTGAACGAGCTCACAAAAGCCCTCGAAGCGGAAGTACCCAGCCGCCTTATCAACGTTGTAGGCGGAGCTGGACGAGGCAAGACACGACTGATCGAGGAGAGCCTTACCCGCACTGCGAGGGCCACTCGAAAAGTTGTTCCCGCCGTGCTCGATCCTGATCGTCCCGACTTGGCCATCAAAGTCGTGCTCGATCGTCTTCGCGCCGAGCTTGGGGAATTGCCAAGCAAGAATGGCGAGCCACAGCCCAACCCGAATTCGCCGCCGACAAGTCAACTTGCTGAACTATTGCCCAAACTTGATCATCCGTTCTACTCGGTAGTCATACTGCTGGAAGATCTGCATCATGCGAGCGACGCGATGTGTTCGCTGATCCGCGACTTTCTGCGTATCGACCGATCAGCCCGATGTCCGCTGACCATAATCATCGCCGGACGAGATGATTATTCGTTTCCCAACGACGCCTATTTCGCTCTGCTCGATGTACTGACCCATATTACGGCGGAAGCTTCAAGCAGTCAGGCGTGCCCAGTGACAACCGTTCACATTCCTGATCTTACTCGTGAGGACTCACGCTATCTGATTCAAGCCATAGTGCGCGAAGCGCCGTCGTATGCAATCGAGCGACTTGAAACGATTGGCGAGAACGTGCCCTTTTTCATCGTTCAGGCAATCGAGTTCATGCTTGAAACGGGAATTGCAGTACTTCTGTCGCGAGAGACTGTCGGTATTCCTAATCCGGCAGTATTCGGTACGCGAGCCGGTTTCCCCGCAGCGATGAAGTCCATACTTCGGGGCCGAATAGATGCGCTCGAAGCTCTCCCCGAAGGCTCGCATCTACGCCAATTTTTGGAAGTATCATCTTTCTTTGGACAAATACTACCGCCGGACCTCGAACTAGCCCTGCTCGGAGACGTGTCTGCCGATCGTGCAGAGACCTTATTGGTTGGGCGGCGCTTCCTGAAGCGCGTCGACGATGGCTCGTTACGGTGGTACCACGAGAACATTCTGCATCTCCTTCAAGAGCTCGTGCATGACGCGGGTCGCGCCGTTTCGCTGACGCAAAATATCACATCGAAGCCAACTCTCTTCAAACACTTTACGGGGTGGCGCGCCGGTCGAATCTTGAGCGAAGCCGGCCGCCATGAAGATGCCTGGCCGTATTTCACCTCAATCAGCGCGCTGGCGGAAGGGATGACAAATATCAGCTCCGTCAACATGGATTCGACATGCTTTGATTTTATCGATCCCGCCTTCGAATCTGCCGTGGCGTGCGGCGAGCCTCCATCGCGGCTGATAGGTTTACTGATCCTTCAGAGCTATATCGCTGTGCATCACCGCTCCGGAAGGCACGGACCGGAGACGGCCGCAAGAGCGCTCTCCCGACTGCCGCGCATTCCTGCCGGGGAAACGGAACTGCTCGAAGCGCACGCCAAACTCACAGAGCTCCGCGCTCATGGAATGATGGATACGGGAAACCTTGGCCCGGCTACGAAGCTGTTTCTGGAACTTGAGGGTGCGGTGAAGCAGCCCGCTTCGGTGCTTCGGCAGCCTGACCTGCTCTTCGATCTCTACAATCGGCTTCAAGATGTCTATCGCATGCACAACCACCTGGCGGTCTGCGAACAATATGGAGAATTAGCCGATATCGCGGCGCGCGCGTCTGGCGGCGAGTTGCAGACGGTGTCGATGTTCGACAGCGCTCTCGCCTATCATTACATCGACACTCCCCGGTGCATCCGGCTGCATGAGGAAGCACTCCTCTTCGCGCGCGAGTTCGGCGCAAAACGGCATATAGCACATGGCGAGGTTGGTCTTATCGTAGCTAGCATCGGCCCAGCGCGTGCAGATGTCGAGCGGCTCAAAGATCTCATGACCCTCACCACCGAGATCCTGCGCAACGCCCTGGACCAATCCTTCGGAGCGCTTCTGGCGCGGATATATCTCATGTTGGCCACGTTGGCGTATCTGTTGGCAGGGCACGGCGTGACGTCGTGGTCGGCAGTCAACAAATACATTGAACTGAGCATAAATGCCGCGATTACGTACAATGCCGGATCCGACGCTTGGATGATTTACAATCTCAAAGCCATAACCGCTCTTCGAACCGGCCGCCCGGTCAGGGAGGCCAGCGCCTATTTCTCGACCGCACTTCAGCTGCTTCGCCGGAGTGCGCTTCTGTTTCTTGGAAACCTCGATCTCACGTTTGAGAACATAATCGTTCTAAGCAATGTTCTGCGTTTCTTGTCGGATCATGGAACCGAACGAGAGAAATTTTCACTCGCGCTCGAGATTCGTTACTACGACGATGTGGACACCAGGGCGCAAAGAGATCTGACGTCTAATGCAGCTTGGGCGCGGGCACGCTTCTCGCAGTTTGAGGAAGATGTTCGAAAGAATCGCATCTTCGGGCAGACCTCGGTGCCGGATTCCGTGATTTTTGATCACGAGGCCGGTTACGCCATTTGCGTCGCGTGCTGAAGTTCAAACGGTTGTTTGAGATCACGCTCTTTCATGAGGACGGCGCCTTCGAGTACGAGCACGTCCAAACCCGAGGACAGGAAAGCACGGATCGCGTCCTCAGGTGTTTCGACGATTGGTGCCCCCGCCAGGTTGAACGACGTGTTCAGGAGAACGCCGAGACCAGTTCGCCGGTAAAACGCCATGAGTAAAGCTTGCAAGAACGGTTCCTGGCCATCGACTGTTTGGACTCTCGCAGTACCGTCGACGTGCGTAATAGCAGGCAGAAGCGCTCGATATTTTGCTCGTACCTCGCACGCGAACAGCATGAACGGTGAGGGCTGCGGGAGATCGAAGATGTAGTTGGCATGTTCGGCCAGCACCATCGGCGCATACGGGCGAAACGCTTCCCTGAACTTGACGTGTGCATTCAAGTGATCCTTCATTGTTGGCGACCGCGGATCGGCGAGGATCGAGCGATGGCCCAATGCACGCGGGCCAATCTCGCTTCGGCCGCGAAGCAGACCTACCGTTTGACCGCTCTCAATCCTGGCGGCGATCTCTTCGGCCAAGAGATCGTCGTCGTACCATTGGTAGGAGAGATTGTTGCGTGCGATTGCCGCTTCGATAGTTGATCGATCATGGCAAAGCCCGGCATACGGAAGAACGTGTGCGTCGCTCGATTCGGATGACCGGAGTTTTGCTGGAAGATCCTTGCAGCTCGTTTCGCCCGTACAGGCGTCGCGTGGCGCGGACTTGGGCGGCCGTCCTTTCAACTCAGCACTCACAGCAAACGCCGCGCCCAAGGCCTGCCCCTCGTCGCCACAAGCAGGCATAGCGAACAACTCTGTGAAGAGGCCTGTCTGAGCAATCTTGTGGTTGGCGATGCAATTAAGGAAAACGCCGCCGGCCAAGCAAAGCTTCGCTTCGCCCAGCATTTTTTTTGAGTGCTGGGCCAAGCCAACAAGTGCTTCTTCTGTAAACCGCTGAACCGTGCTCGCAGCATCAGCCCGGCGCGATCTCAGAAAGGCTCCGATCGGCATTGAGGCTGAGGCTGCCACTTCCTCAACTTCATGGAGTATGTCCGGAAGAGTGAGTCGGTAATTGAAATCGGTCACAGGCCACTGCCGCACGTCGACCAGGGGCCGGCCATAAGACGCAAGTCCCATTGTCTTGCCGTTCTGCTCATTCCCGAAACCAATAAAATAAGTGAACTGCTCGTACTTTCGACCAATGCCAACAGACTGTTTCGCAAAGAAAGCCGGCATGTGAGAAGCGTTGTAGAAAAACGGACGATCATAAAGATCGTGCAGGAAGGACTGAAGCCGGCGATCGCAAATCTCTAACCGATCACCCTCTGCGAGGAACAGCGTTTCGCCCTCCATCCCTGCAGAAGAAATTCCGATTTCCGTTTCGCATACCGAGTCTCGAACGTCGGGCGTGAAGAAGTCTCCAGCCCCATCGCAAACCAGCACCGCAGTTCTTTCGAAACCGGAGAGTGCTCGAACGCTCCAGGCATGCGCAACGTGATGCGATACCGGTATCGCCGTGATCCCGGGACGATCGAAGTAGCAGGCCAGTTGTTCCTGGAACCAGTTGGCTAACTGATCAACCATGCAGTTCTCGAAGGTGAAGCCAACGGCGTCTACGTTGTGCATCGTATGGCCGGTCTGCTTAAGGGCCGCGGTGATCGCCTGGAAGGGTATCTGACTTCCCGGCGACATCTTCACACGGTCGAGACGCTCCTGTGCAACATGCGCTATGAACTTGCCATTCTTGACCAGGGCAGCACTTCGGTCGTGGCCAATGTGCACCCCGAGCACGAGGCCGGAACCACGCGTACTTGCGCCGGAATGGGTCATTTAGAGAACTTCCTCTCAGATCGTCATGTTGGGCCCGGGATAGGCACGATGATCGCAACGGGCACATACTGTTCCTGCTTCCCGGCGATTGCCTCGTATCAGCTGGTACCGGAGTCGCTCCATTTCCTCACCGAACCAGATATTCCGGAGTGTCGACTGACTTAGGTTGCCAATGACCACCTCGCGCCGAGCATCTTCATGACACAAAATGACGTCGCCATTGACCATCACGATCAGCATTTCCGAAGGCGCGTGGCAGGCCCGTCCCAGAGGTTCCGTCCCGCCAACGACGGCGCCGGCTCGTCCAGAGATATCCAGATCCAGCGGAAACTGCACGCGTTGATGAAGGCGCGGTTTCATCGGCACATTGTCATGGCGAGTCACTATGAGGAAGTCGATTCCCGCGTCGAGAAGGCTGTGATAACGGGCATCAGTGAGCAGGTCCCCATTTGTGTAAAGCACAAGATGCGCGAGAGGCAGTGCGGCACGAGCGCTGGCCACCAACACTTCAAGATCCCTTCGCATGAGTGGCTCGTTGTAGAAATGAAATGATAACCGTCCGCTGAATGCTATCTCAGAGAGTTGTGCTACGATTCGCTCGAAAAGACCAAACTCCATGAAAGAGGATGACGACGTTGAGCCGATCGTGCTGTTCGGACAATAAGTGCAGGTGCGATTGCAGCGCACGCCGATCTCGATTTCGACGACGCTGGGCCAAGAGACCTGGCAGGAGAAATTCGTGAGATTTCTAAGTGAGGAAGGGTGCAACACTAGACGTCTCCAGGAATCTCGAGTTGGTGAGCGCGGGCCTTCAGCCTCGGCGCACATCGGCGAACTTTTTCCAGGGCATTCGCGACATCCTGCATGTCCTCTGGGGCAGATAACAGGATTTGGTGCGGAAACGTGACGACCTCCTCGTATGCTCGTTCCGATAGCGGAAGAGCAAAACGACCAGGCTCGAGCGCATCGCGCAAGCCGGAGTTGCAGGCGACCATCCGCGCTCTGGCCGGTACATAGAGAGGATGCCTGTTGAGTGGTGCATCAACGCGACGAACGTCCGTTCCGAGTTCAACGGCGAGAGCCGGGACGATTTCCTGTGCCGAAAGATCGGCAAAAGCTGACCGATCAATACGAACCGTCAATCTGTAGTAAGTAGGTTTTTCAACGTATGATTCGGGGAGGATCAATTCGACGCCCTCAATCGACTCAAGGCACTTTGCAAGCGCATCGACACAGGTTTGACGGTGAGCATTTTCCTGATCGAGTCTGCTAAGACCATCAAGTAACAAAGCCGACTGAAATTCAGTGAGGCAGAGATTCTGCCCGGCTACATCACCCACCGCTTCCAATTCATATCCGTCCGGAGCGATGGCGCTGCAACCTCGGATCCCAACGGCAGCTGCCGAATGCACATCGCAGACGGCGGACGCACGGAAGGGATCGCTACGGTACTGTCGACCATCGGCGCGCAACTGCTGCATTTTCTGGTAGAGAACGGAATCATCCGTTACGCAAAGGCCGCCCTCGCCGCTTGTCAGAAGTTTGCTCTGCTGCGTGCTGAACACGCTGATCTCACCGAAAGAACCTATTTGCCCGTCTCGCAAGGATGCGCCGTGGGCTTGGGAGGCATCCTCAAGAAGTGCAATACCGCTTCGCCTGGCCACATCGAGATAGGCGGCTACATCACAGATCGAGGAATACATGTGAATCATGAGAATGACGCGCGTTTGACGTGTGATCGCGCGTTCTATTGTCGACGCAGATGCGCACAGGCCGTCCGCTTCAATGTCAACGAGAATGGGCCGTGCGCCGAGTCGGACGATGGCGCTTGGACAGGCGACCCAAGTGAGTCCGGTCAGGACAACGTCGTCGCCCGGACCAACGTTAAGAGCCTGCAACGCTATGGAGAGGGCAGCCGATCCGTGTGAGCAAGCGACGCAATAGCTCCGATTGACGTATGTTGCGAAGGCCTTGCTAAGGCGCCTCTCAAACGTATCCGACACGTCGGACCAACCGCTAATCGCCCATTTGCCGGAGTGAAGTACATCGAGCAGGCAACGTTGCGTGTTGGGTGTGGCGAGGGGCCACTTGGGCCAATGCCGACGACGAATCGGACTGCCACCGAACACCGCCAGTTCGCTCTCCATCATTACCTCCGTCGGGTTCCTTCGATAATTCTCTGTTATCCAAATCAAACTGTAGAAAGGATCGACGAGACTGAGATTGCTCATTATCATCGCAAATGCCTGTTACGACAACTGATTTAGGTCCTAGCAGACGCTCATGGAACGCCTTTACCAAACCAAAGATCCAAAACCGACAGTTGTGGCCTGACCTGACGCTGCTCCCTTGAAACCTTGATGCGCCGAAACTAAACTCACTCACGTTTTTCCGACCCACCACCGAGACAACGTAATAAGCTCTTCCAACTTCTTCGGTCCAGATTAGGACTTGGATTGATGTGTGCCCCTATGCAACTGACAAAAGCGATCGCGGAGTTTCTGAACGGATATTTTTCCACGCACGAACGGAGCAAGAAAACCAGGACTGCCTATTGTTCAGACTTAGAGCAGTTCAGGACATTTGCTGGGAAAGAATTTGAGCTGACAGCACTCACAGGTAGCGTCATCGAAGATTGGGCAGGTCATCTTCGGAAAGAAGGATATTCTCCGGCTTCGATGCGGCGAAAAACGGTGGTCCTCAAAGTATTCTGTTCGTACTGGGTGCGCAGAGGTGTGCTCACTGAATCGCCATTTTGGCGGGTCAAACTCAGTTTGGGTCGCATTGAACAACTGCCTCGCGCGCTTTCAGAGGAAGAAATGAAAGGCCTCTTGGCGCTCGCTGGCCAGCGGCACGACGCCGAATTGGTACCGCGCAAGGGATCGGTCCTCGCAACGGGTCATTTTGCCGGTACCTCATCGCGAGGATATCGTGCGCTTCGCAACCTGGCCTTGGTCGATGTCCTCTTCGCAACGGGAATGCGCGTGGGCGAAGTATCCTCCCTCGATGTTGAGGATTTTATTACAACGGAGTTGGTATTCAGAGTTCAAGGTAAAGGCGGACGAGACAGACTAGCTTACGTTGTTGACGACCAAACGGTACTGATCCAACGAAGACACCTGGAAGCACGATTGCGGCTGACGTCAACGAGTCCGGCACTCTTCCTGAACGCTTCGGGCGAGCGGCTTTCAACCCAGGGAATGGCGAATGTCATTGCTAAGTTTCGCCGTGAAGCGGGGATAAATCGGCATGTAACGCCACACATGTTGCGGCACACTGTGGCCACACTACTGCTTCGGAATGGTATGGACATTCGGGTTGTGCAGGAGTTTCTTGGCCATGCATCGATTACGACGACCCAAAGGTACACCCACGTGGTGAAAGAGCATTTGATCGGCGAACTGCGGAAGCACCACCCGTCACTTGGCATTCGAGCCCGCGCGTGATTGGTTGCCCCCTCTAATCCAGTCCGATTATCTCGGGTCGTTGAGCAAATCTGTTGTTGACTTCTATAAAGGCACGCTAATTCGCGCCGCCAACGCTCCCAGTAATTGTTTGGCATTGGCACGCAACTCATTATTTTGTTCGAGCAAAGCCGTATATTGGTCGACGACGTTTATTGCGAGCTTTTCACGTCGCTCGTATGCTGTCTTTCGCGTCTGCGCCTTCATTGGTTTTGCCGGATCCGGAATGTAGGGATACTGGTTACTGACGAAGTACCGACCATTGATTTCTACAACCACAAGCTCCTTATGATAAAACCAATCATCCCGCGATTTTCGTTCGCCGCGAAGATACACTGCAAGGCTGGTCGCTGCGGCACCACGCGTAACAAGCTGATTACTTATGGCCATGGCTACGCGACGGCGAAATTGCCACTGCGCCTCCTGCCAACGTTCGTGAGCACCCATCTCTGTTGTACTTTCTATCCGATGCCGGTCCCGCTCTGCAAAAACTAAGTTGCAACGATTTCGATCGAGCAGATCACGAACGGCTGCGATTCGAGCCGGCCCAGATCTACTGCTCGTTAATATCTCAACGCCATAGGATCGAATGAACAATATGGTGGCGAGATTGTCGGCTGCGAAATCGGAATGGTCACGTGCTTCACCACCAAAGCTGTGGTAGTTATGAGAGGCAATGCCCTGAATTTGTCGATGAACGAAATTGTGCCAGAAGTTCTTCAAGAGATAATTCGAGGCACACGACATCATGAACTCAGATTCCGTCTCCTCGGGTCGTTTCTTGAGACGCTGGGGTTCCGACTGGGGTGTCTCAATCGTCGGCCAAAGGAGTCGCCCAAAGCCCCACTTCCTAAATGCGGGTGTCGAGCGATGGGTGACGCGAACGATATTCTTGAATCCACGCGGGCAGCTGAAATCGAAATCTCCATAGAAGAGGTTTTCGGCTTGATCGAAGTCTTCCAGTTCCTGGTCACGATCGATCAGCTCGTGATTCACCAGTGCAGCGTCTGCGTCGACGGACCCGATCTTCTTTTGTCGGAAGGTGTCTTGCAATTGCAGGTCGGAGTTCTTGAGAGTGGTAGCGCTGAACGGAGAGCGTCTTTGTTGGTGGCAATTTAGGGTAGCCGCCATTCGTCTGAGTGCTCGTCGATAACACTCATTGTATTCGACAGGAGGGCGGTCATCACTTCGTCGCTCCCACCAGGGTTCAGTGTTTTTAGCTTTTCTCATTGTTTCACCATCACCGAAAGAGTCGAAAGTGCAGCGCCGTCGATGCAGCAGGCGACGCAGTAAAGTTGAAAGGAACTGTCCTGGGAACCATTGAGTTTCAACTGGATCTGGCTGATGCAGAGAACGTCAAATGGCAGTTAGAGAGTTCTGCGGCATCCGGCAAAACCAAAGACGATTTGGCAAAGGCGGTTGCGGTCTGCCGCCGTCCTAATTGGGTGAAAATCTGGTATGAGTCAGGCCATACCATAGCTGAGGGACAAGTTTTTGAACTTCGACATCGCGATGTGCCGTTTCAAGACTTTTCCTGGATCGACTTTAGCGAATACGACGTAACGAAGGAAAAGCCGAGCGCACTCGATGTGAAAGTCATTGGCGAAGAAGATTCGCTTTTTTGTTGGGTGAAGAACTCCTGGCCTCTTAAGGAGTTTGGGGTCACCTCGGGTGGTTGGTTGGCTTGTGACGACGGCTCGATGGAAATTGCAGACTTCATACACCTCGATGATGAAAGCAAACCGCCGAAGCTATCGTTGATTCATGTTAAGGCTTCGGATACTTCAAGCTCCACGCGTGGGGTCTCGGTGTCAGATTACGAAATCGTAACGTCACAGGCGATAAAAAATCTCCGGAGTCTTGACCGGACCATACTTACCAAAGGACTGGAAGGGGGCGTCAAGAAAAAGGTTGGTAATCTGGTCTGGCACAAGCGCAAGCCTGTCAAGACGGGGAGAAAAGAGATGCTCAAAGCTCTTGGTAAGATCGGCTCCAGCTACGAGCGGCAAGTTGTCATCGTTCAGCCAAGGTTAACTAAGGCTCGTGAAGAGTTCGCGCGAAAGAATCCTAAGAGCCAGGATGCTGCGCGACTTCGCCAACTCGACACGCTTCTGTTGGAACAGGAGAATTCATGTCATGGTCTCCAAGCTCGACTTAGAGTTGTCTGCGCGGATGAGCCTATAGCGAAAGTGCCAACGCCTAGGAAGCGCAAGAAATGATTCGATCGAAAGCTACTTCACAGGTTGAAAATCGATCAACAAATCCCAATCCCTAGCCTCATCAAATCGGACTAAAGCAATCCTCGTGTGAGGTCGGCGTGTGCCACCATTATAACATGCGTTATAATGCGTCACGGCTCCCAGAAATTGCGGTTCGGCCGGTGTGGAGGTGAAAGAATGAGTGTCTTGAAGGTCACAACCGTTGGAAACTCCGTTGGTGTGATTTTGCCCAAGGAGATACTAGAACGACTGCGGGTGGGAAAAGGAGACAGCCTCTACGTTGTCGAAACGAAGAACGGGATCCAGCTCACGGCGTATGATCCTGCGTTTGCCCAACAGGTGGAGATTGCAGAGCGTGTGATGCGCGAGGATCGAGATGCCTTGAAGAAGTTGGCGGAATAGCTCGTGATGGCTCAAATCGTTTGGCTTCTGGAGGAGACGGTCATAGCGATCCATCACCGCCAAATATCAGAGCATGGCGGAAGTGAAGGCTTGAGAGATGAGGGACTACTTGCGTCTGCGTTAGCCCGTCCCCCAAATGTTCTGGCCTATGCTCAACCTCCGCCAGACTTGGCAGGCTTAGCTGCGGCCTACGCTTATGGAATTGCTCGCAACCATCCGTTTGTGGATGGCAACAAGCGAACCGCACTGGTAGCGGCCCGCACTTTTCTGCTACTGAATGGCGTCAACCTCGAAGCTAATCAAGATGAGAAATACCTGACGTTTCTACGACTGGCACAGGGGACTCTTACGGAAGAGCAGCTAGCCGATTGGATTAGAAAGCGAATCTAATCGCTTTAGACTTTATGATTGCTCCTTCGTGATGTAAGGATCAATCTCGTCACGCGTTAACAGGATACAGTACAGAGGCTCGCAACCATCTGATCGAAATCTTTCCCACGGGAGTTAAGACGTGGACAGTGACGACGTGCTGAAGTATGAGCTTGAGAGCGCTAGAGCCGAATGTGAACGATTGCGCGCGGAAAATGCGAAGCTCAGACTTCGGGTTGGGGTGTATGACGGAAACCTTGTCTCAAAACCTCCGGTGCTCGCGCCACATATCAACGAAGCCACACAAGCGTCGGCAAGCGTAAGAACTGACTCCCCGCCAGAGCTCAAAGTATTGTTTTTCATGAATCTGTTTCGGGGACGGGACGATGTTTATGCTGTTAGGTGGGAGGGAAAAAACGGTCGGACGGGGTATTCGCCAGCCGGTATCCGCGAATGGGACCAAGCAGGTTCCGCTGGTGGTGGCCAGAAGAAATCATTTCGCCGTAGCAAGCTGTTTCCTCTAAACGAGGAGGTGATTAGAGGTCATCTGCTCGGGAAGCAAACTATCGGAGTCTACCCACTTCTGCAAGATGATACCTGTTGGTTCGTAGCAGTAGACTGCGACAAGAAGAGCTGGGAAGCGGATGCTTGCGCCTTCTTGAAAACATGCCAGGAGACTGGCGTGCCAGCGTCGCTCGAGCGATCACGATCGGGCAATGGCGGCCATGTCTGGATTTTCTTCGCAAGTCCGGTACAGGCCGCATTGGCTAGGAAGCTCGCGAGCGCCATATTGACCCGCACGATGGAGCGGCGTTACGCCATGGGTCTCGATTCCTATGATCGCTTGTTTCCAAGTCAGGACACGATGCCCAAGGGCGGATTCGGCAACCTCATAGCCTTCCCTTTACAGCAGGGCCCTCGCGAAGATGGCAACAGCGTCTTTGTCGACGACCAGCTAAGGCCGTACGACGACCAGTGGGCCTTCCTTTCTTCGATTAAGAGATTGACCCGGGATGAGGCCCAAGTACTTCTGCGCAAGGTGTATCCAGCCGGCGACGTCATCAACATTAGACATAGCGCTTCCGATTACGATGAAGCGAGTGATCCGTGGATCCGTCCACCCTCTGGACGGCTGCGAGCTCCGGTAATAACAGAACCGCTGCCGCCGAGAGTATCAGTCAAACTTGGAAATCTGATTTACGTTGAAAAGAAAGACTTGCCTGATGTGTTTCTGGATACCTTGATTCGCCTAGCCGCTTTTCAGAATCCTGAGTTTTACAAAAATCAAGCGATGCGGCTCTCGACTTTTGGAAAAGCCCGCGTCATCGGCTGCGCTGAAGACTTGCCTCATCATATAGCTATGCCTCGTGGCTTGTTGCAAGAAGTGATCGATCTGTTCCAGAGCCATAGCATTGCAGTCGACGTAACCGACCATCGCTTCAGAGGAGTTCCTATTGAGGTTGAATTCCATGGCGATCGCCGTCCGATTCAGACAGAGGCGGCCAAAGCTCTAGCTGCTTGCGACGCAGGAATCCTTTGCGCTCCGACAGCATTTGGCAAGACAGCCGTTGCTGCTCAGTTAATCGCAATGCGCAATGTGAACACCCTGGTGTTAGTTCACCGGCGTCATCTTATCGATCAATGGCGGGAGCGACTGGCGTTGTTCCTCGGTCTTAGCGCCACGGACATCGGGCAAATTGGTGGTGGTAAGACTATGCAAACCGGACGACTCGATGTAGCAGTCATACAGAGCCTAATTCGAAAGGGCGAAGTGAAGGACCTAGTGGCCGGATACGGTCAGGTGATTGTGGACGAATGCCATCACGTCTCTGCTTTCTCTTTCGAGCGAGTGCTGCGACAGGTCAAAGCAAAGTACGTCGTCGGATTAACGGCGACACCTATTCGCAAAGACGGGCACCACCCAATTATCCTTATGCAGTGCGGCCCCATTCGTTTCAATGTGAGCAGTAAAAAGCAGGCCGCTGCTTCAGCCCTTCAATATGAGGTCATTCCCAGGTTAACCGAATTTACCGTACCTCCTGAATGGAATGGAATTGGCATACAAGATATCTACACCGCTATAGTTAATGACCCAGACCGAACAGACCTTATCGTTGCCGATGTTGTTTGCGCGATTGAAGCGGGGCGCTTTCCCCTCCTGCTTACCGAACGAACAGACCACTTGCAGCTCTTGCTTGAAAGGCTAACGCCCAAGGTGCCGAACGTTTTTGTGATGAAGGGCGGAATGGGCAAGAAACAACGTGAGTCGATCGCTTCAAAGATCATTGCAGTTCCTGAAGATCAGCGACGAGTCATTATTGCGACCGGGCGTTACATTGGAGAAGGCTTCGACGATGCCTTGTTGGATACATTGTTCCTGGCTATGCCCATCTCGTGGCGTGGCACTTTGCAGCAATATGTCGGGCGGTTGCATCGACTCCATAAGGACAAACACTTGGTTCGAGTGTATGACTATGTGGATGCTTCGGTACCAGTACTGAATCGGATGTACGAAAAGCGCTTGAAGGCGTACAAGGCTGTCGGCTACACCGTTCAGCAATCTGCGGAGCAAGATGCTCAACGTGATTTGAGATTCGCTACGATCGAACGAATCGCGGTTCAGGCCGCTATCGCTTATGAAGAATGTCGAGGCTGCAAGGTCGAAAGTGTTGAGAGCGACACTCGCGGCTTTGACCTGATCTCACGCCGGGCGTGCGATGATATTTCACGAGAAGTAGCCGAGACTCGGTTCATCGAGGTAAAGGGGCGGGCGGCTGTTGGCGAGATTGCGCTTACTGCTAATGAGTACAAAACGGCCCAGCGCTTGAGCGATGACTACTGGCTGTATGTCGTGTTCAACTGTGGGTCGCAACCTCAGGTAAGCACGATTCAGAACCCTGCCCGCTTCGATGGGGAGCCGTTGTCGAAGATTGATTGCTACCGAATCGGGGCGGAAGCGATTTTGAAGGATCACTAGGTGGTGAACAGGAAGAAGAAAAAAGGCGCCTTACTGACGCGAGCGAAACGAATGGATCGGTTAGGTCGACTTCAATCTGCTCGCGTCTGGTTGAGGACCTACAACGGCAAAAATATTGCAGCGGGCTAGCGGAGGCATTTCGCCGTAGATTGGTCATGTGCGTTTAGAGAGCTCGAAATGCTCGGTGTAAGAATAGATGCTGCTTACAAGGGACAGATATTGAAGTCCGTGGAAGGCCACATCGCAGCACGCCGGCGCAGAAAGTCTCGGCGAGGAGAGACTGACGAATCCCGTTTCGAGCCAGACGAAACCTTTGCCTACATCGCGGATTACACGGAGGCCGGATTTGCTTATGGCATCACATGGGAAGAGTGGGAGCGACTCGACCAAAGGGACTTGCTCGATCCGCAAGGCGATTCTAATATCAATTCCAATGATGAGGCACCTGAACTACCCTTTTAGTCGGTGATGTCGTCGGCAACATTATTCGTGGAAAGAATTTAGTGCCCATTTAGTGACCAAGATCGAAGCTGGGATTGACTCAGTGGGTCGTGTGAGAAAGGGGGAGAAGCAAGAAACCTTAGCCTTTTAAGAATTGCTCAGTAAAATGAGAGAGGGGAGTTAAGCTTTTCAGGCCCCCCTTCGGCATATCAATCCCCACAACTCTAACCGATTCAGTAACTTGGATAGGGTGCCGAACCTGTAACTCGGCACCCCTACCGTATATAGACACCAAACACTTCTAGAATACAAAATCATGTGGGACCAAGCCCGCCGTGGATGGCTGTGTCTTTGAGTGGTTTAAACGCCCGGCATTAAAATGGCATTTTTAAGGGTTGTAGGTTTGAGTCCTACCTGCGAAGTCTAATTGCACGAAGGTCGCTAGGAGTAACCTCCGGTGGCCTTTTGTCTTTGCCGCAAGCCCAATGCTGCACTGCCAGACTGCCTCGTGCAACGGCTGCGACGAGAGCGAGGCCGAAAACCTCAACCGCAAGAATCATCAAGAAAATCTTCCCGACTGACGCTATAGTTGCGACGAAGTTCGTACTCTGGCCCGGAGAAAATGCAGGAACCGTTGCTGAATGAGCGCAAGGATCCAAGTGAACCGAGTTTCTGGAAACGAGATAGAGAGGCTATTGCCTGTGCTTGTGCACATCCAGGCCAACCTCGATCAGGATTTATCGCTTGAGGTACTGGCAAAGCGAGTTCGGCTCTCGCAGTTTCACTTTCATCGCTTGTTTCGCTCCGCGGTTGGTGAAACGTTGAAGCAATACACGCAACGCCTGCGACTCGAGCGTGCAGCGAGCCGGCTAATAATACACGACTCCACAATACTCGACGTCGCGCTCGACTCCGGCTTTCAAAGCCACGAGACATTCTCGCGTGAGTTCAAACGCAGATTTCAAGTCACACCGAAAAGCTACCGAGAGTGGGGTCGCGGCAAAATGCTCGCAAGCCAACTTTCGGCACCTGGCCTTGACGAGCTTTACAACGATTTTGAGTTATCCCAGACAAGAGTCGCTCACCTGGCGCAACTGCACGTAGCGTTCATTCGACACCTTGGACCATATGAGACTGTAACGGACATTCTCTGGCACAAGCTGGCCGATTGGGCGAAATCCAAGCGGTTGCCCGTTGACCTGACTTTTCTTGGCATCGCACAAGACGCACCGGGTCTCACCGCCCCGGAGCGATTACGCTTCGACGCAGGCATCGTTGTACCGGAGGAGTTTTCATCCGAAGGGGCAATCGGACATCAGGTGCTCAACGCCGCCGAGTTCGCTGTAACCACGCATGTGGGACACTATCGAACCTTTCCAGAGGCATACGCGACTATTGTTCGCAGGGCTGCGCGACTGAAAGGTTATCGGGTTGGCGGTCTACCCTGTATTGAGGTCTACCGCACGACGCGCGTTGACGCTAACCACGAAATGAATCACACCGAGATCTACATTCCGGTTAGCCGGATTAGAAAATGAGGAGGGCATATGCAAGAGGCATCCGTTCATGCGAAAGCAGTGAGCCAGGAGAAAGGCGATCATATTCCGTGGGGCTGGGTGGCAATCACAGCCGTCGGACTCGAAGTCGCGGTAACGCTTGCGGCCTTCGTCTGGGTTGGGATCTACAGCTATCTGATCCATCCTGGGGAAAATCTTTCCTACTATCAAAACTATGCCCAGCTCGCCAGTCCGATTGTGTCAGTAGTAGTTGGAATTCCGTTTTGGTTCTTCGCCTGCCGGTGGGTCGGACGGAAAGCGGGTACCCGGGCTGTGGCTATGTGTCTGTCGGCCTGGCTCATCGTGCCGGTCATTGACATACCACTCAGTCTGCTTGGACAAGCAACGGCCTACAACTGGGCCATGGTAGCGATTTCAGATTCGACGAAGCTGCTTGCCGCTTACCTTGGCGGCAGGGCTGCGTTGAAATATGTTCTTGGGATGCGGCGAGTTTCTTCGGAGTGATATCCTTATAGTGTCATGAGTACAAAAACGGTAAGCGCGAAAAAGCATGTGGCTGGCCGTCAACCCGAATCTGCCACGCTGCGAAATGTGTTGATTCAGCGCGACGCTTGTACGAGCGATCTCTGCACCGAGGAAATCCTGTTCGGACTGGGTGGCGGTATTGGGTGCGCCTATTGGCTCTTTGATATGCATGGCGGGCATCCGGTTTACATCGGTTACCGAATCCACGCAAAAGAGGGTGACACTCCGTACTTCACGTTACAGATGACCGAGGGTTGGGGCGCTACCGCCGACGTACGGCATTCCTCATCGCCATCCGCCGCAACAAAGAGCCTGGTAAAGATCCTGAACGACGGTTTCACTCCCATCGTCTGGGTTGAGGTCACGAAGCTGCCGTACATGTTTCTGTCGGGTAACCCACTCGCTTATCACCAGGTGGTGGTGTATGGAATGGAAGGGGATGACGTACTTGTTGGGGATTTAGGCGACAGCGTGATCCGGATGAGCATGGAGGAGCTTACCGAGGCGCGTAATTCAAACTACGCTCCCAAGTTCCGTACGGTGGTGATCAGCGAGGCGACCGCCAAACCCCAGCTGCGCGAAACCTTATCAGATCGAATTCGGGTCACTTGCAGTCAAATGCTCGAGGGTCTGGGGATCGCGAATTTTGGCCTGGCGGCGCTGAACAAATGGGCCCAGATGTTGACCAACACAAAAAACAAGAAGGGCTGGCCCAACTGTTTTCCTGGTGGACCACCATTGCATGGCGCTATGAGTACTGTGTTCGAGCAGATCGAATTGCGAGGCTACGGGGGCAGCGCGTTTCGCGGGCTGTACGCTGATTTTCTCGACCAGGCTGCCGGCGTATTAAAGAAGTCAGCGTTGAAGAAAGTTGCCGAGCAGTTCCGTGAGAGCGAGGCGTCGTGGCGGGCAATATCGGATGCAGCGCTGCCAGATTCGATCCCTCTGCTCAAAGAGACTCGCGAGGCTCTCACCCGCAGATCGGTTCTGATCCGGAAACCCCGTACTACCGCGATCGACAAAGAGCTCGAATCCCTTCGAGATCGTCTTAAACAGCTGCGCGAGAGAAGCGCAAAAGAGCTGTCACTGTCAAAGGCTGACGCGCTGGACCTGTTTGGAGCGATTAGTGAGCGCGTGCTCGAAACCGAGAAGATCGAGCGCGCCGCGTTTACCGAGCTCAGCAGGATCGTCTGACAATAAGTAATAACCTCTTCACGCTTGGAGTAGCGCGCTCGGATTGGGCTATTCCCTCGTCTCTCTCTCTCTCTGTTTGCGCAGTCTCTGTAACTTATTCCAATCGAGCGGGTTCCCTTCAAGGGACGCATTGAGACTTCGTATCTGGCAGCATTTTTGACGGGCGACCACACGAGAGTCGGTTGCGTGTTTAGTATAAATGTTCCGACAGGTCGCAAAAGTGAGAAGACCGCATCTCCCGGTGGTCCCTTTAGTGTCACAATGTCGCTGCGGACAACTCGCGATACCGTAAAGCAAACTGTTAGTTTGCGATGCGGCTGGTAAGAGGATTGCTAAGGGTTTCATAAACCGCTAAGTTCTGTGGTACCTAATCGAATCGCAAACTAACAGTTTGCGTTACATTTATTGACATTAGCCGAAGTGGCGGAACTGGCAGACGCGCACGGTTGAGGGCCCTGTGAGGCAACTCGTGGGGGTTCGAGGCTCCCCTTCGGCACCACAGAACTATTACTTCCTTTTTTGCTTGGTTTCCGGCAACACTGTATGATGCGCCACTGAAGATCTAAGATGTCGCACAAGTTATCCCCCAGAACCGCCCAGCTTCAACGCTTGATCGCAGCGCTCGCCATAATCTCACTTGCCGTAATTTGGATCGGCAGTCGGGACTCAGCCCCTTCGTTGGCCCAGAGCCAGTCGCCAGAGTACAAGAACTTTGAAGGGCCCCAAGTTCATCCTCTGACGGTCACTCCTGATGGCAGGCGTCTGCTCGCAGTCAACACGCCTAACAACAGCCTCTCGGTTTTTAGTCTCACCGGCCGATCGTTGACGTTGATGGCCGAGATTCCCGTGGGCCTGGAACCAGTTAGTGTGGCTGCCCGCAACGATAGCGAAGTCTGGGTCGTCAACTGGCTGTCCGATTCAGTTAGCGTCGTTGACCTCAAGACATGGAATGTGACGCGAACCTTCGATGTTGGCGACGAGCCAACCGACGTCATCTTCGCGGGTCAGCAGAACGAGCGGGCATTTGTCTGCGTCTCAGGCCTGAGCCAGATCAAAGTCTACGATCCAAATGCGCCAGCAGCCGCGCCGCAGGTTATTGTCATTCGCGGGAAGCAACCGCGCGCGTTGACGGGCAATCCGGGCAACTCGCGAGTATTTGTTTCCGTTTTTGAGTCGGGGAACCAGACGACCACGGTGCCTGCCGCGCAGGTTGAGGCGGCGGGTGGCCTGCCGCCGCCAAATCCGCCAATGTCCGCGTCATTGCCGGCCGCGCCCAGCGTCGGTCTGATTGTCAAATGGAATGGTTCGGGATGGGCCGACGAAAGCGGCAGCACTCGCTGGACCCAGTTTATCCCTTATACGCTTGCGGATGTTGATGTAGTGATTCTCGATGCGAACGCCGCAACTGCCTCGATTAGCAGGGAAGTGCGCGGTGTCGGCACACATATCGGGAACACGGTGGTCGATCCCACGTCGAATCAGCTAGTCGTCGTCAACGATGAGGCGCACAACGACGTTCGTTTTGAACCAAATGTGCGAGGTCGTTTTCTCAACACCCGCGTGTCGATGGTCAACCTGGCGAATTCAAATGTTACGCCCGTCGATCTGAATCCCCACATTGACTACGGTGTGCCCCTCGGCTCGGATGCCGAACGAGCGAATAGTTTGGCATTGCCTCGCGACATCGTGCGCGCTGCGGACGGCACGCTCTACATTGCCGCGACCGGCTCGGCGAAAGTTGGTGTGTTGAACTCGTCAGGGGTGGTCCAGGCGCGCATCAATGTGGGCCAGGGGCCGACGGGCCTGGCGCTTAATCAACAAAGCAACCTGCTTTACGCGCTGAATCGCTTCGATGAAACCATTAGCATTGTTGACACGACGACGAGGGCGCAGATCGCCACGGTGCCCGTCGGCTTCAATCCCGAGCCCGAAGTTGTGCGTACTGGCAGGCGTTTCTTGTACGACGCCGGCTTTTCCGCGCACGGCGATCTCGCCTGCGCGAGTTGTCATTTGGACGGCCACCGCGATGGACTTGCCTGGGACTTGGGCGATCCGCAGGGCCAGATGCAGGTCGTTATTAACGGGCTTGGGTTACCTGGTCTTCCGACCCAGTCTGTGTTTCACCCGATGAAAGGGCCGATGACCACACAATCGCTACGCGGCATCGTCGGCACGGAGCCTTTACACTGGCGCGGCGATCGCGGGACGCTGGCCGATTTCAACACCGCTTTCCAAAGTTTGCTGGGCGGCCCGCGGCAACTGACCACGGACGAAATGAATGCATTCACATCGTTCACCAAAACGATGACATATCCACCGAACCCCAACCAGAATCTCGATCGCACTTTGCCGAATCCAGCCACCGGCCCGAACGCCACCCGCGGCTCGCAACTTTTCAATACGGCCACTTTCGATGCCGGAGTCCTCACGTGCAATCAATGTCACACTGCGTCAGGATTTGGAACAGGGACGAACAAGCTTCTGATTCCTGGCGTTTTGCTCCAGGAATCGCAGGATTTCAAAGTTCCACAACTCCGCGGCCAGTATCAAAAGACGGGTTTCTTCCGCACGTCGGGCGAGCAGCTTACCGGCTATGGATTCTTACACGACGGATCGATTGATACTCTGCTGACGTTTTTGCACGCGCCGGTTTTCACTTTTCAAAACGACAACCAACGACGCGACGTCGAGCAATTCGTTCTCAGTTTCGATTCGGGCATTGCGCCTGCGGTGGGCGTGCAAGTAACCGCCAACGCCGACAACAAAACGTCGTCTGCCGTGACGAATCGAATCAATCTGCTGATGAGCCAGGCGACGGCAGGGAATTGCGATCTGGTAGTCAGGGGAATCTACTCTGGAGCGCCGCGTGGATTTCTCTATACCGGCAACGGACTGTTTCAAACCGATAGGCAGAGCGAGACGCCAGTTTCGTTGCAGCAGTTACTGCAATCGGCCGGCGCGGGCGCTGAGTTAACATTTACCGGTTTGCCAGCCGGCGATGGCCATCGCAACGCGCTTGATCGCAACAAAAACAGCATTCTCGACGGCGAAGAGGCGCTAACACCGAATGCGCTCGATTCGGACCAATTCTTCGTCTGGCAACACTACAGCGACTTTCTCAGTCGAGAGCCGGATGCGGCGGGTCTGCAAGGCTGGCGCGATATCCTGAGCAACTGCGGCACGACCGTGCAGCTGCCCTGTGATCGGATTGAAGTGTCTTCCGCCTTCTTCCGCTCAGAAGAATTTCAAAGTCGCAGCTATTTCATTTACCGGTTCTATTCGATTATCGGGAAGATTCCGCTTTACAGTGACTTCACCCCCGATTTTTCGAAGGTGAGCGGCTTTCTCAATGCCCAACAGTTGGAAGCCAACAAGGTAACCTTCATCAATGAGTTTATGACGCGGCCAGAGTTCGGCAACAAATATGATTCGCTGACAACGCCGACTGCCTATGTCGATGGATTGCTGCAAACAGTGGGGCTACCGAATCATCCAACCAGAACTGCCTGGGTAGCCGCGCTGACGAATGGGACAGTGACGCGGGCGCAGGTACTGCGGGCATTGGTTGAGAGCGCCGAGATGTATCACAAGTACTACAACGAAGCGTTTGTGATCATGCAGTATTTCGGGTATCTGCGCCGTACAGCGGACATCTCTTACCTGCAATGGATTCAGACGATGAATCAGACGGGCGGGGATTATCGCATCATGATCAATGGCTTTCTCAACTCGGCCGAGTATCGGCATAGGTTTGGGCCGTAAACCATAGAGTACCAATTGCGCTTCGGCTCACTAAGCCGCGCAGCAATGCTGATTCTTCCCATTAGGGTGTTATCGATCCGGCAGCTCTCTCGATTTCCTGCCCCGCGTCTCCGAAGCAGAGTCAGATTCTTTCCAACGCATTCGCAGAAGCTCCGTTAAGCGCTCGCCGGTTACAAAGTCACACTTGGAAAAAGAATAGAGCATCGCGCAGTCAGGCTGTAACGAGGGCTGCTGATATCTTTGCCATCTCTTAGTCGGAAAGAATGCAGTCGCGATCTTGTCTGACTCAGGCGCCGACTGGCTTTAGACCGTTGGACTAGTGTGCCTGCAGCGTTTAAGTTACCTGGAATGATAAAAGGGAAGTGGTTTACGGGAGCGTTAGCGAAGTGGCACCGCGGATTGCGCCGAGCGGACGAGCGTAGCGGAGGCATGACGGGGTCACCTAATGCTTCCTGAATAGGATGGCTTTCGCTGAAAGGTGAGACATGGACGACAAACAACTACTAGAAACCTGGGATATTCATGATCGAGTTAACCTTTACCTGCTCGATGCTATCGAAGCTGAACATTTGAAGGACGTAGCGGTGTCGAAGGGACGCAATGTTGGAGAGCAGTTGGCCCACATTCACAATGTCCGACTAATGTGGCTGAAGCAGGCGGCGCCTGAGCTAATGGGTAAGCTGCTGAAGATTGAGAAAGAGGATGCGTTAGATAAACAACTGCTCCAAAAGTCTTTTGTTGAGTCTGGCCTGGCGATAAGCAAACTTCTCACGAAGGGTATTGAAGCTGGCGGTAAGATAAAAAGCTTCAAGCCTCACGCCGCAGCGTTTCTTGGCTATCTCATTTCACATGAGTCCCACCATCGGGGGCAAATTGCCTTATCTCTCAAGCAAGCCAACCACCCTGTAAGCAAGAAGGTTTTGTTCGGTATTTGGGAATGGGGCGTCAGGTAGCAGGTGAAGCTCGAAAATAGTCCGTGCTCGGAAGGGTCCTGCTTTGCCGATTAGTGGCTTTCACCAGGTAAAACGATCCACGAAATTACACGAAAGTTCACGAAGAAAGGTCAGTGTAGCTTCGTGTGATCTCGTGGATCGTTTTACCTGGCTATTGGCCACCTTGAGTTTTGATATAGTTTCTGAGTTAAATACCACCCGAGTTCCAACAACTGCTGCTGATCGATTCGCCCATAACGGCCTAACAGCCTGCCCAGACTTCTGAGAAAGCTGCCTAACGTGACACAAATCGCCTTTGCCGAAGAAATTCAGGGACGCCAACAAAACGAGACCAGTTATAGCGAGCCGTTGATAATTGTAGGTCGCAACCCGGCGACGTGCCAGATTGTTTTTGATCAGAAACAATGGCCTACGGTTTCCCGGCAGCACGCTGAAATTCAGCTACAGCATGACCGCTGGGTCGTTTCAGACAGCGGTTCCACCTACGGCACATTTCTCGACGGGCAGCTACTCAAACAACCTGGCGCACTGCGCGTAGATTCGCGCGTGCAGTTTGGAACTGGTGGACCTGTTCTCATTGTCACGAGCATCGGGCAAGCAGCACCGGAATCGGCAACGCTGGTGGACAGGCCACGTCCAGCCTCTCCACCTCCACCCAAACCCCCTCTTCAGTCAAGCGCGCAGAAGCTGCCTACGGGAGCCCCTCCACGCAAGCCGGCCGCGCCTGTTTTTGTCGAACTCTCGGGAGCTGGGACTGAAAGCTTGAAGCGGATTGAACTAAGCAAGGAAGTTACGCGCTTCGGCCGCGATCCTGGAGTGGAGGGGGCAATCGCTGCTGCCGCAGCCGTTGTTTCCCGCCGTCATGCAGAGATTCGTCGCCAGGACGAAAGGTACGTGCTGTTTGATCTGGGAAGCTTCAACGGAACCCTGCTTAATGGCCAGCGAATCGTCGAGCCCCAACTGCTTCATCACAACGATAAGATTGAACTGGGTCTCGGTGGTCCAACCATCAGTTTTGTGGATCCCGCCCATCCGGCGCCAGCGCCGGCGCAACAGCCCGCACAATATGCCGACATCGCGGCCGGGCAAATGATGCCAGCCGTTGCTCCATCTTCCAGGAAGATGGGGACCATGGTGGTCGGCTCAGAGGCTCCACTTCAGATCAGTCAAGCCGGCCTTGCTGATCGACCACAGGTGTTTCTTGAGCGTCCGTTTGGCAAAACGGGGCAACTCACAATTGGCCGCGGCGAGGAATGCGACATACGGCTCGATGGTCTCCTGATATCCAACCGTCACGCTTCGGTCTTAAACACCACTGCGGGTGTGGCGATCCAGGATCTCAATTCATCAAACGGCACTTACATCAACGGTGAACGCATCACCGGTAGTAAATCGATCCGGCCGGAAGATGTCGTACAAATCGGCCCGTTTCTTCTAAGAGTTGATCCACAAAGAGGAGTGGCCGTTTTTGACACCCGGGCCAAGACGCGTATCGATGTTTTTCAGGTGACGAAGGAAGTGCCAAACCGCTCAGGCCGCGGGAAGGTCAGGTTGTTAGACGAAGTCTGTTTGAGCATTCAACCCAACGAGTTTGTCGGAATGTTGGGCCCTTCGGGCGCGGGCAAGTCGACGCTAATGGACTCGCTCAACGGTATGCGCCCGGCGTCGAGTGGCCAGGTCCTGGTGAACAATTTGGATCTCTATCAGCACCTGGAGTCGCTTAAGCAGTCGATCGGCTACGTTCCGCAAGACGACATCATTCACCGGGAATTAACGGTCTTCAACACCCTTTATTATGTGGCGCGGCTGCGACTGTCACGTGATATCTCGACCAGGGAAATCAATCAGATCGTCGGTGAAGTGATGGACGTGACAGGTCTCTCTGAACGCCGCGACGTCCCTATCTCACAACTCTCAGGCGGGCAGCGTAAGCGTGTCTCAATCGCCGTCGAGCTCATTACTAAGCCGTCAGTCATCTTCCTCGATGAGCCGACTTCGGGACTCGATCCGGCTACCGAAGAGAAGGTCATGAAGCTCTTCCGACAGATCGCCGAATCGGGCAGGACCGTGATTCTCACCACGCACGCGATGGAGAACGTCAAACTCTTTGACAAGATCGTGCTGCTGATGCGAGGCAAGCTCGTCTTTTACGGTAAGCCACATGAAGCCCTTGCCCATGTGGGAGCGGAAAGCTTTAAAGATCTGTATGACAAACTCGAAGCGCCGATCAGTGAGCGCCTCGCAAAAACGAACGGGCAGATTTCCAGGGAGCAGGCTGCTGAAGAGGTTGCTGAGGAATGGAAGCATCGCTTCTTGCGGACCGAGCAATTCAAAAGAAACGTAGCGGATCCGCTAACAGAGGTTTCCAGTACTCCGCGCCAGTCGGCGCCCGCCAAGCGACGGACAACAGTGCTCGATTCAGTGAGACAGTGGGCCACCCTCTCGCGCCGGTACCTGGGAGTATTGGGCCGTGACAAGTTTAACCTGCTCATTCTGTTTGCTCAGGCGCCGATTATCGCCCTGCTCACCTATTTGGTAGTTGGACCAAAATCTCAGCGGGATTTTCCATTCTTTATTCTGGCGCTGGTGGCGCTTTGGTTTGGGACGTCGGTAGCTTCCCGAGAAGTCATTCGTGAACGGGCTGTTTATAACCGCGAGCGCATGGTCAATCTGCGGCTACTGCCTTACATCGGCTCGAAACTTTTTGTGCTGATGATGATCGTAAGTATCCAATGTTTTCTCCTCTTCGGAACCTTGAAATTTCTTGATGTGACGACGTTGATGAGTTTGCCCGGTTACCTGGGTGGCATTCCCCAACTGTTCGTCATGATTTTGACTGGTATGGTCGGCGTGGCGCTCGGGCTGTTTATCTCGGCTGTAGTAAAAACTTCGGAGATGGCCACCAGTCTGGTGCCGCTCATTTTGATACCGCAGATTCTCTTTTCTGGTCTGGTGGGTGTTCCGGTTGGATTCGCCAAAGTGGTGGGCGTCGTAATGCCGGCAACATGGTCGTTTGATGAAATGAAACGTTTGTCTGGTCTCGACGTTCTGCGCGGTAAGGACGAAGATGCCGAGCCTGCGGAAAGCAACGAAGGGCGCGGCCTTTACAAGCAGATTGAATTTGAGAACGACGCAAACATCGAGGACGCTAAGGAGAGGATCGACAAGTACAAGGCGGACGCCGAGAAAAACTCAAAGGACTTCGAAAAGAAGATGGACCAATACCAGAAGGATCTAATGGCCGGAGGTGCGCCTGTGAAACCTACACCGCCAAAGACAGGACCGGCTCCGGAAATCGCTGAGGCGACCCGGATCCCTGACGACCTGAGCAATTTTGTCGATTTCCTGCATCCCTGGGGCGGCCTTTTGACCAATCTCGCCGTGCTCCTGGCGATGCTTCTGGTATTTCTTGGGGCTACGGGGATTGCCTTGCGCGCTCAGGACATTGGATGAATTGAACAAAAAGGAACGATTGCAGTTGGTCGTATTTTGAAGTTCTTCTCCCAACAAACGTTCAATTCCTGTTTTTCGAGCAAGAAAATACGATCCACGAAACTACACGAACTGACGCGAAAAAGTTTAGTGTTTCTTTCGTATTTGTTCGTGGATCGTTTCTCTCGTTGTTCTTTCCAGCGTTAGCCGCATAGAGAATTCAAGTTTGGATCCCCCTTTTACATTCCCCAACATTGACCTTAGTTGCTACATGCTGTACAAGCAGCGTGCAATCAAAGACTACAGGAGGAACCACCTAGTTATGTTACGACGATCACTTTTACGGAAAGCCTTATTGCTTGCGTTCTGCTGCGCGGCAGCGTTGGCATTAACGGCATCTACCACAACCATTCCCAACTCCGCTGCCGACTTTACCGGGCGCGAAATTCTAAGCGTCGCTCGCATCGCGCACGGCGGCGCTGATTACACCAACATGCAAAACGTCACTGTACAGGCTGGCGGTTTCGTAAACGCCGCGGCATTTGGGGGCGTAGGCGCTAATCCGCTTGGCGCCATGGCCGAAGTGAAACTCAGGATTACGGATTATCAGGATAGAGAAATGCGCCGGCGATTGGATGTCGCGCCCAGCGCAACTCTTCCAGGGCGCACTTATCTCGTCTACACCGGCTCACAGGGCGGCGGAATGATCTTCGGTAACGAGTTTCGCGTGAGCGAGACTGCGGCGTCGCGGCATTGGGGGATGATGGGATTTAATACTCTCAATCGGGCGATTGACGGCCAACTCGTGACGGCGCGGCAAAAGGATGAGGGCAATGATTACGTGGTGGAAGTTAAGTTTAATCCACAGGACACTGTGCGCTACTGGATTAACATGAATACCTTCCTGATCGACAGGATTACCACGCGCTACAACAGCCAGGTGCTCATTGATGAGAATCGCAGCGATTATCGAAGAGCCGATTGCATGATGCTGCCCTTTCGCATCGTCACGCGGCTTCAGGGCCAGCGTTTAGCCGACCTGGAAATCGAGAGCTACGATTTAAAGAGCACGGTTCCCGCGGCGACATTCACCATCACCACTGTCACCCGATAGTTTGCAAAGTTGCCAGGATCGTACCGGCAACGCTTACCTTCAACGACTCTGCGGGGGCTCGTCCGGGACGGGCCCCTGCTCTCGTTAGCTTCAGCAACTAGAATTGCCGGCTGGCTGTTTTTTCCCGGCAAATAAATCCGGAAACTGCCGTGTGGCGGAGCTGCGGGTTCGAGTCCCCTTCGGGTCCATGTCTATCTCAATTCCCTTCGGAACAACCCACCTTCTTCAGTTGAGACTGTGCTGCAGTCTGGCACTAACTTTTCACGCTTTCATAAAAGCCCAGCTTAATTTGTACTTCCGATCCTTTGACTTGTTACGCAAATTCTAACGCTCGAGCGTCATTAAATCTAAACAACCCTGCGATGGATCGTGAAACAGTGCCTAGGGGGCGGCATGCCGAGGAGAGTCACCGGATCATACCCCCAAGTCGGCACTTGCGCCGCACATCCGTGGTGCAATACGTAGTGGGATTGCTTGTCTAGCATATGGTCAGATCTTTAGCTAAACTATGCCAGACATTGGTTTGGAGAACCTCAAACATGAGCAATGAAGAGCTTGAAAGAAGAATGGCTTTTATCATTGAGCAGCAAGCGCAGTTTGCCTCTGATATCCAACGGTTGAGAGAATCCCAAACGCAGACGGACCAAGTCGTCGCCCAGACTGGTGAGATTGTAGCTCGGCTTGCGAACGTGACGCTTGAAGGCTTCAAAGACGTGAATGCGAAGATTAATGCATTGGTGGATTCTCAGATCCGCACTGACGAAAACCTTCGAAATCTCGTTGCCGTCGTTGATCGCTACTTTACCGAAGGCCGTAATGGCGAATGAGACTCTGGCAACCTTCCGCTGACCCGACAAAACGCAATTCAACAAGCGCTTGCAGCTGACGGCGCGATAGCATGTTTCTCAAGTAATCTTGTTCCTTGAGCTTGAATGCTGATCGAGCGCCGCAGCTGAAGCAAAGCGTTGGGCGTCCCTTTTTCTGGTTAAAGATGCTTTGCCCGAAAAGTTAGTTTGAGGAGATCTTGAAGTCCTCGGCATGCGGCTC
>JBBPIC010000031.1:0-76880 GCA_038040525.1 Acidobacteriota bacterium | reverse complement strand
CCGTGGGGGTCGAGAACACTCAACCGCCGCTCTCATACTTCCAGCGAAGTTCTGGCGCGAAGGCGGGTGAAAGGTTTGCCGCTGTCTTGGTAGAGCTCTGAGCGCAGCTCAGGGACGCCATCGCCACTAAGAAGACTGTTGAAATGAAAGTCCGATTCTTTTTCATAGCGATCTCGCAGGAATTCTTCGGAGAAGCTCATTGCTTCGGCTTGCGTGGATCATCTGACTGATTCACGTAAGTGATCGTCCATGGCCCGGTGCCATGAAGTTGAAGAACCGTCTCGCCTTTTGCCCACGCGAAATGCTTCATGTCTGCAGGCCAAAAGCCAAACGTACCCGCCGGCATCTCTCGGGTCGCGGTCTGATCAAACTTGTCTCCTATACCGACGTTGAAGGTGCCTGAGATGACCGTGACATGCTCCACCTTTGGATGCCAGTGAGGCTGAATCTTGAAGCCGTCCGGCAACCAAAGTCGCATGGTGAAAAACCCTTCTTTGCCTGGGTCGCCTTCCAGCACTGCAACCTTGGCTCCGGCAGGCAATGATGCCGGGCCGTCTTTCCATTGAATCTCAGCCGTTGGGTAAAGACTCATCTCGGCTTTCTTTGAGTCCGTCATTTCGTGCTTTTGAACCGCCTGACCCAATGCCATGGAAGTAAATGCGACTGTTAGCGCCAAGGCGCAAAGGACCTGCTTCATTGTTTTTGCCTCCAAGGGGTTGAAATAGTCTTCGTTACGCTACAAAAAGTTCAACCTGTTAGTGTTTCAGCGACTCTCGGTCTATTCATCTTGTTCACTTCTGTCCCAACTCCCCGATCAAGTCTGACCAGGCTTGCTCTTCTCGCATGGGATCAACAAGCGGGGCTAACCTCTTGCTCCACGCCTTTAGTTCTGCAAGATACGTCGGGGAAGTCTCAGCACATCTGAGCAGTCGTGTGAGCTCCGCGGTATCACCGACATCAAAATAGCCTGGATAGTTTGCGCCCAGAATGCCGACGTTCCCGTCAATGCGCGAAGCCAGGATGGGAACGGATGCTGCTATCGCCTCTGACAACACGTTTGCCCCTCCCTCCATGCGGGATGAAACCACAGAGAGAGAACTCTTGCTCAGAATACGACGGACGCGTCCTTGCTGCTGCTCTCCCAGCCATCGATAGCGCTTATTTGCACTCATTTCCTTCAGCGCCCTGTCGGCCATTCCGTCCGTCATTGCGCCCCCAACTTGCAAAACTCGGATCGTTGATGAATCAGGAAGAGAACGCGCCGCCATCGCGGTGCGGAACGGATCCTTCACTGCACGCAGGTGGCCGATGACGCACACATCGAAGGTGCCATTGGTTCTTTCACGAGCTTCAGACTTGCTTGCGCTTGTTTTCGCTGACCAGCCGCGCGCGCCTGGCAGTGGCTGTCCGTTTTCAACTGACTGATAGATTACCCGCGATTTGTTTCGCAAACTCGGCGGTAGCTCTTCGGTGGCTTTGGGTTGAAGGACAACAATTCTGGTCGCGATCTCGAGCGACTCTTGTGCGCGCCGGTTGGTCCGAATATCACGATAGAGATCTGTTCCGGTAAGAGCGACGACGATCGGGGCTGAAGGGTTCTGGCGTCGAAAGTTGACCATTGATCGATGGCTCTTCCGAGCGTGCAAAGCAACCAAGAGATCATGGGGCTTACTGTCATACGTCTGTAAAATCGACACGCGATTCCCAAGTCGTCTGAGAATTCTGGCCCACCGCAACGCGGTAATGCGGTTTCCGTAGCGTGACTTCGGCGGGGCTGGGGTGACGATGGCAATCTTCATTCTTTTCAAATGTTTAGTTCGCAGGTGCGGAATCCCGCCCATACGTCGCGACGATGAGGCGTGTAGAAATTTCGATAGGTGTTGTGAATGAGGCGCGAACGAGTCGCCCAACAACCACCGCGAAGCACCTTGTTATCTCCAAACCAGGGCTCGGAATACTCTTTGTAAGGACCGGCGACGAACCCGGGATAAGGTTTAAAGTCGCTTGCCGTCCATTCCCAGACGTTCCCGATCATCTGCCGGCAGCCGAACGCGCTCACACCTGCCGGTAGCGCGTCAACCGGAACGCATCCCATTGCGCTCCAGTCAAGATTTGCACGTTCCAATGTGGGCGAATCGTCGCCCCACGGGTATTGGCGTTTATACGATGAACGGTCTCGCTCACTCGCCGCAGGTTCAGTACTTGCAGCCATCTCCCACTCTGCTTCTGTTGGCAGACGCCGAGCCGCCCAACGGCAGTAAGCATCAGCCTCGTGCCAATTGATATGAATGACGGGTAGACGCTCATCCAACACAACCCATTCATCGAAGTTGCGCCGCAACCAGCGACCGTTTCTCTCTCGGCCCCAGTAGACCGGGCAATCTGCACTCGCAGCCGTCAGCCAATGCCAACCTTCCGTGGTCCATAGTTCGCTCCTTCTATAGCCGCCGTCTTCTACGAAATTTGTGAATTCACCATTCGTCACGGCGGTTTTGGAAATCGCAAAAGGGGCGATCTCAACTTCATGTGCCAAGCGTTCGTTATCGAAGACGAAGCCCGATTCGGGAGGGCTTCCGAGAGTGAATTTGCCGCCGGGTATTTCGGCATCGCCCATTAAGTAATTGTTATCCGCCTCAATAACACCAGCCTGCTTTGCCGTGTTGCCGATTGCCGGTGCGGGATAGCTCAGAGTCTGACGTGTGTAAGTGATTGCTTCATCATGCATCTGCTCATGTAACATAACGAGGTTCAGGAAGTACTCTTCGTCGTAGCCTTCAGCATCCGTGAGATTGCTGTTCCCGTTATGAACCTGTTCGCTTACTCGCTGAAGCACTTCTTGCATGTAAGACACGGTTTTGTCTCTCTCGAGCAATGGCAAATCCCAACGCGTGCCGTGGGCGACGCGCGCTGAGTCATATAACTCATCGCCGTATTTGAGAATCGGCGGCTGACCACCGAGGTGTCGTAAAACCCAGAACTCCTGAAACCACGCCAAATGACCAATCTCCCAACGGAGTGGATTCACGATCTGCAAACGTGGACCAATCACCTGTTCGTCGCTCAGATCGTCGATAAGCTCCAGTGTGCGCGTGCGGGTCTCCTTTAGCGCTTCAACCAATTGAGCGGTCGCAATTCTCGATTCGCTATTCGCGATTCCTGTTAAGGCCATTAGGGTTTCCGAATCTATTCCTGTTAACGTGAAAGTTCGCTGAAAATCTAGATTCCCTTTCGCACCTTAATGCGCGCTGTGTAGACTTGGAATGCTCCATCTCGGGCATCAACCCAAACTGGGTGAAAACTCCCATCCGCTGCTGGCGCTAGCCCCATGTAATCGGCGCCGCGCGCCCATCTACCGATCGTTTCTTTGTTTGACACACTGTCCGGACAGGAAACCACCTCGGAAACGACTTGGGGCGGTGTGAAAGACTCACCTCCATCAATTGAAGCCGCGAAGTAGATCCGGTAACAGTAGAATTTCCCTTCATCTTTTTCGTGTTGAAGCCAACTCACACCCACTACTCCATCGGCAGATACGGCTATAGTGGGGAAAAACGCCGGGCCCGCGTTTTCAGCCCGAAAGGTCGCTGATTTTAACCAGTTCTTGCCGGCATCTGTGGAGTAAGCGATCGTCATGTTACGGCTATCCTCACGCTCACCGTTCCAGGCGGCGTAGATTCGACCCCGGAACCTGCTGTTCGACAGATCCACGGCCATTTCGAGACCGTCGGGAATCATCCGTGGGATGTCGGCGACAAATTGTGGCAGGTCGAAGGTCAGACCCTCATCCCGTGACCGCACGACGTAGATTCTGGACGAATTCAATCGCTGCTTCCGTGGCTCACGGCGAATCTCCTCAAACTCCTTGACGCTGATATGGGGGTAATCATTGTAAGGCACCAGGAGTGATCCATCTGGTAAAAGAAGTGGGTTCTTAGGTTGATGAGCAAGATTGTCAGGCTCGATGAACGCGGTGGTCTTAAAGGAAAGTCCGCCATCGTCGGACCTCAAAACGGCAAAGCCTCGGCCATCGCTGGCTACCACAAAGATGCGCTTGTTGTTCTTGGTCCCTGCCGCAACCATCAAGGGGCGGTCAAAGCTGCCTCGGGGTGGTATCAAGGTCGGACCTTGCCAGGTTTTGCCTCGATCCTCAGAGCGATAGACCAGTATTTGATCTAGGTCTCGTTCTTGGATCTTCACATCAGCGAGGGTGGAGACATAAGCTATGCCATCCGGCGCATACGTTACCCAAACGTCAAGAGCATACTTGAGTTTGTTGGCTAACAACGCCTCTCGCAATTGAGGCAGAGGCGAGACGCCCCAAGTCTTACCGGCATCCGACGTGGTGAACGTCTCTGCGATAAGACCTTTACCTTCGACGTTATGTGACACCACAATAATAAGATTGTGACTGTCCTCCGGATGCGCTGCGATATAGGGTTCAACGTGGGACACTCCTTTGTCACTAGCGCGCACGTTCGGGCCGATCTCCACTTTTACGGTGGTGCCCTTTTCCTGTGGTAGCACTTCAGGCAGAGCCATTGCTAGGAGAGCAAAGAAGACTAGGGGAAGTCCATATTTCTTCATGGGTAAGTCCTCAAATGGTCCTGAGATGATAGGGCCTCATGTCTGATTGTTAAAATGAATTGTTTCAATCATCACGATAGTTAACTACAATAGGTGCTCATGGATGTTCGCGACTTACAGGTTTTTCTAAGCGTCGCCCGGCATTTGAACTTCACGCGTGCGGGTGAGGAGGTTCACCTTAGCCAGCCTAGTGTTTCCGTGCGTATGCGCCAACTGGAACACGATCTCGGCTCGAAGCTCTTCGAACACTTGGGAAAGAAGGTCGCACTTACTGAAGCCGGTGAACTACTCATTCCATACGCCACCCGAGTTATCGCAGCAATGGACGATGCCCGTCATGCCATCGATGAGCTAAAGGGACTCGAACGCGGGTCATTGCGAATCGGGGCCAGCACCACGCCGGGGATGTATCTTGTTCCGCGAACGATTGCTCAGTTCAAACAGCGCTACCCGAAAATAGACGTTCACCTCGCCGTAAAAGACACTCGTCAAATTGAAGAAGGAGTAATCCGAAATGATTTTGATTTCGGCTTTGTGGGCGGACATTTGGCGGGCGACGAAGTCGATGTGTTGCCGTGGATCACCGACGAAATAATCCTGATTGTGCCTCTCGGTCACCGCCTTGCCAAAAAGCGAACCGTCACAGCCCAGGATCTTTCCACTGAGAAGTTCATCTTCCGCGAACAAGGCTCCGCGACTAGGGCTGTTGTTGCCGCCCACCTGAGAAAACTCCGCGTTGACGCAGAGGCAGTTATGGAGATCGAGAATCCCGAGTCTGTTAAGAAGGCAGTGCAGAATGGGCTCGGCATTGCCTTCATTTCCGGGTTCGCGGCTGCGACCGACTTGAAGGCGAAGACGTTGGTTGCCATAAAGATACGAAACGTTGAGATCCGGCGCGAGCTAAAGATCGTTTATCGAAAAGACAAACACCTCAGCCGGGCCGCACAAGCGTTCATTGAGATCGCAAGAAAATAGACGTTTCGTCCATACAGCTTGAGTCAGAGGCGATAATCTCGATTGGGGGCGAAATCGGTGATTCATGGTATTCGCCGTCGTGTGGGCACTGCTCCATCTTGCAAATCATAATTCTACTGCAGCGTGTTCCGCTGCCACGGAGAGGAGAGATTGAGTTGAATAGTTCATTCAAATGTGACGTAGAGGATGACACGAGCCTGAAAGCAAACGCTAAAGCCGCGCTTGAACGTGTGTGCTCCGGTAAAGGTCTTGATTCGCCGTCCCGGTATTACAGCCACGAATTCGTGGACCACGTCAACGATATGAAGTTTCACGGGCTTGAGGGCGCTCGGCGGTCCGTTGAGCTGTATACCGAGGTTCTTTCTGATCTTGATGTTGTAGTTCAAGAGCAGCTCACAGAAGGATATCGCGTAACTTCACGTTTTGTTGTCTCGGGCAAAAGTTTCGGCAAGAGGGTTCGCTTCAACGGCATAACGATAAGCCGGTTCAATGACGGTCTGATTGTCGAAGACTGGTCCGTTACGGATACGCTTGGCATGTTACGTCAACTGGGCGGTTGGAGATCAGCCCTCCTGGGACTTCGCCAATGGAAAGCCTTGAAGAACTCGTAGCGCGCAGCGCTTGGGAGCCCACTAATCTCTTGCGGGCGCGAAATCCGTTGTTTCAGGGTATTCGCGAGCCGCTGCTGGCGCTTCGGCGCGCCCGTACTTCATATAGAGCGCAGGAATCACGATCATGTTTAGAAACGTCGAAGTAAAAATGCCACCAAGGATCACCACCGCCATCGGTTGCTGAATCTCCTTGCCGGGCTCTCCCACTCCTATCGCGAGCGGGATAAGTCCGACGCCGGTCACGAGCGCAGTCATCAGGATTGGACTGAGCCGCTCTATTGAACCCTGGACGATTGCGTCACGAAAGCCCACCCCTTCCTCCATCATCAAGTGCGAGTAGTGACTGATAAGCATAATGCCGTTGCGCGTGGCGATGCCGAAAAGGGTAATGAAGCCAACGAGTGAGGCGATTGACAGTGTGCCGCCGGAGAGAAAGACGACAACCACGCCACCGATCAAAGCGAGCGGTAGATTCGCCATGACAAGGAACGCGGAGCGTACCGATTTGAGTGCGATATAAAGCAACAGGAAGATGCCGGCAATAGCAACAAGTGAAAGCAGCATGATCTGCCGCGACGCTTTCTCCTGAGACTCGAATTGTCCGCCGTACTGTACGAAGTATCCTTGCGGCAGGCGCACCTTCTGTCCAATTGCGGCTCGCACATCTTCAATGACGCTTCCCAGATCCCGGTCAGCCACATTTGCCTGGATGATGATACGGCGCTGGACGTTTTCACGATTGATTGTGTTCGGCCCCTGGTCCAATTTCACCTCGGCAACCTGGCCGATCGGCACCTTCGTCCCCGTTGGCGTGTCTATGAGAGTTCCCGCGATTGATTCAACCGACTGCCGCGCGGAGTCGTCAAAGCGCACCAGCACATCGTAAGTTTTCTGCTCCTCTAGCACCTGCGTTGCAACGTGACCGTTAAAGGCGCCGTCCACAGTGTCGGCCAAATGTTCGGCGCGTAAGCCGACGGCCGCCGCCGCTTGTCGATTCAAGTTGACTTGTACCTGCGGCACTCCCACCTGCGGCTCAACGACGAGATCAACGACCCCTTCAACTCCCTCCATCGCCTCGCGAATCTCTCCTGCCTTGGCACGGAGCGTAGCGAGGTCGGGTCCAAAAAGCTTGATGGCAATCTGTGCCCGCGTGCCCGAGAGCAGGTGATCGATGCGATGCGAAATGGGCTGGCCGACTTCTACATCAATTCCGGGAATGCGAGCGAGCTTTTCTCTGACCTCTGCCGTCACTTCCTCGTGTGAGCGATCGCTTTCTTTTAAGACAACTTCAAGTTCGTTCGCGTTTACTCCTGCCGCGTGCTCGTCAGCCTCAGCCCGCCCTGTCCGGCGGGTTGTGGAAACGACTTCCGGAACCTCGTGTAGTGTTCTGTCCACAACATTGCCTATACGCACAGACTCCTGCAGTGAGGTTCCTGGAGGCAGCGTGGCAAGAACGTTATAGGAACCTTCGTTAAAGGGCGGCAGGAATTCGCGTCCCATAAAAGGAAAGAGCAACACCGCAACCAATAGCATCGCGGCAGAAGCGCCGATGATCTTGTATGGGTGGCGAAGCGTCCAATTCAATATGCGTGCGTAATGGCGTTTCAACCAGGCCACAAGCCGTGAATCTCTCTCGTCGTGCAGCAGCTTTGAGTGGCCCAGGAGGTAGTAACAAAGCACCGGGGTTACGGTCAGAGCGACCACAAGCGACGCCGTAATCGATATGATGTAGGCAAAAGCAAGCGGCGCAAACATACGCCCTTCGAACCCGCCGAGACTGAAAAGCGGCAGGAAAACGAGCACAATGATGAGAGTTGCAAAGAGTATGGAGTTTCTAATCTCGCTGGAGGCTTTATAGACCACTGTTAAGACAGGCTCTGGGGAGGGCGAGTGCTGGTTCTGCTTCAGACGGCGAAAAACATTCTCGACGTCGATGATGGCATCGTCCACAAGGGCACCGATTGCGATAGCGAGACCGCCCAGAGTCATGGTGTTGACCGTAATGCCGAAGTAGCTCATTACGAGTATTGCCGTCACAAGTGATAAGGGAATAGCTGTCAGGCTGATGAAGGTTGTGCGGAAGTTCCAAAGGAAAAGGAACAGCACTATCGTGACCATTGCGCCGCCCTCTATCAGAGAAAGTTGGACGTTTCCGATAGCACGTCTGATGAAATCGGCCTGCTGAAATGCCTTGGTGTCTATTACTACGTCCGGAGGCAAGCTGGCCTTCAGGTCCGCGAGCGTCTTTTCAATCGCGTCCGTGACTTCCAGTGTGTTGGCATTGGGCTGCTTTTGAATGGTCGCGACAACCGCAGGCTGCATGTTAAAGCCTCCGTCGCCTCGCCGCTGGGCAGGACCAATCTGAACGGTGGCGACATTCCCGACGAGAATGGGAGTGCCGCCGCGTACTGCGATGACCGAGTTTGCGATGTCTTCCGGTGAATGGACGCGCGCCCTACCGCGGATTAGAAACTCCTCATTCGGGCGCTCGAGAAAGCCACCGGAAGCATTGGCGTTGGAAGCAGTAACCGCCTCCGTCACCTGCTCAAGTGTCAATCCATGGTCTGCCAATTTGGCCGGATCGACCAGCACCTGAAATTGTTTTTTCTCTCCTCCAATTACTACTACTTGTGAGACGCCAGGCACGCCCAGCAGGCGTGGGCGCACCACCCAGTCAGCGAGACTGCGCACCTCCATGGAAGATGTCGCCTTTCCCGTCATCGAGAGCATCATGATTTCGCCCATCGTTGGTGAGATGGGTCCGAGCAGGGGTGGGGACACGCCTTCGGGCATTCTCACCTGTTGTAACTTTTCGGTGACGAGCTGGCGAGCGCGAAATATGTCCGTCCCGAACTCGAACTCGACAAAGACCAACGAGATGCCGATTGCAGAGTTCGAGCGCACGCGGTGCACGCCCGCCGTGCCGTTCATAGCTGACTCAATAGGAAGCGTGACGAGGGATTCGACCTCTTCGGGAGCAAGACCGTGAGACTCCGTAACAATGGTCACTGCCGGTGCAGTCAGGTCGGGAAATACATCTATCGGCGAACGCAAGGTGACGATACCGCCGTATATTAGAAGTGCGCCTGCGGCAATCATCACCAGCAGTCGGTTATTTAATGACCACTGGATAATCTTATTGAGCATGAACTCTAGCCTTACCTTGTAAGCCCTAAAATTTGCGTGGCCTTACCTTACGTTTCATGAGTATGCGCCCCAGCCTCCGCAGGTTTCAGCTCCTGTAGTTTTAGTTGGTAAGCGCCTTGCGTCACTACACGCTCTCCTTTGTTGAGGCCGGAGAGCACAGCGACTTTATTACCCATCTCGTCTCCGATGATTACTTCGCGGCGTTCAAACTCTTCGCCGGATAGCAGGACGTACACGATCTTCTTGCCTTCGTGTTCCAGCACCGCCTCTTTGGGAACCATCATTGCGGTCACTTGTTCACCCGCGTCGAGACGCACATTCGCTTGCATTCCCAATCTCAGTGCGCGACCACCATTGGGTAGTTGAAAGATCACCTTACTGGCGCGGGTTTGCTCGTCGATTACCGCTCCTATGTCGAGCACCACGCCTTTAAATTCCTGCTCCGGATACGCCGGCGTCGTAAACGTTGCTGAAACGTTCCCACCTAATCGACTAAGATCTCGCTCAAAGATCGGGGCTTCAACCCATACGGTGTCGAGATTGCTAATCTCCACTATCGCTTCACCCGGCTGAACCTGTTCGCCGATCGACTTATTCACTTTTGTTACATAGCCACCCAACGGCGCTCTTACTGTGTAGCTCGCATTCGCGCTTCCCACATTCATTCGCGCTGCCGAAAGAGAGGGGGATGACGTAAGTGCGGCCAGCCGTTTCACCGCCGCGTCGTATGTTGCTTTAGCAGCATTCAAGTCAGCTTCCGCCGCTTGAAGCTGGCGCTCGGAAAAGGCCTTCCGATCAAAAAGACGTTGCGCCCGAGCGGCCTCCTTCTGCGCCAAATCAAGTCGGACACGCGCGGATTCTAAGTCCCCGGCGGCCGTGCGACGGTCAGCGTCAAGCCGTGCGTTCTCGAGTCCTACGGACGCTGCTGCCGCACGCACCTGGGCTTGTTCAGCAGACGTGGCCGTTTGTTGAATAACAGCGATGGTCTGCCCTTGTGCGACGTGCTGGCCCACGCGGGGCAGATTTCTCCCGGAAAGTATGCCGCCCACCGGCGGCGCGACGACGGCTTGGCTATTCGCAGATGGAACGACCCGCCCGGTTGCAGTAATCTGTCGCGCTACTGTTTCTTCTTCGACGAGCGCCAGCTTCATCCGAATCAGCCATTGTTGCTCCATCAGAAACTTCACCGTGCCGGTATTGGCGGCCGCGGTTGGCGCTTCAGTTGTCACTTGCTTAGTCGGGCGCAACCAAAAGAAAGCAAACAGAATGACAACTATTGCTAACAGGGCCACTGAAGCAACAATCACCACTAGGTTGCGCCGGGACGCACTGCCGTTGCGCTGAACGCTCAAGGTCTCTTCACGTGTGAGGCGCACCTGCTTCTTTTCTTCGGCGCGTTCTTCATTGGGTTCGTGCGGTGTGGTCATAGTTTGATGTCGCTGCCGGTAGCCAATTCCAGTTGAAAAATACTCGTGTAGTAATCGAAGATTGCTCGGTAGTAATTCGCCCGGATTTCGGTTCTGGTTTTCTGGGCGTCAATGAGGGTGATTAATTCCGCCGCACCCTCCTGGTAGGCGCCGAGTTGAATATCAAGTGACTCGTCAGCCTGCTTCAAAAGACCTGCTTCATAAGCTCGTACCTGCTCGCGTGCAGTTTCGTAGTCTCGATAGGCTGCTTCTACTTCAGCGAGCGCTCGGTTGCGAACCAGCCGCAGGTTTGTTTCGGCTACTTTCTGCTCCGCCTCAGCGCGTGCAATTCCGGATTGATTACGATTGCCGAAAGGTAGCGGCACCGTGATTCCTGCGAGAACTGTGTTGTCGACGCCTACTCTCTTGTAGCCGACGTATGGAGTGACTTCGCCTTTACCGCGCGAATGCTCCAGTTTGATCGACGACTCAGCTAACGCCTTCTCTGCTTCGGCCACTTTGACCTCTGGACGATTGGCTAAGGCAGTCTCTCTTAGCTGCACGAGATTAAGGTTAACGGTCGGCATCTGCAGACGGCTGGTTACATCGACTTTAGCGGCGCGCTCGAAGTCCGGTTCGCCGATAAGCTCAAGAAGCCGAATCTTTGTTTTTCGGAAGGCAAGCTCAGCATTGGCTACAGCGAAGTCAAACTTTATTCGTTCTAAGCGAACTTTAAGCAGTTCTCCTTCGGCGATATATCCTTCTTCGAAGCGCGCCTTATTGAACCGCACCAGCCCCTCGAAGTTATCGCGGTTCTCCTGCTCAATGCCGAGCAGCGCACGGCCCAGGGCAGACTCGTAGTAGGTCTTTTTAAGATCGAATAGCTGACGTCTTAGTACTTCGGTTAGGCGAGCTTCCGAAACCGAAACTGTGTGCTCGGCAACCTCCATTCGTACTGCCTTGCGATTGCCTAACTCAATCGGTTGGGCCACCGTGACTCCAAACTCTTGCAGCCTGCTTGCGGGCGTTTCGCCGGAGAGTCGAAGATTCTCTGCGCTCGCCGTTAACCCCGGACGTGGGCGCAGCCGAGCGCCAATTCGTTCGGCTTCTGCGACACCAACCTCAAGACGCGCGGCCTCCACGGCCAGGTTCTTCCGCAGAAACTGTTCTGTCGCTGACTCCAGCGAAACGTAGTCTGGTTGTAATACAACAGCTACAGGCGGTCCGCCCGCCGCCGGGGTTTGCGCGCACATGGTTACCGGCAACGAGAATGCCAACATCAAACTTGTAATGGCTCTGAGGTTCTTCACAGTGAGTTCCTACTCCACCTTGAAATCGGTTAGCGACATACGTTCATCAACCTTTGCGTTCTTCACGTGAAACTCAATGTCGTAATCACCCTTGCTGGGAATGGCCACATCGGCGACGTAGATGCCGGTTACCTTGCCGACGCGCGCTTTGGTTTGCATCACTTCCGCGCCGCCTTTAGCACGGGTGATCAAGGTCACCTCGGCCTTTTCTATGGGAGTGCCATCAGTGAGGTCAGTAAGGTGAATCAGAAACTGGCTCGGCTGGCCGGGCTTTAGCGGGTCGTATTCAAAAAAGTTCTCAATCCGGTCTGTAAATTCAGTGCGTGATAAGGCTTCCTCTTCGTGCTCCGCCTCTTGTTTTGGGGATGAGCTACAGGCCGAAAACATGACGACAGCCATCATCAATTGCAAAATCCACCAGTTCCGACGACAGGCGGTAGTTTTTGAAGGAAGAGTTAAGTGCATCAAGTTCGGGCGGTCCTTCTTTATTTTAGAATTTGTATGAGCGATTCAGCGGCGTGATGTATTGAGAGGGGCGCGAAAAGCAAAATAACCGAGAGCGTGAAAACGCTGCCTGCAAGGATAAGTGCACTGGCCTTCGCCGCATTAGACTGGTTGCTATAGGCAGTAGCAGAAACGGGAGCGTCTACGAGTGTGAGTAGACGGCCCACACGACGCTGAAAAGTGAGGGCACACTCCGAAACGAAGCTTGACGCAATGGCTTGATTACGGACGAATTCGGATGGCATGTGGCCTGTAATCGTTTGCCGTCGCAGTTTCACCAGCGCCTCGGCAATGTCCAAGGGTTCTAACGTTTGTGTAGCCGCGATTTCATCGCAGATCATTTCAACTTCAGTGGCCCGCCAGCTAACGATCAGGCGCGAGAGTGGAAAAGCCAATGAAGTATAGCTGCACAGGGACAGAAGAAATTTGATCATGTTGTCCCGCCGAGCATGATGAGCGACTTCGTGTTCTAACACGCCGGTCAACTCAGCCGAACTAAGCGTTCGCAATAAGCCGGAGGAGAGAATCAACTTTGAATGCCGAAATCCCCACACGAATGAGAGCGGGTAGTCGCTCATCACCAGACCTACCGACAGCCCAGCCTTCCCGACAACTTCGTTCACCAGCGCGACCTGCTCGGGCGGTGGCGGAACTGCCTGCACATCTAACTGTCGAATCACTCTGCTTACACGCCAGGAGCCGCGCAGGTTGGACCATGCAGCGAAGGCGGCAAGGACAACCAAAAACGAAACTATCGCGTAAGCAAGTGCAGGTTCCAGCGAGACCGTAAGTTCGCCAAGCAAATGTAGTTGGTGGAGCGGTGCGGAATGTTCAGCTGCAAAGGCTTCCGGCGTCATCCAGAGCCGTGGCAATAGCGCAGCGGTGACCAGCCATAGGGAAGCAATTGGAGGTATTAAAAGGGCGGCAGTGTAGAAGTGCGCAAGGGTTACAGGTTCAAACCGCCACATCTCTCTGATCGTGAGTTGCCTTACGATCAGCGCGATGACAAACATCCCCAGCGCGATAAGCGTGCTGAAGAGTACAAAGTTTTCGATCGCCGCGATGAATATTGATGTTCCGAGCAATGTCTTTTACGATTCCTGTCTACTTCTTTGATCTCTGCCGGCGTTTCTCTCGAATCTTAGCTTCCAATTGATCGAGTGCACCTGGATCATTACCAATAAGATCCACGAAGGTCGAAAGCGTTGTCTCCGCGGAATGTCCAATGAGCGCCCCCAACACTTCCTGCGCCATGATGCGCTCGAACTCTTTGCGGGTATACCGCGGCGAATAAACGAATGCTTTCGCTTGTTTCTCGCGGGTTAAGTAACCCTTTCGGTGCATTCGGTCGAGGGTAGTCAATACAGTTGTGTGAGCTATATCCCGCTTATTCCGCAACCGCTCCTCTACCTCGTTGACCGTTTGCCCTGTCTCAGACCAAAGGGTTTCCATCACTGCCGATTCAAGTTCGCCAAGCACATGGCCCGCTCCACGTGCACCGGGCTTAAATCCGCGCAAAGCTATTTTCGGAAGCGGGCGTTGCATTAAGTTCTTTCCTTCAACCTGGGATGCAATGGAAGTTTGGGAGTGTAAAGCAGCGCAGCAACTACAGTCAATAGTCGTTGGGTTCCTAAAGATTGACTTGACTCTGGAGTAAGCTCCAGAGTCTATATTGTTCGTTTGAAACTCCTCTTATCGAGGCACTTGAATGGACACTGAACTTCGCATCGGTGAAGTAGCGAAACGCTCAGGCGTTAGCATCGACTCTTTACGCTACTACGAGAAGCTTCGGCTGCTGCCCGGGAGCCAACGTTCCGCAGGCGGTTTTCGACTCTTTACTCACGAGCACATTGAGCGAGTGCGGTTCATCAAGCAGGCACAGGAACTGGGTTTCTCACTCGAAGAGATAAAAGGTCTATTGGCCACGGGTGGTGCGGATGAGTGCCGGAAAGTGCGTGATTTACTTCGTCTGAAACTCTCGGAACTGGATGAACGGTTAAAGGCAATGAAAGGTTTCCGTCGGGTGCTGGCGAAACAGCTTTCCGGTTGCGAGAAAGACCTGGACCAGCACGGTGAGTCTGCTTGTTGTCCGGTTGTTGTAGGAGTCAAAGCTACTAGATCGCAGGAATAAACTCGCTGAAAGGAATTAGATATGACTAAGCTGCACCTTCTCATCGCTACATCATTAGCATTGCTGTTGGCAGCGTTCGTTTTTGGCGGCGGGCGATTCTACAGGGCGAGCCCGCCACAGCGGTCTGGATACAGCACGGATCTGAACGACCTGCGTACGAAATTCAACGCCGACAAGGGCAAAGTCAGGTTGCTAATGTTGCTGTCGCCCACCTGACCAGGTTGTCTTCGGGGGGCCTCCGAAGTCCAAAGCAAAGTATTGGAGCAGGTAAAGAACTCGGACCTCCGAGTCTACTCTGTGTACGTTCCGATATTAGACAGTGACAACGAAGCAAGTGTCACTTCCGCCATGAAGACGCTGCCAGATAGCCGAATCGCGTTTTACTGGGACGGTAAAGGAGAACTCACCAAAAGTTATTCGCGCGTCCTGAAACTAGGGGAGGATCGGCCCGCTTGGGACGTCTACCTCGTCTTTGATCGTGGCGCTGTGTGGAAGGCGGCACCGCCTGCGCCTAGTTCCTGGATGCATCAACTCCGCGGCCTTTCAGCGGAGCGACGACTCGATGGCAACGCGCTGGCTATTGAGATAAAGAAGACACTTGGACGACGCAAGCCATAGCGGCTGGCATGCCGCCAATACTAATGCGAGCCTTCTTACTCATTTGTCTGTTATCCATCGGCGCTGCCTCCCAGCAACCTGAGCCATTGGCTGAGTTTTCACTGCGTACGCTCAAAGGGCAGACGGTGACTTCGCAGGAGCTGAAGGACAGCATCGTAGTCCTCGATTTCTGGGCGACGTGGTGTGAAGGGTGTATCACGGAAATCCCGGCCTTTAATCGGCTGGAGAAAAAGTACAGTGCTCGCGGCGTCAAAGTCATTGGCCTAGCCGTGCAGTCGGGATGGGCCAAAGACATTCGGAGATTCGCGAAGTTATACAAGATGCGTTACACGCTTCTGGTTGGCAATGACGATGTAGTTTCCGAATATGGCGTAATTAGCTTTCCAGCTACTTATGTCATCGCCCCCGGTTGGAAGCTTCATAAGAAATACCTGGGCGTGTCTGCAACCAAAGCTGCGGATATTCAACGGGACATAGAGACGTTACTAGAGGCAAAGCGCTGAACGAGAGCGGAGGAACACGGATGATGAAATCTGTACACAAGTGGCGATTACTCCTTGCTGCAGCTATGCTCCTTTTGCCTGTCTATGCGGGTCAGGCTGTCGGCAAGCAAACTCCAAACAAGCAAGCGCGGCTTAGCTCTGAAGAGCACAAGGTAATCAAGTATTTGTTGGCCGATTGGGGAGAAGACTACAGCGTTACGAGCGTTGACATCGCCATGGCTGCACTCAAGATGAAGCCATCCGACGAGGCACGCTTTCGCATCGGTAGTCATATCAAAGCGCATCCGGAGCTTCACGAGACAATTCGCCGTTGGGGCTGGGTGACGCTCGTGCTCACGCCTGATGAAAAGCTGACCGATTTACAGATGTGCAGATCAATTTCTGCATCGTCTAAAATAAGGCCATCACTCTGCTATGCGAGGATGCCTCCCACAGCAGACGATGGCCTTTTTTACGAGCGGTTGCAGCGAATAAAATTGACCGACGTTAAGATTCAAGAAAATCATTCTTCGGCATTAGACTGGACTGAGGAAACCGGGACAGTCTGCCCGAGAACGTCCAGCGTCAATCTCATTGGTTCTCCCGCCTCGACTTCGAAGGTTCCCTCCGCCCCGGCGAATTTGGCCTTGGCGGCCAGCTGAGAGCTTTTCCCTTTAGGCTTCGCATCCCCTTCAAGCAGGTCCACTAGCAGACGATGCCTGCCATCCAATCGGCTCTCATGATTTGCACGTAACTCACGACCGCGCAAACGAAGCGTCGGCATTGCGATACTCGTTGGCGATAGGATATTTCCAAACCTGTCCATTGGCGTAAACGTCACCTCGAATTGGCGTGGTCCAAGCCAGCGTACCATTGTCCGTGATTTGTCGGGATCGATCCGCACGCTCAGAGACGTTTCGGCGGAGACGGTTCGCACGAAGTATTCCGGTGCCATACGGTCTCGAAGCAGATACCCTTCAAAATAAGCGCCGACCCGATAAACCCCGGCAACGTCAGTCTTATCCACTTCAGATTTAAAGGCGATATCCTCCTTGTGTGGGCGGAAGTCGAGCTTCTCATCGCGTGGCGCGAATACTCCTGGTTTGGCGCGCTCGTAGTCGGCAAGGAATTGGAGTTCATCGAAAAGCTCTCCTTCCTTTGTGCGCACAATGTATTTCTTGCGTTGTGCGAGTGAGATAGTCTTACGATCGAGAAAAGCCTTGGTTATTGCATTTGTCGGCCCTATCACGCGTCCATACGCCCGCATGTCTGCGATTTTGCCCCCGAGTTCATCCTTAGCCCTCAATTCGAGGCTCAGAGCATCGCCCGCAGATCGTGCTGAATCGTCGAAGCGCAAATTAACCCGCAGTGTTGTTTTCGCGTAGAAGTTTACGACTACTGGCATGGCTGGAGGAAAAGGTTTTTCTATCGCCGGCCCGCCTACTGTAGGCAGAGTGCGCTTCGGCAGAATTCGAGGTGAAATTCGTTTTTCGGCGCGTACATTGAATTGAGAAAACACTGGTCCTGCGAGCGGAGGAGAGCTCGCCGGTACGATCAAGTCCCAGGGGGTCGGCATTATCATTCCACCGAAAATTGTGTCCACGTGCTGGTCCGGATGTTTATGTTGGTGACCGTCCTCATGATCGTCATCATGAGTATGTCCTGGCGGACAATAGGCCAAGTGCAAAAACCATCGACCAATCCAACGGCGGTCTGGCGCACGGTTACGACGAAGAAAGATCGTGTCGCGCGTCCCTGTGCGCTGGATAGTAATGAAATAGGGCGAAGCAATTGAGTGATGATACCGGCCTCCATCGGGAGACATGAGTGCCACGTGCCAGCATTGAAGGTCGTCATTGCCGCGTAGCACCGTGATGAATATTCCATCGTCAGCGCTGGTTGTCCAAAATGGGATGTGGACCTCTTCACCGGGAAACAGTTCAAAGCGCGGATCCATTATCGGTGTATAGCCAATCACGTGGGCGATCGTGCTGCTGTAAAACTTGTCGATAGCACCCATGGTTTCGCCTTGGAAAACCTGCGTGAGACCAAGCGCGGGCGGCGGCGTTTTTCCTTTGGACACAATCGTATTGATAGTCGCGTAGTCGACACCGTCCCATCCCGTGCCATTACCGAATCCCATGCCGAAGATGTATGTGTCGGAAAAGGCATTCATTGCGAGCGTGTTGAGAAGAGGTATAGCAGTCTCTTTGCCGTCAGTAAGCATCGCGAGGTAGCGCACGTCGTCAGCAGGTAGTGCATTGGACGGAGGGCGAACCACGTCCGCATATGTTTCACTCAAGGCTGCGGCGAGCGGAGTAGCATTGCCTGGCGCGGTTGCATCCAGCGCGGTATTCACATCGACGGCCGGGTAAGCTTCCGGGTAATTAGCACCGGCACGGATCAGGCCATACGGTTTGCCCGCTATCACTGGAACCACATCGTTGCCCATGCCAGAGGTCGTGAAGGTCTGCACGCCTCCGATGACATACGCTTCGCGTGCTGTGTAGGCCGCCTCACAATCCGCTAAAAGGTTTTCAATTCCAAGCTTCGCAAGGTCCCACTTCGTCGTGGGCGCGCCCATATTAAATGGGTCCGTGCTCGCGCCTACCATACTGCCGGAACGATCCAGGGCTACGCCCATCACAGGTTCGGTGTCGTACGAGTAACCCTGAGCGTGATGATCGAGCATGTCAGCGTTGGTGCGAATAATGTTGCCGAAATTCGGGAAGTAAAAAGTGGGGACTTGATTTCCGACGAAGTAAGGTACGTTACCTACCCAGGGCCACATCGAGTGAGCAAGTGCGTGCCCCTGAACGGCTGAGATGGGAAACCAATTTGAGCCGGCGTGACCGTCCAACTGCCACATCGCCCACATGCGATCAATGTTGCAGTGGTGCAGCCAAAAGATTGGATCATCAGACGACATAGCAGCGCCCATATGACCCCCAATATAGCGGTGGACTTCATTGTGCGACGATGTAACTCCCAAACCACCGCTGCCTTGTTCCAGCGCAGTGCGGAAGTTGGCGGCTGCTGTTTGTCTTTGAGCGGCATTGGCTGGGTTGGCCGCTGTGATGGCCAACAGACCGTTGACGTCACTTTGCATCGGAAGAGTATCGGCGCCAGACTGTCCAAGGAATCGTCGCAGCGCAGTCCCTTGGTTATTGTCGTCAAGATCCGGACGGATGCGCCAACCCTGTAAGGTTGCCGGCCACCACGCCGGAAGTGGAGTGGTGTTGGCCCCAACACCCGGACGGTCAAAGGCAAACCAGCCTGTTCGCACCACGCCCCCTCCCACACCATTGACGCCTCCGTCCGGCCCCATCAAGGTGTCAATAAATACTGCTGGTGACCAATCCCAGTAGGGAAGCATCACTCCCGGTACTTCAGCCTGAAGCGCGATCTCAAAATGCTTCAGATACTCTCGATGCCACGAAAGGAATGCCGGTCCTTGATGCCCGGCGTTGAGAAACGGACCATTTTGATTTAGCGACACGTCAAACACTGCCCAGTGAAGCGACGCGAATTGATCGTAAACGCTGTACTGGTCCGCTACCGGGTCCCCGGGGTTAACGATGTTCGCTTTCATTTTGAGTAGCGCTTCGAAAAACAGATCGCGCTCGTCGGACAGCATGTAAAGAATATTTTTTCGGACTCCCATTAGGATTCCTTTCTTGAGCGGTGTTCGCTCGGTTTGGCGACGGAGTCTTGCTAAGAGAACTTATTCAGGGTAATGGAGCGATCACAATCCCGTGACAAGGGCAAATCAAATGACAGCGACCTTGCGGCTTTTTCTTTTCAACCCGTTGAAGAGTGCTGGAGTGAGCGAGTATCAAAGACAAGCAGAGGTTCGTGAGAATTCAGCCTATCAAAAGGAACGACCGGACGATATTCCGGACCTCAGTAAAAGTCAATAGTTATAGGTCGAAAGTAATGAGCTTTATGATTATCCGCGCGCCAAGACCTTACTCAAAGATACGACTGTTTTGATATTGGGTGATATCTTCAAAAGTACTTTTCCATGTGGCCCAGCGTGTGATACAGCTCGATAAATCATGATGCTGTCTACGAACAGCGACAGATCCCAGATGTCGCTTCTTCCCTCATACGATACGGGTTTTGGGTCATACGTTATCGTGCAAAAGCAAACTGCCGTACTACTCAGTGCCCGTGAATAAGCCGCTGGCATAATCCTTGAGTTCAGTCATCGTACTCCCCTTCTTATTCTGAGAGGATTTGGTTGGCTTTGCGATTAGTACGATACATAACGTCTGATTCAACGCGATCCAGATCAAAGAACAACGACCGCAAAGCAGATTTAGGAGGAGTAGAATATGAACGGCAAAAAGGTGAATTTAAGGGTCGCGGGGTTTGCCCTCATGGCGGCATTATTGCTACCTGTGAGTGCATTTGCCCTCGACCCGCAGCATCGCGGGGGCGATGGAAATCACGGACATTCTCAAAACCGGCGTGGGCGCCAACACGAGCGAGTTCACGATCGCTTAGAACGTCGGCACGATCGCTTCCACGATCGGTTTGGTGACCGTAACAATAGGCGGCATCGTGCGTTTCATCGGGAAGCTAGACAAGACCACCGCCAGTTTCATGATCGGCGACGTGGGAATAACCAACGTCGTTACGACAGACGCTGGTAAGCAGTAACCAATGCGGACTGGAAGAGAGCGAGCCCATGGGGGCTCGTTTCTTTTTCTCTATTAGTTTGTGGAACGCTCAGTCACGAAAAGCAAAGTCATTTGTAAGCGCTGATGTTCGCGGTGGCGGTCCGCACGTAAGAAGGCTTGCCGAATTCGGTCCATGCAAAGTGCACCTCGTCACCGAGACGTGCCATCCGAGGGAAACCACTTGACCGCGAGATATCTGTCTTAGCGATAACGGCGGCTGGCCCAAGCGCACCATCGGGACGAACACGTCGTACTTTGATAGCCCCACCCTCGGCATTTCCCGACAACCAGCAAACGAGAGCCGAACCATCCGGAAGTAATAAAGCGTCAACACGGCCCAGTGTTTCTCCGTCGTCCACTTCAATAGCTTTGCCGAATGACGCGCCCGCGTCGTTTGAAAACGCCACTTTGACTCGCGGTGTGTCGTTGGCTCCGGTATACCAAGCTACTGCCACCCGCTTACCGTCGGCGGCGACGGACGGACCGTTGACAGGGCAACCGCTGATCTCCCAGTTGTCGGAATACACGGGGCGTGGACCACTCCAGTTGTCTTGTTGCCTGCTCACAAAATTTATGTCGCGTATCTCCTTGTCGGAGCGATCGCGATAAGCTGCGATTGCGCCCTCGGAGGTGAGTGCAGCCGAGGTTTGGCAACACTCGCACACGCGGTCGTCGAGTTGAACTTCGTCCGAGAGCTTGCCATCAGCGTCAATCGCTGCATAGCGCAAAGTCATGCTTACCGGCAACGGCGTGTGTTCATCACCTTCATCTTTGTGGTCTTTCAGATTACGACCATCCACCCAAACCGCCCCGACACGCCCGTCAGGGAGTGGTATCAACGATACGAACCCGTGCTCAGTCTGCGTTCTGTCCGTGTGCGGAACGGTTGGTCTTCCCCAGGTCTTACCGCCGTCCTTAGATCTGGCGATATTAACGTCGTAGGCGTAAGTGCCTGAACCGCTCTTCACCAGCCAGTGCGCTGCAAGGGAGCCATCGGTAAGAGCGATCACCGAAGGGAAGTCGGCCCAGTTCACAAACCAGTTCTCGCCTTCCGCGACGGTCTGGGCCGTAGACCAACCACCTGCAACTCGTGTCGCGAAGCGCAACGCGTAACGTTTACTGCCAATCTTCTCCACCCAGCTTAGTATGATTCGGCCGTCTGCAGTCGAAGTCAGTTCCGGCTCGCGACTGTCGGCGCCGGCTGGCGAATTGCTTGCCTGGATCGTGAGCGCCGCCTGCGCTGGGGGGTTCTCCGTCTCTAGTGAAGAAGAATCAGTGTCGGTTCGATTACAACCGAAGGACAAAACTCCCAAAACCAGTAGCGCTAAAGCGCGTGACACTTGCTGCGGTTTCATATTCCGCGAAAATCTCCTCCTTGGGAAAACTATGTCGATTTCAGTTTTGTTTGATCCTTTGGAGATCTGCACCAAGGGCGCCACCGCCACCACTAAATGTCGACGACGTTCTAATACTCTTCAAGTCTCCTGATAAAACCTGATGCGGATAGTACAACGGGCGGGCCTCCTGCTTCGAACACTCGTTATCGGGTTACTTTCTCGAACGCTGCAAGTCTCAGCTCAATTCCTTGCGAGCCACGAGAGAAAATATCAGCGCGAAAACCGCTAGAAGCACGTACGCTAAATTAAGCCCAGACCAAGCGGTCATTCTTGCAAACGCCAAGGGTAGCACCATGAAGACGAGGAAGAAGGTACCTAACACCGCCACGGAACCAACAGCGAGCACTATCTGCCCCACGCTCTTCGCCTCGCTGCGTGTGCATATGATCCTACAGCAACCATTCCACCAGGTAACATGAACAAGACAAGTACTAAGGACATCTCTTTAAACACAGCGAATTGTTGCTCAACGATGACTGATGCGTCCCAGTCAAACTTGAGCACAAAAAGCGATAGGGCCGTTGCGACGACGGCAGTGCCAACTCCGCAGCTCAGTTCAAGTTTTTTCACGCCGATGCCGAAGAAGGACAGTGCCGCACCAACTAATCCACCGATGAAAGAGCAAACCACCAGCGCAAGCGGGAGGCGCTGAATGATGTATAGATGCCGATACGGCATCGGTCCTCCCGAAGACATAACAATTATGAAGGCTCCGAGCGTACCCGCTAGTGCGCCCCAAATGACGAATGCTTTCGTGCTTTTTTCGATTAGACCCTCCCAAGGTTTGCATGGTGTTTTAAAGAGACCGATGCCTAAGCACCGATAAGTGACCTTAATGATGTCGATTACACTGACCCTTCCGAGTGTCAGCAGACAAACGTGCAGGCGTCACGGGAATGATTTTCTGCTCGGTAGAGCGGGACCCCTCTCGGATTACAGGAGAATCGCCCCCTTCCAATCGATATTTCGATCGGGCGGCAAGTATGTTTCGCATGTAGGTGAGCTTGCGACAACATGTGACGTTTTCATTCGGAAAACCGGATATTGAAGAGCCGTCTTGAACTTAGGTCAAATGTCTCTTGTCCTTTGGTTAGCCATTAATCCAGGCAACACTCCGAGTACTACGCAAGCTACGACCAAATTCATAGCTTGCCGCGCCCACGATAGCGGTTCGTGGCCAAGATCGGTTTGTTCGGGCCGGATGTAGGCAAACAGAGCAAAAGCGATCAAAGCCGTTACGAAACCAATAATTCCCCTTCCCACCAAACCAAATTGTCGGCCGGAAGAGAGACACAAGGCCCAAACTGCCGTACCGACGATTGCGCCACTAACTCCCCCAAAGAGCAGCGATAGTGGAATGGCAAATAGATAGAGATGCGGATAGGAAATATGTCCTATCGAAGAGAAAAATGAAATCAAGAGCAGGATGAAACCTCCCAGGGCACCACCGAGCGCACCGCGCATTATGACAACCATAAAACTTTTCATCTTATCTAACTCCACCAGAAAGAAAGTATCAGCTAGAAGTCGCAGCCTCAAGAATTATTTCCTAAGCATCAAGACCGCTCAGCATCTTTTGGTGGGTGGCCTTTGAAACCAATAAGGGCCCCGCGATACTAGTCCTTCCGCCATCACCGTTGGGTAGCCGCTGGCGACAGCCGGCAATGATTTCGTGCTGACTTTGTACCGCTTGACGTTTTCAGGTTACTGAAGAATTGCGACTTCAATCCGACATTTCCATTGCGTGCGAAGTACTGGTTCAGAATCGTGTATCTGACTTTCAACGTCTGCCTGGAGAGTCAGCTTTTAATTTATTGTTTAGAGTCCGAACGCACCTCCTGCATTATTGCTCAAAGCGGAGTGATTGTACGTCGGTGCAGGGCCATAGTTCAGCCTCGTATCCAGCTGCTCTCGCGTGTCTCAGCGGTAATCCATCATTGAAGAGTTGCAGATTGCAATGCGACTTTTCCATTGGGCGCAAAACAATCGCTCAGCAAGGTGTATCTTACCTTCAACGTCTGTCCTCCAGAACCGGCTTTAAAGCTGATCGTATAGACGCCATAAACCGCTCCTCCCGCGCAGCTATTTAACGAGGTATCTGTAAGCGCAGCCGCACTTCCATAGCTCAAGGTTACTTCCAGTTTTCCTTGGCCGTACCAGGCGCCGAGGTACAGCTTCAATGTCTTTAGATTGTTGTCGGCTTCAGAATCCTTCATCTGACCAATCGAATTCCCCAAGGGCGGCGTAAAGACCTTCATCCTGGGCGGAAACGAATGACTGTTTCCTTGCGCGCTCAGAACCAGTGCTTCGCCCTTGATATCCTATTCACGAAACGAGTACAGAATTCAACGGTGGAAGAGCTCTTTATTTTGTTTTTCAGTTGTGATTCGAACGACGCACAGGAGAGACCAGAGGCCGGTAAAGAACAACCCCACCGTTAGGACAAAAAGGGTTCCACCAGCGAGCACCCAAAGTGCTAAGGCGAGGTGAATCGCCACACCTGACAGTACAAGGGCGTTCCCCTTCAAGACCTTAGTGCAACTGACAATGCAGTAAGGCCAGTAAACAAAAGGAAAACTGTAAAAGTAGATATACCTCGCAGGCAAATCGCTGCCGTTCTTCACAGCGTTGAGTACCGGTAACACGGCTCCTAAAAAAAGAACTGAGAGAGCCGCGATGCTGAAAAGAGACACAACGATCTTGACCATTCTGCTAACTGTAATTCCCATGTAACCGTCCGTTCTTCGACTCGAATTTGATCACCGTATTCATGTCGGCAAAGGGCTACAAGCCCAAGCACCAGTGTTGCCACTCCGCTGGTCAGTCATGTTTTCTGGCGAACGTCATTTAATAGTTTCCTCACTGCAACCTAATTCTGTTTATCTTCTGACGCAGAACCTACTGAAGCATCGCCGCTTTCAATGCAATATTTCCATTAGGCGCGAAGTACTGGTTCAGAATCGTATATCTAACTTTCAACGTCTGCCCTGGAGAGCCGGCCTTGTAGTTTATCGTGTATAGGCCGAAGGTTCCGCCGGCGTTATTGTTCAGCGCAGTGTTAATGAAAGCAGGCGCAGACCCGTCGCTGACTGTAGCTTCGAGTTTCCCCTGCGCGTACCAGGCACCGACGTAGAGTTTGAGCGATTTGAGATTTGTGTCTGCCGGCATGTTGATCTCAAATCCATTGCCGACGACGCCATTCGTGTTAACACCCGTCTGCGTGCTCGATGCACTCAGCGTCGGTGTTCCGTCTGTCCAGCTAAATGTGGTGGCGCCATCTAAAAACCAGCCAAGTGCGCCGGTCCCTATCAATGTGAAGTTTGTTATTTGCTGCGTCACTGAGCCTTTGTGATTGAAAGCGCTGGGCCCATTCAACCCCCAATGTGCCCAGTCGAAAACTCCTTCGGCCGTCAGGTCAACTGGTCCTGTCGGCGAAAGGAGGATGCTGCCTGCGATTGAGCCTCCGCCTCTGGCCCATTTGATAGCCGCGTCAAGCAGTGCCGTGCCATTGCTGTTCAAAACAGTCGCGTCATGCATAAAGAACGCGACACGACGCGCCGGAGCGGTGAGGCCTGGCATGACCCCGCCAGCGTCATAGCCAAAAATAAGTGTTTTGCTGGTGTCGCCAACCACGATGGCAACAGAAACGGCGTTCGCGTTAGGCTTGCCCCAGTTGAAGGTGCCGGATGATGCGACTGTCGTGTTGCCGGAAAATCCAGCCGCGAGTGGATGAGTAGGGTTGGTGACGCTAACCTGCGTCGAATTGGTCTTCGTCCCAAAGTCCTTATTTGTACTGCCGGTCATTCCCATGTTGTTGTATATGCCGCTTTCCCAAGTGAGAACAGGCACTGCCACGGTACGGAATTTTGTGCCAACAGAGGTTGGCGTGACCGTGGAAGAAATTACGACGAGCGCCTTTCCGGTGGCGTCAGCGGTGACGGCTGATGCTGCGCTCTTTACTGTAACCGTGTGATTTAGCACCTCCAGCCGGGTCTTTACAGCAGTGTCAGTGCTATTAAGCGTAGTCGAACCAGTAACGAAGAGAACGGGTGAAGTTACGGTCACGGTTGGCCCACCCGAGGACGCCGTCGCGCCCTCGTTGTCGGTCGCCGTAGCAGTGAAAGCATAACTGCCAATCCCAACGCCGCTCCAGCTGAAACTGTACTGACCGCCGCCAATTGCAGCGCCGCCACCGATCCTGTAACCGTTTGCAAAAAAGTCTACTTTGCTGACGCTTCCATCGATATCCGCAGCATTGGCTGTGAGCGTTATATTCGCGGGAGCCGTGAACTGGGCGCCATTAGACGGAGCCACAATGCCGACGGTGGGCGCTGCATTAACCCTGACAGTTATGGGCGTCGATGTCTTCGTCGCAAAATGGTTATCCGTAGCCACGGCAATAACTGAATAATTACCGGCTGCTACATTGGACCAGGAAAGATTAAACCGGTTTACTCCCGGGCTTGAGTTCGTACCTATTAGCGACCCGTTGGCATAAAAATCAACTCTAGTAACGCTCCCATCACCGTCGCTCGCGTTTGCGGTAAGAGTAATACTAGCCGGTGCTGGCGAGAATACTGTTCCACCAGCCGGAGCAACAAGACTAATCACCGGAGGATCGTTCACTGTTACATTGACCGGCATCGAAGTAGTTGTCACGTTCGAGCTGTCCGTCGCAATAGCAGTCAACACATGCCTGCCCGAAGGCGCGGCATTCCACGTAATGCTGTATTGGTCTGGTCCAGAAAGCGTTCCAGTCCCCAGCAATATGAAGCCATCGGCGTAGAAATCGACCTTGCTGATCGTTCCGCCACTCACACTGGCATTCGCTGTGACCGTGATATTAGCTGGCCTACTGAATGCCGAGTCATTCGCTGGAGTCGTCATGTTGACAATTGCCGATCCGTTTACGGCAATCGTTACAGGATCGGAAAGTGCAGTCTTATTTAAGTTATCTGTGGCTACGGCAATCAACGAATGCCTGCCAAAAGCGACATTGTTCCAGACCAAGCTATACTGACTCGGTGCTGTCAATGTCCCGGTTCCGATCAGGTTTCCGTCACCATAGAATTCCACCTTAGCGACACTTCCGTCACTGTCGCCGGCTGTGGCGCTCACATTGACGTTCGCCGGTCCTACAAAGAGCCCACCCTGAGTAGGACTTGTAATATTGATCGTCGGCCTGGCATTTCCATCCGGAAGGAGTGTTGTGTTTTCTGTTGCCAGGTTGTTATTGGTGTTGGGATCGGTCTCATTCGCTTTGGCGAATGATGTGTCGCTAATAGTCGTACCCTGGGCTGGCAATGGCACCGATCCATCTACTGGGTTAACGAGGATGGTGACGATGGCACCGCTTCCCGCGGCTATCGTTTCGAGCTTACAAACGACGGTGCCCTCCACTTCTGAGCAATTTCCCTGGCTCGAGTTAACCGAAAGGAATTCTGTCTGCGGCGAAAGAGCATTACTGAAAACAACACCAGTGGCGTTCTGAGGGCCGTTGTTAGTTACCGTGATTGTATACGTGAGATCATTCCCCACGACGACGCCATCCGGCGAGTCGCTGCTGGTGACGGTTATATCTGCGATACCAGTGTTTGGCGGCTGAGGCTGCGTTAGCGACGCAACGACAAACTGGCCCAATGAATTGGCTTTCGCGTTAATAATCTTATTCGCGAAATCCGGCGCCTGCGGATCAGGAGCAAGCACAGTTCGATCAATCCACACTGCCGCGCTGGGATCGTATGGGTCTTGCTCAAGATGAAATATTCTTAGCCCGTCGAACATGTTTTGATCGGTGACAGATTGAACGCTGAATGTGATGGTATTCGGACCCGATGCTTCGGCCGTTGTGGTGACATCGTAACTGAGACTGCTGTATTGAGAATAACCCGTCGGCAAAGGTCCTGCTAAGCCCACATCGAAGGGCGTGATATTTGTTGAGCCGTTAGCGTAGATCTGAGTAGCGACGACTGAGCTAATGCCGTCTTCGCTCGACATCACAACTGTCTCAGCCGAGCCGAGTTTTGATGCGTCAGCACTGCTTGGGTGCACAACTGAACTTGACCCGCCATATAGTTGCTGACTGGGCAGTGCGGGATTAAAAAAACCGCCATAAGCAAAAAAAGTGTCGCTGTTTTGGTGTCCCATGGCTGAGTGCCAAACGACAACCTCTTCCGGAGCAGAAGCCCTATATATTTGCAGCGGATTTCTTGCGGAAGTGTCATACGTGCGAATAAGGTGCGATAATTGAACGAGGTCCTTGAGGTCGTTTGGATCCTCTTCTCCGCTTTGGTAACGGATAACTGCGAAGTCCAAATCTTGCGTGGAGCCGACCGGCATTCCAAGTATGTTACCGTTCCCGAACGCCTGCCCTTGGATGGCTCCCCAACGCCAGTGGTTATGAACGCACTCCGGGCAGCCTGCTCCCACAAAGAGAGAACCTGGGCAAGTGGGACATATTCCCGGTTCTTCTATCGACCCCAAGTAGGTTTGATGAATGTTATCCCACTGTTTGGTAGTCTTTCCCCCATTTATGGCACGATCGTACCACTCAACAAATAGGGGATTGAATTTTCTTTCAAACCCGAAACTCCCAACGATGCCCCCACCTGTAGGTCGACATGTTCCAGGAAAATCACAATCCTTGAAAAGTCCGACCGTGTTATAGGAATTGTTATCGACGATACGATGCTGTCGCTGGGCTATGTTGAGTGACTTAAGGAACTCGCCATTGCGTCCGACGAATTGATATTTGATCATCGGTTTCCACCGTGCGCAGGGTAATGTCCCGCTTGGCTCGCATTGGTCGCCTGGCCTGCTTCTGTAGAACTCATATCTCTGAGTGATGTGAAGACAGCTTGGCGATCCTGCAGGAATCTGGTCGATTATATAGGTCGCCTCGATAACCAGTTTTTCGTCGTCTGTTGTTGTGTAGTAGTTTACGAGCCGGCTCCGCTTCGAGGCATCGGCGCCGTCGGGTTTCAGTTCTCCGCGCTGCCTAGGAAATGTGGTCGTTTCCAAATAGTAGTAGGGCACACTGATCCTTTGAGCCATGTAACGCTGGCCCAGTTTGATATCTCGAAGCACGAGTCCATCGTTGTCAGTAACCTGCACCAGCATGCTCCAATTCGGATCGGTCCCGGCGAGATCAAACGGCCAAGCGCTGCTGACATTTTGAGTCGGAGGCCTCGGAATAGTCTCACAATCGCAGCGCCCATCCTGAACAGAGATATCCACCGCTGAAACCAGAGCTTGAACTTCCTGTCCGGTAATCTCATCAACATCAATGCCGGCTAGACCAAAGGAACCTCCAGGTGATTGAATAATCTCTCCAGTTCCGGTATCCAGGTAGCCACGGTTCACTCTCAAGACCTTTCTGCCATTTTGGTCCCTCTCGACGGCGAGCGTATGAGAGTTATTAATGCCTGGGGCAAGCTCGGTTTTCCATAGGACAGCTCCGGTGTCTGCATTCAGCTTATATACCCAGGAATGACAATTGGTATTGAGTGCGTAACATACGGCACCAAAAGAGACGCCATACAGAGCATTGTCTTGAGCATCATAGTCCATTGCCCCGAGACTCGACGGACTTCCCCCAAAACCTGTACCGGTGGGATCGAAATTGGTGGGATCGGGAATAGCGCCAATGTCCGACCCGTCCCAGGAGTTAATCTTGTGTATTAATCCGTCTCCAAAGGTGCCACCGCTAGGAGTGCTGCAGGATCCTCTATTCATCGCCACCCATAGATTACCGTCTCTCGGATCGTATGCCACTCCCCTGCCAAAAATGCAGCCGCCTCCTTCCCAGGTTGCGCCGGGACGGAATCTTTTGAGTTCTATATTTGTTGCTCTGTTGATAACAACCACTGAGGCACGGCTCATCGAGGGATCCGGGTCGTCCTTATAAACCCAAAGCAACCCAGACGGCGATGTCTGGGCGCTTGCGAAGGAAGCGAAGAGAAGCGAGATCAGAACAGAGATACCGATCGATGCAATTTTCAAGTGTGAGTGTTTCATTGGGGCTCCATGATAAAGTGAAGGGATACAGGCAGTTAAAGCGCCACAAAATCTAACGAATATCATCCTTCCGTTCGGACAACATATGGCTGTAGGTGACGAACACCGTTAAGCCGACGGGGGCAGGTCGCAAAGCCACGAGACATAAATATCTCTACCGTTACACAATACGGTGACCTACGTTAAGAACAATGTGCCTTTCGCTAGTTGTTGACGCGAGGCTTAGTCGGTGTGAGTCGCACGCGAATTAGAGAAGTAAAAGCTGCGCGGCGAGTCTATGCCCTACATCAATAATACGTCAACATCAATCCGCCGCGATTGGTTCGTGGAAAGATGCCAGAGTTCTTGCATGGAGTCCCGCAATGAAGACTGATGGCAATCCGTTTTAGGAATCAGCTGGCAAGTCGCGCTCGTTCATCCCGACTATTAAGCATAGTTAGACTTATGTTATATTCAACCACCCCTAAACGAGATGAGCGTGAATTACCGCGAGCCTATGCATAAGCGGTTCTTAGCAACCACTGTTCTGGCAGGTGCTTTACTGTTTAGTCAGGGAGGCAACTTCCTGATTGCCGCGCTCTGCCCGCATCTCCGTTCGGGAATGGCTTCGTGTGAGACGCAACGAGTTGGGGTCCCAATGTCCCATGAAGATATGGGGCATATGGCCCATATGGAGCAGGAGCCCGCAGCCCAGCCGAACCGCGACGCAGTTGCTCTGGATGAGCCTGTTGCTCCGTGTTCACACTGCGCCGTTCATTCGCGTACGACTCCGAATACTGCTTCGCTCAGGGAATCGGAAGCGGCCAAGCGTTCGGCCGATCTTAATATTCCTCTACACTTTTCCAGAGTTGCCCCAGTTACCGGGTCTCCAGTCGCAGTCCTGACTTCAAGAGCGCACGGACCGCCTGGTGAAGCAAGGCCCAGGCATATCCTCATTAACATCTTCCGCATTTAGTTCCTTCCGATAATCACACTCGTGATAGCGACGCGGGCGTCAGCCTGTGTTGTTTCCTATTCATTTCTATCGTAAGTCGACAGCCTGTGAGCGTTCGCTTTGGCGAACCATGTAAGGGGGAATAATGAACCGGCCCAGTAATTTGAGTATTGCGCTGCGAACACTTAGCGCACTTGCCTTGATGTGTGCACTCACCATCAGCGTATTGCCGCAACACGAGGGGCACGTCATGCCTAAGCCCGCGGCAAAACCAAAGCCGAGAACTGCGCCGAGGAAGAAGAAAGCAGTTACGCGCGCGAGACGACCTCCTGCGAGACGAGCAACGAAGCCGAGACCTTCGCCTTCACCGAGTCCGCATGTAATGACGCCTGGCATGGTGATGCCGACACCTTCGCCATCACCGAGTCCGGGCCATGTGATGACGCCAGGCATGCAGATGCCGACAGCTTCTCCATCACCGAGTCCGGGACATGTAATGACGCCGGGTATGCAGATGCCAACAGGATCGGAAGCGCAGGACATCAAGAGACCTCGTCGTGAAGTCATTCCTGCCGGTCCAATCATCAGGCTGGAGGATCTGGAAGCGATGGCGATTCAACGCAATCCCACGCTTGCTCAGGCCGAAGCCTCCGTCCGCGCCGCCGAAGGACGGAGACGTCAGGCCGGGATGTTTCCCAATCCGATAGCCGGTTACTTCCTGGAAGAATTTGCCTTCCGCTCACCGAGTGAGACGGCGGAGCACGGTGTCTTTATCGAGCAGACCATTCCGCTGGGCGGAAAACTGAGCAAGTCGCGTCGCGTGTTTGCGCGCGAAAAGGATCAGGCAATCATCCTTGCTGAGGCGCAACGTCTCCGCGTTACGAACTCGATCCGCGTTCTTTATTACGAAACTCTGGGAGCACAAAGACTGATTGAGTTGCGTGACGATCTTTCACAACTGGCGCGAGAAGCGGTCGACATTACCAAGGAACTCTACAACGTGGGCCAGGCTGACCGACCAGATCAGCTCGAGATCGAGATTGAGGCAGAGCGTTCCGAGATAGATTTCCTCCGAGCGCAGAACGACTGGTTCCGGTCATGGCGGTCGCTCGCCGCGATGGTAGGAAATGCGGAACTCGCGCCGGCGCGGCTTGCCGAAATCCCAGAAGACGAGCTTGCTCTGAATGAAGTGCAGTTGTTGGACACATTGCTCAGCGGAAGTCCTGAAGTCAGGGTGGCGCAGGCGGGTGTGGAGCGAGCACGGGCCGTGCTGTCGCGCGCGCGAGCTGAACGCATTCCCGATCTCTTTTTACGCGGTGGACTGGGATACAACTACGAACGGTTTGACCCGCTGCCGCCTTCAAACGTTGGCCAGCGCAAGGGTGCGGAGGGACGTTTGGAAGTTGGCGTTAACGTACCGATCTTCAATCGCAACCAAGGCGGGATTGCAGCTGCTGAAGCGGAACTGGCTATTGCCGAGCGTGATCTTGAGCGGCTGCGGTTGGTGTTGCGCTCGCGGTTCGCTTCTGGTTTCCGCGAGTACCGCAACGCCCAGCAAATGGTCGAACGATATCGTACTCAAGTGGTGCCTCGCGCGCGTCAGGGTTACCAGATGTATCTGTCCAGCTTCCGCCAGATGGCCGCTGCCTATCCGCAAGTTTTAATTGCCCAGCGCACGTTATTCCAGGTTGAGGTCGAATATGCCAGAGCTTTGATCCAGTTGCGGCAAGCCGCTGTTGGTCTCCGCGGATTTCTGCTGGAAGGCGGATTAGATCCCATTGGAAAGCCGGGCGAATCTGGCGAGCGAACCGAAGGCTTCAAGTTGCGGTCAGCGAGCGAAGCCACGGGCGGTTCTGAACCGTGAAATTGGCTGCAATTACAACAAGAGATATGGCGAAGAGGGTGATCAAAAGGTTTTCGAACAATACAGGAGTGAGAAATGGATAAGAGCAGACGAAGTTTCATAAGACGTTCATCAGTTTTTGGTGCGGCAGGTTTGCTGGCAGGGTCGAAGGTGGTGAATGCGCAACATGAAGGACATGTGATGCCTAAGCCTGAGGCCAAGCCCCAGGCTGATAGAAAGCCTGATAACAGGCCCGCAGCTCAGGGCGGCCAAGTTCTCGTGCATAGTCCCGATGTGCCGAAGCTTCCGTGGACCATGGACAACGGTGTGAAGGTGTTTCGACTCGACCCCGAGGTAGTGAAGGTACAGCTACTGCCAGGCAAAGAAATGTTTGCGTGGGGCTACAGCGGCAGTGTGCCTGGCCCAACTGTCGAAGTTAACGAGGGTGACCGCGTGCGATTTATCGTGATAAACAAGCTGCCCGAAGCGACGACCATGCACTGGCACGGTCTGGAAGTGCCTCTCAATATGGATGGCGCACCTTTTATCAGCCAGCCCCTCATCGAACCGGGCCAGACCTTTGTTTACGAGTACACGGTTCACCAGAACGGCACTTTCTTCTATCACTCACACATGGCCATGCAGGAGATGATGGGGATGATCGGACTGTTCATTATTCACCCGAAGCAGCCTCACTCGCCCCATGTCGACAAGGATTTCGGACTTGTACTGCAGGAGTGGGCGCTACTGCCAAACAACCCCATCCCAAATTCGCTGGCAATGGAGTTCAACTGGCTCACGATCAACGGCAAGGCCGGTCCGGCGACGACTCCCATGATAGTGAAGCAAGGTGAGCGAGTTCGTCTTAGGGTCGTCAACCTGGGAATGGACCATCACCCGATGCACATCCATGGAAATCAGTTCGTTGTCACCGGTACGGAGGGCGGGCGTGCTCCCGAGTCCACCTGGTTTCCGCACAACACGGCACTGGTGGGTGTAGCACAGGCCCGTGATCTTGAATTCGATGCCGTATATCCGGGCGATTGGATGTTTCACTGTCATCTCCCGCACCACATGATGAATCAGATGGTGTCAATGGTCGGCCCGATGGCCCATGCGGGCAGGGGCTCCCAGCAGAAGGGCATGGAAGAAGGGATGGGTGTCATACGGCAAGGACACGCGCTCTCTGAAGACCTCGCTCCGGGCTTTGGACGTGGAATGGGCGACACTACTGAGAAGGACAGAAATACCTCGAACCTCGTCGGGCCGAGCCCCCACCTACAGCAGAACAATCTGAAAGAGACCGATAAGAAACGCGTACCGGGCTATCCGCAGGACATGGTCATGATCATGGATAAGGAAGTCGCAAAGCCCGAAACCTACGGCCTTCCGGCGGGATGGACAGCTTCGATGATGGGCATGATGACGCTGGTCCGAGTGTTGCCGCCCGATAGGTATGCGGAGGTCCAAAGAAGGATCAGGGAGGGCATTTCGGAGCCGCCGTCAGGCACGCCGGCACAGTCTCCGCACAAACATTGATCGTGAAACAACGAGGAAGACCCGAGTCAACAAAGACTCGACAGTAGTAAATGGAGATTTGGTTATTAATAAGCAAAAGGGGAAGAACAATGAGGATAAGAGAAAGTAAAGGAAACGGAGTAAGCAATTGCATTTTGGCGATCGCGCTCATTCTCGGAGTGTCAGTGACGGTGTTCGTTTCCGGTGTGCAAGCGCAAGCGCAGAGTCCGGGTAGCTCGCAAATGAGTGACATTGTGAGTTCGGTCATTAAATGAAATTTGTAGATCATAAAGTGAAATTTGTCGGTCATTTAATGAAATCGAGCGGATGACCTATGATTTCGGTCGGCTTTCAGCGCGTTACACAAAAGATCTCTCCTCTGATGAGACCTGCCGACGTAGGCCAAAAAATTAGAGCCGTAGTGAGGTACCCGCGGGGTGTCGCGTAATGCAGCCAATCACTACAATCAGCGGCGGTGGGTCCAACTTTGCAAAGGCGAGGTGCTCAGAGCATGCGATGTAATACAAGCATCGCGGAAGTAGCTGTATCGCGTCGGGGTAGCGAGGTGAAGGGCCAAGTAAACAAGAGCAATCACATAGACCCACGGCCACAAAGATATTCGGTTCGCTCTTGGAATCATCTAATGATTAGTCGCAGATGAACGCAGATAACGCAGATCAGGAAAACACGTGTTGTGCTTTTTGTCTCTTCTTGTGGCTTAAGAGGTTTCCTGCTTGAGCGCCACGATCTGATCGAACACCAAACCACTCGCACCTTCGCCACGTCCCGTTTCTTTCCGGCGCCCAACCCACGTGAACACTTCTCCGTTAGGTCCACGCGCGCGCTGGTACTTGCGCGTAACGATCACGCCCGCGCGAGGTACTTCTTCTTCATGCACAAAGTAAAACTGTTCCTTATCCAACCCAACGCGAAGTATCTGTCCGCGAGGCCGGATCACGGTATTGTGGACTTGATCTGTCAGGCGTGGCATCGCACCGCGTTGCAAGCGAACCTCTCGATTAGATCCCGGCTTGTGCGCCGCGACAAACGGGATCCAATTCTCGGGAACACTACTCCCAAGCACATAGCGAATCTTCGCGTCATTAGGCGTGCGTGTTATTTCGGGCGGAGTCTGATTTGTCAGGAAGTAACTAGCAAGCGCGTTCCCTGCTTCAAAGCCATTCACGCCAGCGCCTGACACTCCCGGAATCGTCTCCTCGATACCCCAAACGAAATTCGATATTTCATCTCGAGCCAGTACGACCTTCTCGATCGGATTACTCTCATGCACCTTCGCCACAGACGGCGGGAGGAACAAACGATTGTCCACTCGATCGCCACTTGCAAGGTTGTACATGGACCACTTTTGCCAGTCCATGCGCTGGCCCTGTCCCGCCGAGCGAATGAACGTTTGCACACCAAAAACATCACTCACGACGACTCCCTTTATATCAGCCAGCGAGCCCACTTCCAGATCAAAAGGAATCACGGTCCAATCGTTGCCGTAGATTAGACCAAACTCGGCGAGCAACAGCAGCGGCACGTCGGCGGTCGTCGCGCGAATGTTGCCGAAATCTGTTCGTCGATCCTCAAACTCCCACCAACGAACATTCGGCATTCCGTTGAATTCAATCTGCGAAGGCAGGAAAGCAATCGGCTCTCGCTCGGTAAACCCGTTTGCGGGAAACTCGGCTTCCGGCAGATCTTGCAGTCGCCGTCTGCCGTCGATGTCAAAGGCATACCAATCAAGGGTGCCTTGATAATACTGTTCGGCAACTAACAGCGCGCGCTTCTCACCTGACTCGTCTTCCGGCGCTGATACTGCAAACTGATACTCGAGATACGACGGCGCCCACGCATCTTCGTGGTCCACCTTCTGCGGCTGTGAAAACAAGCGCCGGAACCAACTGAGATAATCCTTTGCCAAGTCTTGCAAAACCTCGATCTGGTCCAACTCAAACCCACTCTCGCCCAACCACGTATCGAATCGTCCTTTGTCGATGGCCACAAACAACTTGCGTCCATCCGGCAAACGTCCTTTGACAGCCAGAAGCGATTGCCACGCCAGCGGATCACTTTGCAGATGCGCCAGTTCCACTCGCTCGTCCCTGGTAAGAGTCGCTTCGTCTGTCTCAGAAATGTCTTCAAAACCAAATCGCCCGACGATCGCGTTCCTGACGGTCGACGGCAATCCAGCCTGCTTCAACAAACGCACAAAGTGACGGCCCATCTGGCTACGCAGGGCAACATCTTCTGTGTTTGGCTCTGGACCAAGCGACAACAATGGCTCACGCTCGACTTCAATCTCGAGTGGCAGGGTTTCATCGTAAGGCACGGCCTCGAGAAACTGCTCACCACCGGTCGCATCGCGATTCTCACTCTTCACTGCGTAGCGATCGATCCGCGTCGTATTCAACTGCACGCGCGCTTTGACAGCAGAACCTGCGTCCTCTCCTTTAAACTCGCCAAACTGCCATTGCCGCGTCAGCATCCACAGCGGATCGCGAACTTCCGCGCGTAAGCTGCGATCGAAATCTTCTTTTCGCGGACGTCCTTCGAGACGGTTCCAAAGTGTAATCGCCGCGCGAAACTCTGCACTCAGCAGCGCGTTCTTGAGAGCTGGATCAATTTGTTGTTGGGCCAAGTTGTTACCACCCTTCGTTAAGATCAATCCACAACCATCGATACCGGCTGGGCCGCGATGTTTGTGGAGATGGTGCCAAACGGGTAACTCGTAAAACTGCTCAACACAGCCGGCAAGAGCTGCGCGTACGCAGTGGGCCGCAGAAAATCCGGCTCCACTGCCCTGCGTTTTGCCCGATCAAATGTGTCGATCACAGTGTCGACAAGGTCGTCCCATTCCCAACGTCCATTGACGTTCGGACTGACTGCCATCAGGAGACATTGCGGCGGCTCGGTGTTTGGCTGGTTGTAATGAATGGCAATGCCGGTGGTCTCAGTGCGGTTCGGAATCACTTCGTTCCATTCATCGATCAGCAATCCCGACTGCGCACCGGTTGCGTCGTAATCTTCCGGCAACTGCCGCACAACAGATAGAAAATCGTTCTGCGGCACAAAAACATCCTGATCGTCCAACTGCTCCGGTTTGACTTTAGGAAACTCCAACGCGATCCAATGCGCTTTTTTATCAAACGGTAACTGCAAGGGTTTGAACGTCAACGACTCATCGGCGAATGCTTCCTGATATGTGTTTACGGTGTCGATCCAACTGACACGCTCACGAACCGCGGCGACTCCCTCTAACCACTCTTCAACTGCAAGATCGCGCCAGTCGTCAATTGCAGAATTCACCGCCGCGGCCTTCAAGCGGCTTTGCGTAAATCGCAACAGGCTTTCGTCCGCCGCCACCGAATTCGAGAATTCATCGGCGGATTCCAACTCGGGCAGGTTCTTGAATTGAAACGTCGGAATGAAGCGGAACGAATCTCCCAAAACCAAAGCGCCCGCTGCCTGATAAATCTCAAGTTTCTGAGCTACGGTGAGCTTAGCGACCTGCTCCGTAGGCAGGTTGTCGAACCTTTTCATTGTCACGGCCTGCAAATGACGACTTCGGCCCTGCTCCAGTGTCAACAAAGCCTGCTCGATAAGCGACTGTTGCGCGCGCAGCAAAGCCAAACGTTCTTCATCCGTTGGGTCCGCAGGGAGCTCGGGCAAGATCGCATTTTTAGGAAAAGCTCCCGGCAGGCCGAAATAAGAGAGCGCGATCAGTGCGCCGCGCAAATTATCGTAATTGATGCTATTCAAGTCGCCGGCCTCCAACGGGTCTTTGCTCAATGGAGTCGGTGGAAACAACGCAGTGATGGCTTCCAGGGCGCTAAGACTATCGTTCAAAGACTTCGCGGCATCGTCGAAGGATTTCTCAACTGGAGCGAGGTCCCAGCGTTTCGGATTCTCTGACGTGTTCGGGTCGGCCCTTTCTTCCGATTGCAACATGTAGTCGTCGGCGCCGAGTGGACGCGAACTGGTGACGAGTTTTCGTAGATTACGAAGCAATGGCAGCAGCTCGAAGAAAGTCCTGGCACCAGGATCCGTGAATTTTTTTCTGCTCATGAACTCGATGGTCACGAGTCCTGAAACCGCACCTCGTTTGCGCCGGAAAGCAAAATCGATGCGCGCCTCGAGCTCGGTGAGATCGTTGGCCTGCTGAGTCCCTGCGACTGCTCCAGCCTGGTTGCCGATCAGATAAATCAGATCGATAGGTTGCAGAGCGAGCTCCGCGAGTGAAATGGGTGAGTTCTCCGCGTCGAATTCGTACTTGATGCTGAACTGAAGCGAACCAAGCTCGCCGATGATATCGCCGAGCCATTTGTTCAAACCGGAGACAGCGAGAGACCGCGGCGTCGGGTCGACATCCCACGGACTCTCGACTGCGCCAGTCTCAAAGTGAACAGTCAACTTATGGTTCACCACCGCGCCACTTCGCGGCGTGCTGACGATCTCGGGATCGGGCGGCGTAGTTCCTTCCGAGAGAGCCTTGAGCATTGCGCCCGCTCGCTCGTAGTTACCTTGCGTCACCTGGAAGACGCCTTCCGCCAGCGAAAGGTCTGCGATCGCATCCAACGTATCTTTAAGACGTTCCACTTCGGTGATGATTGCCTGACCAGCCGGGTCGCTTGCAAGTGGTAACCCGTCGACGCCGTATGGATATCCTAACGGTGATGGTCCAAGCATCACCGCTTCCAGCAACGCATAACCATCAACTACCTGATACGACTCTTTCCGATTGATTACATCGGCCGCCGACACTCCGGGCGTGATCTTGTCGGCAACCATCGGGTACTTCTTGCGGAAAGCAAGAACATGCTGTTCGAGCGCTTGACCGTTAATTACGTAGCGATCGTGCAAAGCGCGTTCGAATTGATAACCCAGCAGGGCGCCGAGTTGCTGCCCGTTACGCACGCCCTCTAAAAACGTGAGCGCCGTTCGCACGCGCTCCGAGGTTAACCTGACTGCAAAATGATCGGCGTTGCTTTCCGTCGCATGCGTGAGGTATGCGTTGCGCAGTACGGCGGCGGCGACGGCATGATTGATCGATGGACCATGTATGTAACCGCCGTTGTCAGGTTGTTCGACAACTGTGACGCCGTCCTGCCGCAGCGATGGTGGAATATCACTAACCGGGACCGGCACAGGCGGAGGCGCCGGACGCACGTTTTCCAACCAACCATAAGCACCCAGGTGAAGGCCGCGTTTCGCTTCTCCTTCACTTCCTTGCCTGAACTGATTCAGCCGCTGGAGGCGCGCCGCAAAGAGTGCGGTTTGCCAGGCGTCAAGCCGGTAAGAACAGAGATCGATGTGCTCCGCAAATAACCGTTCGAGCTCGGCGGTTTTCAGTTTTTCCAAACGCGCGATACTGTCCCTGACGCCTTTCAGCGTAAATATAACCGGGACAGTGGCAACATCGGCAGTGGCAAGAAAGTCTCCGAGCGCAATGTTCGCGTTACTCAACTGAGGTAAGACTCGACCGACCTTCGCTTCCATAAACTCCCAACGAGTTACAGTCCGGCCTGCTTCGACGTTGGTAAAGTCCTGCTCACGACGAACGGTGTTGTCAAACACTTGAAATCCCTCAAACACCGTCATCGAGGTGTTGTAGATGGCAAGCAACCAGGACCGGTGCAACATTTTGTACAGGAGTGCGGTTGGAATTGGCAGCCTTTCACCATCCTGGTTAGGAAACTGCTGCTGCTTCAGCGAATTGATGTCGGTATTAACCAGCCAGCCAATGTAGTTCTTGAGTTCGGCACTGTCAGGTATTGCGTACTTAGCCGGCAGCTCAGCGGTTTCAGACAGTTTTTCGTCCTCAGCTTTTTCAACGTCGTCGATGAGTGGTCCATTAATGCCTGAAGTGCCGCTGGAGAAGAGCAGACCAAACAATTTCGGCCTTTGAGGAAAATTGAGTTCAAGTTGTGCTAATAAAACCAGCCCGCGGGCGGCTACTTCCCTAAAGTAAGCACCGATTGGTCCTGGCGTTGCTGGTGAGAAAAAACCACCGGCGTTCCAGAGCACGCTCTCGAACGTAGCGATCCGGCGTTGGTAATCAACTGAGGTCGCCTGAAGCCCCAGCATGTTCAGGAGCTTTGCAAACGGATCACCTGGACCATCCACGTGCGCCACCAGCGGCACGAGTTGCTGCCACTGGTTCTCCACTGTTCTCAGCTTCTCGTGTACCTGACCAAAGAAAGTAAAGTCATCCCCATCGATCAATCGATTGGTTTGCCACTTGCGAAAAGCGCTGGTCACCAGAATTCCGTAAGGCTGTTTGCCGACGCGAATCGCTGGAAGACTGCCACGCGCTACTACATGATCCACGAAGAACTTTCGCACCCTGCCAATATCATCCGGAGCAATTTGCAGCAGCTCCTCCAGGTAGTAACCAAGGGTTGCAGACCACATCGCTCGATTGAATATCATCGCCTGCGAAACTTCATTGCGGTTTGCGTTCGCTAGCTGCGTAAGCTTCTTGAGATCTACGTCCCATGCTTCAGACAGACGCTGCGCATCAGTCTTGTCCAACTCGTTGGTAGCGACCTCGTCATCCGGTTCCGTTGTTTCGTTTTCGAAACTAGCCTCACCCTCGGCATCGTCAGTGGAAAAACCGGATCGCTGCTCGGCGGTGTGATTCGTGGGAGTTCCCTGCGGAAGAAAACTCATTCCATCCGGAGAATAGTGATGATTATCGATCAGCTCTTCCAACAACTCTCGATTGTCCGCAGTAGACGACGAAACGCGAATTCCCAACACCAGCAAACGATCGAACCCGCTGCTGGCGAATGGCTCCGCCAACGGAATACGCACCGCCATGCCAACCTGAATCGCTTTGTCGAAGTTAGCGATCCAGTCGAAGTCTTCACCCATCACGAGGTCGCCGGCGTTTTGCTCCAACTCTGATTCGAGATTCTGCGGGTTTGGTCCAAGTACCAGCGGGTTAACCACTGCATTTGGAAACGGGTGTTCGAGTCGTAAGTCTTTGATAAAGCCGATGAACACGAAGCGATCGGGCATCACTTCGGTTCGTGGCGCGCGGGTCCAACTGTCCGGTTTCAATTCTTCGAGATCAAATCCGAGATGAATCAGAATGCTATCGTTGATTATTTGCAGGATGGCGTCTCGAGTCGAATCGCCGAGCTGTGCATCGGCGGCAATCAGATTTGCAATGCGCTCCCGAATTAAGGCACCAACGGGATGAGTGAAACTCACCAACAGCGAATTGATTGCACTACCCTTTTCCGCCGGGCTGCGCAGCCGGTCAGCAAGAATATTCGCGACCTCGACCCGGACAAGCATGAAGGAAAAGTTTTCACTTCCTTCGGTAGCGATCACTCTCTTCTTGATCTCCGTCGTAATCCATGAAGCACGTGTGCCGCCATGACTGTTTACGAGGGCGCGCCAGGCGCCTTTTTCAAGCGCCTCTCTTTCTGTTGGATCGTCGACCGAGGCTGCGATAGTGCGTTGGATCCAGTATTCGATTGCCGAATCGGCGTCGTCGCGCGTGAACTCTTTTTCGTGAGTATGAACAGCGATGTCGTCCGGATAAACGCGCAACCACAACTCGCGACTTGCGCCACTCCCCATGAAGCGGGTTTCGATCCGCACCGGCAGCAGGAGAAAAGGTAAACTGTCATCGAGTCGCGAGATCAGTTGGCGTGGCGACTCTGGCAGGACAAAAGTTCCGACGAGGTTGGCAACATTGTCTTTTGCGCCTCTTAGTTCTGACTTACGCGTATTGATTACCTCGTTGAGTTCGGCGATCTCGCGTTCAAGAGTCGCTGCTCTGCCGGTCCCCTCCTTCCCCAACCTGTTCGCGTTAATTAGCGCCGACTCTTTTGATCGCAGCCGGTTCTGACTGGCGTACAAACTCTCTTCAGTCGTTCGCATTGCCTCGCGGGCTTTTTTGATTTCTTCAATCATGATGTCGAGTTACCTGTAATCGTGTTTCTCGCGCAAGGCGCAAAGCGCGCGAACTTTTTCATTTTGGCAGCATGTCGGCAGCGTGGAAGGCCACCATGACCGGCACCTGGTAAAGGATGTAAGCCATGTCAGCCGAGTTCCTCCCCCAAAAAAACTGCTTATCGGGTAAATCAGGCGGGTCATCAGGGTCAAGCACCAACTCGACGGAGTTTTTTTCCAAGTTGATGAAGTCAAGCGTTTCGAACTCCGCGAGATGTTCCCAGGCAGCTTCGTCCCATTTGCTTGGTTCCTCAGGCGATTCCTCGCTGAGATTGTCGAGACCGAAACGCGGCTCACCTGGTCTTTCCTGAAGCACGAAGAACCAACCCGGATCGTTAGCTTGAGGATTGGAATTACCCTTCGCTACCTTCTTTGTCAGATCAAATCCGAGGAAACGAATGTCAGGCTCGATCTCCGCTTTGAAAATCGGGCCCTTGATTGCGACAACCGGTTCAGCGACATCATCCAGCTCGCGTATGAAGTGATTCGGTTCAGGTTGGCTCCACTTTGCTCGTTGCGCATAGATGACCACGGTCGGATATTTCTTTAACAAGTCTCCACGAACAACCAGGACCAGGCGCGCATCGTCACCATCACCTCCCTTAGGCAGCGGACGTTTTTCATGGTCACCGAGATCCGATGTTGGTCCCCACTCGTGAAGCTTATCAATATCCAGCAGCGATTCTTCGAGCTCTGCCGGGGGCTTGCTCGGATCCTTGATAACGTCGCCAACATCCCAAAACTGCCGGAAATAACTGCCCCGCTGATCGGTCGGAAACTCGCGCCACAACAGTTCGCACGCCATCTCATGATTCAGACCAACCATGTACGCTTCGATAAATGGCTGATTGGTCTCGAGCAAGGAGACGGTGTTGTTCGGAATCAAATCGAGGTTTGGGACCAGAAACTCCGACGAGATGTCTCGCAACGGACCATACATCGGCTGAGTGAAAACCGGGTGGGCCATCACCGTGACGAGTGTCCTGCGCGGCAACAGATACGAGTCCTTGATGCCGGCGGGTATCTTCAGCACGAACTCCGCTCGCCTCGTAATCGCAGTCGAAGGATTGAGCGCATCTTTGATTTTGGCGGCAGTCGCATCGATACCTATCGGCGCGCGCACCGGCGGCGCAGGCGGCAGCGTTTGATGCACGTTGTAAGCGTCTCTCAATGCGATTCGAAAATTAGCGGCTTCCACGCTGTCCCCGCTTCCCGGATTTGAAACAGGCGGCATCGGCTGATTCACTTCGGTCAAAACAAAATTGGGACGTGGAGGGACTGTATCGACAGACGCGGGCGTGAAAGACTTCTCCCGAAACAGTTCGGCAGTCTCGATGCGTGCGCGCAGCATTTCGAGCATCGGCAGTAACACGACCGCCGCCACCACGATTGGAATGAAAATAATGAATGCGCCCGTGACAAACTCTAGCACCAATGCCAGAACAATCACTCCGATCAAAATCCAGCGCGCATTCTTATTTTGAATCAGGCGTCGAAGCCACCCGGGTAAGTCGTGCACGTCGATCGCGTCGGCGATTTTGTCGATCAGGATTTGTCCGGTGGGTTCCGGTGGCGCCGGCGCGGCGGTCAACTTACCTTCGTTGAGTTGCGTAACGATAGTTCGATCGCCAGGCTGCAAGTTCGGTGCGACCTTCCGCATAATCGCGCCCCGCGTGCGAGCGATCTTTCGAAACGACGGATCCAAGGCTGCCTGCGGCAAACGACTTTCCTGCACCTGCTTCGCAATCGTCACCGGGCTTCCCAAAATCCGGGCCTGCACTGATCGTGTAAACACCATCACTTGATCAGGCGTCAGGGGCAGGATGTTTTTTTGATAAGTCACAAAGCTACTCATCAAGCCGAGTTGCAACTGACGAATTTTCTGGTTGGCTCGCAACAGATCGCCCAGTTGGCTCCAGGCCTGCTGCATCAGGTTCTCCTGATCTTTTTGAATGACCTGCGTGCCGGCTCCAACCGAAACTCGAAAGCGAGGATCGCGATTGAGTTCGTTGACCCAACCCACACCCGTCTTCACATCTAACTTGTCGACCTGTGCGTACCACTTGCCATAAAGCGGCGGACTCACGATCGGATCCCCTACAATATTTTCCTGCTGTTGCAGATTGGATTGAAGGTTAACGTTCGACTCGAGATCATTAAGGAAACTTCCCGCTGACCGTGGCGGAGGATTTTCAAAGACAGTACCGACCGGCGGCCACTTCGCTGGTGACGGTTCCATCTCCGTACTCTTGAGCGCGCCCTCTAACCCCATCACGTCCAGGGGGTGCGACATACCATCAGTCTCGTACTCAGGTTGCTGCATGTCCATGTCGCGAATCCCGACGTGCTTATCAACCTTACGCGCCTCGAGCAAATCGACTAAGAATTCGAAATCGCCCTTCGTGGCGGTGCGGAAGAACCAACGATAGTAAATCGGAAAGAGCCGCTCGCCGGTTTCAAACGATGACTGCTGACCACGGACGTCTGCCGGATCCACCTCTGGATCAACGGGATCTAATCCCAATCCAGCGCGTCGACCGGTTTCGAAGGTAGGGATAACAAAGGCGTGATAGGCAGTGTTTTCCTTCAGCTTGCGTGGACAAAGCAGTCGCGAAGAAGCGTTGTCGGGATTTTGCCCGAGGAGATTTTCAAGTTTTTGTTCGACGCCGCGGACTTGGTCCGCATTATCTGTTCGCAACAGTGTGTCGCCGATAACGTTGCGATTGATGTGCACGTGCGCCCATGCCCACGTCTCGTCGAGCGGTGGGAACTCGACGCTGTCTTTGATCTTAATTGCCGGCAGTGGTCCAATCACGCCTTTCTCTTCGAACTCGTCTTCCGTCAAAACGATCAAAAAGATCCACGGACGCAACTGGCTCCGGTCCAGGTTTCCTTTTGCTCTCGCGGGCGTGAACCGCCACGGAAATTCTTCCTCGTAGAATTCGATGTAAGGAAGATAGTTTGCTTCGAAGTCCGTGATGAAGTTGCGTGGTTCTGTTTTGACGATTGCCCGCGGGTTAATTCCGACAACGTCGCCCGGTCCTAACAAATGAGGTGTTTTGGAAACCGATTCGCTGCTGACTGTGAAGCTTACGGCGAGTGGAGCTCGCTCTGCCGCGGTGCCTGGTCCACCCAGGTTGTCCTCTACTGTGATGCCGGCAGCGAGACCCTGCCGCAACCACGGAAGGAAAGTGTAGTTTTTTAAGGTGTCTGCCATAAGTGACCTCTGAGCCGACGCTACCCGCGTTACAGTATGGTTACGCAGCGCGTTCGAATGCGGGCACGACCTGAAGCGTGTCGCGCAAAGTTGGATTCGTTTCGATCAATTGATTCAATCGCGCCGCAGCTGCGCGTTCGCTGCCGAGCAGGCTCAATCCGTCAAACAGTTTCAGATCGCCGCTGTTCACGATCGCAAACGACTCCTGCGACACCACCACCGCCTCCGGCGCCAGGCTCGACTTCCGCGTGCGCGCAAACGAAAGCTCTGACTGTGCGATCGCACCCTGCAATGTCCACGTGTTGAAAGCGCCCGCGTTGACGTCAAACCGGTTCTTTGGTCCTCTCAACCGCTGGTCTCCCTGCGAGTCGATGTATTTCAACTCGTAATCCACTTGCCGCGCGGCTGCATAGCCCGTGTGCAGTCGTTCCGCATCGCCAATCCTCAGGCCACTGTCGAAGTCCTTGAACGACGCGCTCGTCAACTTCTCTTCATCGGTCATATCGAAGAACTGCGCCGGGCCAAACGCCTCCTGTGGAGTGACCAGCGTCGCTTCCGGTTGTACTTGCGTGATGCGAAACTCGCGCGCGTCACTCGGCCGCTGGCTGCCGATACGATCGATACGCACGTTCAGCGGCACTACCTTCTGGCTGATCTTCAACGTCCCGACCGGATGCAGCAGCAGTTGACTCGTTATCTCCGGCGCTTTTCTGATGCTTTCCAACCGGTGTCGCTGCGACGGCAGTTCGCCTTCCCAGTTGTCGTCGGCTCGCAATGCTTCCGCCAGCAGCGGCAACACCGCCAGGTCCGGCAGCGTCGTGTTACGGGCTTCGCCGAACGTCTTGTTGAACCGCACCTTCAGCGTGAAGAACCAGCAGATCTTGAACCGCGCTGTGCCCTGCGCTTTCCACGGGGTCGGTCCTTCCAGCGTCAGCGACAGCTTGATGCTCGCAAAACTCGAACTCCCGATCCGCAGCGCCAGCATCGCCGTGATCTCGGCGATGAAGTAAAAAGGACTAAACTGAAACAGCACGTCGAAACTGAGAAAGCCGTAGACATTGAACTTCCAGGCTGCCGCATACAACTCCAGCTTTGCGCCGAACTGGGCCGTGTTCGACGTCACCGCGAAATACATCTCCAGCTTGAGTCGCGGGTTGTCGCCTTGCAGCAGCGAGAGGGTCAGCCGTCTGATCGCCGGCAGGTCCATCGGCGGCGGTTCGTAAGCGGGATGAAAACCGCCGACCGTCAGCAGGAAGTTGGCGTCTGCACCCCAGTCGAGACGGATGGCCATGTCGCCGGTCAACGTGAAAGCCAGCAGTTTCGAATCGAACAGGCTCGCGTCAAACTTCAGTTGCCGCCGCTCGAAGTTGAGCTCGCCCAGGAAGTTCACCTGCACGCGCAGAATCGCCGCTCGCTCATCCGGCAACACCGCCCGCAGCACACCGAGAATGAAGAGCCGCACCGGATCCGGGATCTCGATCACCAGTCCCAGATCCACCGTGACGAGCGTCGGCGTGCCCCACGCGATCTTCGCCATTGGTCCAAAGATGAACCTATCGGCCTGCGGCGGAAACACCTGCTTCAGATCGCTGATGATGCGAGCAGCATTCGCGATGATGTCGGTAGGAAAGAGAATGCTGCTCAGCGTATTTGCACGCAGCCCGGCGCGCAATGGCTCAACCCTGACGGTGCGGTTCAGTCCCAACAGTCCGCCCACGCCATTGAGCTTGAAGCCCAGCCCCAGTTGAATCGGCGTGAACTCCGCACTGATGAGGATCAGCAGTGAGAAGCCCTTCTGATTGTTCGGCAAGCGCGTCGTCAACAGACCAAACGCCTTCAATGTGAACAGATCCTGAAACTCCAGCTCAAGCATCCCGGCGTAGCTCTCGTCTTCCGGATCGAACTCGATAAAGCCGCCGCCCTTGAAGCCGCCACCATCAATCGATAGACCGATGGCAGTCGGTGGCTTGAACAACGTTTCGAGATTCAATGGACCAAAGTTGCCTCGCTCTTCAACTGCGATCGCTTGCACCTTGAGACCCAATCGTTGGATCACAAAAGTCAGTGAGCCAAGCCGGCCGCGGAAGTTGCCGGAAACTTCAGCCTGAAACGCGTCGTCCCCCGGTGACACTCGAAGGAACAGAGCAACCAGCTCGAAAGAGCCAAGTGCTTGATGAACTGGAAGAGTGATGTCGAGGGCGGAGCTACCTTCGAAACGTAAACCCGTAGACGCACTCCAGAAAACGCGTAAATCGAACGCTGCATCACCGCCGCCGTTGCCGAGCACCTGGCTCAGGAAACTATCTCCCTTTGACGTGTCGAGAACTACACGTCCCTTTTCCAGTCGCGCGTCTACTATTGGCTCGCCGATTGTGCGTGTGCCATCCGAGGCGAATCGCATTCCGAGCAATGCTTCAACACGTCCCACTTCCAACCGGCTCGATCCGGCAACACCAAGCAGGACAATCTGCGCGTCTGGACCAGGCGATTGCCCGACGATTTTCAAGAGCAGTTGGCCTTCCAGCGTGCCGTTCGGCGGCCGCAGTTCGACGTCCGCAGGCGGACTGATCGAGCCTGTGATGCCGGCAACGAACTGGCCGGCAGTGATGACCTGTAAGGTCCAAGCCGGGTGGCCCAGCGGAAGTGTTGTTGATAAGTTTGCTTCGATCGGCGTTTCAAGCGTGAGCGCCAACCCCGGGGGCGATAAATCTGGATCTGGACTCAACTCAAACACAGTTACGCGAAGCTTCAAAGGTTCTGTCGCCGTGGCGGGCACAAGCAGCACCGGTAAACCGGAACGCGCAAAGAAATCCTCGAGTTGTTCGAACAGTCGCACTCCATCGAATGTCGCGCTGCCCCAACCGTAGAGGCGTTCGAAATACGCGGTCGGAGATCGAATCAGCTCGAGCAGGTTCGACAGATGAAGTCGCTTGGTTTCAAACTCCGGCCGAGTTGGATCACCCGGAACACCTGGCTCGAGCACACGCTCGATTATGCCGAGCAACTGAAGCGTGTTCGCTACACCCGACACGGTTTCAAGGCGTTCAATCACCAACAATTTAACCAGCCGGCGTGGAAATTCGCGGGCAAATTCAGACAACTCGGCAGACGTCATACCGAGCGCCGCAGCCGCATCTTCCAGTCGTGCAGCCACGTCATCGAGCGCGTCGAACAACAGGGTGAATTGCTGGATCGAGGCCACAGCTTTCTGAATAACGACGGACGGATCGTCACCATCGAGTGCGCCTGCGAGATCGTCAAGGAGGCTCAAAATTGCGGCAGCCGCGGAGCGCGCGTTGTCGAGTGAGTTTGCGAGTGCAGTGTCTGCGAGCAGCTCCGGGGGAAACTGAAATCCCATTCCCGCAAGCACAGTGAGGACGTTCGCCGACGAAAAGCGCGATTCAACTTCAGCGAGTATCGGTCCGATCTCGCCGAGAAGCTGTTCGACAGTACCTGGTTTAGTAGGCATGTTTTCGTTCGTGTGCTACTTGCCAAGGCTCTCGAGGAGCTCTGGATAAGTAAAACCGGGAAACCCCGCTATTTGATCGCCGAACCTCGTGATGTCGTCGCGCAGCCGCGTGCTGCCGTGTTCCGCGAATACCGAAAGGATGGCTTTAACTCGTTCGGCCCAACTCTTTCCGCGAATCGTCGCCGGGATTGCTGTCTGGCGTGACCGCACGGCATCGAGCACGCTCTGGATGATCGCTGGACCACCCTGGCGGTGCCAAATCCTCGCTATCTGGTCGTTGCTATCGAGCAGTTCGCGGACTTCGAGGTGATGCGTGAAATAAAGATCGTAGATCTGTCGACCGCGCGACAAACCCATCAGATCGTCCTCGACGCGCTCACGCAAGTTCACTGGCGGCGTCGCGACACCTCCCGTAACGATGGCGGCTGGTCGCAGGCGACCAGGTTCAACCGCGGCGTCTGTTTGCGGATCGGTGTCGACGAGCAGGGCGATCTGTGTGTCTCCGATTGCTGTGGCGCTGTCGATCTTGATCCGGAGCTCTCGTTCGACGGCATCAATGGGATTGGCCCAGGCGTTGCCCACCCGGGACTCGGAGGCGGCCCAGACAAGCCCCACGACCATCCCGTTTGCATCGAGCAACACGGAACCAGAATCGCCTTTCAAGGCGAAGTTGGGTGGCGTGACGAAAAAACCAAGCGATGCAATGCCTGCGATGAGGTTTCCAGCTACGACAATCTCGTGCTGCCGTCGTTCAGTGATACGGAAGCGGCCGTTATTGAGCGAACCCTGGACCCAGGCAATATCGTTCACCTCTACGCCTTCGGCAATAAAGTCCACCGCCGGCACTGAGATGGTGCCATCAGCTTGGAACGTTACCGTTGTTCCTGCCTGGACCTTGAGCGGCAGATCGATCCGGATCTGATTTTCCTTCCGTTTTCCGTCGATTAGCGGGGCTTGTACGCCGACGCCGCCCACCTGCCCGTAAGTGATCCGCGTTCTGTGTCCACGCTTGTGTACCTCGATATTTAGATCGGCCTGAGTCAGCACGCGCGTTCCGCGAATTACTTCACGCCCTGCCGGATCGTCGTCTTTAATGACTTCACGCTGAAACTGGACGCCCGAATCTAAAACCGCGATGGCAGCGTCGAGTTGATCGTTGTTCTTGCCGCGTAGGACAGTAGCGATCTGATCGCCGGTGTTGGGGTTGCCAACGCCATCGCCCTTTGTGCAACCAGTGCAACTTGGGCCATGGAGCTCGCCAATGGGGTCCTCAAGCACATGATAATTTGTCAGCAGCACATGTTTGCCCGCATCTTTGCCGGTGGTCGTGGCAAAGCATCCAAGAGTTCCGAAGCTCTGCCTGCGCTCAACGTCCGCAGATCGAGCGCCACGAATCCTTATTCCGCCGACAATCGGCCGGTACTTCGTTAGATCCTTAGGAACGCCGGGATCGAACTCGTCAGGCACCTCTTCCTCGATGAGCTTCGGAGGTGCACCTTCGACCACATCGGTCGGAAGACCTTCAAGCTCTTCGGGCACCGTCTCTTCCGGCCTTAGCGCTTCGCGCGGCTTTTTTTCCTCGACCATGACACTAAGTGCCAGTTGGCCCGTGTTCTGCCCGGAAATTATCTTGTTGCCCAGTCCGACGGATAACACGCCAGGGATTTTGAATAAAATATCAGAGGCTCGTTGCACCAGATCGAGATACTCGCGATTCATATAAGCTCCATGATGTGGAACGCGAAGCAGTTCTACTTGAATTGCCTATCAATTCACTTCAAATGCTGGCACTACTTGAATTATGTTTTTTAGAGCCGGATTCGTGTCGATCAATTGATTCAATCGCGCCGCAGCTGCGCGTTCGCTGCCGAGCAGGCTCAATCCGTCAAACAGTTTCAGATCGCCGCTGTTCACGATCGCAAACGACTCCTGCGACACCACCACCGCCTCCGGCGCCAGGCTCGACTTCCGCGTGCGCGCAAACGAAAGCTCTGACTGTGCGATCGCACCCTGCAATGTCCACGTGTTGAAAGCGCCCGCGTTGACGTCAAACCGGTTCTTTGGTCCTCTCAACCGCTGGTCTCCCTGCGAGTCGATGTATTTCAACTCGTAATCCACTTGCCGCGCGGCTGCATAGCCCGTGTGCAGTCGTTCCGCATCGCCAATCCTCAGGCCACTGTCGAAGTCCTTGAACGACGCGCTCGTCAACTTCTCTTCATCGGTCATATCGAAGAACTGCGCCGGGCCAAACGCCTCCTGTGGAGTGACCAGCGTCGCTTCCGGTTGTACTTGCGTGATGCGAAACTCGCGCGCGTCACTCGGCCGCTGGCTGCCGATACGATCGATACGCACGTTCAGCGGCACTACCTTCTGGCTGATCTTCAACGTCCCGACCGGATGCAGCAGCAGTTGACTCGTTATCTCCGGCGCTTTTCTGATGCTTTCCAACCGGTGTCGCTGCGACGGCAGTTCGCCTTCCCAGTTGTCGTCGGCTCGCAATGCTTCCGCCAGCAGCGGCAACACCGCCAGGTCCGGCAGCGTCGTGTTACGGGCTTCGCCGAACGTCTTGTTGAACCGCACCTTCAGCGTGAAGAACCAGCAGATCTTGAACCGCGCTGTGCCCTGCGCTTTCCACGGGGTCGGTCCTTCCAGCGTCAGCGACAGCTTGATGCTCGCAAAACTCGAACTCCCGATCCGCAGCGCCAGCATCGCCGTGATCTCGGCGATGAAGTAAAAAGGACTAAACTGAAACAGCACGTCGAAACTGAGAAAGCCGTAGACATTGAACTTCCAGGCTGCCGCATACAACTCCAGCTTTGCGCCGAACTGGGCCGTGTTCGACGTCACCGCGAAATACATCTCCAGCTTGAGTCGCGGGTTGTCGCCTTGCAGCAGCGAGAGGGTCAGCCGTCTGATCGCCGGCAGGTCCATCGGCGGCGGTTCGTAAGCGGGATGAAAACCGCCGACCGTCAGCAGGAAGTTGGCGTCTGCACCCCAGTCGAGACGGATGGCCATGTCGCCGGTCAACGTGAAAGCCAGCAGTTTCGAATCGAACAGGCTCGCGTCAAACTTCAGTTGCCGCCGCTCGAAGTTGAGCTCGCCCAGGAAGTTCACCTGCACGCGCAGAATCGCCGCTCGCTCATCCGGCAACACCGCCCGCAGCACACCGAGAATGAAGAGCCGCACCGGATCCGGGATCTCGATCACCAGTCCCAGATCCACCGTGACGAGCGTCGGCGTGCCCCACGCGATCTTCGCCATTGGTCCAAAGATGAACCTATCGGCCTGCGGCGGAAACACCTGCTTCAGATCGCTGATGATGCGAGCAGCATTCGCGATGATGTCGGTAGGAAAGAGAATGCTGCTCAGCGTATTTGCACGCAGCCCGGCGCGCAATGGCTCAACCCTGACGGTGCGGTTCAGTCCCAACAGTCCGCCCACGCCATTGAGCTTGAAGCCCAGCCCCAGTTGAATCGGCGTGAACTCCGCACTGATGAGGATCAGCAGTGAGAAGCCCTTCTGATTGTTCGGCAAGCGCGTCGTCAACAGACCAAACGCCTTCAATGTGAACAGATCCTGAAACTCCAGCTCAAGCATCCCGGCGTAGCTCTCGTCTTCCGGATCGAACCCGATGAAGCCGCCACCCTTAAATCCACCCCCATTGATCGATAGACCAAGCGCAGTTGGAGCTTTGAATTTTGGCGATAACCCAAGTAGACCCAGGTTGCCATCACCAAACTCAACGTCTACTTGCAGCCCCAGTCGCTGAGCTGTAATCAACAACGGTCCGAGACTCAGGCTGCCGCTTACCGACGTCTCGAGTGCAAGCTCTTCGTCGGCGGCGTTGAGTCCCAACGTCACACTAGTGAGCGTGAATGGACCAAGACGCCTGTGAGCCGGAATTGAAACCAGCAGCGCGCCGCTACCCTGAAAGAAAACTCCCTGCTGACTGTTCCAACCAACGTGAACGTCAAAAGATGCTTCAACTTTCTCCTGCGCAATGCTCTGCTGCAAAAATGAATCCGCATCGTCAAGTGAAAAAGCCAGTTTGCAACCAAGCAAGGCGAACTCGACAAAACTTTCTGACGGGCGATCTGAGTATTTCTCCATTCCACCCGACACGGAAATCTGCCGCATTTGCAGACTTGTACCGCCCGGAAACGAAAGCAGAGTCTTTGGCGCACTTTCTGGACCACCGAGTCGGAGTCCGAGTGCAAAGCGGCCTGTGATCGTGTCGCGAAGGTCACTAGCGGTGGTGACAATCAGATCCTGATCTGGTCTCAGGACGAAAGCGACGCTGCGAAGCAACTCACCGGCAATCGATAGATCGATGAACGTGTCTTCGAACGCAAAGAACGGAACACTCGCGCCGGCCGCTCCTCTTATTACAGGAACGAGTCCGATTCCTCCGTCAGCACCCGCTGCGGAGGTTGGCGGTACAGCAAAAAGTACAAAGCCAAGTTTCAGACCACCGATCTCGCCTAACTCCTCGTGTAACGTAATCAGTGACTGGAGTACTACGCCTGACTCGGGAGCCGGCAACGACTGCTTCGTAAGCGCCTGGACCGAGGCGCCGTCCATCGGCTGCATTTCAACATCACTTCCGAGGATCAATAGCACCCGGCTCAAGCGGTTGATTAAATCCTCCGGAAGAAACTCCGGCGTTCCCCAGCCATAAGCCTCTTGGAAATGCTGCGCGGGATCGTCCAATAACGTTTTGAAATGATCGAAATGAATGATTGCGCGAACGTGCTCTATCTGGAAGATCTCTTCATCCGCTTCGAAGTGTTTGTATTCAAAAACATTCAGCAGGTGAAGAAACGCAAAAGTAAGAGGTGAGCCTCCGGCGATAGAGGTTATTACCCAAAAATCAAACATTCGTTTCGGAAATTCATCGACGATTCCGGAACGCGAGACAAACTCGTCAAACGCAGCGAGCTCTACCGGCAGGTCCGCAGCTAATTGCCTGACATCGCTGACAATCTTTGCGACCGCAGCGCCCAACTCTGCGACTCGTTGGGCCATCAACAACTCGTTGTTCTGTTCGGCGTCCGTTGAATCCAGGAGCGTCTGCAACTTCTGGAGCACGTCAGTAAAATCCAAAGCACTCAAGCCCATATCGTCGAACCCCGGCGGAGGCGCCCAACCGAGCGCGTTCAGCAGTTCGCGAACTCTATCGGTTTGCTGAAACAGCAGGCCGAGCGTTTGCAGCAACCTGCCGGAGTTCGCACTGATTGTCTGAAGCGTATCAGCCATCTTTGTATTGATTTTCGTTAAAGACGCCGGTCTTGAAATTAAGATCGTCGGCTTTAGTTCTGACCGTGATTCTGAAAATCTTTTCACCTTGGGCATCTTTAGCGTCTTTATCGATGCCATGCGCCTTGAGATATGGCTCCGGGTCCGCCTGGGGCTGCCATTCCAGCACGGGTTGCGGCACCGTCACTCCGATTTGGCCGGGCTTCAATTGGGCATTCGTTTTTATGTTGGCAAGCTTCGCCTCGGCTGCTGTGGTCCACAAGCTCAACCACCCGCCGTCAGATTCGGCAGGTTCGGCAGGAAAGGGACCGGAAAGACCCAGGTGCTCGCTCCAGAGTTTTTCGCGAAAGGTTTTGATCGAATCGGTTGGCGGCAGTCCGGCGACCCCGTTATAGACCACGACGTTCAATTCCACGTGACGCGCAGTTTGAAATTCCTGAAACGGGTTAGCGTGTTGCGTAGTGGCCGAAAGGTTTTTAACCGACTCCAGGAAGAGGTCTTTTATTTGCCCACTATCGTCATTTTTGATGAGCTTATAAAGAACCACTCCGCCCATCGCTGCGACGACCAGACCGAGCAAACTAACCACCACCCACACCGGAGCCAAAATGAGCAGCAACAACAGTATGAGAGCCGACTCGGCCAGAACAACCAGTATGTCGAGCAGCTTCTGGCGACCTTCCGACACAGCCCATGACGTGACATCGCCAACCTCAACGAAGTTAAGCCCCGACCCGTCCAGGTTTGCCGAGCCGATGGTGGCCCACTTGTCGTCGATGATCGCGACCTTGCTGTGCACGTCGATATTCATGATCTCGAAGGGCTTTAGCGCTCGATCCGGCTCCTTGGAAAACTGTGTGCTCCACAACGTAAACACCCGGAATCGCTGCTCGTGATTAGTGATCTTTTCCTGCATCATCCGGATGTTTCTGACTTGCTTGCGAGGATAGCCGGGAAAGTCCGGTTTGAGATTCAGGACGATGATGAGTTGCAGCGCCGGCACCTGATTCATCCTCATTATCAAAGCGTCGACAATGGCGGAGTTTGTGAAGTATTGATCTTCGATATAAATAAACTTCTCCGCTCTTGCGATCGCGCGTTGATAGGCCTCGAGAATGCCGGTTTCTCCCTCATGTATCGGCAAGGCACCCGGGAATGGCGAATTAAATTTTTGGCCGGGCAGTGTACGTAACACCTGCATTGCGATCGCACCGGTTCCCGTTGATCTTGCCTGAGGCGTCACCGGTGTGGCGGGAGGATCGAACAAAGAGCCAGCCTGGTTCCATACCGTGACAAACGTTTCGTCGATTAGCGACACCGCTGGCCCCGTAATCTGCGCCGCAATGTCATGCAAAAGCGAGCCACGGTGCCTCGGATCGTGAATCTCATGCGTCGCGGAGTTGAAATAGTTCTGATCGAAACTCGACCCGATGACAAACGCTATTTTTCCGTCAACGACCACAGTGCGGCCATGCAACACCGAAATTCCGTATCTACCAACACGTGTCTGAACCGGTGTGTTGGTAAGTGGGTCGATAAAAAACTTTTTCACCTGCCGAATAGCGTCGTCGGTTTTAAGAGGTATGTCGGCAACGATCACTCTCACCGGCTTTCCCTCCGTGGCCCTGGCTTTCATGATCTCTTGTATCTTTTCACCAGTTACACGTTGGCCCAGAACTGGCGGATCAGGAGTGAACTCAGTGATCAGATGATCATCATTGTCCATGGCTTTCAGATCTTTGCCGATGCGGAAGTTGAGATTCATGAAGTTGATGGAAGCCTTGGCGTCTTTCACCTCCTTCGTTACTCTCGGGAAAAGTTCTGCGCCGTCGATCAGAGGTAGGAACTGGTTACCTTCGCTGAGATTGAAGGGTGTACCGTTTGCGAGATCGAGGGTGGCGTTCGTTACCAGCCACGCCTTGCTGTTCGGATCATTAGGGGCATCTTGCACGCCGACGTTGTTGCTGTGGATTAAGATTGGCTCTGAGGTGAGATCAAGAACCTCATCGAGAACTGCTTTGAAGATCCGATCGTATAACTGCCGCTTTACTGGGCCATAAATGCGTATACGGAGGTCCGGATTACGAACCCCGTCCCAGCGGCGATAATCCTCCGGCTTGAAGGGCACTTCGAAATCGCCGGTGGCGACAGTTTGAACTGTGCCTAGATCGTTATCAGGAATCGGGAAAACGTCGACAACGTTTACTTCCAGCCCGGGGACACCCTGGCCAGTATCGGCAAAAATGACACGACCCATTACACCGCGAACCGCCATGCTGATCCTAGGCTCGTAACGAAGGTCTTAAGGAAGCATTGTTTTTGGGTAGGGGGACACCCACGCGAGGATCCAGACTGTTAAGACGCAAGGCAGCCTAAACCCTTTTTGGGTGCTAGTCAACGGAAAGAAATGTTAACGATTCCGTTGACTTTTCAAAAAAATCGGCGTTATTGTCCGCGCCATCCTTAAGGAAAGGCTGAATCCTCTTCGAGCCTCTGCCTTAATAGTTGTGTACATTCCTCGCTGAAGGTGTTTGTATTGAGTTCTCATCCCCGCAAAGCACTCGCACACATTTGGCCACACGCTTCGGACTGGAGTAATGGTCACTGCAATTGTATTGTTCGGGAAGTGGTGCGTCGAACACCATTCACTATATAGAAGCCTGCAATTCACTTGTTATAGCTGGTTACAATCCCGTTTACGACCGCCGCTGAGCCGGGACGACTTGTCAGTCGTCATTCTCGATATCCACGAATTAGCGCCAGTTGAAAAGGAAGTAAACGGGAAGAAGTTTACGGTTACGCCACGCGCGAACTGCTCGATTCTTTATTAAGGTGGTGGCAAAGAGTAAGTCGAGCGTTATAGTGTTGATATAGATTTCTCACCTAATGAATTCGGTTACTTGGATATGGACGATCCGCGATTCTTTCGCGAGTTAATGAAGATTAAAGCTGAAGAAGGGATACCAATCTTCGTTGGAATCAAACGTTCGCAGAATAAATATATGAAGAAGTTTAGAGTCCGATGAGAGGCTTTGAGGAAAATTTCAAGTTATGACCGAAAACTGTAGGAAAATTTCACGTTATGCCCGAAAAGAATTTCATTTAATGACCGAATCGTCCGCGTAAGTTATTGATTCCAGTAATAGCCCAATTTCACTTTATGACCGAACCCACTGACATGCCGTACGACCTGCATTTTATTGAATGATGGCTATGCATCACCGGCAGGGCATCGCCATGGGTCGTATGGCTGAGCGAAAAGGAACTACGTTGGCGCTGAAGGCTTTCGCAAAGAAGACAGCGGACGAACAGGAGAAAGAACTACTCGAACTGAAGAGACATCGAGATCACTGGTATGCGGGTGCGCCGGAGATGGACCACTCACAGATGATGGCCCAGATGCATCAGATGCCCGGTATGTCAGGCCACGCGAACATGGACATGCAGGTCGACATTGCCAAGCTTCAGGCAGCGGCGGGCAAAGCATTTGATCGGCTGTTTCTGGACATGATGATTCCGCATCACCAGATGGCCATTGAAATGTCAAAAGAGGCCGTGACGAAGGCGGAGCACGCGGAAATTAAAGACATGGCGCGTGTCGGCATGCTCAAACAACAAAAAGAGATTGCCCAGATGAAGAAGCTGAAAGGCGGAAGCATCGCTAAGGCCAGGCCAAAACCCAAAGCAAAGGCAAAGCCGAAGACGACTAGCACTCATGTGCATTGAGATTCAAGCGAGGGGCGAAAAGAGGGGATCTGTGAACGTTACCACTCCAGGTCCCCCGCGAGCGCCGGGAGAGGTAGGGGTTGCTGTTGGTCACCTTGAAAGATTCGAAAATGATCAGTTTGGCAGCGGTTAGCGAAGTTTTACCGATGCGGCTGGTTCTTGGTCTGCTTGCCGGTCTAGTGCTGGCCTGTTTGCCCACAGCCGCGCTGGGGCATGCAAAACTTGACCTCTCGCAGCCGAAAGCGAACGAGACGGTGTCAGCCGCACCGAAACTCGTTGAGCTTTGGTTCAGCGAAGCGTTGGAGTCTGGTCTCAATACGATCGAGGTGAAGGATCAAACCGGCAAGAGAGTAGACCGCGGCGAGGTGGCGCTGGCGGACGGCAACAAGAAGGCGCAAGTTGAATTGGGAGACCTCTCTCCCGGTATATACACGGTCGTGTGGAAGGCGCTTTCTGCGGATCAGCACGCAATGCGCGGAAGCTTCACATTCACTTTCACCGCTCCCAGCCCAGCGTCGGGAACAGTTACTCCGAGCGCTGATCAAAGTCCGACCAATGCGGAGGTAGGTGCGGCGCACAGTGAGGAACAAATGCCGCTCGTGAGCGGTGCGGAGGATTCCACTGACAGCATCCGCTGGGGCCAGACTCTCGTGCGTTGGGTGAGTTACATCTCCATGATGTTGCTCTTTGGTGGTTTCGCTTTCCGTTCGCTGGTTCTCATCCCTGCTTTACGCAGAGCACTCGATGGCGCGGAACGAACCGAAGCTGGAAGGGCTGGCGTCGGACGCATTTTGCGACTGCTATGGCTCGGCGTGATCCTGCTGGCTGTGACCTCCGTTGTTGCTCTCGGCTTGCAAGCCTCTGATGTGTTTGACAAATCGTTGGCTGACTCGCTGTCGCCCGGCGTGCTCGCGCAAGTGCTCGCCACGGGCTATGGACCTTCTTGGATTCTGCAGGTCGGATCTCTCACAGCAGTAGCCGTCATCCTGGTGCTATTGACCAGAGACCTAAAACGTCATCCCGAGGGGGAACAAACGGTCTTATGGTGGGCGGGACTGGTTGCTGGGGCCGCGCTACTGGTAGCGCCGAGTTGGACCGGCCACGCGATGGTGTCAGTGAAACACTTTCGACTTGCTGTTTTAAGTGACTGGCTTCATTTGCTGGCCGGGGGGTTCTGGGTAGGCGGACTATTTCATCTTGCGCTGGCGTGGCCGGCGGTCTTCTCGAAAGTCTCTGTCCATAACCGTCCTTCGGCACTGCATCACATGATTCGCTCTTTCACACGCACAGCGATGCCGAGCGTTGCGCTGCTGGTGCTGGCTGGGCTTTACAACACCTGGGCACACGTTCCGGGTCTCAAAGCACTTTGGCTGACGGAGTATGGGCAGGCTCTGTCAGTGAAACTGCTGCTGGTTCTGTTGATGCTCCTGCTCGGCGCAATCAATAACTATCATTTCGGCAAACGTGCGGCTCGTCTCGCTAAGAAGAAAGAGATCTCAGCCACCGATTCAGGCGCGCCGATCGAGCGCAGCTTTTACCGTTCCGTCGCCTTCGAAGCCTCGTTGGGATTGGTGGTGCTACTGGTTACAGCCGTGCTCGTTTTTCTGACACCGGCCAGAAATCATCCTGCAATGGACAATGCTCGAAGCGCTGAAGGAGCAAGCCAACGTTGAAGGGAACTCAGCCATGAAATTGAACATGAGACCGGAGGGACATATGAACATGTGATCGTCTCGGGCCAGCAAGCGGAGATCGATCGGATGAAAAGGAAACTCAATGAACTAGGAAAATGACGAGGGGCACATCAGAAGTCTTGAAAATGCCACCGGGGTGTTATTTCTCGGGAACAATAAGAGCTCGAAAAGGAGAACGATCGTGAAGCAACAAAAGATAAAGCGTGGGTTAGGCGCTCTGTCAGTCGTCGCATTAGCGGCAATCACCGTCATGTTCAGTGTTGTGCACCAAAATGCAGCTACCGCACAAGCGTCTGAAGAAGCAGCGGTGAGCGAGGTATTACTCAAGAGCGCGCTGGCCTTCGAGAAGAACGACGTGGAGTCGATAACAAAGGTTTGGGCCAACGACGAATCAGTCACGGTTTTTGAAAGCGGGCACGCTAACTATGGTTGGGCGGATTACCGTGATCACCACCTCTTTCCCGAGATGAAGGAGATGAAGAACACGAAGTACACGCTCTCCGATATCAAGGTCAAAGTGTCAGGGAATACAGCGTGGGCCACTTTCAAGTATGCGATTTCGGCCGACATAGGGACACGTCACGTTGACGGCGCCGGGCTCGGCACAGCGGTACTTGAAAAACGTGGGCCAGACTGGAAGATTGTCCACTGGCACTCAAGCGCTCCAAGGCGCGCGCCTAATCCCGCAGCTAGCCCGTCGCCGAAACCTTAACAAGGGTTGAACACTTACTGGCCCCCAGACAGTTGTATTTGCACATAGGAGCAATGGATATGCGACGAATCACAGGTTTACTGACTTTGTTGGCTTTAGGTGTCTTCGGTGCGGCTTGTAGTACGGCTGAGAACACAAACACCAACACAAACGCTAATGCAACGGTTGTCGCCTCGCCGAGTCCGACTGCGACCCAGGCCGCAAACGCCAACGTCCATGACAACATGAACGCAAGTGAACACGCGAACATGAACATGAATGGCAGTAAGAACGCCAACGCTAACAAGAAACCGTAGCTCAGTGCCTTTGGCCGGTTTTCACTGTTAGTTCATATAAAGAAGCGACTTGGCGGGCATTCTAGGTCTCGGTACAGCGCGCCGGAATATCGGCCAAGAAAAATCTGGCGGTACCCCCTTGACTCTGTATCCGGCTACAGGGTTTAGAATGCCTTTGCCTTAGGGAACGTTAACTAGAGAGGACAGACGTGGCACTCAAAGATAAAAAGCCAGTCACAACTGGATCAACGGTCCCACTCAAGATTGGCGAAGTAGCCAAACATAGTGGTATCGGAATCGAAGCGCTTCGATTCTATGAACGTAGCGGGCTCTTGGGTAGGCCGGGGCGCACCCAAAGCGGCTATCGCGTCTACGACGCGGCTGTGCTCAAGCGCCTCGACTTTATTAAACGCGCTCAGGTTCTAGGTTTCTCGCTCAGTGAGATAAAGCGCATCATCGCCGACAAGGAAGCAGGTAAGAGTCCTTGTCTTGAGGTTCGCGAAATTGTCCGCCATCGCCTGGAAGAACTGGGTGAACGGCTGAAAGAAATGCGGCGTTATCGCAGGGAACTAGGAGCAGCACTAACGCAATGGGAAGAAACAGGCGAACTCGATGGTCATGTCTGTGGATTAATCGAAGGAACGGACATCGAGCACTCCAATCCCACACCGCGCCGTCTGACAAAAAGAAGCTGAACTGAGGTCGGAGTTCGCATGCGATTTGAGGCAGGTCGGGAGCGAGCCCCGATCGTAGCCCTTGAAGAAAGTAAGAAGATGAAGCCAGCCAAACACATAAATCACACAGGGCACGAGCTAACAGCGCCCGAGGAAACGGGCGCAAGGGCAATAGATCCAGTTTGTGGCATGACCGTTAATCCCGAGTCCGCAGCAGGCTCTTACAACTTTAAAGGAAAGGACTACTACTTCTGCAGCACGCATTGCCTGAACAAGTTTCGCGAAGATCCAGAACAGTTCCTCCACAAGCCGATTGAAGCTATGGCCTCGCAGCTGGTCAGCATTCAGCGCGAAACAAAACCTGCTGCTGCACCAGTCGCTCAGACTTACACCTGTCCCATGCATCCCGAAGTACGGCAGGACAAGCCTGGTTCCTGTCCTAAGTGCGGTATGGCTCTGGAGCCTGTTACTGTCACTGCGCCGCAGCAAAAGATTGAATATACCTGCCCGATGCATCCGGAGATTGTGCGTGATGCGCCGGGCAATTGTCCGATCTGCGGCATGGCCCTGGAGCAGAGGACAGTCACTCTGGATGAGGAAGAGAATCACGAGCTAAAGGATATGCGCCGGCGTTTTTGGATAAGCGTCGTACTTACGATTCCACTCTTTGTGATTGGAATGAGTGACCTCATTCCCGGCGCACCATTGCAGCGCATCGTATCGCCAGCAGTTTTACCGTGGGTTCAATTGATCCTTGCGTCGCCAGTCGTTCTTTGGGGTGGCTGGCCGTTCTTTGTGCGCTTCTGGCAGTCACTAGTTAACCGCAGTCTGAACATGTTCACGTTGATCGGGCTCGGCGTGGGAGTGGCTTATGTCTACAGCGTTGTAGGCACACTGTTTCCTGATATTTTCCCGCATTCGTTTCGTGCTCACGGGGATACGGTGCCGATTTACTTTGAAGCCGCCGCAGTAATCACAACTCTGGTTTTGCTGGGCCAGGTGTTGGAACTTAAGGCGCGCAGTCAAACCAGTTCGGCGATCAAAGCGCTGCTCGGCTTGGCCCCGAAAACGGCCAGGCGCGTTGCACCCGACGGCAGCGAGCAGGATGTACCGCTCGATCAAGTGCAGGTAGGTGATCTCCTGCGCGTTCGACCCGGCGAGAAGATACCGGTCGACGGCGTCGTGGTTGAAGGTACGAGCGCTGTGGACGAGGCGATGGTGACAGGTGAGCCCATTCCGGTTGAGAAAAAGGCTGGGGACGGTGTTATCGGCGCGACTATTAATGGCACTGGAAGTCTGATCATGAAAGCTGAGCGAGTAGGTTCCGAAACGCTCCTTTCTCAGATTGTGCAGATGGTCGCGGAAGCTCAGCGCAGCCGCGCGCCGATTCAAAAGCTTGCTGATACGGTTGCGGCCTATTTCGTTCCCGCCGTAATTCTGATCGCTGTCGTCACATTCATCGTGTGGGCAATTGTGGGACCGGAACCTCGTATGACTTATGCGATTGTCAACGCTGTCGCGGTGCTGATTATCGCTTGTCCGTGCGCCCTGGGTTTAGCTACTCCCATGTCAATCATGGTCGCTACAGGGAAAGGCGCGCAGGCGGGGGTGCTTTTCAAAAACGCTGAAGCCATCGAGGTGCTTCGAGATGTTGACACTTTGGTGGTGGACAAGACAGGAACGCTTACGGAAGGGAAGCCCAAACTCGTCACAGTTGCTCCCGTCGCCGGTGTTAACGAACGCGAGTTACTGCGCTTCGCTGCGAGCCTTGAACGAGGAAGTGAACATCCCCTGGCGGCAGCGATTGTTTCGGGCGCTCAAGAGCGAGGGGTTGAAGTAGTCAACACAGAGTCGTTCGAGTCAATCACAGGCAAAGGAGTGAAAGGACAAGTTGATGGGCGCTCAGTAGCTCTGGGAAACCGCGCCTTGCTGGATGATCTGGGGATCGATCCGGGTGAATTGGTTGAGCAGGCCGAGAAGTTTCGCGCCGACGGCCAAACCGTGATGTTCGTAGCTATCGATGGCAAAGCGGCGGGGCTTGTAGGCGTTGCTGATCCTATAAAGGAGAGTACCCCTGAAGCTATCAAACAGCTCCATGAAGAGAAAATCCGCATCGTGATGATGACGGGCGATAGCCGCACGACGGCTAACGCAGTCGCGGCAAAGTTGAATATCGATGAGGTCGTGGCCGAAGTGTTACCGAATCAGAAGGCGGAAATTGTGAAACGCTTTCAGGCAGAAGGGCACAAGGTAGCTATGGCCGGCGACGGCATCAACGATGCGCCCGCACTGGCTCAGGCACATGTCGGCATTGCGATGGGAACAGGAACCGATGTGGCGATGCAGAGCGCAAGTGTGACCCTGGTGAAAGGTGATTTGCGCGGCATCGTTAGGGCGCGCAAGTTAAGCCGCGCCACCATGGGCAACATCAAGCAAAACCTTTTCTTCGCCTTTATCTACAACGTGATGGGTGTTCCGATTGCCGCCGGGGTTCTATATCCGTTTACTGGGCTATTACTCAACCCTATGATCGCGGCAGCAGCGATGAGTTTTAGTTCGGTTTCGGTCATAGGAAACGCGTTGCGGCTACGGAGTGCACGTCTGTAACAAGAACCTAACGTCCTGACGAAAATCCCCCAGTCGTGGCTGCGCCGGGAAAAATGCGGCAACGACTGAGGGATTGAAAACAGCATCAAGTAAAGACGCAAGCGGTTATTCCTGCTTAATTCTTACCGCCTTTGTCTTTGATCTCCTTGACCATGCGGAGGCCTTCTTCAACGGGTCGGTCTTGGAAGGTCACCGAAACCTCGTCGTCCTTGTTAACGCCTTTCAACCTTCCTCCTTCAACTTGGTACCGACCTTGATCGTTGACCTGATAGTAATACGGCCCGTCCTCCTGGCGTTTGAGAAACAACAGATAAGAGTTGCCTACTTCAAAATCGCCGCCATCTGCATCGATGTAGACCTGATTGCCTTCATTGTCCACGCCCCCAGCGCGCTCGACGTAAATCATCCCGTCGCCCTTTTTGCCTTTGATGTTGTCGACCACTCGAAACGTCACGACCTCAAACGGCAATACGTCTTCACCGTTTGACGAGTACGCGATTCGGCCAGGCGTTCGGTCAACCACCTGAGCCAGCACGATTGTATCCACGCCCTTCACCATATCCTCTGGATTCTTATAGACCTGTTTCCAAACGGCTGCGCTTTTGCTGCGAGAAGGCTGTTGCGCCTTTTCGTCTTGATGTTGTTTCAGGCCCAACATCGCGGAAACTGATAACCCGCAAAGGGCCACGAGTGTTGTCAGAATGAGAAAATTCTTGAGCTTCATCTTTGCCTCCTCCCTTCAATAAATTGAGTTGATTAGATCGCGGTCGTGCGTATTAGGCTGCGGCGCGGTCAGTATTGTGTCGTTCATGCACGTCGTGCTGGAGCCACGATTGTGTTCCAGCCCGAACAAGTGACCTACCTCCTGACACGCAACGTGCTTTTTGTTCGTGCGCGAGTAGCTACCGTTGTCGAGATAAGACTGATTTAAGCGCGCCCGACCGTTCCTCACAATGCAACCGCTTACGCTGCGCAACTCTGCTATGCCAAGCCATCCCGTCGAACCGTAAAACCCGTTATAAGCATTTGCGTGATCGGTCGTTCCGGATGACGACGGTTGCAAGAAGATGTCCGTGTACGGACTCCAAGAGTTGGAATCCGTCTTTGCTTCTTCGTTGTAAATGTTGAAGTAGTCGCCGGTGCCGCCGTTGTACCAATTGATGGTAGCGTCTGCATACTTCCAGCATCCCCAGCGATGCGCGGCCCAGGCTCCAAAGGGCTGTCCCAAAAAGATGGCGACTCCAAAGACCGCCACCCAAATCAAGATCGCATGTCTTAACTTCATACGTCCTCCTTAAGTCGTTATGGGTTTCTGTCCTGCAGCAACGTCCTGAAAACCAAACGAGACGTGCTGCGTTTAGTCGGGTTAAGAAAGTAAGTCGTCTTTAGGTAGCCGACTCACAGGAACAACAGTTTTGATTTTGCGCGCTTCGCAGTAGCAAGCCGCAAGGGTTTACCCGCGAAGTTCTGGGCAGTCAGTTTTCTTGGGAGGTAAGGTTTTGTCTTCGCAGTCCCGTTCCGGGGGAACCGTCTCCCACGTGAGACGGAGGAAGGAACGTTGGTTAGCGCGATAAGGATATTTCCGCGTCCTCATAGTGTCAACACTTTTCGGGAGATTCTCGCTGGAGTTCCGTTCTCTGATTTTGTTTGGCAAACTCTACCAGCAGGCAGTGAGTATTTTGAGACATACTGGAGGGTTGGCTTTGCTATTGAAGGTAATAGTTCTTTTGTTTTTTACCGCCCAGCTCGTCTTTGGACAGTCCGCTCCCCATCGGCACCGAAACAAACGGCAGCCGACGCATCGTGCTTCACCTTCACGAACCAAATCCTCCGAACTAGTTCGGCTCACTGAAAAGCTTCGTAGTCAGGGAGGGACCGTCATAGTCACTAAGGAGAAAGTATCCCAGCCCTTTTTCTCCCCTGCAGGCCGAGTCATTAATATCAATGGGCAAGCGTTACAGGTGTTTGAGTACGGGACCGCTTCTGCGGCTAATGCTGACGCCGGGCGAGTGAGTGCAGACGGCACTACCATCGGCACCAGCAAACCGAGCTGGATGGCAACTCCACACTTCTTCAAGAGCGGAAAGTTAATCGTGCTGTATGTTGGCGGGAATCAGACTACTGTGGAACTCCTTCAGAGAACGCTCGGGAATCAGTTCGCCGGCGGGTAGATAGCAAGGCATCCAAAGTCTGCTTCTCTGATAGAAAAAATGCACGGGAGGTGGCGTGCAAAATTCTAGACGATCAAATTCCATGACGAATCACCAGGCAGATAAATACATTCCAGCGCTCGGAAACGATCTGCTGACACCACTCTATGATCCACTTTTGTGGTTCATGCGCGAAAGCAGGTTCAAGACTGATCTGATTGAGCAATCGCAAATCAGCAACGGCAGTCGCGTTCTCGATGTGGGTTGCGGTACCGGGACACTGGCTATTATGACCAAGCAGCTTCACCCAGAGGCGGAAGTCGTCGGGATGGACGCGGACTCGAAGATTCTCGGAATCGCACGCGCCAAAGCCGCAAAGACCGGAATCAAATTAATGTTTGATCAGGGCATGGCTGACCAGCTCCCGTACGCGGATAGCTCATTCGACCGGGTTCTATCAAGTCTGTTTTTGCATCATCTTTCCACTGAAAATAAACTGCGCACGCTCCGCGAAGTGTTCCGCGTTCTGCGTTCTGACGGACGTTTCGACGTGGTTGATTTCGGCCCACCGCGCACGTTTTATTCACGCTTGATAGCCCGCGTCACAGTTAATAACGAGGAGGTTGCCGCAAACCTGCAAGGGCTGTTACCGGAGATGTTCCGTGAGGCTGGTTTTCAAAATGTCGCGGAAACGAAGCAATTCATGACCGTCGCCGGGGCGCTGTCGTTTTACCAGAGCCAAAAACCTTAACGAGGAGAGAAAAAGGCGAGGCACTTCGGCCCCGCCTTTGTATCATTTTCAAGAGGTGAACCGTTTGTCCTATCGGTCGTAGCGGTGGTCACACTGTGGGCAACGTTCCGCGGCTTCAAGAGTCCAGTAGACGTGAGTTACCGTCTTGGATCCGTCCGAATTGCCACGCTCGTAGGTGGAACTGCGCCCGTTCCTCGACTGGCTTGTTAGCTGACCCCAGTTGTTCGAGTCATTCGAATCATCCGCAGCGTTCGCAGACTGATTCACACTTGCTCCGATAGTGGTAAAGCTATCCAGATGTGCATAGATCGACTCTAACTGGGCATAGTCGTGTGAGTTCGGATGAGTGCTCAGCGTGCTACCAGCGTTAGCGCCAGTGTTGGAAAAGTAGTCCATGCAGGTGTTCTGAGATGAACCGTCCTCGCTCGTGTGACCGAGGCCAAATGTGTGGCCGATCTCCTGACACATAACGTGAAGCTTCTCATTCGGATTGTTATAGGTGGCGGTGTTGAAGTAAGTGTCGTTCATCTTAGCGGAACCCTGGGTAATGTGAGTACCGCCCGTAATATTGATAGAAGCCAGGCCGAGCCAGCCATTGTTCCCGTATGTGCGATTGCATACTTGTACAGTTCCGGCGACCATTTTGCAGTTTCTACCCGCGTTGCCGGCAATCGCGGTGAGATTCATTACGGAGGAATTACTCCAATCGGCGAGCGCCGTATTGAAGTGAGTGGTCCAATTTAGAAGTTACGTTATTACCGACCTTAAGCGTAAACGGGTTAGCAGTGCGTGCCCAATGATACCCGCCCCACGAATGGCTGGCATGAGAGACCGCTGCGAACATGGCCAACATACAGAAGGCAAGCGCAGCGACCAGAGTTATACGACGCGAAGATTTGAACATTCAGTTTTCCTTTCAGATGAGTAAGGTTTGATCCGAAATCCCACCAGGGGTGATCCGTCTCCCACGTGAGACGGTGGATAGGACATTTGTTGGCACGTAACGATATTACTCCCCCCGCTGGGCTGTCAATAGTTTTTCATAAAACACCCCTCAGAAAGAGTAGTTCTGCGGTTCTGCGGTTCTGCGCTATGCCTTCCTTCCCACTGCTCTAAGTGTTCAATTTACCGGCGGGTAGATAGCGAAAACATTACTGTAGGCGGTCTCTCATTCTCGAGGCCGCTAAAAGGTGACCTCATTCACCTACATGTGTATTCAACCTCATTGGGTTATGGCTGCACGTTATGGGGATGGAAAACAGGCGACAGTCTGCGTTATCGGTGTTTTCACTGGGTTTAGCACCCACCTTTGTTACGGCATGATCATTGCTCAACCAGCAATGGTACGAGGGAGACGTGTGGGGCACTATTAGAACTTTAAGGGAGAAAGTAATGAATTCAAGAATTAAGAATTTCAAGATGGCAGTCAGCGCTTTAGGCTTAGGCACCGGACTACTGCTCGGCGCGGGCGCTAGCGCGAGCGCACAAGGGCAGTATGATCCTTACCACGGGCAGGGAGCTTACCGTGGACGCGACTACGATCAGCATCAGAAGCACGAGAAGCGTGCCGAGAAGCGGCATCAGAAGAATGAGAAGGAAGACCTCAAGGATCATCAGCGTGACGAGCGTGACCAGTATGGCAATGATGCCGATTTGCGCGATCACCAACGACAAGAGCGTGAGGAGCTAAAGCGCCATCGGCGGGACGAGGAGAACGCTCGCAAGAGTCACCAGCGCAATGAGCGCAACGGGGGCTATTACGGCAATGATGCATATAACCGTAACGATGGTTACAACAGGAATGACGGCTACGGCGATGATGGTTACTACGGCAATGATGGGTACGGTTCGAATGTGAGCCAAGCCGCGTTTGACCGTGGCTATCAGGAAGGCATACGCGCTGGACAGGACGACCGCTACAACAATCGCCGCTACGACTACCAGAATCACAACACCTATCGCGACGCCACGGCAGGCTATAACAGCCGCTATGGCGATCGTAACTCTTACCGCAATACTTTCCGCGATGGTTACCAACGCGGCTATGATGAGGGTTACAACAGTCGAAATTCCGGGCGCAGACGAATTGGCGTCGGCAGTATCCTGGGAAGCATCTTAGGTCTCCCGTAAAAATGCCTTAGAGATGTAGGCGTTAATGTTTGATCGGGTTATGAAGGCGCAAGCTCTGGCAGGGCTTGCGCTTTTCTCTTACGAGCTTGCGCGCAGGAATCGAAATTCCGAAGATCCTGCTGGGTCAAGTCTTGCCTTTCGTTTACCTCAAGACTACAATCCCGTCCGAACCTTCCCCCGCAAATAAATCACGTCGGGACTAACGTCACGACTTCACGATAAAAATGGAGGGAATATGAGATATCTCAGAGCAACACTGATTGCGGTAGCATTTGTTGTCGTCTCTATTGGATTTGGACCCGCTAGTACCGCTGACAAGAGCCGTGGTGAGCCGCAACAAGAGGCCGCATCTTGCCAACGATGCGGAGATGGATATTGCGCTCGCTCTTGTGAGAACGCGCAAACATGCCCGCAGGACTGCGGCGGCGGCACTGGCACGACAGCTCACTAAACCCCAGCGCTTGGCAAAAACAAATGAGTTGCTTCAGTACCTGCGGCTCATTTTTCTCGGCCGATTCATTCTGGATTGCCCAGACGAGTGTGAATCGGCCTTCGAATAGTCTTGATGCGTTGTAAGCATTATTGCGAGAGCCAGCATTTTGAGAATAGTGAAGGCCTAATTTAGCCGAGGCATTAACATCGAGAACCTTGGTTGCTAACCTCACCGTTGCGTTCTTGACGGCAAGGATCGTTTTCAATAGAGTGACGAACAGTTATGAGGATGCGACTGACATCTCTGCTGCTTTTATTGATGCTCAGCGGTAGCGCATTTGCTGGGGTTCCCTGGCAATTTGCCGAACACGCCTGCAACATGGACCACTCCATGGGCGGTATGGACTGCTGCAAAGCTGCCCTCATGGAGGCTCAAACGCCTCAGGCTTCAGTGGCGAAATTGTGCTGTGCTCTAAATTGTTCAAAAGAAGGAACGCCCCGAGTAACGGCGTAAAGCTCTCGCCCCAGTTTCAGGTTGTAAGCTTCACTTATCCGGTGATTCCGCCGGCGTTGTTAAATACGCAAGCACTGTCTCGACGATTTGGTCCGTCACATGGCCCACCCATCAACTCACATCCCGCATACATTCGCAATCTCGCACTCCTGATCTAGTTCCAACAAGGCCGTAGTGTGTCTTCTTGCCGTTCTTTTAGCGGTGGGAGGAATCCTGTGCGCCTACTGTTAACAGATCAAGCACGCTGCTGCACTGGCTTGGTATATGTGTTCTGTCGCACAGAGCGAGCGAGTGCTGCGGCGTATGCTTTGGCGCGGCACTTGTGCCAGTTCATCGCTGGCTGTTAACCGTCTGTTTATTGGCAATTTCTTATGGAGGACTTGTAGACATGAAGAAACTAATGATCGCATTCGGAGTGTTGGTGCTTACGGTGTTCGCTCTAGCTTGTGGCTCGAAGGACACCCCTAGTGGAAAAGTCATTAAGACTGCCTCAGCAGGGAACAATCTAACCGCTTCTTTGGCCACGAGTGATGGAGTTCTTAAGAAGGGAAGAACCGAGTTCACACTTACGTTCGCAGATTCTTCGGGTAAGCCTGTTGATGTCGGCGCCGTAGCTTTGACATTTCACATGCCCCAGATGGGGACGATGTCTGAGATGAATGATGCCGCCACTTTTACTACCACGGAGACACCGGGTGTCTATCATGGGAAGGCGGACATCGAGGTCGGAGGTGAGTGGCAAGTCAGGATTACGTACGAGGGACCAAAGGGACGGGGCCAAGCTTCGTTCCCTGTAACCGCTCAATAGCCCCAATGAAGAAGAGAAACGCAATCGGCTGGTGCCAAGTCCTTGGACCCGGCTGTCACTTGAGATCAACTGGTGGAAAGGAGGATGAAATGAAAAGAAATTCACTCAGATTCTTAAGCCTCGTGATTATTGTCACGGCAACCTTAACTCTTCCTGTATCTGCTCCTGGCCAGAAGAGGAAGCCAAAGCCCCCGACGGAGAGAACCCTAATAGGCTACATCAGCGACTCCGCATGCGGCCTTCAGCATATGCCAGGCATGAACGAGAAGGACTGCACTCTGATGTGCGTCAAGAATGGCAAGTTTGTTCTGGCTGACCGCGACCACAAGCTTGTTTACCAACTCGACAAAACCGGACAAGAAAGAGCCAGGGAGTTTGCCGGCCAGAAGGTCAGAGTGAAGGGCAGAGTTACCGGTAAGACAATTCGCGTTACGACAATTGAGGCCGCCACCTAATTAATGATTCACCGTCTCATAGAACTCAGCTTAAAGAACCGCGGGATAGTGATTGCCGTCTACGTTGCGCTCGCCGCGTGGGGTTACTGGGCATTGCTAGCCACGCCCATTGATGCGATTCCAGACCTTTCCGACAACCAGGTCATAGTCTTTACGGATTGGGCCGGACGTTCTCCACGCGAAGTCGAGGACCAGGTAACTTATCCGTTGGTAACGAGTCTGCAAGGGCTTCCCGGAGTGCGCACCGTCAGGGCGAGTTCGGCGTTTAGCTTTTCAATGGTCAACGTCATTTTTGAGGACAACGTTGATTTGTATTGGGCGCGAACGCGGGTTCTCGAGCGCCTCAATCTGGTTACGAGACAATTGCCCGACGGCGTCACGCCGACGCTCGGACCCGACGCCACCGGACTCGGACAAGTTTATTGGTACACGCTCGAATCAGCGGATATGAGCCTGCGCGATTTGCGGACTTTGCAGGATTGGTTTGTGCGTTATCAACTCAATTCCACTCCGGGAATAGCCGAAGTCGCCACAGTTGGCGGTTTTGTTCAGCAGTATCAGATTGATGTTGACCCCAATAAGCTTCGCGCCTACAGTCTGCCGCTTTCAACGGTCGTCGAAGCGGTCGAGCGTTCGAACAACAACGTCGGCGGGAACGTCGTCGAGCAAGCCGGACAATGGGCGGTCGTGCGTGGAATCGGCCTGGTTGAATCGGTTGCAGATGTCGAAAACATCGTCGTCGCAGCGTCAAACGGCACGCCGATTTATGTCCGCAACCTAGCCGAAGTCAAATTAGGAAACGCTTTTCGCACCGGTGCGTTGGACAAAAACGGTAAGGAAGCCGTGGGCGGTGTGGTCATTATGCGCTACGGCATCAGCGCCCGCGAAGCCATCGAAAACGTTAAGAAAAAGATCGAGGAAATTAAACCCGGACTACCGCAAGGGGTTCATCTCGTCCCGTTTTATGATCGCACGGAGTTGATTGACCGGACAGCCAACACGCTTAAATGGACTTTGATTGAAGAGTTGATTTTGGTGACGCTCGTCAATCTGATTTTTCTCGCGCATTTCCGCTCGATCCTTATCGTTACGATTCCCTTGCCGCTCGCCGCCCTGGTCTCGTTCTTGTTCATGTATTTCTTTGGCATAACGTCAAACATTATGTCGCTCGCCGGGATTGCGATTGCTATCTCCGACCTTGTTGATGCCGGAATTGTCGTGACGGAAAACGCTTACCGGGCGATGGAAAAAGAAGGCGTGAGCCTAAAGGACAGAAAGCGCGTCTGGGAGATCGTTCTCGAAGCTACAAAAATGGTCGGCCGCCCGATCTTTTTCTCCATGATAATTATCGTTATCGCGTTTGTGCCCGTTTTTGCCCTGACCGGACAGGAAGGAAAACTCTTTCACCCGCTCGCTTTCACGAAGACTTTTGCGATGATTGCCGCGGCATTCATGGCGGTCACGCTGGTTCCGGTTCTCTGCGGCTATCTGCTGGGCGGTAAACTCCGCCCCGAAGAATGGAATCCGATCATGCGCGTTTTGCGTCGGATTTATAAGCCTCTACTGATTAAGGCGCTGCATCATCGGCTGGTCACCGTTCTGCTCGCGCTGGTCTTTTTCTCGGGCGCAATGTTTGTGGCGACGCGAATCGGCAGCGAATTCATGCCGCCGCTGAACGAAGGCGATTTGCTCTTCATGCCGGTTACCGACCCGTCGATTTCGCTTACTGAGGCGACCAAACTTTTAAGCAAGCAGGATGAAATTTTGCAGCGCGTTCCCGAGGTCGCATGGGCCGTGGGCAAAGCTGGCCGCGCCGAAACTTCGACCGACCCGTCGCCGGTTAACATGAACGAAACCATCGTTCATTTGAAGCCCGAGGACCAGTGGCGGGAGGGAATGACGCGCGAAAAATTGATAGCCGAAATGGACGAGGTACTCAGAATGCCGGGCGTAACGAACATCTGGACCCAGCCGATTATCAACCGCATCGAAATGCTGGCAACCGGAATCCGCTCGCAGGTAGGCATCAAGATTTTCGGCAATGACCTGGATACTCTGGAAAAGACTTCGCGGCACATTGCAGAAGTTGTGAAACAAATTCCGGGAGCAGCTGATGTTTACCCCGAACAAATCGGCGGCGCCCCCTACATTGATATCAAAATTAATCGTCAGGCGGCGGCGCGTTACGGAATTGATGTTGCGACAATTCAGGACGTGGTTGAAAAAGGTATCGGCGAAACGAATCTCAGCATGTCGATTGAAGGGCGCCGCCGTTTTCCGATTCGCGTCCGCTACGCCTCCGAATTTCGCTCGTCACCCGAAGCCATCGGACGCATCCCTATCACCTCTCCGGCGGGCGCGCCGATTCCTCTTTCGCAACTCGCGGACATTCGCACCGTCGAAGGTCCCTCGATGATTCAAAGTGAAAACGGATTGCTTCGCGGAACAGTCTTGCTCAATGTGCGCGGGCGCGACATCGGCAGTTTCGTCGAGGAAGCCAAAGCCTCGATTGCAAAACAAGTACAGCTTTCGGCGGGTGATTACATCGCCTGGAGCGGACAATACGAAAATCAGGAACGCGCCCGCCGGCGGCTGTTGATTGTCGTGCCGATTGTGATTCTGATTATTTTCGCCACGCTTTATCTGACGTATCACTCAGTGGTAGAGGCGGCGCACGTTCTTCTCGCCGTGCCGTTTGCTTTGACGGGCGGTTTTTATCTCTTGTGGCTCTTGCAATACAACTTTTCCGTCGCTGTTTGGGTCGGCTTTATCGCGCTTTTCGGCGCTGCGGTGCAGACCGGAATCGTGATGGTCTTTTATCTCGAAGAAGCGGTGGAGAGAAAGATAAAGGAGCTTGGACGATTGAATAAAGAGACGCTGCTCGAAGCCGTCACCGAAGGTGCACTTTTGCGCTTGCGTCCAAAAGTGATGACCGTAACGACAATTGTTGTGGGCCTATTGCCGATTATGTGGAGTACGGGCGCAGGTTCGGAAGTGATGAAGCCGCTGGCAACTCCGGTCTTCGGCGGAATGGTTTCGAGTCTGCTACACGTCCTGATCGTCACGCCAGTGATCTTCTATTCGCTGCGGGCGCGGGCGTTGAAGAAGCAGGGGGGTTCAGTGGGTTTGGCAGCGGAGTCAGAAGTGGTTTGAACAGAGCAGTTGGGAAATGGATAAGATTGATACCCGCTGAATATCTTATTTCAGGAAAGACCGAGCAGGGAAGCGGAAGGCGCAAAGGCGCTTTTGACTGAGAGTGAAGACATGTTTAAAGGCGGCACTTATTTAACCTGTTTCAGAACGATCAGCGTAGTGTTGCTGGTCATTCTTCAATTGGCAATGCCGGTTGCCCTGATAATGGCCCAAGAGTCGCCCACTTCGCACAGTGCTGCCCCTGTTGAATCTCCACGTCAAGATCAGCAATCCTCGTTACCAAAATATTTCGATCTAAGCGATGGACTTACCGTTGATGCAGTGGTCGCCTATGCTCTGGCCCACAATGGTGAGTTGCTGGCGGCCCGCATTGAGATCGAGGCTGCACGTGGCCTCGTAAAGCAGGCCCGCTTGCGCGCGAATCCCGCAGTTGAAATTAATGGAAGCCGGCAGATTCCGCCGGGCAAAGATAACACCATCATGGTTGCGGGCATGCTGCCCCTCGAGCTGGGTGGCAGACGCGCGGCGCGAACCAGAGTGGCCGAGCGTGAGCTGGAACTGCGCGAAAGAGCCGTCGCGAATCGCGAGCGGATGCTGGCCGCAGAAGTTCGATCGAAATTTGGCCAGAGCCTTGCCGAAATTCTTAAGCTGGGATTTACCGAAGACTTGCTGGCGAACAGCCAGCGCGGTTACCGGCTGGTTGAGGCGCGCGTGGTCGAAGGCCGGAGCCCCCCGCTTGAGCAGAACATGGTTTTGGTTGAAGTTAACCGCTTGAGATCGATACGTGAGACGAACGAAGGCAAGGTTGAAATCGCCTTGCTCGAATTGCGCAATCTGATCGGTATGCCCTCCAATGAACCGCTTCGACTTAGTGGTGACTTTCTCAATCTGATCGAGCCTCTCAAACCTATCGCTGAAGCTATTGAGCAAGGCTTGCGTGCCCGGCCCGACTTGGAAATGGCGCGTGCCGTCGAGCGTTTGGCTGAAGCGAGAATCGTAGAAGCGCGCGCAGGCGGTAGGCTTGATGCCAGTATCAATGCCGGCTATCAGCGAATGAATTCAAGCTTTCCCGTTTTTGGCATTAGTGACGCCGGTCAGTTGCACCCTGTCCAGGACGTTTTCAATTTTCTTACTTTCGGAGTGACGATCAACCTTCCGGTGTTGAATAAGAACCAGGGGGCGATTGAAGCGGCAGTCGCGGACGCGGATGCTGCCAAGCGACGCCGCGAGTTTACTGAACTGACGATACGCCGCGAAGTGGCCTCAGCCTACGCGCAGTACGAACGCGCCGCGCGCGCAATGGAGATCTATCGGGTGGGCGTCAAGGAACAGGCAAGCATGAATCTCGACGTGATAAGGCAGACTTACGAACTCGGCTCGAAATCGCTGCTCGATTTCATTACCGAGCAAAGGCGATATATCGAACTTGAGAATGAGTATATAGACTCTCAGCTGGCGACTTACCTTGCCCGTGTAGACATCTCGCGAACGTCGGCCTCGCCGGAGTTGACAACAAAATGAGTGAAAGAGAAGGACTAAAAGCTCAAAGCGAGCCTACCGCGGAAGAGTTGGCGCACCAGCTTGAGACACGCGCCGTCCGGCGCAAGTATTTGCTAATCGTAACCGCTGTGCTCGCAGTACTGATAGTTGCTGTGGTTGCCGCATGGCTGTTTTTCCGATCGAATAAGACTGGCGCCGGTCGCCCCGTACCTGCTCCACGCAACATCTCGCTCGAGCAACCTGACGCCGGTACGCCAGCAGCGCCGACCGAGACGACAATGACTCTTGCTCCTGAGATGGTGGATCGTGCGGGCATCAAAATCGAGACGGTAGGAGAACAACTGGTGGAGGCTAACACCGGTGGTCAGACTGCTACGGGAGCGGTACGGGAAAATGCTTATCGCACGACGCCGGTTGTGTCTCTGGTTGGGGGCATTGTGAGGCGCGTGAATGTCGAGTTGGGCGCCAGCGTTAGACGGGGGCAGACTCTTGCTGTGGTATTTAGCAACGAGCTGGCGATGGCCCAATCCAGTTACCTGACGGCGTTTGCTGATTTGGAAGAACATCACAAACATCATCTGCGCACAATCCGGCTATTGGAAATCGGCGCTGCCAGCCGGGAAGAGTTAGAACAGGCCACAACCAAGTTAAAGACATCAGAAGCTGAGGTCGCTTCGCAGCGGCAAAAGCTACTGTTTTTTGGTCTGAGCCAGCGCCAGGTGAGTGGGCTCAAGTCATCATCACAGATCAGCTCGGAGGTCTCTCTGCCTGCTCCCAGCACAGGAACGGTCATTGCTCGCGCTGCAAATCCGGGAGAAGTAGTAGAAGCCAACAAAGAGATTCTGCGTATTGCCGATCTCTCAAGCGTTTGGGTTGTGGGTCAGGTGTATGAAAAGGACCTTGGGAGAATCCGGATTGGGGGCGGCGCTAGCATTACCGCTGAAGCTTATCCCGGGAGGATCTTTCGCGGGCAAGTCTCCTACGTGGATCCCACTCTGGATACGGCCACGCGCACGGGGCAGGTTCGCGTTGAACTGGCAAACCCCGGTCAGCAGCTGAAGATTGGGATGTATGTGAACATCGCGTTTGCTACCGTGGGTGGTGCCGAGTCTACTGCGCCGACTGTGCCAACGGCTGCGGTTCAGAACATCAACAACCAGCAGGTGGTATTTGTGGCGACGAAAGAGCCAAACGTATTTGTGATGCGGCCAGTCCGACTTGGCCC
>JBBPIC010000105.1:0-12239 GCA_038040525.1 Acidobacteriota bacterium | reverse complement strand
ACCGGCTACTTTCTGACAGCCCTCCGGGCTGATTGCGTAAGAGAGACCGAACCTCCTTGCGCTTCAAACTCGGCGTAGATGAGTCTTTTTTTGCAAGCCATCCTGCATCGTTGAGCAATCAAAAACCGGAGCCATCTGGTGACTCCGGTTTTCTTCTTACGATGTGTCTGTCGATTAGAAACTGCCGCTGGCCCCCTTGAATCCATGGAGCGCCTGGGTTAGACCCCACTTGATAACGCGCATGTTGTCGTAGCAGTAACCGAGAATGTAATTGCAGGTTGATAGGCAATGCTTGGTGCAATCGACCTTCATCTCGTCAAGCTGCTTGACGTCAAACTTGTGATCGCCTACCACGCCCCAGTCGTGCGTTGCAGAATACATCGGGAAGCATGGCGCGAGTGTGCCATCAGTGCGAATGATTAGAGAATTCTGACCGGCGCGACATTGCCAGGGTGGCACCTTACCACGCATCAACATCTTCATGTCTTCCATATGCTGGATAGGATTGACCATCTTGTAGCCGTGGTTGACGCGCTTGTCGTTTAGATAGTCGAGCAATGCGTCTACCTTTGGCCAGTCGTCGGGCGTGAGATATGTCTGGTTTTCATTGAGATGCTTGAAGTGAGTTTGCTCCGTCATCGGCGTCTCATTGATGTGGTAATCAGTAGCAATGCCGCTGTCGTGGGCAATCTCCGTCAACTCCTTCACATCGTCCATGTTGTTATGGCAGATGTTGATATTGAACATGACGCTGTAGCCGTAGTGGTGTTGACGCTTCACCAGGTAATCAAAATTCGCCCGAATCGGCTCGAGTGCTTTAGGCAGCGACTTCCGATCTTTCACCGAATCAACCGCCAGGTTGACCGTGGCGATGCCCGCATCGCCGAGGCGATCGATGACATCCGGCTTCATCAAACGCCCGTTAGTCGGCAGGTAGACGAAAATGTCTTTCTTGGCGCTGTAGTTAACGATCTTGTGAATAAACTTCGGCCGCAGCAGCGGCTCGCCGCCCATCAGCGCCAACACGCGCGAACCAATGGAATGAAGCCAATCGATTGAGCGCTTGGCAACGTCTTCGGTCATTCCCTTGACCGCATTGTTATAGGACCAGCAATAGTGACAATCCAGATTGCATTTCCATTCGGTAAACAGGTAAGGAATGATCGGGCGCAACTCGCCGCTATGCCAGCGTGATTTGAAATACGGAGAACCCCACGTCTTCCATGTTCGGATGGCGTTTAGCTTCTGATACTCCTTTTTTGTCATAGGTACCGGATCCGGATGCTGCGGATAGACCGGCTCCGGCAATACCTCTCCGGGCATTGGCTCAAGCTTTGGGCGGGCCTCTGCTTTGTAAAGGATTTGATGGAGCTTCTGATCGATGCGAAACGGCGCTGCGTTGGTCCCCATATCAGTTGCCGGGGGAGCGCCTATGGGAAGGTTCTCCTGAATTTCTGCCATGATGTTTCCTCTCTCGGGTTTGGGCGAAGCGCAAGAATTTGCGCACCGGACTATCAAGTCAAACGTTGGAAAGAAGCGCGACGAATTGTCGACTGCGGTGCGGGATCGTCGGGTTTTGGTAGTAGGGGCACCGGCCGACGGCGAAAATTAGAGACACAGATCGACGCGAATCTTGTCCGATTTTCTGCTGAATTGCAAGCTTTTATAGGTGTTATCGAACCCTGCGAAGGGTGATATCCCAAGCTGACTTTTTCGCCTGCCTCACTCGATCAATAAGGACGGAAGTCAAAAATCCACCAGGAAGATACAACGCATTATTACAGAACCGAGCGCGGTAGCGCCGGATGCTGGAAGTAACTTAATATTAAGCCCATTGCTCAGGCTTTTTGCCTAAGTAGCCTCTAGCATCCGGCGCTACCGCGTTCGGTTCTGTATCAGGTGTGACTCTCTTCATCCCCGACGGTACAGTTGGCTCAATGAACTGAACTATGGGCCCAGCCAACTCTCGGTTGCGTGAGGGTATGAATAGCGTTAACCTTGCCCCTTTTGTTGGGAGACGGTTTAAGTCACGGGCGAAGCTTGAGGGACAAACAATTTGGCAGCCAGCGCAGACGCAATCATCACAGCCGGTTTGAGACCGGACCTTTTCGCGGGACGCGGTCTGGTTTCGATAAGCAGAGCGCTGCTCGTTGCGACTCTAACCATACTTGTCCTCGTGGGTTTCGGTTTTCGTGTGGCAAATCTCAGCGCTGAGGGGTTAAGTGAAGACGAGCTGAACAAACTTCAAGCAGTAGGAGACTACCGGGCGAATGGACTGACCTCTGCCAACAGCGAGCATCCATTGTTCATGAAGGCCCTCCAAACAGTCACGGTATCCCTCGCCGACAAATGGAACAGCGTGCCTGCCCTGGGCGGACAGGTCTTTGTGGCGCCTGAAACTGCCCTGCGTCTTCCCGGCGCTATTTTTGGCGCCTTCACAGTAGTCCTTATCTACCTCCTGGCGGCGGAATTGTTTGGCGCCGAAGTCGGTTTGATTGCTGCTGTATTGTGGGCCTTCGACCCGAGTGCCATTGGGCTGAATCGCATCGCGAAAGAAGATACGTTCCTACTCTTCTTTTTTCTGCTGGCCAACGTCTTCTGGTTGCGTGGACAGCGCGTCGCTGAAAGCCAGCCCCAGCAAAATCCCGAGAAGTATTACTGGGCCACTGCCGCGGCATTTGGCGCCATGATGGCTTCTAAATATCTGCCGCAGGCCCTGACGATCAGCTTTGGCTACTACTGGCTCTTCCAGAGAATCCCGGAAACACGTTGGCGGCTCGGCAAAAAGCGCATGCTGATTTTTTTCGCGATCATGGGCGCGAGCTTTATCGCTCTCAATCCCACAATACTTCTGCCCGCAACGTGGAACCAGATGTCTAATTTCGCGGGACAAAAACTGGTGGGCCACGATGCCTACGAGTTTATGGGCAAACTCTACGGTCACAAGATGACGGATTGGCTCAACGGAGTTCCCTGGTATTTCTACCATCTCTTCGTGGCCGTCAAATTGCCCGTGTTGACCGTGGCCGGTTTTGTGATCGGGTTGCCGCTGCTTTTCCGTCGCAAACTCGGCGACGGGCGCTACCTCATTTTGCTTTGGCTCTTCCTGTGGATGATGACGTTCAGCTTTGCCGGCGGAAAGTTTACCCGCTACTTCACGCTCGCGCTCCCGGCGGTGTTGATTACCTCGGCGTTGGGAGTGCAGTTTGTAAGTTGCGCGATTGCACGACTGCTCTCTCGCTTGCTCGCTGCGGGCTGGCCCATGATCTACGTGCGCGCTGCTTTGGCGCTGTTCGTCGTGCTTGGCTGCTTGAAAGCAGCAGCGGATGCGGCACCTCACTTTAGGCTCTACACAAATGAGTTGGGCGGAGGTCTGGCGAATGCCGGATACTTTTTCCCACACGATGAGTTTTACGATGCAAGCATGCGCGAGGTCGTTTTTGAGATTGCCAAACGCGCGCAGCCGGGCGCGAAAGTGGCAAGCGAAACTCCAACGGTCGCGGCCTACTATGCACAAAGGGCGCATCGTGGAGATCTGGTTTGTGTTTCGCTTTCGGATCCTGAGGTACTAAAACAGCTGAGCGAAGGAGACTTTATCGTCGACGCGCGAGGACGTCGCTATTTCAGTAATGAATTGGTGCTGGCAAAGTTGAGAGAGACAAGCGCTCCCGCGTTTCAAGTTTCGCTCGGCGCCGTGCCTTCCGCCTCGGTCTACATTTTGGACCAAAACTCGCGCGCCGCAGTTCTCGCAGCGGCAAACCTCTTGCCGCCGTTAGCCAAAGACCTCCATCCGCTCCTGGTAAATCCCGCCGCCGCCCCGTAGTTGATACGAGTACCGTGTGAAAACGATGGTCCCTCCTTGGAGTGCGCCGCCTTGTCGGCGCTTTGGCCCGCGGCGGCCTGGCGCCGCGATCTCGCGGTAGAGCCAAGCTTGTTTTCACGGCCGTTTCAAGCGTGACGAATGCTGCGACAGGTCGCAGCGGGACAAAGCGCCGACAAGGCGGCGCACTCCAAAAGAGGGCCTGGCCGCCCCTAGTCCTACCGGCGCAGTTCCACCTCTACCGGCTTGGCGTCTCCCGTCTCATAACCCTCCGGCCAGTTTGAAAGGTTCACGCCATAAGGCCAGTCGGATTCCGGAGTCACGGCAAGCCGAATCCGGAGAGGAAGCCCACGCATGGCGCGTAGGCGCACAGAATACGTATCAACCACCCACTCCTGTATCGCAGGTTGGGATCCCGGTTGATGAAACGAGACGAGCCGGGAACCACAGTCCGTGCCATTGATAAAAAGCGTTACGCTCGTCTTGATGTCTTCAGGCCTGGCGTCAATCTCTGGCACCGGTTGAATGTATGCTCGAACGATTAACTGGCTGATGCGGCGTCGATCTTCGCGCTCTGGAATCACATAGTCGAATTCACCCATTCCAAAGCCCCAGATATATCCCACCCCGCTTCCCAGCTTTTCAAACCTGGCACTCGCAGCCATCCGCGGCTTGAACCGGTAGAGGATTGATTTGTCTTCACGCAAAAAACTCTGCGGGATTGTTGCCGGATCGCCCTGGCTGCGCGACCAGGCAAATTGCCGGGGCACAAGGTGGCGAGATGGATCAGTCAATCTCTCCGGTGGTTCAGCTGATGCCAACGCAGCGAACATCCTAGCCGCGCGGCTAACCTCGGCCATCACACCCTGGTCTCGCGCCGTCGCATAGACCACGCCGTATCCACGAGCCGGATCGGGCGTCAGGATCCAAAACATCGCACCGGCCGAGCCCGCTCGAACGTTGCTTTCAAAAAATGCGCGAAACCATTCTACCTGGGAGAAACCGTTGTAGCCCTCCGGCCCCATGCCAAATTCTCCGAAGACGAGCGGCTTCTTAAGTGAAAAAGCAGCAGCCGCGCGATTGTCCACAAACTCTCGCATTGCTGCCGGCGAGTCGACGAAAACGTCAGTATCGGGCCGTGGATAATTGTGTACGTCGCAGTAGTCGATGTTCGGTAATTGGTGATCGCGAAGCCATTCACGTCTTTCGGCGGCCGTACGGTAACCCCATGTGCCGGGAGCGATGATATGGTTGGGATCGAGAGACTTCAGATAGGCGCTCATCTCGGCAATCCAGGCGCGTCTTTCGGCCTCACGACCGGTGATGGCCTGCCCTTCATTAATCAGTTCCCACCCGAAGATGTTTGGGTCGTCGCGGTAAAGAGTCCCAGTGATTGTGTTACGGCGAGTCGCCAATTTTTCCAGATGCTCGCGATACAGGCTGCGTGTCTCTTCATTTGTGTAGAAAAGCATGGCGCGGTGTGCGTCGATGCCGAAAGGTAAATCGTCTCGGGCAGCGTCATTGATGCCGGCCCAACGAAGATACTGTGTGATGCCACCGGTATCACGCCACCAGTTAGCAAGACATAGCTGAACCAGAATCTTGTTACGGGCCGCTTCCGCAATAACCTTGTCCAGATGTACAAACGCTTCTTCATTCCATTGGCCGGGAGCCCAGCGAAACGGATGCAGGCGAGGCCAATCCGCAAGATCAGTGAGTGGGCCAAGATCGTTGGGACCGCCTTCGCCTGAGGCCCATACGCGAACCACACGCATACCCGCCTGGGATGCGCGCGCCAGAGTTTCCGGCATTCGGGCACGATCTTCGTCCCGGTACATGATGGCAACGTTTGCACCAACGAATCGAAAAGGTCTGCCGCCGATAACAAACTGGCTCCCACGCGTGCGGACAAAGGAATCCGAACCGCTTCGCTCAGCAGAAGGACCAGCACAGGAGATAAAAAACGCCGCGCCCACAATCACCGCGAGCGCGGCCGTTGCAAATGTCTTCAGCATCAAGTTTCGGGTGTCGGGTGTCGGGTGTCGGGTGTCAGATGTCTGCTTTCAGTGCCGATCTTGCTAGTGATCCCGAGTCCGGAACCCGACACCCGATACCCAACACCCCACACCCAGTCCCACTTACCTCGGATTCGTCAAACGAATAAAGCCCATGATCATGCAAAAAGCCGCGAGCAGGATAAAAAAGTTGAAAAAAGTCAGAATGGTGAAAACCAGACTGTTGTCTTTCGTTAGCACTCCAAAGCCCAGCGCAAGAAATTGCACGTGAAACAAGATCAGACAAACGGCCCCGAACGAAAACCACCTGGCGGATGGTCCAAAGGCCCGAGAACGCGCGAAGCCCAGGACGGCGGCAACCAACGAAGCTATCGCCCCAACCAGGAACGTGGCCATTATCGTGGGCGCAAAATAACCTGGCTCACGAAAGGTTGTTTCGGTTTGCGCGAGCATCATCAGCAGGGCCAATACCATCGTCTTCTCCAATCTGTTTCGTCTTTATAACAAACTAAGCGCCGTTTGCGCACTTGTGCACAAACGGCGTAAAAGAATTCGGTCGCGTGTTACTAAAGGTCGAGAGCAATCAAGCGTGTCGGGGGCAAAACCCTCCCACCATAAATTTACGGTTCGGAGCGTTTCGCGCGCTTATTGCGTGATATGAATCTCCTCTTCCTTGTTGACGTGTCCGAGGAAGTAAAGCAATCCGCAGACGAAAGCAAGCGCAGCCAATCCCAGCGAATACCAGCCAAAATGGTGGCCGCCTCCTGCTTCCTCGAAGGTCACAAACTTATAGAAAAAGTAGATCGCACCCAAAGCCGCGGCCAAACCTACGATCGCGGCCAGTATCTCTTTCATTGACATTGTTTACCTCCTGGCACTGAGTCGCTATGAAGGTTTAGTGAAAAGCCGGAACGCTATTAATTGGGCTGCATGTTAACGCCGCACATCGAGGAACGCAAGTGTTTCCGCGGAATTTCGCGGGCCGCCTTGATTGCTGCGCAAGAAAACTACTTCAGAATAATTCGTTTATCACCGGCCCGGCGCGTTACGTGCGCGAGGTCTAGATATTCCAGCAGGGGAATCGCATACTTCCGTGAAACTCCCGCCAAATCCTTGAATGTGGCGACGTCTATGAGCCGGTCAGGCTCGTGCTCGTCTGCATATCGACGCATCGCGTGCTTGAGTCTATTCAGCGTCTCGATATGTAAAAACATTTCGTTTTGCACCCGAACCACAGTCCCATTGTCGAGCAGTATCTGTAAGATTTTTCTTCCATGAGCTCGTTGTGAAGCTCCAACTTTGGTGGATTCCAGCAGCTGATCGAGAGAGGGCGCCTCGAGTCCGGCTTTCTCAACTATAGCGATCATTCGATCCCGCAGTTGAGCGTCAGCCGGAGAAAGCTCGAGAGTGTGCTCGTTTGAGCGCACCAGATCTTTGTCGGTTACCAGCGTCCCCTGTGCTTCAAGCTGCGAAATGACCGCGCGAAATATCTCCGGGGCAGCGTGCGCGAAAAGGCGATCTCGTAGCGTCTCGCGAGCCAGTCCGCGGGCCAGCGGCTCGCGCTGGTGATGAGCTTTGACTTCGTCAACAGTCATTCGTGAAAGGCGCTCAAAAACATCCGTCGCTACATAGACACCCTCCGCTTCAACTACCGCACCCTCCTGAATTGCCGATGCAGCGACCTGGAACAAAACTTCATCCTTCCAACCTGTTCGAGCAGCAATGCCCGACAATTTCAAGCCCGACTCTCCCGACGCTGTGATGAATTCCGCGAGCCTGGCAGGCCGGGGTGAATCCATTAGGGCATGCAAACGTGCATGAGTCTTAGCCAATTCTCGCCCGCGATGCTTTGGCGCGAATGGATCAAGCACTATTCCTCCAGCGACCGTCTCGGCAGGTGAATAAGAGCGAATGATAAAACGGTCTTCATGGACAGCAACAACCGGAGCTTCCAGGCGTAACTGGGCAAAACCGGTTTCACCCGGGGTTATTTCCCCCCGATTGTTGAGCACCCTCACACGAGCCAGCACTTCCGCTGCGCCCAAATGAACCCGGAGCCGCGACCGTGTTCGAATCGGCCGCGGAGCGCTTGCCAGCATCGCGAGCTGTGTATCGATAATCTGGGTTGTGCTTAGACGTCCAGGCTGGGCCAGGACCATTCCACGTTGGATATCAGCAACGTCCACGCCCGCAAGGTTGACCGCCGTTCGCTGTCCCAGCCCAGCGCGATTTACCGCAGTTCCATGGACCTGCACGCCGCGCGCGCGAACTCGTTCGCCCTGCGGAAGCAACTCCAACTCATCAGCCTCGACTATTTCCCCCGAGACAAGAGTCCCGGTAACCACCGCTCCAAAGCCCTTCATAGTGAACGCTCGATCGATCGGCAAGCGGGTTACATAGTCAGACGAACGCGGGGGTACGTCGCGAGCAATTTTTCGCAGAGCTTCGCGAAGTTCTTCCAGACCTGCTTTCGTTCGCACGCTAACGAAAACCGTCGTCGCTCCTTCAAGAAAAGAACCTGCTACCAGCTCTTCAGCTTCATCGCGCACAAGGGAAAGCAACTCCTCCTCAACGAGATCAGTTTTGGTAATGGCTATCAAACCCTGCTGCACGCCGAGCAGGCGGCAGATGTCGAAGTGTTCCCGCGTTTGCGGCATCACACCTTCGTCTGCAGCAATCACAAGCGCGACGGCATCAATGCCATGGACACCGGCGAGCATGTTTTTCACGAAACGCTCGTGGCCGGGCACGTCAACAAAGCCCACCCGAACGTCTCCAAGATCAAGGTCCGCGAAACCAAGATCGATGGTTATGCCGCGCCGCCTCTCTTCTGGTAAGCGGTCGGGATCCGTGCCGGTTAGGGCCTGAACCAGGGCGCTTTTGCCGTGATCAATGTGGCCGGCAGTGCCGATGATTATCGAACGCATTGCTGTTGCGGGTGTTGGGTAGAGGTGTTGGGTTTCGAGTGTCGGATTTCGAGTGCTAGTTTGGATTCGGTACTGAACCAGATAAGGAGCAGAGAATACGATCCACGAACAAACACGAGACACATTAACGTAATTGGTGCAATTTCGTGTGGTTTCGTGGATCGTCCGTTTCTGGCTCAAAAAACACGTTCTGTGAACCAGTATTCAACGCCAGCTAGCTTGCCCTGAAACCCAACACCCGGCACCCGACACCCGACCCCCTTACTTGACGACATCAAAATCGATCCATTGGCTCGTAACGCGATGCTTTCCTGTCGCCATCAGATCCGTAACGATCACCTGCAAAACATACTCGCCCGGCGGCATTTCGGTTCCCAGTTGGATAGCGCCCGTCGCCGCCAGTCGCTTAGCGTCGGCCTGGTTGCCAGCATCGAAAGCAGTTTCTCTACCGCTAAAAACTTCCTGTCCATTTCGAAACAGTCTGACCTGCGTGAGCAGCTGCGGTTTTTGCGTGGTTTTATCCAGCCGGGCGTTGTACACCTGGAAGCCATAAACCATCACTAGCCCCGAGTGAAACTGACGCACGGCCGGGCTGGCTTTTGGATCCTGTTGGCCACCTGCATCGTCTGAATTATCCTGCTGCGTAAGAACTGAGCTTTCACCCTTCTGGTAAAGATGCTGAGATACCCCACGCATGATTATTCCTGAAAGCGTCAAGCGCTTCTTCTTTATGTCGGGGACCTCGATAAACTGAGACGCTGAACCAATGCGTCCAGACGGTGGGTCGCGCAAGGCCGTACGAAGTTGGTAAGCACCTGGCTTCTTTACCGGGACAGTGATGTTGTAAGTGAAGCCGTCCCTGAGAATGCGCTCGTAGGCTGTGCCTTTGACTCGCATTGTATGTTTCCGCGCCATCCGGTCGACAATAATTCCGTTATCGCCAAATGTGTACGCCATAATATCAAACACTGCCGTGTGCCAACCGCCGACCTCCTCTTTGAAGGTCAGGTCGCTTGCCTTCACGTGAAGGATCGAACGCATGATTGACCCCATCTTTGGGTCATTGGCATATAGCGACGTCAGACGGACATGTATGTCTGACGATCCAAATGGCGATATGAGCGCTACGACCATCCGATTCATTCCTACCAAAGAAGGCTGCGCGTCTTCGTCGGTTATTCCGAAAAAGCCACTCCGCATTCGCACGTTAAATTTGCCGGGCCGCAAAACTTTCAGACTCAGCTTATGAAACTTCCGCTTCCCGGATTTTTCGTCAAACGTCGACTCATCGGGCCGGTAGCCGATGAGGTAGTAACTGCCCAAATCTTCAATTGCCCGCTTGATGCCGCCACCCAGGTCATTGGTGTTGCGAATTGACAGGCCACCGGTTTGTTGGGCCATATAATTCATCCCATTCTGCGAGTCAAAGAAATCCAGGCTGCGCGCACTCAATCGCTGTTGAAACTCTGGAGATGTCATTCCGTTGGCGCTGTCGGCAGCCTGAAAGCCCAGCGTCGGCAAACCTCTAGCATCAACCGTATAGATAACCACGGAGGCGCGATTCGCCATGTCGGTGAGAGTTTGCAGTGCAGCAAAAACGCGAGCGCTGCCGCTGGATTCTGATTGATTGCTGAACATGGGAAACCCGTCAGACAGCAGCACAACCGATTTGCGACCAGGCAAATCCCTCAAGCCGCGCACAATGTAATTCACCGCGCCGAGCGTTCCCACAGTGAAGAGGTTTGTTCGATATTGGTTTGCATCGACATCCCGCACATCATCGAAAACAGATCCCGCTCTCACCGTAGTCGCTTCGCCGTTAATTGGCGCGAAGGCCGCTACGCCCCCTCGACTGTTGGCAATCCATCTCACTTTGTCGAGGGCCGCATATAGTTGGCGTTTGTCGGTGGTGAACTGCTGCAGGGCCCCTACTCCTCCGCTGGTGCGAACGATTGCGACGAGATCGTTTGGCTGCATCTGCTGGTCCAAAAACTTCTTCACCGCCTCGCGAACATAATAAGTACTCTCAAACGACAGACCCAGGTCATCCACCACCAGGGCAATCGTTCGACGCACCTGGTCCGGCCTGAGTCGAACCGGTGGGACCGGCGGCGCATTCTTGTCCGGCCTCACAAACTTCGTTACCACGGGCGCATCAAGCTTGATGTAAGAGAAGTTAGTGATCTGCTGGGGCTTGCCGTCTTCGAATATTTGAACTTCATCCGGCCTGAGGTCGGTCACCGGTCGGCCCTTGCCATCAGTAATCACCGGGTCAACCTGAACCAGATTCGTGGTAATGCGTACCACATCGTCGTCGCTCGCCGGTGCAGGGTCGTGAGCCTTCTCGGCTTTTGAATCACCAGACTGGGTTCCCCGTTTCTCCTTTGGCACTTGCGCATTGCCTGAGATGGAGAGTTGAAAGATAAGCGTGAGTGCTATGAGTATTCTCTTCATAATATTCCTCTCGCTTAAAAGCTGCTTCTGAACGTTACCAATGGGAACCTGCCCGCGTTGCTGTCAACGCGCTAAAGTCACTGACTACACAAACTCCTTACAAAGTTATAGCTTTGTGGATGCGATTTCTGCAAAGCCTCCACGCCCATTCTGAAGAGTAGTAGAAAAATACCCGCAGGCCTCGTCGAAAGCCTGCGGGTACTTCGATAGAGTAGTCCAGAGTAGTCCCTACTGGACCGTCAGGAATACATCCCAAGCCCATCGGCCAGAATGCGCCCCGCCCCCATCATAGACCTTCGCCCGATAGCGAAACTTATTGCCAAACGCATCTGTCTTTTTTGATTCCTTATAATTTAAGTCAATCCCGGCGATGCCTGAGGCTCCGAGGGTGTGCAACTCGTTCGCCTCAGAATAACCATTGTGGTTTGCATCCTGCCATAACCTTAGGTTCGAGAAGGTCGCATCCTGGGCATCAATCCTTCCATTTCCATTACCACCATTCCCCGCCGTGTCATATTGGGCAAGCGCCAGAAATCCATTCGCTTGAGATGACACTGGTTGAGGTGTAAGGTCACCGAACAGCTCAGTTCCGTTGTCGATGGTTCCGTTACTATTACGATCGAGAACGAGAAAAGCGTTGGTTGATCCGGCCGCTGTCCACGAAATCTGAAGCGGGACATTATCATTGAGGAAATCAAAAACTACTCCGCCAGCCGCATCGGTCATTGAGAAGCCATTGTGATCTAAATCAATGACGATTGGGGTGTTGCTCTGCCCATCTGGACAATTACAATTCTCCTGGTCATAGCCTGAAGGGTCCGCACATCGGCTTATGAAAGTATTAGTCCGAGTACAGGGGCCGCCGAAAAATAGCCCAGTGATACATCCGGTAGATGGATAGTCTATGAAGTCTGACCATCCAAGGCAGGTACCAGGTCTTCTGCATTCTCCAGGGACACCACTTTGCGGAGACCTGAATGTTAGGAGGAAATGGACACCACAACCGGGCTCTTCAAATTGCGG
>JBBPIC010000030.1:0-77250 GCA_038040525.1 Acidobacteriota bacterium | reverse complement strand
TGCGGCGGCTAAGCCGCGGAACCCGGACTCTTCTTTGACTTCTCGGGCAAGGCCGCTTAGACCGAAAGTGAGTAAACGCTACTCATGAAGATTTACGCTAGAGTTTTCTTGCTCCTCCTCATGTTGCACGCCAGTGTTCCGGCCCAGGCGCCGGCATCTCCCTCACCCGGCGCCGGGGGCGCGAATCAGGGTCAAACGCCGGCACCAGTTCAAAAAGAGGAGGAGGTTGGAGAGGGCGAAGTCGTCCGTATCACTGCAAATCTCGTTTCCGTCCCAGTCACTGTTATTAATCGTCAGGGTCAGTATGTGGTGGATCTGCACCAGAATGACTTCCGGATCTACGAGGACGGCGCGGAGCAGGTGATTGCTCATTTCAGTAATGTCGATCGCCCCTTTTCGGTAGCCCTCCTGATCGATACCAGCGGCTCAACAGCGCCTTTCCTGGATCAAATCAAAGGCGCCGCAAAAGCTTTTGTCGAACAACTGCGCCCTGCAGACACGGTCCGTCCCGTCTACTTTCATGGTGAGATAAAGTCGCTCACTAAGGTAGCGACTAATGATCCCCATTTGCTAAGCGCGGCTATCGGTCAAATGGAGCCGGGTCCTGTATTGATGGGCACAAGGTTGTATGACGCCGTCGACTTCACTTTGGGAGTTTTAAAGCCCGAGCACGCACGCAAGGCAATCATCCTTTTTACTGATGGAGAGAATACATGGGGGAAAGCCACGGCGAAGAGCACTCTGCAGGAGGCGCAGGAATCTGACGTCATCATCTATGCGCTTCAGTATGGCGACATGCCTCCGGACAAATACCTTCAGCAGTTAGCAGACAAAACGGGAGGGCGCTACTTCAAGGCTGGCGACATAAATCTGATCAGGCAGTCTTTTGCAGGAGTCGCGGAAGAACTTCGCCGGCAGTATCTGATCGGCTACTACCCGAAGGAACCAGTGTTCAGGGGGCAGGAGAGGAAGTTAAGAGTCAAAGTAAATCGAGAGCGCGTAGCTGTCAGAGCCCGCAAATCATATACATACAATCGATAGTCTCCCGGTTGTAAATCGAAAGAGAGCGTTGACTCGTCGCGAGAAATTTAGTTTGACTGAGGGCCGGGTGCAAACCGTTTGATCGCCTTTTCCCACGAAGTCCGCACCGGATAGCAATACAGAAGAACGGCGAGAGCCACCAACCCGGCGCCATAACTGTAGAAGGCGTTCCCAGTGAGGAAAGTGGCAATGAATCCCACAACCGCGATGATTGCGCCTAAGACGGCGACCTGAAGTGTGGTCCTCTGCAAAGTGATCAATAAACCGGTGGCACCCTTCAGCGCTCCGATATCCTGCAATCGCATGGTGGAGAATTTGGTGCGACGGAGCGCCATTGCACCCAAACCAAAAATCAGAATTGTGATCCGCACCGCTATGTCGAGCGATGGGTTGTTTCGTGGTGGGAGAGACTTGCTAATGAGCAAGGCGACTGCGCTCAGAAGCAGGGTCAATACTAGAAGCACCCGCACCATCGTCACCGTTGCTTTATGACGCCGTTCCAACTCCGGTAGAGCACTTTTCGGTTGTTCAGTGGAAGTCTCCATTTATCTCTCCCGAGCAATCATCAGGCAAGTCCGCGATATCGGCAAGACTGCGTAACGCAAACTGTTAGTTTGCGGGAGACCCGCTTGGTGCCATGTTCGGGTCAAATAGCTTGTAACCGACGGTCCCGCAAACTAACAGTTTGCGTTACCTCTGAAACGGACGAACCTCAAAGAAAAGGCCCACTGCAACGATACAGCGGGCCCGAAGTCGATAATAGGAACAAGTCCTACGGCTTTCCTGGTGTTGCAGCGGCCGGCACAACGGCAGGCTGATTTACACTTGGAGTGGTCGGTCGTGCGTTGTTATTCGAAGGCGCTGGGCGACTACTTGTGCGTCGAACAGGCGCATCAGGCATCACATTCGTCGGCAGCTGCCCGTTGTACTTGATGGCCTCGTCGATTAGATCGGTGCGACCTTCTGCTTTGTCCTTACTAATCAGAATACCATCGGGCCTGACCGACACATCGGCTTTCCCGCTGATCTGTATCATCAAATTCCCAACGAATCCTGGACGCGCCGCCGGCATCACATTCTTTCTTGCCGGGTCCGGTTCAGGTACCGGCGCTCCTATGATACTCAACTGTTCTCTTGCTTTATCTCCGAATTCGCTGTTGGGGAAGTTGCGAAGGAGTTCCTGATAGTATTTGGCAGCTTCGTCGGGTTCTTCCTCTTGCTGGTATGTAAAAGCGGCCTTGAACAGCACCGCATCCCTCAATGAGAAGTAGGGATACTTTTCCAAAACTTCCTTGTAACGAGACTGCGCACCCTTCAGCCCACCTTTGTGGCCTTTGTAGCGAGCCTCCAGATAAAAATTTCCAATCTCATAGCCGTGCATTGCCAGGTTTTCCTGAGCATCTCGCAGATGGGATTCAACGATCGGGCGCAGGTTGGTTTGGGGATATTGCTGCAAAAGAGCTTTTAGACGCTGTTCGGCTTTGCGTGCATGAGTAACATCTCGATCAGAGAGTCCCATCTGGCGCATTTCAGCTTCCGCCACCTTAAGCATCGCGTCGTCAGCGAGTGGATCCGTGGGAAAAAAGGTAAGCCAATCCAGGTATGCCTGGGCAGCCTGAATCAAAGCCGATGTTGTTCCTTCGAGGTAAAAAGAGTCGGCAATCGCCAACTTCGCCAAGGGCAGGAAAGCAGAATCGGGATAAGTATTAATAATTGTCGAAAAGAGGAGCCTCCCCGTTTCATGATTGTTTTTTCTTACTTCTCTGGCGGCTTCCTCGAAGAGAACTCGATCTCGCCCGGGCGCAACCGTTCCTGTTAGCTCTTCATACTTGTCATCGCCGCCACCACCACCAAAGAGCCCCAGGAAACGCCCTTTCTTCTTCTTCGTATTCGAGGAAGTTGTTGAACTTGCCGACGTTGTCCTGGCAGTCGCAGTAGCTTGAAGTCCGATTTGAACTCTGTTATTGAGCTCTGTCACCGAGGTTTCGAGTCGCTCCACGCTCGTTTGATCATAACGTTCAGAGCGCTCCTGCTTGCCGCGGATGTCGTTGACTTCAGACAGTAACGAGCCTACTTCCTTGTCGAGACTGCGAAGTCTTTCTCGAGGATCGTCCGGATTTTTCTTATCTTTCTCCGTTTGCGAACCTGTAGACGAGATGGCGCTGTTGAGGGACCTCCGCATGGACTCCAGCTTTGACCTCATGATGTCCAGACGTTGGAGTGCGGAAAGCTCACTCTGGGCGCCACTTTTTTGCGCCAACGCAATACCAGCTAAACTTAAAACCAGTGTGGCGCAAATAATCAAATGAGCGCCAAAGCGGGAATGCATAACTAAAACCTCCAAAAATGCGTAGCCATTAAATCTTCAAAATTCAACTCGAAACCTTAAACCCATTGAACGGTTGCTTCACGCAACCCCTTCACTGCCGACTCCGGATCGCCGCCGCCGAAGATTGCGGATCCAGCGACGATGATCTCCGCCCCGGCGGCAACGACCGACGCGATGTTGTCCGCGTCGATGCCGCCATCGATTTCAATTCGAGTGGGCAGATTGCGCTCCTCAATCATCCTTCTTAACCTTCGGACCTTGTCGGTCGAGCTGGGGATGTAGCGCTGTCCACCGAATCCCGGATTTACAGACATTACCAGGACGTAATCAGCGAACGACAACGCCTCGCTCAAACTCTCAACCGGCGTCGCCGGATTAATCACCACCCCAGCCTGGGCGCCCGCTGATTTGATAGAAGCCAATGTTCGATGCAGATGTGCATCTGCTTCGACATGCACCGAAACCATTCTTGCCCCCGCCTCAACAAACTGTTCCGCGTATCGCCCGGGTTCGGAAATCATCAAATGCGCGTCTATGGCAAGCGACGTAACTCGAGCAATGGACTTAACCACAGGCAGCCCCACGGTAATGTTAGGGACGAAGTGGCCGTCCATGACATCCACATGGAGAATCGCTGCCCCGCCACGCTCGACTGCCTCTATCTCCTCGTTTAAACGAGAAAAATCGGCTGATAAAATCGATGGCGCGATTTCGATGGTCCTGCCATTCATCGTGATAACTTCGCCCGGCTTTTACTAGGGAGAAGGCTTCGGAACCGGCGGACGCGCTGCTCCATTCTCGTTGCTGCTGCCTCTGGCGTTGTTGTTGATAATTGACGCCGGGCGATCTGAGCTGTCATTGGTCGTTTTGTTCGCGTTGCCGATATTGGCGTTTCTATTAGGTGACGGCCGATTGTTGTTTGTGTTGCGATTGCTGGAGTTCGAGTTTCCGTTTGCGTTCTTGTTTAAATTCTTCGGTCGCTTGGGCTTGTTTTCGTTCGCGATAACGTTCTCGTTGCTGTTCCGATTATCGGCCTTTTCTTCGGGCTTCTTCTCCGGAGCAACCGCTTCCGACGCCTCGCCCTCTTTGACGCTCCGGCTGACATCCATGGCCACAGTTTGACCGGTTTTGACAACTTCGCCGGCGCGGGGTAGCTGAAATAGGACCGTGTCGGCCGTTAGTTCGCTACTGGGCCGGGTCGCTCGAACGCGGAAATTCAACCCTGCGTCACTCAAAATCCGCTCTGCTTCAAATCGGTCCTTGCCCATGACATCCGGAACAGTAACCTCCGGGCTGCGAAGAGACAAATAAACTGTGGTGGCGAGACCAAACAGGAAAACGACCGCTATCGCGATCGCGATGCTGAGGCGTCGAAGAGCTGCGAGTGCCCCGCGGGCTTTGTTCACGTACTAACCTCTGCTCAACTGTAAACTACTGAGCGGGCCGAAAAACCAGCCGCGAAGTCTAACATCCGGCTTCGGGAGCCGCAAGACAACCAGTCTTTACGTCTCAATCACTGTTGCGCTCGAACACTGAGATGAAAAAACCATCTGTGCCATCTCTTTGCGGCCACGTCCGCGCCGCGCCAGACGCAGTTACCAGCGAGGAGTCAATGTCCAGATGCACAGGTCTAAAGGGTTTGTTATTTTCAAGGAACGCTTCCCGGACGGCTTCGTTTTCGTCGGTCTCTATCGAACAGGTTGAATAAACCAGGCGCCCGCCTGACTTGACCGCGCTTGCGGCATTTTGAAGAAGCTGTTTCTGTCGCGCGGACAAATCTTGAATGTCAGCGGGTGAGATGCGCCAGCGGATTTCGGGGTTGCGCCTGAGGGTACCTGTTCCCGAACACGGTGCGTCGACTAACACGCGGTCAAACGAGCTATCTGTTAAAGGCAACGGCTGCAACGCGTTAAGAGTGACGGTCTGAATATTGTGGAGACCGTGCAGTTTGGCGGTCGAAACCAGGGTTTTAAGGCGATGCGTGTGCAAATCTGCGGCTACTATTGTCGCTGAATCAAGCGTGCTATCTGCAATCTGGGTCGTTTTGCCTCCTGGTGCAGCGCATAAGTCGAGAACTCGGTCGCCCGCTTTAGCATTTAGAACCCGGGGGACAAGTTGAGACGCTTCATCCTGAATGTAGACCTGTCCGATGGCCGCCAGTTGTGCCAGCAAACCGGGAGCTCCGGTTATTCGCCAGGCACTGTGAGCAACTCTTGAGCGAGATAAATTACCTCCAGCCAGGCGTAACTGCTCCAAGACTTCAGATTCTTCTGCCCGGGTATTGACCACCCGGAACGCAACCGGCGCAGACTCATTGTTGGCTCGGGCGAATTTCTCCGCCTCGGCGCTGCCAAGTGACTTTGACCAGCGTTCAATCAGCCAAAGCGGATGTGAGGTATTCACAGATATTCGCTCAATCGGATTTTCAATCCAGCTAGCCGGATCGACGTCGCGCTCGCGTGTCGCGCGGCGCAACACGGCGTTTACCAGGCCCCCGGCGGAACGCAGTCGAGCAAACTTGACGAGGTTAACCGACTCGTTGACAGCGGCCGAGTCTGGAATTCGAGAAAGAAACCGCATCTGATAAAGACCGAGACGGAGGATGACACGAATAGCGATGTCGAGATCAGACGGTTTGCGGTCGGAGTAGTACTCGATGAGCCGGTCGAGCCACAGCTGCCGACGGAGCACACCCATCACCAACTCATGGCAAAGCCCACGATCCAGATTATTCAGTTGGTCTTCACGGGCGGTAAGAAGAACGGAGGCGTAAGCACCCTCTTCGACTCGGAGGAGAATTTCGAATGCCGCGAGCCTTGCTGGAGAAACAGAACTAGACTTCACCAAATCGATCACCAATTCTTAGATGCGTGCCATTGAGAAAATCCGTAGCACTCATCCGTCGCTTCGCTTCCGGTTGCACTTCAAGCAGACGGAGCGACATCTCTTCACCGCATTTCACGACCACGTCGTCGCCATGGGCTGAAATCACCGTCCCCGGTTGTGCTTCGTTGGCGGCCTGCTCAATAACCGCAGCTCGCCAAATAATTAGTCGCCGCGATTTGTGGTAAGTGTAGGCATTCGGCCAGGGTTGAAAGCCTCTTACACAACGCTCAATTTCTCCGGCCGGAGTCGACCAATTAATGAGCCCATCCGCTTTTGTCAGAAGAGGCGCCAAAGTAGCTTCACGATCGTCCTGCGGCTGTGGCGTTATTTCGTCGAGCTGCTTAAGTGTTTCGCTGAGTAGGTTGGCCCCCATCTCCGAGAGCCGTTGCATAAGTTGCGGCGCAGTTTCCGTCTCGCCGATTGCGGTTTCGCGCTGCAGTAGAATGGGGCCGGAATCAAGCTCCTGCTCGATGAACATGGTAGTAACTCCGGTTCTCTCTTCCCCGCGGACGATGGCCCAGTTAACCGGCGCCGCGCCTCGATAGCTGGGCAGTAAAGAAAAATGCACGTTGATGCAGCCGCTGCGCGGGGCCGTTAGAAATTCGGGAGGGAGAATTCGGCCGTAAGCCACGACGACCGCGATGTCAGCGTCGTACGAGGAAAATAAGTCTTTCGATTCCCTGGTTTTGATCTTTGCAGGCTGTTCGATTGTAAGGCCGTGCGCTAGAGCAAACTCTTTAACGGGTGACGAATGAATCTTGTCTCCGCGGCCCGCGGGTTTGTCTGGTTGGGTCCAGACAGCGATGACCTGATGCCCATCTTTCAGCAAACGCTCAAGCGATGCTACTGCTGACTCGGGCGTGCCCATGAAAACGATGCGCATGTAGTTGAGGCTTTTGCCGCTTTCGTCGGAGTAGTTTTCGCGGCTTTGCCGCTTTCCGTGCGGTAAGGCTATGCCTTACCGCGGGGAATGTTAAATGAAAGGAGGCTGCGCCTCCGGGCCGAGGCGTAGCCTCTGTCAATTTTCGCAATGCTCGGAAAGGCCCAGCCTTTCCGCACGGAGGACGGCACAGCCGTTTTCACCAGGTCAGATTGCGGCTCTCTTTTCAACCAGCTTGCTGGTGGCGCCAACCTTTTCTGACGCCAGCTTGGCCTGCATAAAGAGCAAAAGATAATCTCGACCACCGGCTTTTGAATCCGTACCGGACATGTTGAAGCCGCCGAATGGATGCACGCCGACTAATGCTCCGGTGCACTTTCGATTCAGATAAAGGTTGCCGACGTGAAATTCGCGCCGGGCCCGTTCGAGCTTTTCTTCGTCGGCGCTGTAAACCGCTCCCGTCAATCCGAATTGCGTGTCGTTGGCGATGTTCAAAGCATCGTCGTAATCCCTGGCCTTGATAACGGCTAACACCGGTCCAAAGATCTCTTCCTGTTCAATTGTCGCTCCCGGTTTCACGTCTGCAATTACGGTTGGTTCAATGAAGAAACCCTGCTCGCCATCGGAGCCTCCGCCTGTCACCACCCTGCCGCCTTCACTCTTTCCTTTCTCGATGTATTGGTTAATGGTTTTGAAGGCCTTTTCATTGATCACCGCGCTCATGTTGGTCGCCGCATCGTTCGGCTCGCCCAGCTTTATCTTTTCGGTTTGTTCAACAATCTTCTCCAACATGCTGTCGTATACGCTGGCATCGATTATCGCTCGCGAACAGGCTGAACACTTCTGTCCTTGAAATCCAAAGGCTGCTTGCACAACGCCTGTTGCCGCGTCGTCGAGATCGGCATCGTCGGCAACGATGATCGCGTCCTTACCGCCCATCTCAGCAACTACACGTTTGATCCAAAGCTGACCTTCATGAACCTTCGCGGCGCGTTCGTTGATTCTTAAACCAACTTCCTTCGAGCCTGTGAATGCAATGAAACGCGTTTTTGGATGGTCCACAATTACGTCACCAACTTCGGCTCCCGAACCGGTCATGAAATTGACCACTCCAGGCGGCAGCCCTGCCGCCTCGAGCAACTCGAAGAACTTGTAGGCGATTGTCGGCGCGTCGGAAGAGGGTTTAAGGACCACCGTATTCCCTGTGACAAAGGCGGCAGCCGTCATCCCGGCCATAATGGCAAACGGAAAATTCCAGGGAGGTATAACAGCGCCCACGCCCAACGGGATGTAATCGAGTTTATTATCCTCACCTTCTAGCTTTACGAGGGGCTGATCGCTCGCATACCGCAACATCTCGCGGCCGTAAAACTCGAGAAAATCGATTGCCTCTGCCGTGTCCCCGTCAGCTTCAGCCCAGCTCTTTGCAACCTCATAGACCATCCAGGCCGAGAACTCGTGTTTTCTTTCCCGAATCTGCGCCGCGATGCGAAACAACAAATCTGCGCGTGCCTGCGGATCAGCGTTCTTCCAGGTTTGAAAAGCTTTGTAGGCCGATTCCACCGCGCGATTAGCCTGATCCTTCGTCGCCTTCTGAAATCGACCAACCACCTGGGTACGATTCGCCGGGTTAATGCTCTCCAATTTGTCTTCGGTGTTGATGCGTTCGCCGCCAATCACGAGTGAATACTCGCGGCCCAACTCGCTTTTAACTTTCTCCAACGCCGCGCGCATGGCGTGCGCATTCTCTTCCTTGCTGAAATCAGTAAAGGGTTCATTACGGAATTCTGTAGGCATCTCGATCTCCAATTATTTTTTTGAAATAGTACCACAGGCGGAAGGGAGGAGCAGGAGGCAGGAGGCAGGAGGCAGGAGGCAGGAGGCAGGAGGCAGGAGGCAGGAGGCGACAGCGTAAACCGCTGGTTAATAATCACCTAAAGAAAAACGCGACCGAAAAAGATCTTCCAATCGCGCCGCGCCGGTACTAGCTCTACCTTCTGCTTTCTGCCTTCTGCTTTCTGCGTCCTGCTTCCTGCTTCCTGCTTCCTGCTTCCTGCCTCCTGTCTCCTGCCTCCTGCCTCCTGCCTTACCGCCACTTCCCGCTCTTTTGTAGTTTCCTAATCTTGCGCTTCACCAGTTCTCGCTTGAGAGCGCTCATTTTATCGAGGAAGACGATTCCGTCACAGTGGTCGGTTTCATGAAGCATGCAGCGCGCAGTCAGCTCTGTATCATCGAGTTCGAATTCGTTTCCATTAACGTCATGCGCGCGAACGACTGCGCGCAAGCTACGCTCAACCGGCGTAAATATTCCGGGAAACGACAGGCAGCCTTCCTCTCCGTTCTGCTCGCCCTCCACATGAACGACTTCCGGATTAATCATTACCACACGCTGATCAGGATCCTTACCGCCCGAGCAATCCATCACAAAAAGCCTTTTCGACACGCCGACTTGAACGGCCGCGAGACCAACTCCGGGCGCGGAATACATCGTTTCAAACATGTCACCGACCAGCTTCTTGAGATCGTCGTTAAAGAGGGTGACAGGATCGCCCGGCGTGTCGAGTATCCGGTTTGGCCATGTGACAATTTCCATCAACGCCATGCTTAGTTGTTCCTATTCCAGCGAGCAATTTTGCGAACCGCGTATGATGTCGATTCTACGATGGAGGATGCTCACTCGTTAAGGGGGGTCTATAGTGGATGCATCGATAGACATAATCACGCGCCATCTGGGTTGCCTAAAATTCGGCGAAACTGGCTTTCTATCTCTTGCGTTAGATTGATGCCGCTACTCATTTCAGCTATAAGCTTCTCCAAAGCAGCAGATAACCGCTTCTTTGATCGATTGAACACGCTGGTCGCCCGAGGTAGCCGATCGACGCTTCCTTTCATGGACGTCATAGAACCGTTTGTTTCCGTTAGTACAAGTCGCAAATTCTTCATTTGATTGTAGGTGTTCCTAACTTCATCAGCACCTTCCGTGATATCTTCACTCCAAATACTTACAGCCCTGGCAATTGAATTCACTGCGGTTGTATATGCATTTGAGAATTGGGGGACGTCGCCCTCAAGCATTAGACTATATTGATCCAATATCCCGGCAGTGCTATTCACAACTCGTTTGCGCTGTTTTATATCTGCGCTCGATTCGACCAACTTGTGGATTTCAACATTTCGCTCATCCAACCTTCTCCGATAGCTCTCCATCTCCGCCGTCATCCTTGACAAGATCTCATCCAGCATTTCAAAGCTTTCTTGCCCCTGCTCAATAAGATCCATGAACCCTTCTTCTTCGTCGTCTTTCACTTCTTCGACTATGGCAGTTGGGATAATAGTTGATTTGATGTCCGCAAGTGGTTCAGTCCCCCGCGCAGGGTTCTTATTATCTAGTTCTCCCCACGTTTTGCCCCATTCTTGAACCTGCTTACTCAAATGCATCCGGACATAACTCTCGAACTCTTTTGAATTGCTGAACTCTGCGTAAAGCCCTCCTTCTCCATCGATACGAGCTTGGAATTCTCTAACCGCAGCGAGTTGGCTAGGGTCGAGATCTCTTAGAGAGGCAGGGGGTGCGTTCTTGAAATAGCACATGATTCTTAGTTGATTAGGATCCTCTTTCCACCTTTCCAAAGCACGATTAAACTCTTCCGCTGTGCCTGATCCCGCTCTGGGCGTGGGCTCACCGAAACGTGTCCACATGATTCCGAAAAAGATGTCGTACTCCTCGCCAAGCTCAGCGTTTATCACTGCTTGCGGGTCGCTGCCAAAACCCGGCCAAGCGTGGGTTTTCCAATCTATAAGTTCCAGTTGAACGCCCAGATTACGGCCCCACGTTATGTTCAACTCTTTGACCACGTCCTCGAGGATAGCTTTTTCTTCAGAGACGTCTTTTGGACAAGCGACAAGCACTTGAAGTGTTGTAATAGACCTTGGCATGAACACCCTCCCTAACGGCGGGGCTATTAATACCCGCGGAGTTGCTCGCGATAGCCTTCGAAGTTTCGCTTCATCTCACCCAAGCTATCGCCGCCAAACTTTTCGCGCATCGCTCTGGCCAGGACAAGCGCAACCATCGCCTCTCCAATCACCCCAGCAGCGGGAACTGCCGTGATGTCCGAACGTTCAAAAGCAGCCAACTGCTCCTGCTTGGTGTCAATATCTACCGAACGCAGCGGACGACGCAGGGTTGAGAGTGGCTTTAAATGTCCGCGAATTCGGACTTCTTCGCCGTTAGTAATTCCGCCCTCGAGACCACCGGCTCGATTCGTTTCGCGAATAAATTCTTTCGTTTCGTCGTTGTAAGCGATCTCATCATGCACTTCTGAACCGGGCAGCGCGCTCGCTTCACTTCCGGCGCCAATCGAAACTGCCTTAACAGCAGGAATCGACATGATGGCCTGGGCCAGACGGCCGTCCAGTTTCAAATCCCAGGAGGTGTGTGAACCAACCCCAGGAACGACACCACGTGCCACAACTTCAAATATGCCGCCGAGCGTATCGCCCGCATCTCGTTTCGAATCGATTAACTTGACCATTTGTTGTTGCAGCGTGGAGTCCGCGCATCGGAGCGGAGCGTCGTCTCGAACAGCGGCGATCTCGTCCCACGATAACTCAAGCGGTTTGTCGGGAATGCCCCCAAGCTGAACAACGTGGCTTCGAACTTCTACTCCAAAATGAGCAACCAGCTGTTTGGCAAACGCCCCACATGCCACCCTGGATGCCGTCTCTCTGGCGGAGGCCCGTTCCAGGATGTTACGCAGATCGCGCGCTCCAAACTTCTGTCCACCCGCAAGATCGGCATGTCCCGGACGTGGTCGGCTTAGACGACGCGACTTCGCTTCCGCGACTTCACGAGGAGCGGAATTCATCACCTCAGTCCAGTTGGCCCAATCCTTATTTTCAATCACGAGCGCGATTGGCGACCCCAGCGTCAGACCATGTCGAACGCCGCTGAGGATTTCCACCTGGTCCTGCTCAATCTTCATTCGGCTGCCGCGACCATAGCCCCATTGACGCCTCTCAAGCTCGTGATTTATTTGGGCCACGTCAACCGGCAAGCCTGCAGGCAGCCCTTCTAAAATCGCCACCAGAGCTCGACCGTGTGATTCTCCAGCTGTGGTGAATCTCAGCATATTAGTCAGTTGTCAGTTGTCAGTTGTCAGTTGATCTGTGGTTTACACAAGTTTACCAATTGCGGAGGAAACTACTCCGGGCCACCGACAACTGACAACTAACAACTGACAACTGAATATTTACAGATACTCTTCAGAAAAGATGTTTCCCCGCCCGAGAATTCCAGCGGGATCGAAGGCGCGTTTCAGGGCCGCCATCTCCCTCAGGTGCTGATCAGAATAGAGAAGCCGTAAATATTCGCGCTTCAGTTTTCCAATGCCGTGTTCAGCCGATATGGTTCCGCCAACTTCGACCGCTCGTTTCACAAAACGCAAATAGATTTCTCTTGCCGTCGCCGCTTCGTTATCATCGCGCGGCAGTATGTTCACGTGTACATGGTTGTCGCCGATGTGCCCGAAGATAGTGTACCTAAGATTGGTGGCGCGCAGAGTCTCCTTGTAAAGGCGGAGCATCGGAGGAAACGCTTCGTCCGGCACTGACATATCGGTAGAAACCTTTCGCTGATTGTGACGCGCAAACCACTCATTCATCAGGACCGGAAGCGCATGACGGAATTCGCGCAACCTTACATGGTCAGATTCGGCAGTTGCAAACCAGGAATCGTCGCTTAGCGCCTCATGCCTCTCGATCAATTCGAGCCATTCGTTCATCAGTGCGTCTTCAGTCGCTGGAGTCGTTTCCTGCTCAAAAAAGATTGCACCTGCAGCTTTCGCAGGTATCGTTTCGTACTTAGCACGCAGGAAGTCCAACGACTCATTATCGAAATACTCGAGTGCGCGGGCGTCGAGTAGTTTATCGTTTCGCTCACTTTCAACGCGGTGCTCAATATCCTGGCGGTGGGAAATTTCCAGTGCTTTCTCGATCAGCGCCCCTAACTGGCCCGCTTCCGCGGCACCAGATTGGCGGTTTCTGAGTGAAACTGATCGTGCCTCAGATACAAAAGCCAGTAGATTCTCTTCAGAGCCAAAGAAAACAATTCCACTCAATAGTCCCTTTGGCTTCGCCAGCAGAGCGACTTCCGCTTCGGTGACAACTCCAAGTGTTCCTTCGCTACCGATGAAGAGATCCAGTACGTCCATCTCAGGGGCCACGTAATAACCGGCGGCGTGCTTCCGCGTCTGCGGCATCTGATACGAGGGCAACTGTGCTTCCAGTACCTGGCCGGAGGTTAACGGAATCTTTATGTGTCCACTTAAATCCGCCCGAAGATCCCCGCGACCAAGGTCGATCAACTCACCAGTGGCAAGCGCAACCTTGATCCGCAACACATGATTTCGAGTTGGCCCATATTTAAACGTACGCGCCCCGGAAGCATTCGTGGCCACGGTTCCGCCTAGATAGCAGCTGCGCTCTGTTGGATCGGGAGCATACAGCAGCCCTTCAGCTTCGACGAATTTTTGCAGATCGGCCAGACGCACGCCGGCTTCAGCGACTGCCCGGCCGCTGCCCTGGTCATCGCGGACCATGCTCTTTACGCTATTCAATTTGTCGGTCGCGAGCACCAGGCCTTCGTAAGGTATACGGCCGCCCACAGTCCCTGTTCCTGCTCCGGAAACTGTCACAGGCGTTCTGTCTCGAGTTGCTCCTTTGAGAATCTCGACGACCTCTTCGGCGCTCTCGGGAAGCAGAACGCGCTCAGCGGACCCTTCGCTCATGTAACTGGAGTCTGTGAGAAATGATTTAATCGAGTCGGGGTCGGTTTTGATCAGCATAATATCTGGCACTATCGTCAATGCCTTCATGCAAGTGTCAACTCGCGCTCACGCAATACTTTGATTCTATCGCGCAATTCCGCGGCCCTTTCGAATTCAAAACGTTTCGCCGCTCCGCGCATTTCAGTTTCGAGTCGGCTGATCGTGGCTTCAATATTCTGCGGTGAATAGTCCTCGATCTCTTCCCATTCTGTCGGCGCCTTGAAGTAATCGGCCTCAGAAGCGCTAATCAAAGTCGACTCAATGGGCTTCACGATCGTTTGCGGCGTGATTCCCTGCTCACGGTTGTATACTTCCTGAATTGAACGCCGTCGCTTCGTTTCGTCGATGGCCCGCTTCATGGAATCAGTTATCCGGTCAGCATAGAGGATTGCTTTTCCTTCTGAATTTCGCGCGGTGCGGCCTATCGTTTGAATTAAAGACTGCTCTGAACGCAGGAACCCTTCTTTATCGGCATCCAGAATTGCCACGAGTGAGACTTCCGGCAAATCAAGACCCTCGCGCAACAGGTTGATACCAACCAGGACGTCAAACTCCCCTCGCCGAAGATCTCGAATAATCTTAATACGTTCGAGCGTTTCAATATCGGAATGCAGATAACGCACTCTCACACCGACTTCGGTGAAATACTCGGTCAGGTCCTCTGCCATCCGTTTGGTAAGCGTGGTCACCAGCACACGTTCCCGTCGATCGGCCCGTTGTCGGCATTCTTCGAGGAGGTGGTCTATCTGACCTTTCACAGGATGGACTTCGACGAGTGGATCGAGAAGGCCGGTAGGTCTGATGATTTGTTCCACCACCTCCCCACCTGACTTGGTGAGCTCATAAGGACCGGGCGTGGCGGATACATAAATCGTCTGTCCAATCCGCGATTCAAACTCCTGAAAGTTGAGCGGGCGATTATCCAGGGCTGAAGGCAGACGAAATCCATATTCAACCAATGTTCGCTTGCGCGACTGGTCGCCTTCAAACATTCCTCGAATCTGCGGAACGCTCTGATGCGACTCGTCAATCACCATCATCGTGTCACGCGGCAGATAATCGAGGAGCGTCGGTGGCGGTTCACCCGGATTCTTGCCGGTAAGGTGGCGAGAATAATTCTCAATTCCGCGGCAGAAGCCCATTTCCTTAATTAGTTCAAGGTCAAACATCGTTCGCTGATGCAGGCGTTGGGCCTCCAGCAGCTTGCCTTCTGCGATCAGTTTCGGTTCCCACCATTCAAGCTCCTCTTTTATTGTCTTGATAGCCCGTTTGATGGTTGGCCTCGACATGACGTAATGGCTCTTCGGATAAATCGGAACCCGCGTGGTGTGTTTCTGTACAACCTCGCCGAGCAGCGGATCGATGGTGGAAATCGAATCCACCTCATCACCCCACAACTCAATACGAAACGCCTGATCCTGATAACTCGGAAAGACTTCTACTACGTCGCCCCGCACTCGAAACGTCCCGCGCTGAAAATTTACGTCGGACCGTTCATACTGTAGCTCGACAAGTTTTTGCAGCAATGTCTCGCGCGCGATGCGAGCTCCTGGCTCCAGAAATAGCAGCATGCCGTAGTAGGCATCCGGATCTCCAAGTCCATAGATGCAGGAGACACTCGCCACCACAATCACATCACGACGCTCAAACAACGCTCGCGTCGCCGACATGCGCAGGCGATCGATCTCCTCATTGACGATCGCTTCCTTCTCAATGTAAACATCAGCAGCAGGAACATACGCCTCGGGTTGATAGTAGTCGTAGTAAGAAACGAAATACTCGACACTGTTTTCGGGAAAGAGTGACCTAAACTCCTGGTAGAGCTGCGCGGCAAGAGTTTTGTTGTGTGCCAGCACCAGCGTCGGTCGTTGCGTTCGCTCGATCACGCTGGCGATGGTAAAGGTTTTCCCGCTTCCGGTTATGCCGAGCAGTACCTGATCTTTGAATCCGTCATCGAGCCCGCGGACAAGGGATTCGATTGCCTCAGGTTGATCACCCTTTGGCTGGTAACTTGAATGAAGTTTAAATGCCATATGTATTTGCTAGATAGTAAATGGTAAAGCGCAAATAGTGAAAAGCAGCAATGTCAGCACTACCAGCGTTAGCGGGTCGGTTGCGTAAAGTAAAAACCGTGGACAAACTTGCGTTCATCCACGGTCTTTCGATTGTGAACCCAGCCGCTAACGCAGGCGGAGTGACTGTCTACGCGGCTGACGGTGCGCTTTCACGGGCCTGGCTGCTAATCTGATAGATAGCCTCCATCACCGCAGACCGCACTTCCGACGGTAGCGAACCGCGAACCGCCAGGCGGCGGAAAGATGGGATTATCTCCGGTTGACCACTAAGCGCGAGCAACTTCACGACGGCGATGCGAACCTCGACGTTCGGATAGTCTTCGATTGCCTGCATCAGGGGATGAACTTCACCAGCCTTTGCCATCAGGAAGAGTAGCGAGAATGCATCGTAGGTTTTCTCGCGACTTTCTCCGGTTAGGTTCCCGACGGCTTCTCCGGCTAAGCCCGAGCCCGCCAGCGCCTGACCGATTCTGCGGCGTCGTTCTGGTGTGCCCTCGCGAAGCGCTCGAGTAAACGTGGCAGCGCGGTCGGACTGCAGGTTAAAGAGAGCACGGGCAGCGGCGTTGCGAACCTCGACCACCTGGTCGTCAAACGCCTTGCTAATGCAACGGAAAGCATCATCTCCACCAACGGCCACAACCTCCGCCAATGCTTCTGCGCGTTCGCCGGGCTGGGCACTGCCAAGTCGCTTCAAGATTTCCGAAGGAATGCCAGCGTCATCCTCGGCCGACGCAATCCCCTTTTCAGCAAAAACAGGGTCAATAGCTTTAGCTGACTCTTGAACAACCCCAGAACGTTTCTCAGTTTGCGAGTAGACGGAATCATCGACTACGGGTAAAGCATCGACCAGATGCGCGTCTTCGCTCATGCTCGGTTCAAGCCACGAGAATTCTTCCTCTTGTTCAGACGTTTCGTTGGGCCGAAGCGATCCTTCAGTGGAGTGTGCTGATGTCCCTAAGTCAAGAGGGGAGCTTTGAACTGAGAGCTGCTGCTCCTCTTGTTCTCTCACGCGGGCTTCAGCTTCGGCCAGACGCCGAGACTCTTCCTCAGCCCTCGCGCCCGTTTCCTGGGCCAGCCTTTGTGCTTCTGCTTCCGCTTTCGCTGCGGCTTGCTGTTCAGCTTCAAGATGAGCCTCTTCCTCTTTTAGTCGAGCTTCAAGTTGAGCGCGGGCTGCAGCCGCTGCTTCAGCCTTTAATCGAGTCTCTTCGGCCAGGCGATATGCTTCGGCTTCGGCCTTAATCCGAGCTTCGTGCTCTGCTTGAAGGCGGGCTTCTTCCTCTTTCAGCTGCGCTTCCACTTCAGAGCGCCTGACGGCCTCTTCCTCAGCCTTCAACCGAGTTCGTTCGGCGAGCTGTCGTGATTCTTCTTGAGCCCTCGAGCTTGCTTCCTGTTCGGCTTGAAGTCGAGCTTCTTCCTCTTTCAGCTTATTCTCAAATTCTGCGCGACGCCGAGCTTCGTCTTCGGCTTTGCTTCGAATCTCGTCAGCCAGGCGGCGAACCTCCTCGTGGGCTCGGTGCTCCGCTTCGAGTCGTGCTTCTTGTTCCCTCAGGCGGGCTTCAACCTGTGCGCGACGGCTAGCTTCTTCTTCAACCTTCAAACGAATCTCTTCGGCTGACCTGGCTGCCTCTTCCTCCGCTCTCGCTGCTTGCTCCTTCAAGCGGGCTTCGGCTTCGGAACGACGCTTTATCTCCGCTTCAATCCTCAGTCGCTGCTCTTCCTCAGCTTTGCTGAGTTCAAAAATTTCGGCCTTGATTCGCTGCTCCGTCTCTTCCCTTTGCCTGGCTTCTTCCTCAGCCGCCCTTCGCACCGCGTTGAGTGCGGAGAGGTGCCGTTCGGCCTGCTCCCCCTTAAGTCGGGTTTGCTCGGCTGCAAGTTGACGCTCTTGCTCGGCCTGTCGCTCCACCTCCGCGAAGTATTCAGCGTCAGCCCGGCGTTGGCCCTCGATTTCAAGTCGCTGGCGCTCTAGTTCAAGCTGGCGGCGTGATTCCACTTCAACTCTCGCTCGTTCCTGTGCTTCAACCAATAGTCGCGCTTCAAGCTCTGCACTCTGTCTTGCTTCTTCCAGCTCAGAACGACGACGTGACAACTCGGCTGCTACCTGCATCAACGTTTCTCGCTCGACCCGAAGACGAGCTTCTTCGAGGCGATGACGCTCTTCCGCCTCTCGACGCATCAGCCCTTCTTCGACCTGCCGATGAGCTTCTTCAGCCGCGCGTAAACGCGCTTCATCTTCGGCCCGGTTGGCTTCTTCCTCAGCACGTCGCTTTTCTTCCCGTTCGACTCGAATACGCGCCTCAACTTCAGCTCGCAAGCGAGCTTCCTCCGCTGCGCGTAGTCGTGCTTGCTCATCCTGGCGTCGCGCCTCTTCTGCTGCACGACCTCGCGCTTCCTCTTCGGCGCGGCGTCGCGCCTCGCCTTCCTCAGCACGCAGTCGGGCTGCCGCAGCTTCAGCTCGTTTCTGAGCGAGTTCTTCCGCCGCCTTCCTCAGGGTGTCGGCTTCCTGGCGAAAACGTTCTTCTTCTTCAACCCGCTGGCGTGCCTCCGCTTCTGCACGAATTCGAGCCTTCTGTTCGGCTTGGACGCGAGCATCTTCCTCAGCTTTCTGTCGGGCCGCCTCTGCTAGCATTCGCCTATGGTCCTCTTCTTCGGCGCGTTTCCGAGTCTCAATTTCCACTCTGACCTGCGTTTCATACTCGGCTTTGATGCGGGCCTCATCTTCAGCCATTCTTCGCGCTGCTTCGGCTTCAAGACGCCTTTGCTCTAAATCCTCTGCAGCTTTTCGTAGCGCTTCCTCTTCAAGGAACAAACGCTCCACGCCAGCCTCCAGGTTGTTTGCGATCGCGGCTGGTTCGACCCGAGACTCGAAATTTGAAGCAGTCTCTCGCTGTTCAAACGAACTGAGATAATCAGCAAAAATTTCACGTTTTGGCTTTTGCGGTTCGGTTTTAACAACCGGCTTCTCGACCGCCGGTACAACTGGTTTCTGAAACCCCGGCACTCGTTTCGCTTGAGTTACGGAGATTGAATTGATTGCGTGACGAATGACAACCTCGGGCAATTGCGAATTGGATTCGCGGGTCAACAAATCCTCAAGCGAGGGAATCGCAGCCGGGTCCCCAATTTGACCAAGCGATTCCGTGGCAGCTCTGCGCACTTCCGCTGCGCTATCCCTGAGTGCTGCTACGAGGTGAGCAGTGGCTTTGTTGTCACCCACGATTCCCAGCTTTCGAGCCGCAGCGGCCCGATCGATTGGCGAGTCGGCAGTTCTAAGTTGTCGGGTCGTGTCATCAAAATATCCGTGATTCATGAAACCTCGACGAGCGCAATCGAGCTGTTCAGGATTCCGCCCACTAAGCGCGGCTAGCAATTGATTCGCGATGATTTGACGCGTCGCGGGATCGTTTGCATCAATGCTGTTCGCATCGTAGGGCATTCCTGAAAGAAGCTTCTTGACTTCCGCATCAGTTCTTTGAAACTGCGAATCGTAATTTGATAGAGATTGTTCTTGAACCAAACCTGGCGCCTCCGAAGGCTTCAAGGCGCCGGCGCCGGCAGGGCTATCTGTTGTCGGATGGGACACGAGAGACGGAGCGTTGTCCTCGACAAGATGGGATGTCTGGTCCTGGGCCTTTAGGATTGCGATCAGGGCAGCCTTGTGTTCTGTAAGCGCCTGGCGAAGCGGTTCTGTCAAAGCGCCCCTTGGCGCATCTACGACAAGCCGATCGTTATTGTCGCCTTTGAGCGCCAGCTCAATTCCAAGGTCCGCGCAAAGTCGCATTAATGATTGGACTGTCATAGTTCGAAAACCTCCCGCTCTGGCTCTTCATTTTTCACTGTGTAGTTTGGACTTGCCGCGGTTGAGGACACAAATGCCTGATTCAACCGTACTGGAGCTCCCGCCGATTGCGCTCTTGCCTGTTCCTGAACTGGAACCACCCGCTTACGGCTCCCATTCCCGGATTGCGAAACATTCCTCGCAGCCGCTGCCGATGTTACCTCGGATTGGGGTTGCGTCAACTCGGTCGCATAGTCATCAAGAATTGGTTCATAGGAGTCAGAGCGGGCGTTATTGAGCAACTCTTCGAAACCCATTTCAGGGGAGGTCTTCGGTTGGACGCCGGGCACTTTCGCGCGCTGAGTCTTTGCTTGTTTCCGTCGCTTCCGGTAAAGCATTGTGCAAGCAACCAGGATCAAGCTCAACAAAACGAAAGCGCCAATGGACACAGCCACCCGATTGGCTGAGACCCATTGGAGAGTCAGCTCGCCGCGCGTCTTCCACCCAGTCGGCGCAGTCGGTGCACGAGAAGTCACAACCGGCCTGGAAGACAAAGGCGACGACGACTCTGTAACAGATGTCGAAGCTGGATAGGTTGGGGTGGCCGAAGGAGTCGTGGACGGTGAGTCAGACCTTGGCGTAGCCTTCCAGGGATTAGTATCGGAGCCGGAATTAGTCTTGACTGGAGTGAAGTCCGGCGCGACCCGATTGTTGGCTTTAGACTTGATTTCCTGGCCTGAGCTGACCGGCACGTAAGTTCGCTGTGAGATTCGCTCTCGCCCCTGTCTCTCTGCGCTCGCTTCTTGCGTGACTACACGTGGGCGGTTGACTCTTGGCGAGTCCGGCGGCATTGGTCCAGCGGCATCAGGGTGCCGCTGTTGGGCACGGGCGTTTTGCAACATCACGATTCCGGGTATAACGTTCGATACTGTGCGGCTCGGCGTTGCGTTTCCACTGGCGTTGCGCGATGTCTTATTGGGGGTGGAAAAAATCACGTCCAAACGATTAGAGTGCTGATCGACGCGCGCCATGACCCCCGCATTTAACTTAAACGAGATGAGGAGGCTCTCTCCCACTCTTTGAACCTGTACATCTTCGAATCCATCCCCGCGGAAGTTAGGTTGTGCCGCCGCAAATTCCGCCAGCGGAAGCTTGACATAGAAGCGATCGCCACGCCGGAAAGCTTCGTAATCGTACAATGCTGAATCGGAAAAGACGCTTACTCGCGAACCTTCAGCGGTCTGCCCAACTTGCAGGGCAGTGATACGCTTTTGCGATTTCATTTGTGCCATGGTCGATGTGATCCCGCACCCGACAAGCATAAGAAATGCGAAAAGCACGACGGCGCGAAGCCGCCTGTTTCCTTGAGCTATAAAGTTAACAACGTTGAGTTTCATGGGGCAACAACGGAGGGCGGTCAATGGCATTATGCGATTTGCAGCCCGTGCGGTCCAGAGGCTTATATTTCGAGTTCGTCCGCCTCTTCCTGGATGTCCGCTTCAAAAACTGGGACTTCCAATTCAACCTCTGGTTCGACAAGGACTGGTAGAATCTCCGATTCACAAAGTTGAAGTTGCGAATCGTCCCGAGCCACGAAATCGTCAACGATCTCGTCATCCTTAAGCCTGTTCTGATCTACCTTATACATTGCTTCCAATAACGCAGTCTTCACAACTTCGCCGATCCCATCTTTAACAGCCAATTCCCGTAACTGACCAAACGTATCCGGGTGGCCAGTGCGCCCTAACAAGTGCACAGCCTTCAGGCGGACATCGACTCTTGGATGGTTTGCGATTGCTTCTAATACCGGCTCATTCATGCCCGCCTTGGTTAGCAAGCAGATCAGTGAAAATGTCTCATAAGCCTGTCTATGGTCGGCGTTTGTCAGTCGATCCAGGTTTTGGGAGACGATCCCCGCCTGTATGCAAGCCTTTGCGACACAGCGTAAGGTTTCTTCGTCGCTCGTTTCGATGACCCGGACATAGGCATCTGCCCGATCGAAACTGAGACGATTCACGGATCGGGCAGCAGCAGCCCTAACCTCGCGAGACTCGTCAGCCATACCGATCAGGACTGTTGCAAACACTGACTCATGGTTGATTGAGCCTAAGCTTGAGATAGCGTGCGAACGGATGGTGGACGCAGGATCCTGACCAGCAACCTTTTCAATCGCGTCGACAGCACTCTGAACTCGAAACTGCACGAGAATTTTCAGTGCTTCAGACCGTTCCTCAACATCGCTGCTCTCTACGGCAAAGAGAGCCTGCGTGAATAGTTCATCATCACACCCTGGGGGTAAGCTTTCTATCGCCGAAGCTGGCTCCAGATGTGTGATTCCTTGAATAATACTACCCACATCGCCGGGTCCTAGCAGCGAAGAACCGGGCAAAACAGCATCGAAGAAGTCCAGACCCTCAACTGAACATGCGCTCAGGGTGCGGCTCAACAATGAACTCGAGACGTCCGGGTGGGTTCGGGCGATATCCAGCAGCGCTCCAATGGCGGACGGCAGCTTCAATTCACCAATGCTCACCACTGCTTGATTGCGAACGATTGCTTCTGAGTCATAAAGGCTCTCAAGCAGAAACGGTAAGGAGGCGGCCGATTTGATTTCGCCAAGAGCACGAGCGGCGGAGGTCCTCTCGAAAGCCTCAGGCGCTAACAGCAAAGCCGCACATTGGCGTGCCACAAATCCATATTCCTCAAGAGCTTCGCGTGCTCTGCGTTGAGCGCTTTCACCAAGCTCGGTTGAATTAACGCCTTTGATAAGTGAGGCCTCGATGGCCCTGCGGTCATCAACAGCGCGCGAGGCAAGCACATCGATTCTGTGCGCCTGGCCCAGAATAAGTTTACCGACTTCCTGATCTATGCGATAGGCGCCATACAACGCCGCGGGCCCAGCAACCGGCACCCTCGCGACCTGTTGACGTGACACTCTATTCGCGGGCAACGTTTCGGCAACCCTGACTAAGCTCTGGGTGGAACCTTGAGTGTTAGGGGTAGCAAACTGTCGGTTGCCGGAGGGGGTTTCGAACTCTTCAAATTCCTCTTTAGCCACTGGAGTCGCAGGAGCGAGTTCCTGTTTCGAACGGATCTTGCGCGAAAGCAGAATGCCAAACAGGCCCAAAGCAAGAACGATTACCACACTCGTGCCGGAGAATATCGAAGCAAGTAGACTCTCCTCTTCGGCTTCGATCACGATCGCGGTGTCCTGGGCGTTCTCTCCTTGCGGAACTATTTGATTAGAACCGGTCTGTGATAAGTCCTGAACAATTACCGAGGAACTCTCCCCAGCTGGTTGGTAGCTGTCTCCGGCTGGACGGAATTTGCTCATTTCGTCCACGGTTGATGAGATGCTCGGAGACGCGGCGTTCGGATCGGGTTTCGGGGATTTAGGATCCTCGAAAAGACTGCTTTCTTCTGGAGAACTCGACGTCACCCGACCTGCCGAGGCATTCGACCGTGCTTCCAGCTTGCCGTCAATGACTAAGTTCAGCTGATTTTGTGCCGAACTTAGACTGACTCTTGTGCCTGGCTTTGTTTGGGCAAGGATCTCCAGCGAGGTTCCGATGCGGCGAACCTTCACGCCACGAGCTGGCTTCAGCGAGTCAGTCGCTACCGTGTTTGGCAACACTACATGGAAGCCCTCTTCATCCTGCCATGTTTGCGCTCGTGCCAGCGTTGTATCTGCGGCTATGGTGACCACGCTGCCGCTCGCCGAGGTTTGAGAGGAGACGCTGGAAACCTTGACTGGAACGTAGAGCCGTTGAGCGTGGGAAATCACCCGAGAAACTCCAGCTAAAGCGGCGCAGAATAAGATGGTCGCAACCATGAGTCTTACTCTGACCAGGCCCTTGCCAGGGCTCTGGCCAAGAGCATCTCGTCCATATCGTTTCTGTTTGAAATCTTTCATGGTGCTTGGGAGCTGGAATCTCCAGGCTTGCAGCCCTGGCCTGAGTGAGAAGGAGAGTTCAAAGGACAGCGGAGAATTTAGGACTCTAGGCTATTGAAGGCGCTTGCTAAGCGTTGGGCGAGACGACGAACGGGGAGTTATTGTTCGTCGCTGAATTTGTAGCCGATTCCCCAAACGGTCAAAACCATTTGTGGGTTTTCCGGGTTCTCTTCGATCTTGGCTCGTAACCGATTGATATGTGAATCAATTGTTCGATCATAGCCTTCATACGAATAGTCCCAGATTTTTTCAAGCAGGTATTTGCGGGGGAACACTCTACCCGGGTTCGCTGCGAAGAGACGCAGAAGATCAAACTCTTTCGGAGTCAGGTCTACCTGGCGTTCTCCGATTGTAACTTCACGTCGGGCCGGATCAATCCGAAGCCTGCCACGGACAATGGGTGCCTCATCCTTTGCGCCGTCCGCGTTCAGGGGCGTCCTGGCTCGGCGAAGCACTGATTTAATCCTGGCTTCCAACTCTCGAAGGCTGAACGGCTTAGTGATGTAATCATCCGCACCCATCTCCAGGCCCAGCACTTTGTCAACCACATCATCCTTTGCCGTGAGCATGAGAATTGGTAGGTAATTCGCCTTCTCCCGGAGTTCTCTGCAAACGGCCAAACCATCCATTTTCGGCAACATAAGATCCAAAACCACAGCGTCTGGCGGATCCTCCAGCGCTGTCTTAACTCCCATCAGGCCATCTTCGACGGTTTTCACGCTATAACCTGCACGAGAAAAGTACTCGCTAATAGCGCTCGAAATGTTCTCATCGTCTTCGACGACAAGAAGAGAGATCTTGCGCTCGCTTGGTTCGGTCGGCTGATTGTTATCCTTGGATTTCTGTCTGTCAGTAGCTGTAATTGTCATCAGAATGACTCATTTGGAACTGACATGCAGGTGATTCGGAGGTCTGGCGCCGTTGGGTACGACGCCAATCGGGCGAGGGAGATAGTACAGGACAAGCTTTTCAAACTCAAGCCTAATGTTTTGCTGGCAAGATGTTATCCGCCCAAAATGCCACAAAAGTGACGCCAAACCCGCCCCTCGAAGTGTCTTACCTTCCTCTGTCCAGTCAATCTGAAGCACCTTCCAACGGTTTCGGGGCTGGGGCCGAATGGATCCTGCCCAGTCTAAATGGCCCGAAATGCCATACTCGCGAATTATCGGCTGGCAAGTGCCTTACCTTCTGAGTTCAAACGAGAGAGCGTTTGGAGTGTATCTGCCTCCCTCGCAGCCTTGTGCCGCGGAAGTCAGCTCATCATCACGAATTCCACTCTAAGTGGAAATTGCACGGATTAGTCGACTCGCGACGCAATAATATAGATGAGCCTCTAAGCGGATGTGACGCTAGCTTGTGAAGTGCTACTCGCGGCCAGGAACTTAAAACTGTGGCTTTCTTGACAAAGCTTTTTTGCACGAGCAAAATTCCCGCTCGCGTAATACTAATAACTCTCCAGCACCATAAGACACATCACAATTATGAGCGCAGCCGCACTTTTACAGAGTTCCCTTTCCGAGTTGAAACTGATCAGGCGCGGAAAGGTCCGCGATGTGTATGAAGTTGATGATGAACATCTCTTGATCGTCGCGACTGACAGAATCTCCGCGTTTGATTGCATCCTGCCCACCGCTATTCCTCGCAAGGGCGAGGTGCTGACGTCTCTTTCGCAGTTCTGGTTTGAAAAGCTAGGTCATGTCGTCCCGAACCACCTTGTTACGACCGAGCTTGCCAAAATGCCTCACACTGTTCAGGTTCAAGACAACATCGCGGGCCGCTCCATGCTCGTCCGCAAAGCAGATGTTTTTCCTATAGAGTGCGTCGTAAGAGGTTATCTCGTCGGCTCTGGTTGGAAAGACTATCTACGGACGGGTGAAGTGTGCGGCCACAGACTCGCCGAGAACCTCAAGGAGTCTGTGGAGCTGCCAGAACCAATATTTACGCCGTCAACAAAGGCCGAAGAAGGTCACGACGAAAACATTACGGAGATGGAAGCTGGCGAGATAGTAGGCATTGAGACGTTCAACAGCCTGCGCGATACCTCGCTACGCCTTTACAACGAAGCACGAGATTACGCCCGCAGTCGAGGGATAATCATCGCGGATACCAAGTTCGAGTTCGGTCGCGATAAGAATGGTGAAATTATTCTGGTTGACGAAGTCTTAACACCGGATTCCTCTCGGTTCTGGCCTGCCCAAAGTTACAGCCCAGGAAAGTCTCAACCGTCCTTTGATAAACAGTTTGTTCGTGATTATTTGGAAACTCTTGCGTGGGACAAGCGTCCCCCCGCGCCGCCGCTGCCGCCCGAGGTGGCGGTGTCAACAACAGCTCGCTACCTGGAAGCTTATCGGCTCCTTACCGGCAAAGAACTGTAAAGTCGGCGGATCGTAATACACGCAGTTCAAGCGAGGGATTCTGAGAGATGCGCGCCCGACTCGAAGCTTTAATCGAAGAAATGCTGGAAGGCCGAATACTCCTGGGAGAAGCGTTGAGCGAATTTGAAAAGGTTTACATAAAGAAAGCTCTTTCCCGGAACAAACAAAACCTCTCAAAGACAGCGACAGCTCTCGGCCTTCACCGAAACACTGTCGCGAAACGCGTTGCCGCTTACCAAAAGCAAGAACGACCTTTGGCCCGAGCCAAAGGTGGCTCGCGGTGACACCTCCACCCCCTCCCTCGGCAAAACCACCAATAATCTGAGGTCCGTTCAGTTGACAATATCCTTGTAATCGAACTATTCTTAGCACTCATTCGCACAGAGTGCTAACGTCCGGGAATGGCCGGATCTCTAAATCTATTATTTCGTTATCTTACGAGGGAAACTGAAAGGAGAGTTCAAGAGCATGGCGACAAATATTACACCTCTTCATGATCGGGTTATCGTCCGAAGAATTGAAGAGGGAGAGCAGGTTCGCGGAGGGATTATCATCCCCGATACCGCCAAGGAGAAACCGCAAGAGGGTGAAGTTGTGGCGGCTGGAGAGGGTAAATACAAAGAAGATGGAACGAGACAGCCGCTGGATGTGAAAAAGGGCGATCGGGTCCTTTTTGGCAAGTACAGTGGTTCTGAGATCAAGATTGACGGTGAAGAGCTGTTAATCATGCGTGAGGATGAGATCCTCGGAATCATTGAACGAGCGGGCGCAGCCACCGGCAGCAAGAAGAGCGGCAAGTAGTCAACACTTAGCCGCCCTCTTCGTTTCTAATCAAATTCAAATATTCAGGAGAGAAGATAGAAATGGCAAAGCAAGTAGTTCATGGCGAGGAGTCGCGCGCGGCCATTTTGCGCGGGATCAATCAACTCGCCGACGCAGTGAAGATCACGCTTGGCCCAAAGGGCCGGAACGTGGTAATTGACAAAAAATTTGGCTCCCCAACAATAACCAAGGACGGCGTTACGGTTGCCAAGGAAATCGAACTCAAGGATTCACTTGAAAACATGGGCGCGCAGATGGTGCGTGAAGTTGCGTCAAAAACTTCCGACGTCGCTGGCGACGGCACCACGACCGCCACGGTGCTTGCTCAGGCAATCTTCCGCGAGGGCGTGAAGACTGTGGCTGCCGGCGCAAACCCGATGGCACTGAAAAGAGGCATCGACAAAGCAGTCGAGCGGGCAACTGAAGAGATCAGGCGCCTGGCAAAACCAGTTAAGGGCGACGCAATCGCGCAGGTCGGAACAGTGTCAGCAAATGGCGATACAACGATCGGGAACATCATCGCGGAAGCGATGAACAAAGTCGGCAAAGATGGCGTGATTACAGTTGAAGAGTCGAAGACGATGGACACTTCGCTCGAAGTAGTGGAAGGAATGCAGTTTGATCGTGGTTATCTCAGTCCATACTTCGTGACTGATCCTGAGCGCATGGAAGCCGTGCTCGAGAATCCGCTAATCCTTATTCACGAGAAGAAAATCAGCTCCATGAAGGACCTGCTACCCTTGTTGGAGCAAGTAGCCAAAATGGGCAAGCCAATGCTCATCATCGCTGAGGACGTCGAAGGCGAGGCGCTGGCGACTTTGGTAGTTAACAAACTTCGCGGCACGCTTAACATTGCGGCGGTCAAGGCGCCTGGCTTCGGTGATCGTCGTAAGGCGATGCTTGAAGACATTGCCATCCTTGCCGGGGGCAAGGTCATCAGCGAAGATCTCGGCATTAAGCTCGAGAATGTAAAACTGGAAGACCTCGGCCGCGCCAAGAAGGTGACCATCGACAAGGATAATACGACCATTGTGGAGGGCGCCGGCAAACAGAGTGACATCGAAGGTCGCGTTAAGACTTTGCGTGCGCAGATTGAAGAGACGTCATCCGATTACGATCGCGAGAAGCTTCAAGAACGCCTTGCGAAACTTGTCGGCGGCGTCGCGGTGATCAAGGTTGGTGCTGCCACCGAAACGGAAATGAAAGAGAAGAAAGCGCGAGTGGAAGATGCGATGCATGCGACTCGTGCGGCTGTTGAGGAAGGCATTGTCCCGGGTGGCGGCGTGGCGCTGGTGCGCGCGGCAAAAGCGCTCGAAAAGTTCCAAATCAACAAGGAGGGCGAAGGGGATCCCGACGAACAAATTGGCGTGAACATCGTGCGTCGTGCTCTCGAAGAGCCATTGCGGCAGATCGTTCAAAACGCCGGCAAGGAAGGCGCTGTGGTCGTTGAGCGGGTTCGTTCTGAAAAGAACGACAGCTTTGGCTTCAACGCTCAAACTGAAACCTATGAAGACCTCGTTAAAGCGGGCGTCATCGATCCGGCAAAGGTCACTCGTACGGCGTTGCAGAATGCAGCTTCAATTGCTGGTCTCATGCTGACAACGGAAGCCATGGTTTCCGAGATTCCCGAAGACGATAAGGGGAGTCCGGCAATGCCTGGTGGTATGGGCGGAATGAGTGGAATGGGAATGTAATTGGGTTCTACTACTTCACCAACAGGCGGCTTCGTTCCCACTGGACGAAGCCGCTTTTTTATTGTCAGCGGCCGTTTATTTCTTGCTGTTGAAGCGAGCTTCAATCACACCGCCACGATCGACGCCATGTGTTCGAGTTAGTTGGGGGTAGGTTGCGGCTTCTGCTTTCAACGGTTTCACGGCGAGTTTGCCTTCCACGTGCAGAATATCTGCTTCTTCTCCTTCGATCTCCATGAATAAACCAAAGGGCAACTCGTCCATAACAATTTCAGTTTCCCCAAGCTGCCACGTCTCACGCCGCTTCTCATACAGCAGGGCAGGCGTGAATCCAATTGCATCCAGGATCGAAGCCATTGCCTCGGGATCATCGACCCCAGTCTCGTCTTCCTGTTGATGCTTTATGTCTGAGCGCGTTGGAAATCGCTCCTTGTAGGTGAGTATTCCACTATTGCCAATTCTACGCAGGCGTAACACAGAGCGTTTGGCATCTAGACTATCGCTGGCGTAAAGAGTGTTCTCCTCAAACTCTTCGCCAATTCGCTTTGCACCGATCGCGGGTAGACGGGCCACGACCTCGTCGCGTTGTTTTCGAGTGAGGCGATATTTTTTTTCAATCTCGATAGGCATGGTAAAAGGTATAAACGCCGGGCGACCTTTAGGATTGTCTCACCCATCTCATCACTTCAGGAATCGTGGCGCGTTTGCCATACATAAGCATTCCCACACGATAGATTCGCGAAGCAAGCCAGAGCAGCAACACAACCGTCCCCGCCCCAATTGCGAGCGAGAGCACAATCTGCCATAGAGGCGGTGTCTGGGAAACGATGCGCACGATCATCGTAATTGGAGCGAAGAAGGGTAGCATGGACACCCAAAACGCAAACGAAGAATTCGGCGCACGGATAACCGGAAAGGCCATGTAGAGGCCGGCGACCAGGAGAAACACCACCGGCATCGCCAGCTGGCCGCCCTCCTGTGCGGTTGTCACCATAGAACCGATGAGCACGTAAATGCTCGCATAGATGAAATAGCCAAGAACAAAAAAGAGGAAAAAGTAAACAAAGAACGAGCCGGGCAACTGTGGGATAACAACGTCTCCAACATTGACGCCCTGCGACGCAAGCATGCCGATTCCATACAGCGACAACATCGCGAAAGCGAGGGTCCAGATTCCAAGCTGAGTCAAAGCGACCAGTGAAACTCCGATTAGTTTACCAACCATCAAGGTTGACGATCGAAGGGACGAAAACAAGATTTCGGCGATTCGAGTTTCTTTCTCTTCAACAATTGCGCCTAAAACGACCTGGCCGTACATCAGCACTGAGATGTAGATAAGGAATGCGATCACAAAGACCATCACAAAGCCTGCCCCTGTATCCTTTGCTCCTTCCTGTCCTTTTTCGTTGACTGAATAGGCAACAAGGTCAACCTGCTTCGAGAGATCCTCGATATCCTGTTCTCTAACACCCTGAGCGACCAGCCGCTCCCGCCTGATCGCTCGATTCAAACGATCCTCAATCTGTCCACGTGTAATCACGTCCCCAACATTGCGACCGTAGTATGAAGTCTTGCTCTCGCTGTTCCTTAAAATGTCTGGTGGCAAGACAAGGTAGCCGTCCAGTTCATCTCTACCGATCCGGTCGTTAAGCTCGCGGCGGACGTCATCAAGTGACCGGCCGGCCGCGTTCACCTGTTCGACCTGAAAGCTTCCGCCTGAAGTTTTTCCAACCTGCGCCGCTCGATCCGTTGTGTTTGCATTCAGAGAGCCTGCCACGCCTGTGTCGTTCTCGTCTCCTCGATCTTTCCTCAGTAACGAACGCTTGATGGATTCATACACTCGCACTCCATCCGTCTGATCCACGATAGCTATACGTGTATCCCCTCCAACCTTAATACTGAAGAGCAGACCGGGAACAATTGTGAAGATCACTAACATCAAAGGTCCCAGCACAGTCATGATGACAAAGAACTTCGTGCGCACACGTTGTACATATTCCCGCTTAATAACCGCCAGGAGTTTTCTCATACGGCTTCCGTCACCTTCTGAATAAAAATGTCGTGGAGACTGGGTTCAATCATTTCAAATTTTTCGATAGAGGCCCCGCTGGAAACCAGTCTAGAGAGTAATTGTTGCGCACTCGTACCTGCTGCCAGCAAAACTTCAAGGCCGTCACTATGTCGCGCGACGGTGCTGATCAAGCTCTGATCAGTCAACACTTCCTCTCCTCCCGTCAATCTCAGCCCCACAGCGTTGCGACCGAAGCCGCGCTTCACCTCACGTATGCTGCCCTCTAAAACCTTCCTTGAACGGTTGATGAGACAAATGTCGTCGCAGATCTTTTCCGCCACTTCCATCTGATGAGTTGAGAATATGATTGTCTTCCCAGACGATTTCAGATCGAGAACGATCTCTTTGAGTAATTCAACATTCACCGGATCCAGCCCGGAGAAAGGCTCGTCAAGTATCAGCAGATCCGGTTCGTGAATGACGGCAGTTATAAATTGTATCTTCTGCTGCATGCCCTTCGACAAGTCGTTCGACTTCTTGCCTTTCCACTCAGTCAGCTTCAAACGTTCCAACCAGCGATCGACGCGTTTCTCGGCTTCTTTCGCTCCGACACTCTTCAGCTCCGCAAAAAACTTCAGTTGATCGCCCACCTTCATCTTCTTGTATAGCCCGCGTTCTTCGGGAAGGTAGCCGATCCGATCCTGCAACTCCGGTGTAATTTGTTGGCCAAAGAGCGTTATCCGGCCGGAATCAGGGGCCGTAATATTCACTATCATCCTGATAGTAGTGGTTTTCCCGGCACCGTTTGGGCCAATCAGGCCGAAGATTCTGCCGCCATGAACAGCGAGGCTCAGGTCATTAACGGCGGTGAAATCGCCAAAACGCTTTGTGATGTGGTCGATTACTACTGTAGCGGAGTTGTTAGTCATTTCTCCTTGCATATGCTCACGGGGAAGATTGAGTTGTCGGGTCGATACTTTGTATTCAGCGTCTAGTACGCAGAAAAAGCTATCAATGTTTATCGTTCACACCCCGAAACAGTCCAAATACGTAGTTAACCAAGGGTGGATTCGTATATTATCTCAGCTGATAACGAAGTTCCCGGTCCTGGCTGCCCTTGCGCAAGCGTCTCCCCAGAACTTGCTCACAACTATCTGCTCAGAATTGCCGTGTCGTTTCGTATGATCAGAAGGATACACTCGAAGGCCTTTATCTGTTTGCTGCTTTTCGCGGGATCGTTGACAGCTCAAACTGCTGGACAGACTGGTAAACAGGACCAACCGGAAGTTTTGCGAACCTTCACCGAGTTGGTCCAGACGGACGTGATGGTCTTCGGCAAGGACGGCCAGTTCGTCAACGGTCTGAAAAGGGAAAACTTTGAACTGAAGATTGACGGAAAAGCCAAACCGATCGAGTTTTTTGAAACTGTTACCGCCGGCAGTGTGAATGAAGAGTCGCAACTCGCGGCCGCGCGTGGTTCGTCCTCTTCTGCGCATACAGGCTCCGGTGGTGCCAAGCCGTTGGACCGCGGGCGTTCGGTTTTCTTTTACGTCGATGAGGTCCATCTGGATTTGGCAAGTCTCGGGTCGAGCAAGAAAATAATAACTCGCTTCATCGAAAAGGAACTCGGGCAAAACGATGAAGCAGCGATTGCCTCGACCAGCGGACAGATAGGCTTTCTTCAACAGCTTACGGACAATAAGGTAGTGCTCCGGACCGCTTTGGAACGCCTGAAGTATCGACCTTATACCGTTGCCAGCACCGAAAGTCCGAGGATGAGTGAGTACCATGCCCGACTTATTGATCGTTATGATCGCGAGATAACTGATTACTTCGTAGAGGAAACTATTCGAAGAAACCCAGGCATGACTCGCGAACCGGCGGAAATGCTGGTGCGGACACGCGCTCGAGTGCTGCTGCAACAAGCTACTGTCGCTGCCACAAACACGCTCACTGGCCTTGAGGGACTCGTTCGTGGGCTCAAAACGCAGCCGGGCCGAAAACTCCTCTTTTTTATCTCGGGGGGATTTTTTCTGGATAACCGCAATTCCGACTCTTTAGATCGTTTGCGGCGCATCACCAGCGCCGCGGCACGTAGCGGCGTAGTTATTTACTCAATGGACGCAAGAGGCCTGGTCTCCAGCTCTGTATACGATGCCAGTCAGGAGAGTCAGGTCGACGTCGCAGGCCGGCTTCAGCGAGCTGCCTCCGGTGAACTTTTCGAGTCCCAGGATGGAATGAACGCCCTGGCAAAAGACACTGGGGGGAAAGCTGTATTTAACACGAATTCACTCGAACCTGGCTTGCGAAGCGCGTTGAAAGAAACGTCCACCTATTATCTCCTGGCTTGGAAACCTGAGCGTGAGGTTGCACCCAGTAAGTTTCGGCGTATAGAGGTGCGGATTGTAGGAAGGCCCGAACTCACGATCCAGGTGCGTCGAGGTTACTTTGATATAGAACCCGAACAGCCAGTAGCAAAGACCAAGAAAAAAGATGAGAGGCCTGCCACGGAAAAAACACCCGAGAGTCAGCTAAGAAAAGTAATCGCTGAACCATACCCCAATCGGGAGGTCCCAGTCTCAGTCAGCCTGAATTACCTCGACGATCCCACCAAGGGAGCGATGCTGACGGCGGCTATGGAAGTGCCTGGCCAATTTCTTTCGTTTGTAAATGTAGAGGGAAAGGAAACCGCCGTGGTCAATATCGCGGGAAGTTTTTATAACGACCGCGGACAGGTTGGGGCTTTCTTTAATAATCAAGTAAAGATCGAAGGCCCCTCCGACGCCGCAGCCACTGATCGGAAAGATCTTGTCTATAACCACAGTGTCTATCTCAAGCCAGGGCTCTATCAGGTTAGGGTAGGTGCACGCGATGAGAAAAGCGGTCGAGCAGGGAGCGCCCATTCGTGGATTGAGATTCCTGATTTGGCCAAAGGTGAATTAGCGTTGAGCAGTTTACTAGTTGGACTTCGCGAAGTGTCCCCGGTTAGCAACGCTTCCCTGAGCGTATCAGCCCTGGAGCCGGTAAATCTAAGCGTCTCCCATCAGTTCTCGCCCAACGGATATCTTCGATTCCTGGTTTTCGTTTATCACGCCACACCCTCGCCCACCGATTCCAAACCCGACCTTGCTGTTCAGGTGCAGGTTGTGCGGGACGAGCAGCCGGTCATGACGGCGGCGTTGAAAAAAATCTCAACCGAAGGGATTGTAGATCTGAAGCGCATCCCATATGCCGCGGAGGTTACACTGGCCGGCCTGCCTTCCGGGAGTTATCAGTTGCATGTGTCTGTGGTAGATCGCGTTTCTAAACGTAGCGCTTCGCAACAAACTCGCTTCAATATCAAATAACCACCCTCCTTGGTAAAGCCCTGGAAACCAACTAAAGAGCAACTCATCGCGGCCGCGGATAAGACGGTTCCCGACGTGATTGCTCCACGTCTACGAGTTCTCTTCTCCGGAATCAATCCAGGACTCTACACAGCTGCCGTGGGACACCATTTCGCGCGGCCCGGCAATCGCTTCTGGCCGGCGCTGTTCGCGGCAGGTTTTACCGACCGCCTCATCTCGCCTTTCGATGAACGGCTATTGTTGAAGACTGGATACGGGATAACCAACGTGGTGCAGCGTGCTACCGCTACCGCCGATCAGTTGAAGCGAGAAGAACTACGCGGAGGGTGTAGACAGTTAACAGCGAAAGTCCGTCGCTTCAAACCGGCGTTTCTGGCTGTCCTGGGACTCGGCGCCTACCGAGCTGCATGGGAGCGACCGAAGGCTGCCATCGGGCAGCAGGAAGAAATGATTGGTGAGACGGTTGTATGGGTGCTGCCTAACCCAAGTGGGTTAAACGCGCACTATCAGGCCGATCAACTAGCTCGTCTTTTTTCCGACCTAAGAACCGCGGTCGACGATCGGGATGGTAAAGCAAACTGTTAGTTTGCGATGGCGGGTTATGAGGCCGGTTCGGCCAATCAACAATCCCTTCAACCAATCGCCGCAAACTAACAGTTTGCTCTACCTGATTAATTCAAGCCGTCCAGCTGGAGGCCCACCGGTTCTGCGCCCGCACCCTTCAATCCGTCGATTACCTTTGCCACATCGCCGTAAGGAATCGCACGTGGCGCCTTTATAAAAACGGTCTTCTCGATTCTATAATCCTCGGGTAAATCCACCCGCGATAACATCTCGGCTCGGTAAGTATGATTCTTTTTTCTCTCGGTGAAGAGCGAGACCAATGTGGCGCTGAGCTTTGAACAATCATCAACCGTCCCCATATCGGATAGCCCATTCAATTTCAATGTTCTGTCTACCTCGATTGTCACCACCAAAGTCTTTGGATCCGGTGGAAGGACACGACCATCGGGTTCAGCAGGAAGTTTGGCGGTAAATCGATGAGGCCTCAGAGGAGCTGCCACCATAAAAATAATCAGCATGACCAGCAGCACATCGATTAAGGGCGTAACGTTGATAAATGGCTTATTAGAGACCGCAGCACTATGAGACATCACTTCCTCCGATGAAACCACAACAAGCACCGACTAACGACCGCTTTTGAGTGGAAGCACTGAAAAGCTTTCCGGTTGACTTGAGCTTCTTAGACACTTCTCGGAAGGATATGTTCCGCAGGGTAGAACGAAAGTAGCAGGCACTATCAACCCGAGGGTTATCAGAAAGTAGCCGGTGGTCGCAGCGGAGCGGAGACCACCGGAAAGCCAATGTAGTTTCTTCCACACCCCGGAGGGGTGTCAGAGTTCTCGCAAACGTATTTATCTTCAAACTAGCCTTACGCCTTTCCCGCCGCTTTTCTGGCACCCGTCCCGGGTGCTGATCCCCTTCTCTCACCTTCCGGTGGTCTGCGCTTCGCTACGACCACCGGCTACTATCTGTCAGCCCTTCAGGCTGAGGCCGAGACTTTGACTACAGTCTGTGGCTTAAGGAACTTCGGCGAGATCAAACAACAGTGGAAAGAATTGGCCCTGCATTTTTTGGCCTAATGGAACGGCGGGTACTCCTTCGAGTAGAGGCTCATCGGAATCCGAAACCACTCCATCCCGAAATACATTTAAGACCGTGGCCCGCCTGGGTCGAGCGGTCCTGTTTTCGAAGGACCCGTGGACCATCAGGGGATGATGAAAGGAAGCCTCGCCTCTTTTTAGTTCAATAGTCACCGGATGAAACATTTCCTTCTGTTCACCGGTCAGGACGGTCTGGATTGAATCCATATCTTCAGCGAGGCCGGTAATCGGGAGGAGACTCCAGCGATGGCTGCCGGGAACGTAACGAAGGCAGCCGTTTTCTCTGGTCGAATCGTCAAGGCCAATCCAGCATGATAGATGGGCCACAGGCTTAGTCCTGGTCCAATAGGAGTAGTCCTGGTGCCATGCAACCACGCCGCCGTGATGAGGAGGTTTGATGAAGAGTTGGTCGTGCCAAAAACGAACTGCGCCGCCGAGAAGCTGAGACGCCGGCACTATGAAAGCCGGATTCCACAAGAGATCATGGAAGCCGGGAGCTACTCGCCATGCTCCGAGTGCATGAAAAAGGACCTTAGTCGGGTCGCTGGATTCGTTTGTGTTGTACTCGTAAAAGAGATCGCGTGAGGGCGTTGCCGGATTGATTAACTCCGCCAACTGGCTTCGCAATACGTCCAGCTGAGCGTCATCCAGCATCCGAATTCCTGCCAGATAACCGTTGGTCTTATAGAACGCAACTTGTTCATCCGTTAACCGGTAGGCCTCCCATTCGCGCAGACTGTTCGGCCTCGCGAAAAGGTCTCCGATCGGCTGATGGTATGGCGACAAGTCTTCACTCATGTATGTTTGAGCAAGGTCTTCACAAAAACCTGCGATCCACGAAACCACACGAACGAACACGAAATCTTGTTGGTGTCATTTCGTGTGAATTCGTGGATCGTAACTTCACCTGTTTGTGTTTGCGAGATGGGGCCGCCTCGTCACTTCAGACTCTTGATCCCGTCAATCACCAATCTCGTCACTGTTGGAATGATGTCGCGTTCATTCGAATGATTCTCAGTGAAGGTCACCAGCACAAATTTCTCCCCAGTCGGCAGTTCAACATAAGCAGCATCATGCCGGGTGGTGCTCGTCCATCCGGCCTTGGCCCAGTATTTTGTTCCCGGCGGCAGTGCGGAACCTGAAAAGCCCGTATCCTGACTATCGGTATCCGATGTTTTCCTGGTTTGATTCCGCTTTAGAAGCTCCATCATCTGTGAACTTCGCTCCGGCGTAACCGCCTTGTGCGTCGCAACCTCCATCATCAAGCGCGCGGTCGCATCCGTGGTCAGCTTGTTCCGGTTGGCGCCATTAGGTTCGCGTGAGACACGCTCGCGCCCATACGCGTCTTCGCAATGCGGCTTCTGATTGACGTTGATGTTCGTGTAACCGAGCGATGAAAAATAACGGTTAACAGCATTTCGCTTGTATTGCCAGTCTTTCATTTCCTCTGGCGGCAATTCATAGCCTCCGGTGGTGTGCGTCACAACGTCAACGATGTAGTGCGTTGCTTCGTTGGAAGAATCGACGATCATGTCTTTCAAAGCCCGACGAAGCTCTGCCGTATCCTGGATCTTTTTATCTTCCAGCCAGCGATGGGCTGCAACCAGGTAAAACAACTTAACGACGCTGGCAGGGTAGATCCTCTCGTTTCCACGGAAACTCGCCATGGTCGGATGCGCAGCATTGCGCAGGTCAATCAAAGTGATCGAAAGCTGTTTCTCGTCCAGCTTTTTGTCAGCAAACTTAACCAAGGTCGTTCTGACGGTGTCTTCCACCAACACCTGAAGACTTTGTGACGCCGGAATCTTAACCGGCGTCTGTGACTGAGTGAGTGTGACGACGATGAAAACGGCCCCACAGGCGGCGAACAATTTTGTTATGTGTCTGATCATGTTTTGAAAGCGGCAGATTGAAATTGATTGTTTAAGCGATCGAATTCGATTATAAGGCAACGCAATGAAAAACGTCTCCGAAGAAGGTCTCGTTCGCGGGATACGCCAATGGGATCTGATAGGAATAGTCATAAACAGCATTATCGGCGCCGGCATATTTGTGCTCCCGGCGACATCATTCAAGAAGGCAGGCAATTACAGTCTTATTGCCTTTGTACTGTGCGCGTTCGTTGTCGCTTTGATCATTCTCTGCTTCGTCGAAGTTAGTAGCCGCTTCACCGCGACGGGCGGCCCGTATTTGTACGCCCGAGTAGCGTTTGGTCCCGCGGTCGGTTTCCAGGTTGGTTGGATGAACTGGATCGCGCGTGTTAGCGCATTCGCGACAAATTGCAATCTCCTGATCGTCTATCTCAGTTTCTTCTGGCCGTCCGTAGGTACCGGATTCAGACGCGCGATTATCATCACGGCGATTACACTAACACTAACAATAATCAATTTCATCGGGGTTCGCGATGCCGCCATCACCAGCAATATCTTCACGCTTGCGAAACTCATCCCGCTAGTTCTGTTTATCGCAGTCGGGTTGTTCTTCCTGACACCCGAAAACTTCTCGCTCGGCGACTATCCCTCGTATGGCTCCTTCTCCACTACTGTGTTGCTTCTGATCTACGCATTCACGGGATTTGAGAACGCCAGCGTACCCACGGGGGAGGTCGTAAATCCGCGACGCAATCTTCCTTTCGCGATCCTTATCGGCCTGGCGATTGTGACGGTCGTCTACCTTCTGGTGCAGACGGTCGCTATCGGAACATTGCGCGATCTCGGGAGCGCCGAAAGGCCTCTGGCCGACGCGGCCACAAGGTTTCTGGGACCTCTGGGCGCCTCGATAATCGCAGCAGGTGCAGTGATTTCAGTGCTGGGTAATTTGAATGTCAACATACTCACGACCCCAAGAATTCTCTTCGCGATGTCGAGTCACCGCGAACTTCCTCGTGTTTTATCGGCTGTCCACAGTCGGTTTCGCACTCCTCATGTGGCGATTATTGGAACGGCGGGACTCATGCTGGCATTGACGCTGTCCAGTTCACTCATCTACGCGCTCACAGTCAGCACCATAGCCAGGCTTCTGGCTTATGCAGCCACTTGCGTTGCGTTACCCACATTGCGTCTGAGGAAAAACGTACCAGCCGCAATGGTGAAAGTACCCGGTGGAATAGTCATCAGTATTCTGGCGGTATTCCTGTCGCTCTGGTTGCTTTCTAACAGCACGCTCATCGAAGCTCGTGATACTTCAATCGCGGTGGCCGCGGGGTTTATGATTTATTTCATGTACAGGTGGTCTGGACGCGGCAAGACGAGAGGTGAGAATCAAGGCGACTCATAAACCACGCGGCCGTCCACAATCGTCATCCGGACTTTAACCTTCTCGATCTCTTTGGGATCGATCGTAAAGATGTCGCGGGAGAGGATTACCAAATCGGCGAGTTTTCCCGGCGTGATAGTCCCCTTCACCCTCTCAGCAAACTCGGCGTGTGCTGACCCGATGGTATAAGCGCGGACAGCTTCCTCAACGGAGATCTTCTGCTCTGGAATCCAGCCGTTTGGATTCTTTCCGTCCAGGGTGCGCCGGGTCGCAGCTGCGTAGATCGTCAACATCGGATCGAGAGGGGCCACGCTCCAGTCAGTGCCAAAAGCCAGCATGGCCCCTGAATCCAACAACGAACGGAAAGCATAGGTTGTCTTCGCACGTTCATGTCCAATCCGCTTCTCCGCCCAACGCCCATCGTCAATCGCGTGATAAGGCTGCATCGAGGCGATAACCTTCAGAGTACCAAATCTCGGAATGTCTTCACTTCGTAAGTGTTGAGCATGCTCGAGACGAAAGCGGCGGTTTCTCTCGCCGTTTTCCCTGGTCACCTTTTCGAAAACGGACAGGATCTGCTCATTAGCGCGGTCGCCGATGGCATGAATCATGATTTGCAGACCTGCGCGGTCAGCATCGCGTACGCGGCCAAGCATTGCACCCTCGGGAAACATCTCATCGCCAGCGAGTCCGCTCGTCCCCGGAGCATCGTTGTAGGGCTCGTAGAAAAATGCAGTAGTGGAACCCAGGCTGCCGTCCGCAAAACCCTTCAAGCCGCCGATACGCAACATGTCGCTGCCAAAGTGAGCGCGAACTCCGGTACGCGCCAGCCGTTCCCACGCTGTTAAAGGCGAAACCGCGTAAACCCTGGTCTTCAGTTCATTGCGATCGATAAGGGTTTGATAAACGCCGACGTCGTTTCCTGCCGACATATCCTGAACGCTGGTAACACCCAAACGCGCGGCGTGGTTCGTCGCCGCACGCGCCGCCGCCAGCTTCTCATCAAAACTAGAATCGGGAATTACCTTCCAGACATAATTCATCGCCGCATCTTTCAAAATGCCTGTCGGCTCACCCGTTTTTGGATCTCGAACTATCAACCCACCCGGTGGATCCGGTGTTTGCCGGGTCACTCCAGCCAGCTTGAGCGCCAAACTATTTGCCAGCGCCATGTGGCCATCAAGTCGACTGACAAATACCGGCGTGGCGGGGGTGAAGCGGTCGATCAGCTCTTTGGTTGGAAGTGGCGTGCCGGCCCAACGCTCATGGTCCCAATCGCCGCCAGTAATCCAACGACCAGCGGGGTGCCGCTCAGCAAAGGACTTGATTCGCGAGGCAAATTCGTCCGGCGAGTTAGCATCGCGCAGGTCTACGCTCGAAAGTTGAAACCCACCGCTAAGAAAATGCACGTGTGAATCGTTAAAGCCGGGCAACACAAGCTGCCGTTTAGCGTCGATAATTCGAGTAGCGCCGCCGGCGAACTTCCTAATCTCATTACTCGAGCCTACCGCCATGATCCGATTGCCGTAGATTGCAATCGCTTCGGCGGTCGGGCGTGACTGGTCCATCGTACGGACGATGCCATTGACGATAATCAGTTCCGGGAATGGAGAGGTCGTCTGAGATCGGGAATCACTGGCCATTGCGACAAAGAAAAGTAGAAGAGATAACAAGAGTATTGATTTTGGTTGCATGTACGGCGTTTAACTCAGAACTAAGGACCGATCCACGAAAATCACACGAGGCCGCACGAAAGAACCTGTAGTTCGTGTGATTTCGTGTGATTCGTGGATCCTCTTATTTCTTTCAGGCTAATGGCCATTACCTAACCGAACCCTGTGGCCCATCATGGTTTCAATAGCGACCACGCCGCAGAGTTCGCAGTTGTCCAATTCGCTCCAGGACCGCGCTGGTCAGAATGGCAACCTCTTCTCGATTGTAATTCGCAGCCCTAAAAGCGTCGCTTATCTGTGCTCTACTCAACCTGGACAGCCAATTTGCAATCCATCGCGCGTCCGAAACAGTAATGTTCTCAAAGATGTCTTTCTTCTTGCCGCTATAACGAAACTTGACGCGGTTCCCCTCCACGCCTTCAACGAACTTGGCTTTCTCGTAGTCTTCGGGATTGTTACGGCTGCGCGTGATGGTCCAGAGAACCGGCAGCCCTCCGGTCTTTCCAAAGGTGGCGCCAAGATCGCTAACCACGTAACGCAACTTGTTGGTGGTCTTCACCTGGATGATTTCATTGTTGGAGTCTTTGATATCCCAGTTTTCCAGGAAGAGCATCATGATTTTGAGACCCTGGAATTGGGAGGTGCCGATAAAGGGGTTGTCTTCCCATTTCCATTCGTCGACGCGCTTTTCCCAATTCGGTCTGGCTTCGAGCCGCACGTCTTCAAACGTGCCCTTACCGGGTATGGTCAGGCGCGGCACCAGATGATTGATCTCGGTTTCGTATCCGACGGCCCACAGAAGCCGCACGGCCGCAGCTTCAGATTGGGATTCCTTACTGACCTTGGCGACCCATTCGCGCCCCGCGCCGTCGCGTATCCGATACTTTTTCCCCGAGTACCCGCCCTTGTCCTCTTCAAGAAACGTGATTCTGGTTAGGTTAGGTCGCGTCGCAGCGCCGCCTGGTCCAAGGTACAGATTTCGGGACTTGATGTTTACCGGCGCTGTCCATAAAACCGGTACACCTCGCGGGACATCTTTCTTCTTTTTTTGCGATGCCTCGGCGTGAGACAAGAAAAGCGACAACAGCACCACCGCCAAAGAAACCAACTTCAGGCATAATCTTCTTTTAAGCATTTATCCAAGCCCTTTCAAGAGAAAGTTGTTTACTTCTGGTAGCGGCAGGGGAAAGGCATAGATAAAGGTCGCTTTGGTGTGGCAGAGATTCGTTGACTTGACAGTCGCATCTTACAATCAAGTCGTCTAGCGCCGCAAACAAGAAGGTGTTGCTGGTCCACTTGACCTGGGAGCTTTCAATCAGCAGCGGAGAAATACGATCCACGAAAGCACACGAAATACACTAACGGCATTTCGCGTGGGTCGAGCAGCTCCGTGGATCGCATCTCTCCTACGCTGTTGATGTATCATTGCCGCAGAATCACACGTGGAAAAACTCATCGAAAATCTGCGAGCAGTAGTTGGGCATGATAACGTGCTGTCAAAGCCCGACGAGTTGCTGGTCTACGAGTGCGACGGGCTGCCACACCACAAGTATCTTCCGCGTGCAGTTGTCTTCCCTTCATCAACCGAAGAAACCGCAGAAGTGATGCGAGTCCTGGCCCGGGAGCGCGTGCCTTTCACGCCTCGTGGCGCGGGCACCGGTCTATCTGGCGGCGCATTGGCCCTAAACCAGGGAGTGGTTGTAGAGCTCGCGCGCATGCGGAAGATTCTTAGAATCGACGCGGCCAATCGTTTTGCCATCGTACAACCCGGCGTGGTGAATTCCCACGTCTCGCGCGCGGTCGCCCATTTGGGTTTGCATTACGTTCCTGATCCATCCAGTCAACCCACTTGTACGATTGGCGGCAACATCGCGGAAAATGCGGGCGGAATCCATTGTCTAAAGTACGGCACTACGACTGACCATGTATTGGGAATGCGCGTCGTAATGGCGGGTGGCGAAATCGTCGATCTTGGCGGCACAGGGACTGAACAGCCCGGCTATGACTTGCCGGGGCTGTTTATTGGTTCGGAGGGCACGTTTGGTATCGCGGTGGAAGCAACGTTACGGCTGGTGCCAATTCCACCGGCTGTGCGAACGCTGCTCGCAGAGTTTGCTGAGGTTAACGATGCGAGTCATGCAGTCTCAGCAATCATCGCTGCCGGAGTGATGCCGGCGGCACTCGAAATGATGGATAAGGAAATCATCCGCGCCGTGGAAGCCAGCGTCTTTGCGGCGGGCCTCTCGCTTGATATTGGGGCCGCACTTCTGATCGAGCTCGACGGACCTGAAGCCGGGATCGATGATGAAGCGGAGCGAGTGAAGAATATTTGCTTGAATCACGGTGCGCGCAGTTGTCGTTCAGCTCGCGACGAGACGGAACGAAAGAGACTGTGGGCGGCGCGCAAGGGTGCATTCGGCGCCGTCGGGCGCATCTCACCTGACTCGATGATTCAGGATGCTGTCGTTCCGCGCTCGCGTCTGCCGGAAGTGCTCGGCGAAGCCTATCGAATCTCCGCGAAATACCAGTTGCGTCTGGCAAATGTCTTTCATGCCGGCGACGGTAACCTGCACCCCCTAATCTGCTTCGACTCTCGCTCGCTGGACGAAGTGAAGCGGGTGAAGGAGGCAGGACGCGAGTTGATGGAGGTTTGTGTACGCGCGGGCGGCAGCATCACCGGCGAGCACGGTGTGGGCTTCGATAAGCGCGAGCTGCTGTCGCTAATCTTTTCGGACGGCGATATGGATGCCATGTTGCGTGTGCGCGCGGCCTTCGACCCCACCGGATTATGCAATCCTGGCAAGATCATTCCGATGTTACGCGGGTGCGGCGAGGCCCGGTCCGTCGCCACATTTGAAGCGACAACAGACCGCGAGCCTCAAGCGAGCAACCCGGTTGGGGTCGCGATATCGACCGAGCCAGCATCTCGTAGACCTTCATCTACGGACTTCATAGCTCGCCAGATGGCCGATATCGTAGGTGACGCAAACATTAAGAACCATCCAAGTTTCACTGTTGCGCCCGACTCAATAGAACAGGTTTGCGAAGTCATGAAACTTGCAGCCAGCGAAGGCTGCGCTGTTGCGCCGGCGGGCGGAGCGACATGGATCGACGTGGGGAGTTCGGCAGGACGTGTGGATGTTGTCGTCAGCACAGTAAACCTGAATCGCATCATCGAACATGAACCGGCCGATCTCGTGGCAGTTACAGAGGCCGGAGTCAAACTCCGCGACTTCAACCTCGACCTGGCGCGGAAAGGACAGTGGCTGCCGCTCGACCCACCTGATGATGGCCAGGCGACAATCGGCGGAGTGGTGGCTACCGGCCTCGGAGGTGCGCAACAGTTTGGGTACGGTGCTCCTCGTAGACATGTTATTGGCATGAAAGTGGTGCTCGCCGATGGGGGCCTTATCAAAGTTGGCGGGCGCGTAGTAAAGAATGTGGCGGGCTACGACCTCTGTAAGTTGTTCACCGGAAGCTACGGCACACTCGGCGTCATAGTGGAAGTAAACTTCAAACTCCGGCCCTTACCTTTTCAGACCACGACAGTTATGGCTTCGGGCACATCCGCAGCGCTTCTTGAGAGCGGAGCCCGCATAATATCTTCGCGCCTGTTCCCAGCCGCAGTTGAACTTCTCTCGCCACAATTGGCGTTTGAGGCCAGCTTGTCTCAAGGCGCGTCAACCTCTTTGCTTCTGCTAAGATTTGTCGGCTCGTCAGATGCGGTCATGCAGCAAACGAAATCCGCAGTGGACCTGCTCACGGATACCACCGAGACGCCGACGAGTATTGTTTCGGAAGATGCGTCGATCTGGCACAGACTGGCGGCCCTGCCATACGAATTTCCAGATGCCTTGATTTGGAGGACCAGTGTTCGGGCTAGCGACCTGAGCGGATTTCTTAAGCGACTTAATGAATTGAACCCCGAGGACAAGGCATCTGACCTGTGGCACGCGAGCGTTGGTGATGGTCGCATCCGTATCATGGACCGGCGAGGAGAGGCTGAAGCCGGAGACGAGGCAGTTGCGAATTCTATTCGACGCATTGAGACGCTGAGAAACAAGGCCGGTGCGATGGGTGGGTCCCTGGTTCTCGAGAACGCGCCATCCTCGTTGAAGAATCGAATTGACGCATGGGGTGGATGGGGTAACTCGGGCGGACTAATGCAAAGGATCAAACACCAACTCGATCCGCACAATATGCTTTCGCCCGGTCGGTTTTCATTTTGAAGACCGGTAGGTAGTCGGTTAGTTTTCGTTCCTTGGGCGTGCCCTGCGATTAAGGAGATACGATCCACGAAATCACACGAAAACGACACTAACGACATTTTCGTGTTGGTTCGTGTGATTTCGTGGATCGTCATGTAGTTTACGAGACAAACTAGCGTGCTTCACATTGATTGTTTGCAGAAAGAAAAAAACATCATGAGTAAGAAATTAAACCGCGGAATGCACCTGGCTCTTTGCGTTGCGATCGCTGCAGCCTCGTTTGTGGTCCCGTTTGCTCCTGTTCGAAACGAGGTACAACCCACAGCTCTCGCCGCTTCACGCGATCCGGTGCGCGCGAAGAACGGCATCGTTGCTTCCACGAATGAGGTCGCGTCCCACGTGGGGGTAGACATCATGAAACGCGGCGGAAACGCCATTGATGCGGCCATCGCCGTCGCGTTCGCCCTGGCGGTAACGCATCCTGCCGCCGGCAACCTCGGCGGCGGCGGCTTCATGATGATCCGACTCAGGAACGGCAAGACTACCGCGATTGACTATCGAGAGATGGCTCCAGCCGCCGCCACGCGCGATGTCTATCTCGACAAGAATGGAGACCTGATAAAGGGGGAAGGCGGATCCCTGGTCGGCTATCGGGCGGCGGGCGTACCGGGAACAGTGCGTGGGATGGAGATCGCTCTAAAGAATTACGGTTCCGGCAAACTCAGTTGGGCCCAACTAATCGAGCCTGCACGCCGCCTCGCCGCCAATGGCTTTACAGTGACCCACTCGCTCGCTCGTTCTTTGCGCGGCAGCGACGACTATCTATCGCAATACGCCGAAACAAAACGCATCTACCTCAACAACGGCAAGTTCTACAAAGAGGGCGAGCTGTTTCGCCAACCAGACCTGGCCGCCACGTTTGCGCGTCTGCAGAGGGTTGGTCCAAACGAATTCTATGAAGGCGAGACTGCGCGGCTGATTGTGGCCGACATGAAACGCAACAACGGTCTCATGACAATGGCGGACTTGCGTGGTTACGTGGCGAAACAAAGAGAACCTTTGCGCGGCACTTATCGTGGTTACGGGATTATTTCAATGCCGCCGCCATCGTCAGGCGGCGCCGTTCTAATAGAGATGTTGAATATCCTCGAGGGCTACGATCTAAAGAAGATGGAATCGTCGTCGTCGGAACGTTATCACTTGATGGCCGAAGCGATGCGCCGAGCGTTTGCCGATCGGGCCGAATTTATGGGTGACGCAGACTTCGTGAAGGTCCCTGTAGCCGGTCTGATTGATAAATCTTACGCCGCGAAACTTCGTGCCACAATCAACCTTGACCGCGCGTCGACCAGCGCAGAGGTTCGAGCCGGAGAACCGGTGGGACATGAGTCAGAAGAGACAACACACTTCACAGTGGTGGACGCTCAGGGTAATACCGTGGCTAACACCTACACACTGAACAATTCGTACGGCTCAGCAGCCGTTGCGAAGGGGACCGGTATTTTACTGAACGACGAGATGGATGATTTCGCCGCCAAACCCGGCACGCCCAACATGTACGGATTGATTCAGGGCGAGCGAAACGCAGTCGCACCACACAAGCGTCCGCTGTCCGCGATGACGCCAACAATCGTTCTGCGCAAGGACGGCACTGTCTGGTTCACCGTCGGGAGTCCTGGTGGTCCGACAATTATCAACACGGTGCTGTGCGTGATTACGAATGTCGTCGACTACGGTATGAATATCCAACAGGCACTGGACGCGCCGCGCCTTCATCATCAATGGTTGCCGGACGAACTCGTGTTTGAACCCTACGGATTGTCTGGCGATACCCAACGCGCGTTGGCCTCGCGCGGTCACAAGCTGGTCGACCGGCCGCGTTATCTTGGCGACGCCGAAGGCATCATGATTGAAGAGAAGACAGGCGTCCGGCTGGGCGCGACGGACCCTCGGAGAAGCGACGGGTTGGCTATTGGGTATTGATCAGGAAGGACGATCGTGACGGCGTGAGAGTTCGGAGCATTCTGAGCGGCTTTGCCGCCGCACAGTGCGGAAAGGCTATGCCTTTCCGGAGTTCAGGTTTTCAAAGTACTTTCCTGAGGCTCAGCCTCAGGAAAGTAAAGGCAAATGAATTCGGTAAGGCAGAGCCTGGCAGAGCCTTACCGCACTGTGCGGCGGCAAAGCCGCGAGGATTCAGAAAACTTCAATCCTCGTTACAGTACAGAAATTCTGATCAAAGAGCAGTTTCATATTCTGGCAACGTCGCGAGTTTGCGCTCGCGGTCGGCAGCAAACGCCAAACACGCCTTAATGTCCTCGGCGTTAAGATCAGGAAATTCCGTCATAATCTCCCCTTCGCTCATGCCGCTGGCCAGGTATTCCAACACATCCGTTACAGTCATCCGCATTCCGCGAATACAGGGTTTGCCGCTGCGCTTCCCCGCTTCGATTGTGATGATCTTGCTATAATCCATGTGGGAATGATAACAAAGTGGATTCATCTTGCAAGATAAGCGAGGCAATTTTAGCATTTACGGCGGCACGCCTACGCAATGAAGTTTAGCGAGTTAATAAGACTGCTTGAGCGAAATGGTTTCACCCTGCTTAAGGAAAAAGGCTCTATTCGCTATTACGCCAAGCCCGGGCATGACAGGCTTGTCCGAGTTGATTATCATGGTTCAAAAGAGGTTCCGACTGGAACATGTCAAGCGGTTTTGAAAGCGGCTGGGATTGGAGAAAAACGCCCATGATCGATTTGAAATACTCTTTGGTTATTGAGGCCACCGAGGATCCGAGTTTTTTCGGGTTCTACTCTCCAGAGCTGGAAGGTTTCACCGGCATAGGACATTCGATCGAGGATTGTCTTTATAAGGCGAGATGGGGCATGGAAGAGCATCTCGGTCTGCTTCGAGGCCAGAAACTTCCAGTGCCAGATCCGAATCCGAATCCTAAGGTGATAGTACAAAACACCGAGCAAGTCGCACCGGCTGCCTAGTTATTCCATTGCCTCCATCACAACTCACTTCCACGCTCGCACGGGAGGAAGACAAACTTCTCGCCTGCATTCATTGCGGCTTGTGTCTGGAAGCATGTCCCACCTATGTAATAACCGGCGATGAGAACGATGGCCCGCGTGGACGTCTGTATCTAATGCGCGCCGTTGGTGAAGGGCGGCTCGCCAATGATTCGCCGTCGTTTGAACGTCACATCGATCGTTGCCTGGGGTGCCGCGCCTGCGAGCAGGTTTGTCCTGCGGGCGTGGAGTATGGACAACTCCTGGAAGCGGCGCGGGGAGAATTGTTCACCTCTGGCGCGCAAAGAGGTTTCAGTTATGGCCTGTTGCGTTTTGTGCTGCGACACGTTTGGCTGCATCCCGCCCGCTTGAAGCTGGCGTTTTCGATGGCCCGCTTCTTCCGCAACGCCGGCCTTGCGCGAGTGCTTTTGAAATCCGGTATCGCAAAGTTGTTTTCGAAGCGAGTTGAATTCGGCATGGCCCTGCTCGAAAGCTCAACGGGGGTGCGACTCAACGGATCTGCAGTTCAACAGCATGCATCCGAAGGCCGCGGAAATGCGGTTGGCACGCGTCCGGCCGGCAGTAACACCTTGCTCTTTACGGGATGCGTTGGCTCCGGACTTTTCTCCCGAGTTAACGATGCGACGGCCCGCGTACTCGAATTAAATGGATTTGCCGTCGCCGCGCCGCCGCAACAAGTTTGTTGTGGGGCTCTTCATGCGCACGCCGGCGATCTCGAAGGCGCTCGCACCCTCGCACGTCAAAATATTCAGGCTTTTTCAAACACAGCCAGCGCTCCAATAATCACAAATGCAGGTGGCTGCGGTGCGATGCTGGCATCGTACGGTCACCTGTTGGAGCACGACCGGACACTTGCCGGCGAGGCAAAACAATTCAGTGCTCGAGTTCGAGACGTCAGTCAACAATTGGAGACGATTGAGACTAAGACTGGCGCGGACTTACAGAGGGAAACTGTCACGTATGACGCTTCGTGTCATTTGCTTTATGGACAACATGCGGGTGAAGCGCCACTCAAGATCGTGGGCGCGGTTCCTGGTTTGGAGTTCGCCAGGCTTGAGGGTTCCGAAAGATGTTGCGGTGGCGCAGGCATCTATAACCTGATGGAACCTGAGATGTCCCGGAGTGTGTTAGAGGAAAAGCTGGCGAACATCAAAAACACTGGGGCAAAAATCCTGACCACCGGCAACCCCGGGTGCCAAATGCAAATTGGCGCCGGCGCCAAACTCGCTGGAATGGATCTATCGGTTTGTCATCCGATTGAACTGCTGGATGAGTCGTATCGGCGGGCGGGGTTCTACAAAACCACGGATTAAGAGACGATCCACGAAACGACACTAACCAAACACGAAGAGGCGTTAGTGACGTTCGTGTTATTTCGTGGATCGCTTTTGCTCTTCACTTGGTTGCAGCGTCACGATTTGCCCCCCAACTACTGTCAGCCGCACATTGCCATTCTGGTCCAACGCCACTAGATCCGCCCGTTTGCCTTGTTCTATCGAACCACAATCGTCTTCGATTCCCAGTAATCGCGCAGGGTTCCCGGACGTCATCCGCGCCAGATCAACCTCGCCCGCGCCCAGAGACTTCATCATTCGATAGGCATCAAGCATGGTGATCACGGAGCCCGCAATACTTCCGCTCGCGTTACTAGTGCGCCTCTCTTTTACACTTATGGTTTCGCCCCAAATCCTGTAGTCGCCATCGCCTAATCCGGCCGCAGCCACGGCATCACTAATCAAGGTCAGCCGCTCCCCCGTCTTGGTCTTCAGCAACAGTTGTAGGACACGAGGATCCAAATGAACGCCGTCGGCGATAAAGTCGCAGGTAACATCGTCCCGCAAGAGTCCCCACGCTACAGGGCCCGGCTGGCGATGATGCAGGGGGGCCATAGCATTCATGAAATGCGTTATGTGTCGAGCACCTGCATCGAAAGCCCTGTCGAGCAAACCAAATTCAGCGCGTGTATGGCCCACGGAAACGACCCAGCCGCGGCCGGTCAGTTCCCGCGTCAGCGCAATGCCCCCATCGACCTCCGGAGCGATGGTCATCATATGTTTGCCGCTATTCAATCCAAGCACCGGTAGATCCGAGATATCTCCCGGCCCAGAGTAGGTTCGAAAGAACTGCGCCCGTAAGGCTCCACACTGTGCAGAGTTAACAAAAGGTCCTTCGTAATGAACCCCAAGGACCCGCGCTCCCTCACTGAACTTCGAAGCCTCACCAATCGCTTCGATGGCCCTCGCATAGTCTGCAACCGGGGCTGGAACAAGCGTAGGCAACCAGCCAGTCACTCCTTGTCTGGCCAGAAATTCCGATACTCGATTCAAATCCGCGGCGCCGGCCTCCATCGTATCGACACCAACCGCGCCATGAATATGCACATCGATAAAACCCGGAAAGATTGTCGTATTTGAGAGGTCAATCTTCTGGTCGGCGCTGAGATCCTTGTTTTGCAACGAAACCGCGCTAATCCTGTCGCGCTCTATCAAAAGGGAAACATTATCTGCCGGCCCATCAACCAGGACAGCTCTGGCATTTCGTAGGAGAAACGTTTTCATATCTTAATTATAGGTTGAAGAATCTCAGCAACGCGAAATACGGGCGAAGAAAAAACGTCCGCGCAATAAGAAGTGCTCGCACCGCATGAATGCGGTGCGAGCACATGGTTTTCACAGGCAGCAGTCGCGGCTTTAGAAAGTCAACTTCGCGCCAAACTGCATTGTCCGTGGGTCTCGAAATCCGCCGATCTGTCCAAACGAAGCGCTGGTTACGTTCGTGCTCACAAAACTTCTGAAGTTTGTGCGGTTGAAGATATTGAAAACCTCTGCACGAAGTTGAAGCCGGACACTCTCAGCAATCCGCGTATTCTTCGACAACGTAAAGTCCACACGCTTCGTTTCAGGCCCGTTGATGTTACCGCGTGCGGTGTTGCCTGGAGTATTGGGCAACCCGAGTGTGGCCGTCGGATTAAGTTGGAAACACGCGGTATTGAAATACTGCAACACCGTATGCGGCGCGTTTTCGTTGGGGTCACACAAAAGGTTAGGCCGAGCAGCAGGGTTCGTATTGATTATGCCGAGACCTGCGAAATCAAGATTCGAGGTGGTGGCAGTGAATGGCAGTCCGGAGTTGTAGGTAGCAATACCCGAAATCTGCCAGCCGCCCAGGACCTTGCCCTGGAAGCCGTTTTGTCCTTTGAAGAACGGCAGTTCGTACACGCCGTTGACGTTCAAAACATGCCTGCGATCCAGAGCCGCCCTTTGATACTCGGAGGCGATATCATAACTATTCTGCGGCGACGTGGTGCGGTCGTTAATGCTGGTGGTCAAGTTCTTGGACCAGGTGTATGCCAGCTTAACTTGTGAAGCACCGGTGAAACGCTTTTCAGACGACACCTGCAGGCTGTGATAGTTCGAATCGTATCTGGGTTGCACCAGCGCTACCGAGCGATAGCCTTTGAACGGCCGAATCTGGTCGAGGATTAAGACGTCGAGGGAAGCTGTAGTGCCTAGAACATTCGGGTTGCCGGTGGCTGCGGTACCGGCAACGTTGCGAAAAGCGTATCCCGGGGTCTGACATGGGCCCAGCACCGGAGCCGGCGTTTGCGCATAAAAGTTCGTGCCTCTTGCGCACAAGGTGTTCAGAGCTTTACCGGCCGGGATACTGTTAATTTCGGTCAAACCAATCAGGTGAGTTCCTTTGGAACCATAGTAACCGACTGATACTACAGTCTTAGCTTGCAGCTGATGCTGGATGTTGAGCGACCAGTGCTGCATGTAGGGCGTGTTCCAATCCGTATCTACGCCACGAAGACCTTGCGGCGTGGTGGGAACTGTGAAGCCGGCGGCAGGATTGTCCAATCTGGTGTTGCTGGCAGTTACGGTTTCCTGATAGGGGGGGTTGGTTCCAATTTGAGTAAGGTTAAACCCGTTCAAAACCTGCTCATGGTAAATGCCATAGCCCATGCGTACTGACGTCATGCCTTTGCCGAATGGATCCCATGCCAAACCAAATCGCGGCGCAAAATCTTTCTTCTGCGGTTTGAGAACGTATTTTCCATACGGCGAAGCAATTGGCGTGCAGTTGAACTGGCTGGGACCGGTAGTGTAGTTCTGCGCATTGATAATTATTCCATTGCAGAAGTTGCCGGTTCCTACTACGCGCAAGCCGGCGCCGGTTATCTGCGGAGCCTGTGCGGGGTTGTAGAGCGCCGGGTCAAAGTTGGACAAGCGGCCATTTTTGTCCCAGGGCGGTGGGAAGTAAGAGTAACGAACGCCGTAGTACATCGTAAGATTTCGACGAGCACGCCATTCATCCTGAACAAACCCTTCAATTGTCTTTTGCCTCAAGTCGGCAGTGTAATCAAAGTGCGCCTGGGTGAATGTCGTCACATTGCCTACCAGGAAGCTGGCCCATCTCTGGATGTTCTGGTTGAGCGTAGTGTTGGCCGCGCCCGTGGCAACCACACTCGGAAAAGCACTAAAGTTTCCTTCGTTAGATCCTGCCAGAGCATTTTCGTTCTTACGATAAATCGAATAGACACCGCCATATTTGACTGTGTGGCTACCGAGAATCTGCGTCAAGGTCCCGTTGAAATTATGTTTGTAAGAGAAGTTATCGTATGGACCAAAACTCCCCAGCCCGGTAAACCCGTTCGCAGAAACGCTGGGAATGCGATCACGAGTATTCTGAAACGGCAAGCTAACTGGAACAGAGGTGTTGGTCAAAGCCAGCAAACCAATGTTACTGCTTAAAATTGCTCCGTAGCCATAAGCGTAACGTCCTTCGAGGATTGTTTTTGGACTTATGACATAGGTTGTTTGAAGGGTATGTGTTTTGCCAGGTGAATTAGTCTGTAGTGTCGAGACTCCAGGCAAACCAGAGCCGCTGCCAAAGATCGCGTTGGCATCAATCGTCGGAATATTGTCGTGTTGGTAACGATAGTATCCCGACCAGTTATCCGAAAAAGAATGGTCAAACTTGAGAATCTCCTGACGAAAATCGGCCACGTTGGGGAATGACGTCAGCAGATTATACGGAGCAGCTGGGCTTACCTGGTTGGGAAGCGGCAGCCTGTTATAGACGCCTGAAACGTAAGCCTGTGCGGCAGGGCTCCGAAAACTGAGTGGAATCGGGGTACCGGCCGGCAAAATAAATGATCCGGTGCAGGCTGTCTCGCCCAAGACGGGACGATTGATACATACGGGTATCGGGAAAATGCCTAATCTTAGGTTTGCGTCTGGCACGGTCACAGTGGCCGGACTCGTGAAACGTCTGTCTTTACGGAACTCTTCTGAGTAGAAGAAGAATGTCCTCTTCAGTTTCCTTACTGGGCTGTCGTCTTCGCCAAAACTCGGAAGGTAAATCGGGCCACTAAGCGTCCAGCCCCAATTGTTGTACCTGAACGGCGGACGCTTGGCTTTGCCGTTTGAGTCGCGTCCAAACGGAGGATTGGTAGCGCTATTGATTAAGAAATAATTGGCGTTGAAGGCCTCGTTGCGTATGAACTCAAATGCACTGCCGTGAAAATTGGCCCCGCCAGAGCGCGTAACGATGTTTACCTGACCGCCGCCACTACGTCCCGACTCGGCTGGGAAAAGACTCTGCAAAACACGAAATTCACCGATCGAGTCGATGCTTGGATAAGCTTGGATGGTGATGTTCGAACCGCGGTCAGTCACGTCAGCGCCGTCCACGGTAAATGTGTTTTGGCTGGAACGAGCACCATTTACGCCTATCGCCTGAGTAACGACGGTGCCGGTATCGGGGTTCGTGGTTCCCACGTAAACCTGATCATTCAAATCGTTGGAAACGCCTGGGGCTAAGGTGACCAGCTGTACCCAGTTTCGCGTGTTCAACGAGAGTTCGCGCGCCTGGTCGCCATTGATTACATTGGAAACTGTCGGCGTAGTTAACTCGACGGCGACAGGTGAAGCATCCACCGTCACAGTCTCGGCGATGTTGCCTGCTACCAGCGCCACGGTTACAGGCTGGCGTGCACCCACATCCACTTTCACACCTGCCTCCACATGCTTCTTAAAGTTAGGCGCCTCGATCGTCACATCGTAGGTACCTGGGGTCAGGTTGGGTACCGAAAACTCGCCGGTCTCGTTGGTCGTCACGTTGCGGACCACAACCTTCTTCTCGGCGTCCGTGATGGTGACGTTCGCGCCCTGGACGGCGCCGCCAGCCGCATCACTGACCGTGCCAACGATACTTCCGGTTACCTCTTGCGCGAATGCTACGCCACTAACGCCGTACAATAGAACTACGGCCAGTGATAAAAAGCGGAGCATGACTGTAAAGTGGTGCTTCATGGGGGTGTTCCTCTTTCGTTTGTGATTAACAGTATGGGTTTTGAAATCCCGGGCGATTTCCCAACGCAGAGCTAGATTTATACACCCGCGCGTCAAATCGAACAAGATTTTTTTGCTAAAACTTCAATGAAAATCAGCCTCATATCGCGGGGCGCGAGCGTGACGCTGGTTTCGAACCTTACTTCAAACGTCATCTTCCCCAGCCGGCAAAAAACGATGTACGCAAGTCACAGTCTGTCGGCTAATTCGCCGCTGCTTTTTCAAACGCACCGCGACGCACTCGCTGCAGATAATCGGTCGCCGGATTCAACTCGCTTGGCCTGGTAGTAAAGTCATATGAAAAGAGGATTACCCCTTCCGATCCAATTCTGCGCGCCACATTGATCTTTTCCACCGCCGAAGCCGCAGGAATCCGATAGGCGCCGATCCCCGCCCAGATGCCGCGACCTGACGCATGTGCACTCGAGGTTGCGATTTCAATCTGCTTCTCAAAGACCGCGGTGTCCGTCGAATAAGCCATCGGACAAACTACGTCCAGGATTCCCATAGACAGCCACCGACGCCAATCCTGAAAGCGACGCGAATAAGCGTTTTCGTCGTTTGCAAAGACTGCGGCCGAAACTGTGACGAGTGGTTTCTTCTTTTTTACTTCGCGATAAATGTGTGCGACGAGCATTGTGATCTGCTCTCGCTGAAAGTCGGCGAACAGCTTTGGATAGGCATCCGCAGCCGCCAATGGATTATCTTTCAACGACAGCTTTAACTGACGCTGTTCGACAACGGAGAGTCCGGGCTTCAACCACTTTAGAAAGTTCTCCAATGAAGTGCGGCTGTAGTCGAAGTCGGGGCTGGCAAGTCTTACATAATCAAAATGAAGTCCATCCACTTTGTAGTTCTTTAAGACATCCATCCAAATCTTATAGATGTGTTCGCGAACACGCGGATTGGCCGGTCCGGTGTAAATGCCCTCCAATTCCTGACGGTTCGCTTTGGACCACTCCACAATGCGTTCACGATAACGCGGGTCGCGGGGCGACATCCGGTAAAGCTCCGCGGCCACTGGCCGGGGGACTGCCAGCCAATCCGGATGCTTGTGATAGACGTGCCTGGGATCCGTCGGCAGCGCGTCAAGGTTTGCCAAAAGACTCGTGTTGAGCCAGGCATGTACTTTGAGACCTCTCCGATTTGCTTCCCGAAGCGTCACAGCCAGTGGATCAAAGTCCATCGGCTGGCCATTTAATTCTGTCGCACGCGGCTCGCGATTAGAGCGGTAGTAGGAATCGCCACGGCCACGCACCTGGACGATCAGAGTATTGAATCCATTGTTGCTGGCAGCTTCGACCATCGTGCGAATCTTCTCTGGCGAGGTCAGAGTTGTGCGCACCACCCAAAGCGCACGCACCTCATTGGACACAGAAGTCGCGGTTATTCTGGGAGCCCCAGTCGCCGGTTTATCCTGCTGGCCTGATGCGAACCCGAATGCGCCGAGAATTGTGGAAGTGATTAACGCAAATGCCAGGAGTTGCAGGTAGTGATGCAGTTTGATTATTTGGGCTGAAACGTAATCAGATACAGAACCCGGCGCGGACCGGGGTCCCCGGCGGGGCAGCGCCGCTGGGGTGGTGGATGCGCGGGATGCTTCAGGAACCTGAGTATTAAGAGCATTACCGACCTTACGGCTAAGTTGCCTCCGAGATCCCGCGCTACCGCGCTGGGTTCTGTAATCAAATGCATTGCTTGAGACTGCATCAGTACCGAGTTGCGCCACCGTATTGCTTCGCTTGGTTGTCATGTTCGAATACGGGGGCGCCATCGCACTAATCTGGCGACCGCGATCTCATCAGGCCTCGAAGGATGCGGTTTCTTTTACGGTCCAACCAACTTCGGTTCTAGAAATGGAACTTCGCTGCAAACTGTATCTTGCGAGACGAACTTGACGTCGTGCCAAGCACTTGGCCGAAGGAGCCGCTGGTCAAAACCAGATTGCCGTCGGAAACCAGAAACGACGGTGTATTGGTCGCGTTTTGAGCTTCCATGCGAAACTCGAGGTTGCGAATTTCGTCGAAGTGGAACCGTTTGCCGAAAGTCAGATCCAGGTTAAAGAGCGTCGGACCGGTAAAGAAGTTACGTCCGACGTTGCTAAACTCTCCGGCGGCCGGAACGAAGAACTGGGCACGCTGTTCCGCCGTGAAGAAAACGTTTCGACCACCCTCCAAAACAACGCTTCCCAAATCAGGCGAGCAGTTGTTACAGCTCGCAGGAGTCTGCACCACCTGTGAAAGGGTGTTGGAACCAGCGAAGACTGTGAAGGGGCGTCCCGAATACCAGCGCAGGATCCCTCCGAGTTGAACTCCGCCCAGGAAGAAATCCGTTACTCGATTCCAATCCTTGCCCCAACGCCGGCCGCGTCCGAATGGCAATTCGTAAATCGTGTAACCCTGAATTGCGTGACGGCGGTCGAAGTCTGAACGCGCGTAGTTGAGATCGCGATTGTAAACGTCGAACGGTGTATTGGCTGACGATTGGCCGGTAGCCGCTCGGTTTGCAACTGCGAATGCAGGATCGAATGAGCGTGTGTCTTCAGACTTGGCGAGCGTGTAGCTGGCCTGGAAACTCAATCCATTAGAGAAGCGCCGGCTAAGTTGCACCTCAAGGCCGTTGTAACGTGATTCATCATTACTCTCGATTACGTTGACGGCTCCCGTGAACTGCGGATAAGGAATGAAGGTGAAAGGACTAAACCCATTCGCCACCAGGACAGACGTGCCGGGTTGTGTCGCGAAGGTCCCACGAACGCCCTGCGTTATCAGGAAGGCAGCCTGGGCCACCGAATTACCGGCCACCAGGTTGCTAGTAGTTGTGCCGTTCGCAAGGCGCACGGTGCCAGCCAGAGACTGGCGACGGAGCCACTGCGCTCCAGACTCACGAACACCTGAGAAGACCTGCAGACGCGAATCGCCATTAAGCAGCCGGTTGATCAGGAAGTTAGGATCCGTAAGTATCGCTGAAGTCGCCCCCGCGGCTTGCAACTGCTGGAAAGCGGCGAGGAATCCGTTGCTGGTAATATCCACCTGGTTTGCATCATAACCGCCGAAGAGGTGCTTGCCCTGGCGGCCGATATAGTTAACCTCGAGCACGGTTTTCCACCCAAGGTCGCGTTGGAAGCTCACTGAATACTGATGAGTCCGTGGGTAGACGAGGTCACGATCTACCACTGTCAACGTGTTGGTGGCGTTGAACGGAGCGGGCTGACGGAATTGGAGCGGCGTGACGTCGTTTGAATTCAAAACCGGAACGCCCGAACGCAGCAGTCCACCGCTTTGCCCGTAAGCAGTATTGGTCACGAGACGGGTCAAGCCGGGCGCGCTTTGAAAAATGAATGATGAGAAAACGAACGTGTTAGTTCTGTCGTAGGCCAGTCGATAGTTGGCGCGGATCGAAGTTTTTCCCGTGCCGAATGGATCCCAGGCAACACCCACCGAAGGCGCGAATTGGTATAACGCATCATCGTAGAGTTTTCCTTCTTCGAAACGGAATGTATTGGTTGGGGGTTCACCCGCGGCAAGGCGCTGGCCGGGGCGCAAGACTATGTCGTTGGGCGCGCGTGGCGACAATCTCATCTCCCAGCGCAAGCCGAGGTCGAGGGTTAGGTTAGGCCGCAACTTCCACGTGTCCTGACCATAAAAATCCAACTCGGGGTAGCGCGCGTCATATAAGAAGCGCGTTCGGCCCGGTCCAAAAGCGTTGTCGTCAATAGCCACGAAAGCCTGGTTAATATTTCCGACGCGACCCAATAAATCGTTGATGGTGCTATTCAGTCGATCTCGATCTGCGGAGTTGATACCGGGAAGGGTGCCAATGGCGGTAGTACCGAACGATGAAGGAACCGGGTTAGTGCCTGTGCCCAGAAATATCCTTTCCCGGGTTAAGCCACCAGCTACACTGCTTCGATCATCGATGTGCTGCTGGAGTCGAATGTTAGTGCCAAACTTGAAAGTGTGTGTGTTTCGCAGGTAACTCAGATTATCCACAAACTGAACCGTGGTAGCCGTACGCAAGTTGTTTACCGGCTCCTCGAGGTTTAGCGGATCGTTGGGTACGTTGAGGATGACTGGAGGATTCTCGCGGGGGTCGGGATTATTAAAACTAAACGTGAAGCGATTGAACCCGACCACAAACTCGTTAACAACCTTCGGGCTAATGGTCCAGCGGTAATTGGCAGCGAGGTTGCGAGGCGTGCGATAAGTATCCACGAAATTAGGAATGCCGGGAAACTTTTGCAATCCGCCATTCACATTATCCCCGAGGGTGTTCTGCGCGCCGTGTGCCCACCGTACATAAAGCGCGTGCCGGTCATTAAATGAGTGGTCCACTCTTGCTGTGAAGTCGTATTGCCGCTCGGTCTGCGGCGCCACAAATGAAAACCCGCCCACATTCAATCCATCACCTACAGTGAAGTTATTGGGCAAAGGTGTAACCCCAATCAGAAAGTTCGTGGTGGGATCCGGGCCGAGGCCCAGCGGGTTGGGATAGACATTGTAGGTGGCTATGCAGTTGGTCGTGACAGCGCCCCCGCAGGCGGGGAAGTTTGGAACGCCAGCCGCATTAACGGAAGGAGTCGCCTGGATATTATTGCGGTTTACACCACCGGCTACGTACCGGTATATGCCGGCACGAGCCTGTGCTGTGTAGACTGTGCGGTTAACAAAGAAAGCCTGATTGGTGCGCAACAACTGAAGATTAGTAAAGAAGAAGGTGCGGTTCTTTCCGTTATAGGTCGAGGCCCCACCTTCGCCAAACCTGGGCAGGATTACTGGGCCACCAACCGAACCACCGAAGATATGCTGCACAAATTGCGGTCTTCCCGCGTTGTTGATTTTGTTTACATACTCGTTAGCGTGGAAGCGTGGTGTTTGATAAAACTCGAAAAGAGAACCGTGAAAGCCGTTGGTTCCGGCACGAGTTACGAGAGTCACCTGTGCGCCGCTGCTTCGGCCAAGCTCGGCCGTAAAATTACTGGTTACGACTTGAAACTCGGTTAATGAATCGGGGTTAGTGCGAATCGGTGTGAAGTTTGAGCCGCCGGCGGTCGTGTCGTTGATATCGATACCGTCGAGCGTAAAGTTGAACGCGCGATCACGCGAGCCGTGAACGTGGACACCCCCACCGGTGTTCGCGCCAACGAGCACGCCGGGTTGAAAGTTGATCAAGGTCAGCGGATTTCGTCCCCGGTCTCCGACAATCGGAAGGGTCTCAAGGGTGCGCTGCTCAACGGTATTTCCGATATTTCCCGAACTGGATGTCTGCACTGTCTCGGCCGACGCCTGCACTTGCACAATCTCAGTTACACCACCGACAGAAAGCGTGACGTTTATTGTTGCAGCTTGGTTGACGTTGGCTGAGTTGTCAGTAGAGACAAACTTTTTAAAGCCCGGTTTCTCGACTGTCACGGTGTACTTGCCGACTAGCACTGAATCGAAGAGGTAATTGCCGCTCTCGGTGGTTTCAGTTGTAAGTGAAAGCTGGGTTGCTTCATTAGTGAGCGTCACAGTGGCCCCGGGTATCGCGTCTCCTCTTTCGTCCGTCACCGTCCCGGCTACGCGGGAAGCTGTGCCCTGCCCCATCGCGAACGAGCCTGATGTTAGGAATAGTACGGCGATCAAAAAGCTTCTGACCTTCAACGTTTTCATGTGCGACTCCTTATCGAATAGGCATGACAATCGGCGACGTAAGAAGAGAACTGGCGCAGTACAAGCATTTCCTCAAACACGACCAGGAAAGTTCAAAGGTAGGTCCGGAGACCTGCCGTCTTAAGATCCTTGATTGTTGTTGTTGGGCGTTCGAAGGGACCCTGGCGCCCGGTAGATTACTGGAAACGGGCGCCATTATACGTAATTCGGCAAATAAGAAAACCTAAAGATTCTTATTGTTCGAATAAGGTCAGCTAATAGCAGATACTGCGCCGCGAACCTCGCCTAACTCAACGTGAAAAAGGCTTGACTGAAAATCTGTCGGTTATATACTGGGCAGCCATCATCGCTCCTGAGATTTATCCGAGCCATAAACCGTTTTTACCGCCACTTTTCGTTTCAAACGCTCGCCAGTGTTTTGCCAGTCCGTCTGTCAGGCAGTCGAGATTTGTTCAAAACCGGCCATGCAGGCAACCTTAGGAGGAATCAGCCAATGCTTCCGTTCAAACATCAAATCATTAGCGTGATCGCCGTATTAATAATGATCCCGTTAGTTGTGGTCGGCCAAACCGGGACGTCACGCATCTCCGGACGCGTGGTTGATTCCAAAGAAGCCTCCATCCCGGGAGCAAGCGTAACCGTGGTCAACGAAGCGACCGGAGTGTCGCAAACGCAGACCACTACTGAGGCCGGCTCTTATGCCTTCGATTCACTGCCGGTCGGCAACTACACAGTTGTCGTGGAACTGGCGGGCTTCAAGAAACATCAGAAGACCGCAAATCATCTCGAGGTAAGTACGCCTCTAACAGTAGACGTGGTGATGGAGGTAGGTCAGGTTTCCGAGATCGTCACGGTGCAGGGTGGCGCGGAGCAATTACAAACCTCGAATGCCACCATGGGAAACGTAGTCGAGCAGAAGGCAATAGAAGCCTTGCCCCTCAACGGGCGCAATCCTCTTACTCTCCTCCTTCTGGAGCCTGGCGTCGTGCAAAGATCAGCCGGGGCTGCGGGCTCAGGTGTTCATGTCAACGGTGCTCGCGACCGCGCGTACAACGTTACGATCGACGGCATTGAAGCCAACGAGTCCTCCGTGCCTAACCCGGTGAGCAATCTCTACCGCATCAATCCTGATAACGTGCAGGAATTCAAAGTCACGACGAACAATGCAACCGCCGAGGAAGGTCGCAACAGCGGCGCGTCGATATCGATTGCCACGCGCAGCGGCACGAGCGAGTTCCATGGTACTGGCTTCTTTTTTCTGCGTAACGAAGCTCTCAACTCTAATGAGTTTTTCGCCAATGCCCAGAATCTTCTCAAGCCGCAGATCAGAATGAATCAGTATGGATTCGAAATGAGCGGTCCGATAAAGAAAAACAAGACCTTCTTTTTTGGCGGCTATCAGGCAAACCGGATCGACTTTACCCAGCCGATAGATCAGACGTTCGGAATACCAATCGTTTACACAGCGGAAGCGCGCAATGGAATCTTCCGTTACTTCGTGCCGGATCCAGCAAACCCACTGGTTATCAATGGCCAGACCATCACTCGTAACAATCCCCTGCTGGTGAATTCAAGCACCGGCGCACTGCTCGTCCCCGTTTGCGCGACGCCCACTTCTCTTCGCTGCGTTCGCAGTTATGACATCCGTTCAGCAACAAACAACCCTAACAACGTCGCCGGGCGCACCTTTGATTCCACCGTTGCCTCGATCCTTTCGCCCTTGCCTTCGCCAAACAACTTTGCTTCCGGCGACGGTCTAAACACTGCTGCCTTCTTGTGGAATCCCCCAACGGCAGTAAGGGGTCCGGCGTACTCGGCTCGCATCGATCACAACTTTAACGAGAACAACAGCATTTTCGCGCGGTACCTTTGGTCTGATTACAACACTCTAAAAGGCGACCCGCTGAACGGGAGGCCGCAGGTTTATCCCGATGGTCCCGCATTAGGCGAGGTTTATCGCCGCACTTCCAATCTGGCAGTCAGCTATCGCAGAGTGATCTCGCCACGCATTGTGAACGAGTTCACGGCTGGCTTCGCGCGCTTCGGTTTCCTCTTCACTCAGGGCGAGGCAAACCCCTCGTGGCCGGACGTGCCGCCGTTTGACTTTAACAATCTGAGTGAAGCCTACATCAACACGCCAAGAACAGCTCGATGGGTTACCACTCCGCAATTGCTCGACAATTTGAGTATCGTTCATGGCGCGCATGTTTTTCGAGTTGGGGCTAACCTTCGCTACTACCGGCACGTCGATCAACGCGGCCAACCTGGTGGCATCAACGTAACGCCTTCGGTGACGTTCGCTTCAGCAAACCGTGATCCGTTTACCACGGCCGGCGGCGGGTTTGCGGGTGCGTCCGGCATCAATACCTCTAACGATGTAGTTACGCTGGGAGGACTCATCAACAACCTGTACGGCCTTCCCGCCAGAATCCAGCAAGTTTTTATTTCAAACCTCTCCGATGATGCGTTCTTACCCTTTAAGTCAGGGGACAGCATCACCCTGTATGCCGAAAAGCATAACCTTGACCAATACAACTTCTATTTTCAAGACGAATGGCGGGTCCGGCCAAACCTGACGCTGAATTACGGTGCCCGATGGGAAATTAATCCGCCCGCTAATACCTCGCCCAACGAAAATGTGTTCGTTGCCAGCACACCGATCGTCGGCACTCCGCTGCCGACAACGCCGGTTGTCAATCAGCCGGGTGCGGTATCCTTTGTCCCTGCTAAACACTGGTACGAGGGTAAATTCAACGGCGCAATTGGACCTCGGTTCGGCCTCGCTTATGGTCCTGACTTCAAGTCGGGTTTCATGCATGCACTCTTCGGCGACAGCAGCAAGAGCGTAATACGTCTGGGCTACGGCATAGCTTTCGATACCATCTCGTCATTTCAAGTGACGGCCGCAGCCGGGAGAATTCCAGGGCTGGTCCAGAGCTGTGTAAGCACCTTCCCCTTCACTACAATTACGGCGGGGTGCGTCAACTCCCCCGATGTGAATAAAACAGTTGCCGGTGGCTTCCCGCAAGAGCTACCCGCGCCTTCACTTAAGCCGTCGACGTTCTTCAGGCCGCCGCAACAGTTAAGAACCAATGCACCGCCCATTACGGTTTTTGCACCGGAAATGAAACTACCTACTGTTCACCAATGGAACTTAAGCATTCAACGCGAGTTGCCGGGTGGTTTAGTTATGCAAGCTGCGTACATCGGACGTCGTGGCGAGCGTCTCTTCATGGCGTATGACGCTAACCAGATTAACTCGGATTCAATTGTTCCATCGTTCCTGATCATGCAGCAGAATCGAACGAGGGGATGCACTGCGACTGGAACCGGATGTCCGGCAGGCGTAACGGGCGTTACACCTCCCCTGTTTTCGCAACTGCAAACTCAGGGTGGCCTTTCGGCGGCCCAGGCCACCACCTTTCTAAATTCCACGACTACAGCGGGAGAATTGACTATCAACAGTGCCGGTAATTTTGCCAGACGCATCGAAGACACAACCCTGGGCCTCAAGCTCAGACCCAACCAGCAGTTCGCCTCGATTACTTATATTGACAATAGCGGCGATTCAAACTATCACGCAGCGCAATTCACTCTACGACGGCGGTTCAGCAGCGGCCTGGGCTTGAGTATGTCGTACACTTTCGGCAAGTCGATTGACAATCAATCTGTCGATCCTGTGGGAGCTGCATCCGGCGGCGGGCTCTCAACTACCAACTCGCGCACCCCTACGGATATTCGCAATTTCCGTGAGGAGCGCGCTCGTTCGGATTTCGATCGCACACACGCGCTGCAGGCCGCCTCGGTGTGGGAAGTCCCAATCGGCAGAGGACGACGGTTCCTGGGTTCGTCAGGCGGTGTCGTCAATCAAATTTTGGGCGGTTGGTCCATCAATAGCATTTTCGCATTTATGACGGGTGAACCATTTGCCGTGCGCAGCGGTTCATTCACGGCTAACGGAAATCACGAATCACGCGCCGGCGTGCAGCAACCTGTTCGGGCGGAGCTTCAGTATCTTCCCAACCAGTCCTTCGTCGGCCCGGTGCTATTTAAACCAGTGAATCCTCTTACCTGCGGAGTTGATTTGACACAGGCGTTCTGCCTCCCAGCCCCAGGTCAAAACGGCGCCGGTCGCAATATCTTTGTTGCCCCCAGTTACTGGAACGTCGACCTTGGTTTCATAAAAACATTCCAGCTTACTGAGCGGTTCAGACTTCAGTTTCGGACGGAGATGTTCAACGCTCTCAACCACGCGAACTTCGACAATCCTCGCGACGCTTCCGTCGGTTCGCCCAGTATCAGGTCCAATGTATTTGCTCAGGTTTGCTGTGCAACCGTGGCGCCGCCCTCGACACAGACTATCGTTCAGACCGGTGAATCTGCGCGCGTCATTCAATTCGCGTTGAAGCTGCAGTTTTAGCGAGTTGAGAAAATGCAAACAGCGAGACATCTTAGTGATGTCTCGCTGTTCGTTGTTCGGCAATGATAATGAAGGGATCGTTAGTTCACGGAGCTGGGCGCCAGATAGGCCTCGGTAACCCCATCCAGAAATGCCCATAACGCCTTGGCAGATTCCCGGGCCGCCGCGATTCCCCTTCCCTGCTCATCAGCAGACTGGCACTTATCGCTCAGGATCCGCTTCTCGACCGTCGTAAGTCGTCGGATAAGGACTAGCGGAATTCGGATTGCTCAAGCGCCAAGAGTTGCGCCGTCGTAGGCAAATGTCTGATCAATCCCTGCGCTTGATTGGCAGGCGGCGGTTCCTGCATCTGCGTGCGCGCGCCGAAATCGTAGTTGTACTGAAGATCCGAACTAAAGCCGCCGGCATCGGTCACCGTGGTGGGATAGGCAAACGTGTTGCGAGAGTTGTTGCCGTCTGAGAACGAGTCGGCATAACTCACGCCAGTTTGATGCCCAAGCGAATCAATCGTAGCGACGACAGCTCCCGCCGTATTGTATTTGATGGTATTCAAGGTGAACTGCGAGGTGTCGAAAACATCATAGCGTTTGACGCTCGACAGATTGGCGCGGCCGCTGACAAGGATTCTTTCCCTGCAAGATCTGGCGCGCCGCACTCACCGCCTCAGTGAACGCTGTGTTCTGCGGAACACCAGAACTTGCCCGTCGTAGCTATATATTCGCCACTTCTTAATCTTGCTTCTATCTCCGACCAATACCTGGCTCCGGGCTGGGCGCAGGTTTTTCTTTCGGTACGATGTAAAGCTCAACAGTGAATTGTTGGCGACGTCCTCCGTCAATCGTTACGACACGACTAGGCTCGATTCGCCGAACTCTAAGAATATAGTTTTTCGCTCGTCGAGCTCGCGTTCGAGCCTTAGCCCACGATGCATGCAGACCTGGATAAACAATTATGTATCCAACCGATTCAGTGAAATGCTGTAATTGTGCTGCGAAATTATCGAGCCGTGCTTTCTCATCATTGAACGCAATATTTCCATATTCGTCGAAGACCGGATAATTGACTGCGCTCCTTAGCGGGGCGCCCGAACACCGGAGAGACGCATCTATTGCCGCAGGAATGTAATTTATCCCACCGAGTATGCCGTCAGAGCTAACTTCAAACATCGTGCCTTCTTCATCGTTAATGTAGTAGACCCATGAGGTGTGCAGATCTTTGACCTTCCTGTAATGGATCTCATCGATTTGAAGCTCCGAGAAGCGCCGGACCTTTTTTGGTGCAACCCTGAGGCTTAACACTGTGCCGGCTGCAACGTTCCACCCAGTTTGACCGTTCTTGCACCGATCAGACGCGTAGTCAATTGAGACGATCTCATCTTCCGTGTTGTAGATGCACTTGCATGGATCAGTCGAATGGCCCAGCAGGCGCTCAACATCAGCGCGGTTTGAATGGAGTGGGACAATGCCACGCCAACCTCGCGCCTGTATAGGAGCACCGCGTTTGAGTCCCCACACGAATGCCCCTCAATGTTGGAGTCCCCGTAACGACAAGATGCCCTGTCTCATGCAGCAATTGCAAAACTCGCGACTGGAGCGAACCCGGGCCATAGCCTCCGAATCGCGGCAGTGTCCCACTTCCGGCTGAAACGCTTCGGACAAAGGGTCCATTCGTGTTTATCCTGACGGTGGTAGGCGCGACAGCAGCATAGATTCCTGTTGCTGTAACTGGAGCGTCTGATGGTGGCACTGATCTTGGAACCTCCATCCTTGTGCCAGTCCGGGAGTCCCCAGCGAATGGCTCAAAAGCGCCGCTTCCGGCTGCCGCGACAGCATCTACGATCCCGTTTAGTGCCTCTAACCCCGCCCCTCCGAATAGCTCACTGCATGGATTGTTTCCCTGCAGTATCTGGCGCGCCGCGGTCACCGCCTCATTGAACGCTGTGTTCTGCGGTTCTCTCCATGCAAAACTTCGCTTTGCCGTCGTAGCTGTACTCAGGGCTTTTTGCTAGGACCCTTGGAGTTAACACAACGTAATTTCGCATCTTTGTTTGCGGGGCGATAAGTGATGCTGACAACTACTTCCTCCCCTCCGCCGCCGCGACTCGATTGGGTTCGAACGATTATTCCGTTTAGGCTGTCGATGTAATTAGCAACCTTGGGAGGGTTCTCAATTTCAGGATAAGGAAAGTCCTCCTGTCGATTATAACGACTGAGATCTAAATTGAGTTGACTCAGGAGAAAGCCCAAACGCTGGCCGACAACGAGCTCTATGACTGTATCATCAGGGACGTTCCATTCAGTGTTCGGTTCCCCGCACTTTCCCTTGGCATACTTGACACTGACAATCTCATGATCTGTGTCGTAAGCAGCGCTTGATTCCCACGTCCGCTGAGGAGTCCCAAGTAATCGCTCGACATCCCACCGATTTACATGCAACGGTATCAGGCCGCGCCACGAGTTTCGATACTTGGGTGCCCGACTCTTGATGATATTCTCGCAATCAACTGCCGCAGCATCATATTCAATGCTTCTGATCCGATCTTCTGATTCGTCAACTTCGTAGTCAATGCCTTCAGTTGGATTGTAATAGGCGAAGTTATAAGGAAACGGTGAAATAGGAACCTTCTTGAATTTTGTCATATCGAGCTTCAGATCCGAGAATTTCCGTTTAACTGTTGGCTCGACAGAGATTGAAATGACCGTGCCGTCTTCTAATGAGCAGTAGCAGTTATCTTTTCCTAGTGCTCTATAAAGATCTGTGCAGGGTCCGCCCTCAGAATAGCGAAAGCTCACTCTGTCCTGATCGACATGGTAATCGCCCCATTTGTCGGGTTTTCCGAAACGACGCTCAACATCCGTGCGTGTTGATTTAAGCGGTACGATTCCACGCCACTCCTTGGCTATCGAGCTTTGAGCTCCAATCAGCATTCCGAAAATCGCGAACAGCAGTTTGATTTTCATAAATTTCTATAGGTATTCGGCGATTTGGTACCACAATACCGTTGTTGAATTGCGTGGAAATATGTGCTGTACCCATCGGCGTCTGACCAGCCATTTGGACGATAGTTCTTCTTATCGAAAATGTTCGCAGTCGCGTCTGGAAAGGCGAACTGTGCATCGCTGGCATATGCGGTTCTGTTAAGCGCTCGCGCCAGATCTCTATCCGAGTAGGGTCCGCCTGCAAAATGGAACAACTCCGCTATCACACCATTTGCGTCATTTACTGCTTGGTTAGGATCTCGCCGCAAGAACATCGCAGCACTTGAGTTTTTGAGACTGCCGATTGCCGTAGCTTCACCGCGGCTTCCGGGAGGAGCAGTCCGGGTAAATAGATCGTGCAGCTTGGGCTGATTCAGGAAAGCGTTGAAGACATCCGTCAGACTTCCACCCTTTCTTTTTAAAAGTTGATTGAGGATGGTTTCTGCAAACTTTGCACAGTCAGGGTCGGCGAGTTCTTTATTAACGAGGGTTGTGATACCGGACACATCGAAAGTGGAGTTCTGCGGTTGTCGTCGGAGAAAAACCGCGCAAGCAGTCGTAGATGAACCCACAATCCTCAGCCTCTTGAGTCCCGTCGTACCTCAAACGCGTCGGACCGCGCGGTCTTACGATTTTCGTTGGCAATTCTTTCGTCATTGCTAGTCAAATTCTCGCCCTTTTCACTAATCAATTTGTAAACGTCCTCCTTGTCGTAGTAGCTGACGAGCACGCGATATTCTCCCTTCTCCCGTGGAAGATTGAGCACCTGAAATACGACTAGCGTTCGGGGGGCAATAGGATTCAGTTCAGGCACGAAGTGAAAGCCGGAACCGTAAGCCTTGAAGTCACCACCCGTCGTTGTCCTTCGTTCAAGTCCATAGGCGAGAAAGGTCGTTTTATTCCCCTGTTTTGGCAGCGCGTAGGAGACATAGATTGGTTGATCAGTATCGTTCTTCAATTCAACCGTCACTGTTCCTCCTGTGTGCTCACGCACTCGTAGTGTTACCTCAGAGTCCATTTGTGTCCTAACTGGAGAAGAACTGATGTCCATCACCGGATTAGTCGGTTTTGTGGTCGGGCTGGCTTGCCCGTTCGTACTTTTCTGACAAGATGTTATGGCCAGCAGTCCGGCAAGCCATAAGACAAGCTTTATCGAATTGCCCAAACGGTAGTTGATCATCAGAAGAACTCCCTTCGGCTTCCCACTCTTCCGCTTCGTAGCCCGACCAGACCGCCAAATACACAACTCTCAAAGGCAGCTCCGACGTCTGGATCGCTTATACCCCTTGCACTATTCTGGGCAGCATAGCCACCAAATGGATCGGCCAGACCGATCGTTGCTCCCAACCCATTGCCAAGCTCATGGACGTAGAGACCAAAGAGACCCATGCTGGTGTGACGTGGATCGCTAGCCACGTCACTGGCAATGAAATTGTTCCTGGGGCTACGCGCAAAAGTTGCTCCTGACTGATCAACTCCGGTTGGGTTGCCACCTGCAACTTGCAACTGTCTGCCTAATTGGCTTGATGTCCTGCTAGTGGTGTCGGTGGTAATAGTAATTGGTTGGTTGCCCCTAAAGCCCACGAAGGAGCCGCCTGAGCGGGTGAAACTCAGGCTCCGAGATCGACCGTCGCTGGGACCCATGGCAACGCCAAAGAATTGCTGGAGACAGCTATTGAATTTATTCAGATCAAACTGTGCCTTCGGTCCAGTATTGCCACGCGGTCCGGGGTTCTGCGGGTGTCTCACACGCGGCAATCACAGTTTTTCAAAGATCACCTGCTCTGTTCGCAGGAGTACTCCTCACGTTTCTTGTCCCAGCGAACGTTGCATACCTTCTGGATACCGCTCTCATAATATTCAGTCAGGGATAGAACATCAGTCGCTGCCGATAGGACTGATTTCGATAGATCTCGCGCTTTAAGCACCCAATGAACTGCCGGCAGACTCTTCTCGCCCGCGGGAGCATTGAACACGACCAATCCAAAACCTTCGTTACGCGTCGTAGTTGTATCTACGACAATGAAAGCTCGATCAAATTGGCGTCCGTCTCGATTGAAATCTCCCCCAACGTACGCAAACTTATTGGTAAAGAAAGGATCAGACCCATGTTCCTTCATCGCCGCCTCGGGGATCTGAAAATCCTCTCTGCGCGCTATGCGATATCGCCCCCCTTCTGCAAACCGGTGCCACGCCTCTAAGGCTCTGGGGTCCTCTTCAAACAATCCTGTTGGAATTAAGTCAGCCGTTGATGGCGTACTTTGGCTGACTTGAGGGCTAGATTGCGTCTGCACGGGTGGCGCGACTTTGGTTGGCCCATTGCACCCATCAGGAACAAAAACCGCCCAAAGTAAGAAGCAACCACAAAGTATTTTCATCACCGTTCAACCTCACTAAGAATGACCTATCTGCCCGTCTTTAGGCAGTTAACGAAGCCTGCATACCTGTCGCGTAGGCTAATAGCCTCGTTGGCATAGGTGCTTCGTATCTCGGCAGTGGGACCTGGCCCCCAACCGTAGGCTATGTTGTAATCTGATTTACCCAGGTTATCGCGCTGATATTTGATCCAATTTGCCCCGGTCATTACGTTTGCATCGTAGTCTCCCGTAAAGGGTCGGTTTCTACTTGCTTGGCTTTTTCTTCCAAAGGGATCATATGCACCAGGCAGTATCAAATTTGGAGCGTGCTTCGTGAGATAGCCCTTGACCCAGCCTGACAGTTGCATTGGGCCATGATCTCCCGTAGGAGAAGAGCTAAATCCGGTCTCCTTCGCGATTATTCCTAGAATCAGGGCGGTGTCGTTTGTGTCTCCGGAAGCCGCTCTTGTGGCCGATCCAACCGCAAGCCCCGTGGGCTTGTTCCTACCTCCGGGAAAATTCTCCGGAAGATATTTACCCATACAATTGTCCCAATTCTTCTGCCCTTCTACCGGATTCTGTGCGGTATTCTGCGGGAGTGTGAATAGATGGAGATCATATTGCCCGTCGTTGCCTCGCGCGCCGCCCAACGCTCGATCTCGTCGAGCGTGTCGCCGCCGCTTTAGAGGTTTCAGCAGCGGAACTCATCGGCGACGGCGCAGCGCCAGCGCGCCTAAGCAAGAAAGCTGGACCAACGGGAAAAGTGCAGAAGGTCTTTGAAGATGTCTCGCGCTTGCCGCGGCGGCAACAAGAAAAGATCGTGGAGTTTGTTTCCGCTTTCGTCCGTCAGTATGAACAGGAGAGGCGATAAGAAGTCCGACATCATGCCTCTTCTCTATCTGTTGCGGAGATCCCTGTCTAGAAGATTCGTACTGAGTTTGTCCGGCTATTCTTTAACCGAAGCTGATACATCTGCGGTTGGCGTACCTCGTCTTTAGGTATGGGAATCAGAGTTGGCCCACTCCCGCTTGCCTCAACGCGATCTATTTCGTCGTAGTCCTCCTGAGTGATTTCACGTCGCGGTTTTCTTCCCTTCGGTAACAGGGCAGAGATAATGCTCTCTGACTCAACCGCAATCCGCCAACAGCCCTTTGCGTCCGGCTCAACAAAGAAACTAGAGGAAGTGTGATCGCCTTCAATCGAGAAGAAAGTGGCTTTAACTAGTCCAAGGCGCCGCTCCTTCCAATGTTCCCACAAGAAGCCTCTGATTTCTCCTGCCATCCTCTCGCGCTTCTCCCAAGGAGGCTCATTGTCGATGGAGTATGGCCCGGCTTTATCATAGGCAGTGAGGTTGCGTCTCGCTTGTTGTCCGAATGATTTGCCTTGCATACTTAAGCCAGACTGAATAATCAAACACAGCGTAAGAATTCCCAACTTGATGCTCATAGAACCCTCTTGATGATCAGCAAAGTATGTTTCACCACTTGATGCTTGATGGGAAGACGCACCTCTGGAAATTTGCGCCGGTATCCTTGTCCTTAAAGTTCTTCCCAATCCCGGCTTTATCTCCGAACTTATTAAAATCACCACCCCCGTATCGATAAGACAGGATGTTGCCGTATTCATGAATGTAAGCCCCCTGTAGAACATCAACCGGATAGTTTGGATAGTTCCAGGCTCCGCTTTGAATAAAGACAGTCCCATTCTTACCCTTGTTGGGATCAGGTAAGCCCAGAATGCTTCTGTAGCTACCGCTTACGGAGGATCTTTTGGCAAGGTCACGCCCGTTTACGCTGACATCTAGTTTTGGAGCATTGTCGAGGGTCTGAGTGGGAATCTTGTTGGCTGTCTTCCCAAAGATCTCATCTATGCATCGCTCAATGTCGGCTTGGAATTTGTTGAAGGTATCACGCCGGAAGTCTTCTGGATTGGTCTGTCCGGGGTTCTGCGGTACTCATTGGACATTCGTCCGGTTGAATTTCCATCTGCTGATTCGATTTAGGATGAACTGAACAACCGCACCAAAGACTGCGCTGATTGCGATCACGCCAACCAAAACCATCAGCCAAATCAAAGGCCTCCTCGCGTTAGGCCACCAAAAAAACACACCGACGAGTTGTATTCCCACAGCTCCGACGATGACAGCTGATATCCCGTTGATTGCCCAAAGCAAGGGAAGCGAATTCGGATGTTTCTTCCAGAACTGATGTACGACGCAGACCGCGGCCACCATCCCGAAGAGCCAAAGGTAAGAAAACCGATCGGGATTCAAGGTGGCCATGAAATAACCCACTGACAAGGCAAATATGCCAAGCCCAAACCAGATCATTAAAAGCAGACGAGGACGATTTAGGAAAAATTCGTATATGAGATAGGCCACAACGGCAAAGACCAGGATGGAAAGAAGCGGCACTTGCGGCTCCCAACCGGCCTCATAGAAGAAGTCCCCCCAATGATCGGTTTGAGCATATCTTTGAGCCCATTGTTCTCGAGCAGCTTGGGTTATCTGATAATTCACAAATGTGATCCGAGCCTTCTCCAGCGCCAAGCCGACGATTAATCCGTTTGCAGCGCCAAGAATCGAGACCTTAACTGGCGACAATCTCTCCTTGTAATTCGTCACCCGGTGCACCTCTCAATGCTTAAGTATGATTGGATTGGAGTAACCAGGCTTGCGACAGTGTTCCCGGATTTCATTTGTCAACTGCTGGCTGTCGACGATTCTTTTATCAATCCGCGCAACATGGAACAACTCATGCACGATAATGCTGGGCGTATCGGCGACGTCGCGGTTCAAGTAGCTGTCATTTCGGGTAAACGCCCTGTCGGATAAGAAGACTCTGGTGCCTACGGTAACAGCAGTCGCACCGCGATTAACGAAATCATCTCTGAGCATGATCAGGCTATGAGAATCGACACCAAGGTCAGCTTCGGTATAGCCGGTATCTGCTCCAAAGCGAGACGGTAGCTCGTAGCGGCCGAAGGTTGCCTGACGGAACAGTTTGTCTACAGAGTCAAATTTCGCGTCGACTTTATGTTTGGCAAGTGTCCTGTTTATGAAGTCCGTGCAGTCCTTCTGCCTCATCCTTCCAAGGCTCTCAGCCAGGATTTTCATTTGCTCATCGGTGAAACCGGGCCCTGCCAGTTTCAAACTGGAGTTCTGCGGAACTCCTCAAACGCGCCAATGCTTCTGCCAATTGCATCGATTAACTATTGCCTATCTCGATCACGCAAGCGAGTATTCCCGCGAGCGTCAGGACCTCTCTGTTCTTTGTCTAGAAAATAACGTTGCCGTCTCTTCTCCCAATTGATGTAATAAGGATCTGCCGATCCATCCGCACCGTAGAAAACAAGCACAGGCCAGTTGCTGTGCCAGCTTAGGAGAGCTGACGACAAATCGCGTTCACGCAAAAGCCAGTGAGGATCAGGAGGAGCTTTACCTTCCTTCGGCACGTTGAAAACGACCAACCCAAACCTGCGGGCATCCGTGCGTTTCGTATCTACGACGATAACCGCAAGATCGTAAAACCAATCCTGTCGGCTGATATTGCCGGTAATCGCCGGATGGTTTATCCGCGGATACCACATCTCGCCGAACATTCCTTGAAGTTCATTCTTCGCAGCTTGTGAGAATTGAAAGTCCTCGGCGTGGGCTGCACGATATGTGCCATCTTTGATAAAACTAAGCCAAGCCGCTAATGCTTTCGGATTCTTCTCGAATATGCCTGAGTGAAGGAAAGTAGGAGCTTGGGAAGGTGAGCCCAGCTGAGGCTTTGGACCTCTCTGGGAATTGTTCGCCAACGTTGGGGACCGTGAATCAGAATGCACAGCTTCACATCCAGCGAACGCCGAAAGGCAGAAGAGTAGAATACCTGTTAGCGATGGTGTCATGAGCATGGCCTCAATGAATCACTCCTTGCCGAGTAAACAATTGAAGAAGGCTTTGTATGTTGGCGTTCGGGCTGTTACTTCCTGAGCGTACCTATCTCTTACGGCCTTGGTGGGTCCTGGACCGTACGCATACGCGGCGTTGTAATCTGAGTTGTAGGACATGACAATGTTCCGCATGGTTGCCATATTGTCCCAACTATTGCCGTCCCACTGGCCCCGATTGTTGATTGCTAATTGCCCTTTTGAATTCGTCACAAGCCTAGTGCCAAACGCATCACCCACAAGGGCCCAAGGCCAGTACTTCAAAACAGCACCGGAAAGTTGTCCCGGACCGGCTTCGCCACCCCACTTTTTGGGGTTCAAACTGAAATCTGATTCTTGGGAGAATATCCCAGCAACACGTGCGGCATTGTCTGGGTTGTTCATTCCGGCTGCGAGGGACATTACGGCTGCATTTTGATCCGGAATATGTCTCGTGCCCAAAACGTCTGAGTTGCCGAAATGTTTCTTCTTGCAGTAATCGTAACGTCGGTCTACGGCATTATTGGCGATTTGAATTTGGGTTTGCGTTACCGGCCCATAGTTCTGCGGGAGTGTGGATAGATGGAGATCATATTGCCCGTCGTTGCCTCGTGCGCCGTCGTGAAGCCAAATGCCATAAATCCCCAGACCATAAGAGATGATGTCGCGCGGTTCCTTGACTGGCCCACCTCTACCGTTGATGGTAACCCCCGTCTCCATTGTCAACGAGCCACTGTCCATGAGGCGGTTTCGCATGGCGCACGGAGCCGGTATGCGGTCAATTGCGCAGTTGCCGCTAATCAGGTCGGCAAACGCTGGATAAGTGAGATCCTCACGCGGCCAATGCTGCTGCGGGGTGGAAAGAGGATTGTGCCCACCCGCATTCGCCCCCAGCGGATCCATCTCGCCCACGCGCGGACCGTCACTTGAGGTGTCGGGAAACATGCGGTAGCTGGCATCGGTGGGGTCGCGATACTCCCACATCACACTCTCGCTGCCTAATGACTTACCTTGCCACGCCAGGACCTGCCCGCCACTGTAGACCAGCGTGCGTGTCTTTTGCCCCGTCTCATTCAGGTCTGTAATCGCAGCACCTACAACGCTGGAGACTACTGAGTAACGGGTGGTGATGGTCGTGACCATGCTGCCAAAACCGTCATTCTCCGTTGCTGATTCCACAGTCTTCGTCGCCTGCCCGTCGCCGTCGAAGATCCGTGTCTGCGTTTGGTTACCAGAGTTACTCACGGCAGTGATGACTCGCCCGGCCGCGTCGTGCGTGTGTTGTATGCCATCGCCGCTGGTTAATCGGCCGTCGGCGTCATACTGCCAACTGGTGTTGCGATTGTTTGAAAACGTGCTCGTATTCTGGAAAGCGAAAGCGGGAGCGCTCCAGGTGGCGCTGCCCATCCGACCTACCAAATTGTCGATCGCGTCATATTGATAAAACATCTTATAGGGCCGGTCGTTGGTGTCGGCCTGACCGCGCGCCAATGGCCCGGAGAAAGCTTCCTTGACCCTCCCGACGTGGTCATAAGCATATGAACTGATTTACTTCCGTGATTACTTTGCCCTCTAACACGCTGGAGCGGATGTAATAGGTCAAGCCCGTCAGCGTCTGTTGAATTTCACTCCGTTTAACCACACTGCCATCGCCATCATGCTCAACTAAGATAGTGCGATTGTTTGCGGCGCCATTGAATATCGACACGTTGCGCCCCGTTGCGTCATACGCGTAAACGAGGTCCGCGTCGCCCAATAGGTTTCCCGCCGCATCATAGGAGAATCCCTGTCTGCGGTGATTTGTGTAGCTGGCCGAGAAAGTATCGGTTTGACTCCAGAAACGATTATCGCGCTGCGTCAGATTGCCGAAGGGATCATGTTGATAACTCTGCCGGTAAGGGCCAGTCTGCGTGCCGCTGTTGGTTCCATTTACGTAATCCCGCGATTCAGATCTCGAATAGGCTTCCTTCAACATGGCGGCGTGATCGTAACCCGGTCAAAGCGTTCACCAAGGACGTTGTGTCCAATGGTTTGTATGGGGTTACGCTTGATAGGACTCAAGTGATTCTGGCGTGGGTGCTTTCTCCGAGAATACTGGGACTGGCTTGAGAATCCCCTTGAGCATCATCACTTGCCAGATGAAGATTATGAGAGCGACACAGAGGACCACGATGTCCCACCACGTCGCCTCAGCCAGTGGGAGTAAATGTTGGGGCTGAATTGTCCATTGAGAGAAATCCTTAAAGCCGACACGTCAGCTCGCGTGGAGCGAAGGGGTATGATCCCGTGCCAACCAATCGGCTGTTGTTGGGCACACGTATGCACCATTACTACTAATAATGCCGTCACCGTCGTTAGCAGAATGTTCAGAATAATAAGCTAAGGTGGACAATTCCTCTTTAGTTCATTCTCCAGATAAGTGCTGAAATCCAGATTCTGCATTCTATCCAACCCGCCGATGGGAGGCATGATCCTTGTCGGAACTCAAGGCTTGTGTGTCAATTGTTCTATTTGGTTGAGGCGCATCGCAGCACCTTATCATTCGACCGCGCTTCATAAGTGATGACCATTACGGTCTCCTCTTTCTCGCCCAATATCGCCCTTACTCGAATTCCATCCTCCGCGCTTCGATAGAGAACCCAGTTCTCAGGATGAGATTCCTGGTCGCGAAGGTACCGCTTTAGCTCGAACTTGAGATCTTTCACAAGCATCTTGTTTCGCGGTGCAACCTCCAGTTTGATTACAACGTCAGCAGGAACATTCCAGCGTGTTACACCGCTAAGTTCACAGGCCCCTTTCGAGTACAAGACATCAACTCTTTCGCATTCTGACTCATAAATAAAAGTGGAGCCATGCGACCATTTAGGTTTTCCGAGTACACGTTCCACCTCCACACGGGTTGAATGTAGGGGTACCAATCCTCGCCAGGCATTAGGCTGTGCGATTGTATTATTGATAGGAAGACCAGAAGGAGAAGCTGTTTCGCAACTTTGGCACAAGTTTAACGGCATCGAAATGGACTGAACCTGGCCTCTTCGTGTGAGGCAAGGCAGTGTAAACAGAAGCAGCGAAAGCACGCCAATGCTACAGCTAGTGATTACTATTTTCATGGATTAGCTCCTATTCCAGACAATGTTGCTTCAGGATATCGTGAAAGTAAGAACTCCAAAGGTTACTGGATCGGTTTTGGTCTTGGGATTTCCGATCCGGAAATTTCGAAAAAGGATTCGGTTCCGTCAAGCCTCGGAAGTATTTATCGTATCCACTGTCATAAGCAGCGCGTGCAAGCTCTAGATCGCCATACTCCCCATGCTTTGGATAGCCGCCCTTACTCCCAGCCAGGTGGGGTAATTCATTCACAATGCCGCTTGCGTCATACTCATCCTGATTACCAGTGGAATAACCCCGACGAATTATTCCATTCCCTTTTCCATCAGAACCAATTCTTCCTTCAGCAGTCCCGTATTTCACTCCTGCGAGGTCTCTTAAGATGCCCCCTTTCTTCTGCGCAAGAAAATCTGTGAATATGGCTCTGATGTCGCCGCCCCTTAGCACAGGATTACTTTTTTTTGAGGCTTTGTTAAGCACAGTCTTCAAGAAATCGAAGCACTCTTCACTTGCCAAAATCGTGTTAACTAGGTCGATTACTGTTTGGTTAGGTTTCTGCGGGAGTGTGGATAGATGGAGATCATATTGCCCGTCGTTGCCTCGCGCGCCGTCGTGAAGCCAAAT